>JACPTF010000007.1 GCA_016192915.1 Candidatus Woesearchaeota archaeon | reverse complement strand
CCCATATACTTCTCAGCGTCCAAACCGACTACGATGCTAAAAGGATTTGCTACTCTATTTATCTCTTGAACGAGCTCCTCAATGTATCTCTTGGCTAATTCCCCTTTTTGTCGTGGTAGGTTCCCGCCAAGAATAGAATCATCTATCACTCCGAAGGATACAACCACGGCGCTTCCTGTTGGCACTTTCCTTAACACGCTTAATCCGTCATTAGGGTAACCAGGTGCGCCAATATAATCTTTACAGCTATACAGGGTGTTTACTGGCTTGTTGCCGGGTCCAATTTCTATAACCTTGTGATCTTGTAACCTTAAGAAATAAGGGCGCAACCGCGATGAGTTCTTTATTGTCTCCAGGTATGAAACGTTGCTCATATCAGCCCATATGCCCGAGGCCAGAGCAATAAGCTCCAACTGAGTTATTTTTGCCTCGCTGGTCATCGTACTAACCCCTGTCTAACCCCTTGAGGAGGTTGAAATAATAGGTTACTTTCCCTGTCATATCTTGCCCTCTTAATGTCCTCTGACGTAAATATTCCTTCACTTGGGTACACCAAAAATGAAGCCCTGGATGAGAGTTGCGCTCCAGAAGTGTTGCAGGAATAAATAAGCAGCACACCATATCGACCATCATGCCTGTCAACCCACTGTTGAACCTGAGCAAGAGGCACAGTTTCGTTGCTTGCCGTTCTGTCTGTATACCAATAGTTTCCGGCTTTATCAGATTTCCCATGCGCCACTAATGCACGAATGTTATTTAAATGAGGAAAACCTTTGCTTTCCACTAAGCGCAGGACATCTTCTAAATCGAATTTTATAAAATCAGCTGCAATTTCCTCAGATTCAGGAGCTTGCGCAGGGAATTGTTTGCTAATTTGAGCGGCGTATTGTCTTAAAACATCTACTGATACATCTATCACTCCGCTTTTTGTTTCAATCTCCTTCATAATCGAATACATGAAAATGACACTATTTAAACCTTTCTATTTTCACCACTAAAAAGAAACAAAAAGACAAGGGCAAAGTATTTAAGTAAGAATATTTTTACTTTGGTTGGTGATGGGTTATGTTAGTCAAAACTGTTAAAATGTCTGAAAAAGGCCAGATAGCCATTCCTTTAGAAGTGAGGGAAAACATCGGGCTCAGCAAAGGAGATGAGCTGCTGCTCATACAGGAAGGTGACAAGATGCTGCTTGAGAAGACAAGCAAGGCTTCTCAGCTGCTTAAAGACGAATTCGCTTACCTGTTGAAAGCTTCGGAAAAAACCGCCAAGGAACTGTGGGACAACAAGTTTGATGAGGTTTGGGATAATGTTTGAGCAGGGAGATATAGTGCTTGTGCCATTTCCTTTTACTGATTTAAGCGGTACGAAGCAGAGGCCAGCGCTTGTTCTGTCAAATACGGGCTATAATGGGAAAACTCAAGACATCGTTACTTGCGGCATAACTTCCAATCTTCAGAACAGCGAATACTCCTTAATCATCGACAACATAAATTTGGACAGCGGCTCACTTCCAATGAAAAGCAGGATAAAAGTTGACAAAATCTTCACATTAAAACAGTTTTTAGTGAAGAAAAAAATTGCTAGGCTTAAAGCTGAAGACTTTGAGAAGGTAAAAGCTGAACTGCAAAAGCTGGTTTAAATGGAATTTATTCCAAAGATAAAAAGGCGTGGAAACTCATTGTGGCTTATTTTTCCAAAATACGTTGTGACAGCATTGGCGCTTAACGAAAACTCCAAATTCAGGCTAAATTTTGTTAAAAACGGAGATAAAATCTTCGTTACAGGAACAGTCTTATGAACGAATCGCCTGAGTGGCTGCAAAACTTTTACTTCTTCTTTTCCAAGAACTCGTTAACCAGCTCAACTATCTTGCTGCTTACAGCGTGTGCTGGTGATGGTATAAGGACACGTTTGCTACTGTTTCCCTAACAACTATATCTGGATTTGTTACTGCTTCTTTTGCCCTTTTTACTATTTCACTTATTGTGACCTCTGGCCGTGCAAGTTCTAAGGCTATATCTGCGTGCGTTGGGGTTTCCATTTGCAGACCGCTTAGGTGCTTCTTTGCATAGTCAAGTATTCTTCCAGCAAGTTGGAGCATATAGGATTTCAGCACATCCTCGGGTATCACAACATCATATTGGCGTTGTATGCGCTCAATTGCCTGGCTTACCTCCATATCCCGCTGTTGGCAAATCTTCCGCCAGGCTTGTGCAAGCCCGCTTTCCTCGCCTTCAATGGCTGCTAGAAGCGCTGGTTGTGGCTCGCTCTGATACCTTATGAGCCTGCCATTATCATCTAACCACTTAACGAAGGGAGTGTGGTTCAGGTATGGCAGCATCTCCTCTGCCGTTGACCTTGGCGTCGTTTCAAGCGCCTTTTTCTCTTCCTCAACGAGTATGTCAAGCGGTTCCATTTTTGCCTCAAATTGCTGCTGCAGGTAACTGTGACTAGCGAGTGGAGAATGAAGGATTATTTAAAAATGTAAGGCTGTTTTGCTGCCTTTTACTACTTTTTTGCCAAGAACTCGTTAACCAGCTCGATTATCTTGCTGCTGGCGTCGTTTGTGAGGCTGAGGGCGTAGCCCTGCATTATCACCTTGAGCTCGCTGGCCGTCTTCGGCAGCAGGTCTACTATCTTGCATATGTGCTCCTCCTTGAGCCTGTTTATTGCAAGCTTGCTTATGGCAGCCCGGAGCTCTTTTCCCTGCTGAGGGGTTATCTCAACGAATGAGTTGAGGTAGTCTTCCATCCTTGTGATTCTGATGCTTGGCTCCTTCTCTTTGCCTTTCATCTTTTCTGCTTCTTCCTTTAGCTCTGCAAGCGTCATTGGGGTTTGGCTGATTATTTTTGGTTCCATTTTTTCAGTCACTTTTTCTGCTTACTTTGGCTGCTTTTCTTTCTGGAGGTGCACAGGGCCCACAATTAGGGTTTTTTCCTTCCCGCCATCCTTGAGCTGTACCTTGTAGCAGCTTCCCTGCATTCCTGTTACTATGCCTGTTTTGCCGTGGAATCTCCTGAAGTAGATGCCTTTCATTATGGACGGCTGCGCCGCCAGCTGTACCCTGTCGCCTGTCTCAAGCTTCTTGACAAACTCGCTGACAGGGAGCTTTCCCTTCATCTTTTTTGAGACGCTGTACAGGTTTCTTGTCTTGTGCCTTGAAGTGCCTATTCTCTTGACCATTTTAGTTTGAGAAATAAGGCATCATTATAAAAAGCTATTGATTGCCGCTATTCAGGTTACCGCCTTTGCCTGAGCCTTCTTCTGCCCGCTGCTTTCCTTCGGGTTCTGTGGCGGTGTACGCGCCTGTGCAGTTTTTTTCTGGCCTTTCTTTTTGCTTTAGCTGGCCTGGCTGGGCGTGCTGCATGCCTTGCCCTGCCTGCCTTTCCTTTGCGCTTTCGCTTTGGCTTGGCCTTTGCCTTGGCTTTCACTGTTTTGCTTCTGTTGAGTATTGAGCTTAACTCGTCCACGCGCTCTGTTATCTTCCTGATTAGTGTGTCTCTTGTCTTGACGCGGGCTATCTCCCTTGCCAGGTCCTTGTCCTTTATTATGTCCCTGATCCATGTCTCAAAGTCGTTCTTGTCCCTGTTGACATGGTACCTGAAGACGTCATCGGTGGCTTTTTGCAGGGCCTCAGAAATATCGCGGAGGCTTCGGAGGTTTTCATTGGTGCACAACCAGAAGCTTACCTGAAAAGGCACCCTGGCAAGCATACCTTTGGCAACCGCTACCGGCACTTTCCGTTTCATTCCTTACCCTTCTCAGACGCAGATGGTGTTTCCGGAAAACTGTACCTCGGCTGTATATAAAATTTTCTGTTTCCACTAATCAGTGACAGAGCATGTTTTTAAGTGTAATGCGCCAGTGGATGCTTTAATGAGCCTCAGGTCCTTCCTGATAGTGGATTTTAAGGACATGTCCAACTGGATAGCCCTTGCAATAGCAGTCCCGCTCCTTGTTTGGGGCGTAAGGATGATAATGAACCGGTTGGGTTAGTTGCCTTTCGCCATTTGCATCTTAGCAGCAGGATAAAATAACATTATTTAAATACAAAGAGCGTATTTCCTTAAATGAAGGGGTATAAGGTACGCTGCTGTGCTGTTTGTGGATGGGCTTGTGACTGGGGCAGCTTTAGAACTAGTTTCTGGGCCTGACTCTCATCTTCAAAACGGATTAGAAACGATTACAATAGGTTCTGCATTATCATACGTTCAGGAGAGGTATGGCTCAAAGCTTCCTTTTGTTAATGTTAAACTTCCCGTAGTGGAGGTACCATATATTGCAGAATGTAAGTCCAATTGGGATGTAGTCAAAGATAGATTACCTTACGCAGTTGCAGGTTTTATGGCTGGCCAAACTCTTGCCAGACTTTTGAAACTGTAAATTTATTCTTTCTAGCATCTTGATGAAACCTCGATAAATGAGGCGGAAAAAACCACGCATAATTGTCCTTAGTTGTGTGCGCTTTCCCAGCCAGCGGGAGTTGCTTATAGTCTCGTTGCAAAAACAACGCTAAAGAGGTAAACAAATACCTCTGGTTTTAACTGCCTTTGACTGCTGGCGGTAAAGTCAATCGCAAAACTACCACCGCTGGTCAGAGACCAGCGGCATGCTCGCTCACTTCGTTCGCTCGGGTAGTTTTGCTCAGACCCTGCGTTTTCCACAATCATCCCACTAGTCAAAGACTAGTGGAAAACGCAGATTTTATAATTTATACCGATATGTTTATATACTAAATCGGTAATTATGTTAATATAGGTGTTTTTTGTGAAGCTTACAAAGCCAATGCTCAGAGTGTTTAGCCTGGCTGTCCGGGGCAGCGAAACCCTCCCTGAGCTGGCAAATGGCATTGGGAAGTCGCAGAACTGGGCGTCTGAAGTAGTCTCGGCGCTTGCAGAAGAGGGCTACGTTGCGAAGGAAAGGAAAGGCAGGCTGCACCAGAGCAGAGTAAGGGTGAGGCTGTCTGGAACGCCGTATGCTTTGAAGCTGAAGGAGCTGCTGTTCCAGTACAGGACAATTGATTTTTCTGAAATCCTGTGCGGCATTCGGCTGGACCTGCTTGCGGCTTTGTGCCTGGACTGGAAAGACTTGGCGCTCGCGTCAGGGCAGTCAGGGGTAAGCCTTGCGGCTGCGCGCCAGTATGCCAGGCAGCTCTCGGATAGGGGCGTTTTGCAGAGGCGAGGCAGGCTTTACCGCGTAAATCAGAAGGCTTGGCCAGTGCTGCAGGGCTTTCTGAAGGAGCTTAGGAACTACTCCCTGCTGAATGGCGCTTTGAAGTGGAAGTACAAGGATGAGGAAATATTTGCTATTGACGATGAGAAAATGAAGGTGGGCGTCTACACCGGATTTGCCCGCTTCGCTGATTTCGGAATAACGATTGGGCTTGTCGGGGCGCTGTGCTACGTGCCTGGGCGAAAGCTTTCAAAGGAGGAAATTTTCGTTCACTCCCTTTTTGAAATTGAGGATTCCAGGACACTATACCTTGCCTTGGCCTTTTACCTAAAGAACAAGCTTGAGAAAAGAAAGGTTGGAAAGGTGGCGATGAAGTATGACCTCTACACAACTTTTTCAGAGTTGGCCCAGTTGCTTGCTGCAAGGGAGGAAAAATTAAAAGTGGGAAGCCTTCCGGAATTTGAGCTGCAGGACTTCAGGAGGGTTGCTGCCATGTACGGAGTGGAGGATGTTTAACGCGGACGAGCTTAATAGCTGGATAGCAAGCGTAGGCAGGCAGTTGGGGGAGCAGTGCTCCGTTTACCTTATAGGGGGCTGTGCCATGTGCTTCAAAGGCCTCAAGCCAGCCACAAAGGACATTGACATCATTATAGCATCGAAAAAAGAGTTTGATGCCTTCGACAGCGCTGTAATTAGGGCAGGCTTCAGGAGAAGCACAGACATGAAAGACGAGTTCTATCTCACAGCCTTGGCGGTGTACGAGAAGGAAGACTCCAGAATAGACGTCTTTCTCAGAGAGGTTGGAAAAATGCTCAAGTTCACGGACAGCATGAAGCGCCGCTCCTCTCCTTTCAAACAGGAGGGTAAGCTGAAAGTGCTTCTCGCAGCCAACGAAGACATCTTCCTTTTCAAGGCAATGACTCCGAGAGCTGCCGACATTAGTGACTGCGACAGGCTGATGCGGGAGAACCTTGACTACGCTGCAATCTATGACGAGTGCATGAGCCAAAGCAGCAGCGAGAAGAAATGGTATTTCTGGCTTTACGAAAAGCTGTGCACCATAGAGAACAGGAACGGCATCGTAAGCCCTATCAAAAGCAGAGTTTACTCGACTGTTAAGGAGAACTGGAAAACCAGACCTTTAGACTTCATGGGCAACATTCCCAATGTGGAAGCGCACATGCCCGACAAAAAGCTTGCTCATAGGCTCAGAAGGCGTTTTGATAGAAAAATATAAATAAGCATGCAGCATTTGTTGCGCTTTGATGAGTTCAAGGTATTCCACAGTTGACGAGGCACTACCAGGCATTAGTTCTGAAGTTGTCCTGTTGACTGACAAGTTGAACAGGGCAAGGCGTGCAAAAAGAATCCGGCAGGAAAGAATTGATGACTTGGAAAGCAGACTTTCTACACAGGTGCACAGGTTCAGCCACCTTCAGAAGTATCAGGGAATGATGTCCCTGACGGATGAGGAGGTGAGGATCCAGTCTGCAAACAGCAGACGTGAACGTGACGACGAACTGCGACCCCTCATGCGGGACCCCGTTTTTCTGGGCGCTTTTTTTGAAGGCAAGGGTAACCGCGTTCCCCACCCTTTTCTTTACTTCATTGAAGAGAGAAGGGGCATCAGCCCTCAAGAGTACGCAGAGGCTGCTGAGTTCACCCGCAGGGGCCCTGAAGAGTACGACGCACCCGAGTTCAGCGTGAGGTTACAGCAAACTCTTGCTTACGCATCCAATAGTGTAGGAGATGATGGTGCAAAACAATATTACCCGCCTGTCGACACTGCAAGGCTTGAACCGTTATTCACCAGATACGTGGAAAGAGGCGACTTAGAGGGCGTTGCAGAACTTGCCATTCTAATAACTGGGGACTTGCCAGAAAGGATTGCACTTCTGAAAGAACAGAAGAATTTCGTAGCAGCCACGGAGCTGGCTTTGGTAGATGGCGAAGCTGGTCTCGATGGGGAACTTTTTGGCGAAGGGATGATGTACTATAAGGGGAAAAGGGACTACACCGCTGCTGCCACTTTGTATTTGCTCGCGGCTTCGCCTCGCGAAGTTGCTGCCAAAGTTAGGTGGGGGAAAAATCTTAAAACAACGCTTGATGAAGGCAGGATGCTTCATGTAGTCATAACTCCTCAAACAGCGCCTGATTTAGGCATGCTTTATACAGGCCTACGCCTAACTCTTCAAACAGCGCTTGATGGAGGCATGTTAAACGATGTGTTACAGGAGATGCACGCCATTGAAGCTTCTCGAGGCCGTCTTTTTGACCCCGCAGTGATGCGTGGTGCGCTGGGCTCTGAGTTATCTAGAAGCTTAGCTTAGTTATCTAGAAGCTTATAGTCTCATTCCAAAAACTATATATACGGTTTTCAGATTGCTTCCTGCATGGCAGATTCTTTTCCCCGCAGCTACGATTTCAAGAGGATAGAGGACAGCATCACTAAGCTGTGGAAGGAAAAGGGGGTTGTTGAGAAGGCGCTGGCTTACGATGAGAAAAGGCCTCTTTTCAGCTTCCTTGAGGGGCCTCCGACAGCCAATGCCCCTCCTGGGCTGCACCATGTTGAGATGCGCACGATAAAGGACCTTGTATGCAGGTATAAGTTCATGAAGGGCTTTTCAGTGCCGAGGAAAGCGGGCTGGGACTGCCACGGGCTGCCTGTTGAGGTGCAGGTTGAGAAGAAGCTCGGCTTAAACTCTAAGAAGGACGTCCTCAACTTCGGCATTGGCAAGTTTAATGCCCTTTGCCGCAGCGATGTTTTCTCTTTCATCAGTGAATGGGACAGGCTGACTGAAAAGATGGCTTTCTGGATTGACCTTGACAGCCCGTATGTCACGCTGAAGAATGAGTATATCGAAAGCGTTTGGTGGAGCCTGCAGCAGCTGCACAAAAAAGGGCTGCTGTACGAGGACTTCAAGGTCCTGCCTTACTGCCCAAGGTGCGAGACTCCGCTAAGCAGCCACGAGGTTGCTTTGGGCTATGATGAGATAGCTGAGCCTGCCATAACGACTGCGTTCCAGCTTAAGGAAAACCCGGGCAGGTTTTTTCTGGCGTGGACAACCACTCCCTGGACTATTCCAGGCAATGTTGCGCTTGCTGTTCACCCTGGCATAACTTATGCTATTGTTGAGGACAGCGCATATCCTGGCAAGCAGTTTATCCTTGCCAACGATTTGGCAGCAAAATATTTCACCAACCCGGTCATTGTGCAAAAGATGGCTGGCAGCGAGCTTCTGGGAAAGGAGTATGTGCCCTTGTTTGACTGCTTTGTTGGCAAGCTTGACAGGCCAGCGTGGTTTGTCACTTTGGCCGATTTTGTTACAACAGAGGAAGGCACCGGTATTGTTCATCAAGCTCCGGCATTTGGCGAGGAGGATTACGAGAACTGCAAGAAGCATGGCCTGCCTTTTATCCAGCCTGTTGGCGAAGACGGGAAATTCACCAAGGACGTTGAGGACTATGCCGGCATTTTTGTCAAGGATGCTGATCCCATGATTATTGAGCGCCTTGAAAAGGACGGTGCTTTGTTCAGCAAAAAGGACTACACACACACCTATCCTTTTTGCTGGCGATGCTCGAGCCCGCTTATTTATTACGCGCTTAAGTCATGGTTTATTGCTGTCAGCAGGTATAAGGAGCGCTTGCTTGAGCTTAATGAAAAAATTGCCTGGTTCCCCGAGCACATTAAGCACGGCCGGTTTGGCGACTGGCTCGCAAACGTCAAGGACTGGGCCCTGAGCAGGAACAAGTTCTGGGGGACTCCCCTGCCGATTTGGAGGTGCGACAATAAGGGCACTGCTGCGCCCTTATCAACCCTCGACAACGGCGGCTGTAGGGGCGAAGTGGCAATTGGCAGCGTTAAGGAGCTGAAAGAAAAAGCCGCTGATTTGCCTAAAAACGTTGAAATTGACCTTCACAAGCCTTTTATTGACGAAGTAAAGCTGAAATGCGGCAGCTGCAATGGAACAATGTCCAGAGTGCCGTACGTTATCGACTGCTGGTATGATTCAGGCGCTGCAGCCTTTGCGCAGTTCCACTACCCGTTTGGCAAAGGCAGCAGCGAATTATTTGCAAAACATTTCCCATACGATTTCATAGCAGAGGCCATTGACCAGACTCGTGGCTGGTTCTACACCTTGCACGTCCTAGGGACACTACTTTTTGATGATTTTGCTTACAAGAGCGTTGTCTGCGCAGGCCATGTTGTGGATGAGCACGGAGACAAGATGAGCAAGAGCAAGGGCAATGTCCTGAATCCGTGGGAGATTTTTGACAAAGTCGGCGTTGATGCTGTCCGCCTTCAGTTCTGCAGCACCTCGCCTGAAGCTGCAAAGCGCTTTAGCTACAACATTGTCAGCGAGAATGTTCTGCCATTCCTTACTACCCTGTGGAACAGCTGCTATTTCGCTTCTGAAGTCATCAGCAAGCAGGCAGTAGTGAAGGACGCTTCGCTTAAAATAGAAGACAAGTGGATTATCTCCCGAACCAATTCGGTTGCTGCCGCTGTTGACCGTGCATTGTCCCAGCATGAGTACCATGTCTGCGTGCATGAGCTTAAGGGGCTTGTCACGGATGACTTTTCAAGGTGGTATATTCGCCTGATTAGGGGGAGGGCAGCTGAGCCTGACGATGCCCTGCAGTACACCCTGCGCTATGTGATTTCACGGTTGGTTAAGCTGCTGGCTCCTTTTGCTCCTTACGTGACTGAGGAAATCTACCAGCTTATCGTTAGGGAGACCCGAATCGTGTCCGACACGATTGGGCCCAGTCGCAGCAAAGCGACTTGGGAGCCCGTGAGCGTTCACCTTGCCGACTGGCCCAAGCCGGAGGCTGTTGACTCGCTTCTTGAAAGCCAGATGGCTGTTGCAAGAAGCATAGTTGAATCAGTTCTTTCTGCAAGGGACAAGATTCAGCGCGGCCTTAGGTGGCCTGTTAAGAGGGTTTCAGTGGCCACCAAAGACGAAAATACTAAGCAGTCTGTGAGGGCCCTTGCTGAAATAATCAAGAGGCAGAGCAATGTGAAGGAGCTCACCCTCTCTGATGAGTTCAAGGAAGCCAGGATGAGGGTTAAGGCTGATTATAACAAGCTTGGCCCTGTTTTCGGCAGCCTGACTCCGAAAATAATAGCCAACCTTGCCATGCACGGCACTTCTGGAATACTGAGCCACATTGAGAAGGACGGTAGCTTTAAGCTTGACATTGACGGCCAGATGATTTCAATAACGAAAGACCACCTCATAACAGAGATGGAAGTTCCGGCAAACTTTGCAGTTGCTGAGTCGGCGTATGGCAGCCTTTATGTTGATACCGACACCACAGAGGAGATGGAGGCAGAGGGCTACGTTAGGGAACTGGTAAGGCACATCCAGCAGGCAAGGAAGACTGCTGGCCTGACTAGGGAGCAGGTTATTGCAGTGAGCGTGGTTGTTCCTGAGCAGCTGCAGCTGCTGAAAAGCGCTCTGGTGGAAAGCGCTGCTGAAGTAAAGTCAAAGGTTGGCGCTTTCAAGCTTGACGTAGCCGAAACAAGGCCTCAGCAGGGAACGTTTGGCAGCGAAGCAGTCGCCAGAATAAAAGGGCAGAATGTGGAGATATTCCTGGATTATTGATGAGAGCAAAATGTCCATGTTTTCTTTTACTACGATTGCCAAACTTCCCTTGATAAAGGTTGGGCAAGGCAGGCAACTGCCTGCACGCTTGCAAAAGCAGGCAGAGCAATACGCGCAAAGGATTGCGGCATCGCCATCGTATGGGAAGGACAGGGCCAAGGGTCAAATGCTGGATTGCATGGCAGAGGCCATGCTTGGGTGCGGTGCAGGGGGAATTGCGGGGCTCTTCTTGGGGTCGCCGCTGGATGGAGCTGCTATCGGTGCTGCTGCAGGCGTGGGGCATGAAGCAATAGCGAATGTCCTCATTAGGGGTTTCTATTTTGTAAAAGGCGGCGGGCGCGTGACACAAGCGCGTGACCATCGGGTGGCCCAGGTGCTTGATAACGTCGCGACGCTGAGAGACTACGAGCAGCACAGGCTGGCTGCGATTGTGACGTTAGCCCTTTTTTACACCATCGTTATCGGCATGAGCGTTGAGCTTCTCTTGCATCAGGCAGGCGGGTTTATAATCGGAGCAGCCTATGGCCTAGTGCACAGCGTGCGCATCGTACGCAAAGGAACGAAGCTAATGAAAAGGCTGCAGCGCGAAGCGCCATGAAGAATTCGAAGCCTATCACTTCACAATCGCAAAGTGACTTTTTGCCCTAGTTTTTCGTCCATTCTCAATTATTAAAAAGTTCATTGGTGATTACACTGCCTTACGAGATACCTCAGGAGTTGCGGTATAGGGAGCGGATTGTTTTTGGTTTGGCTTGTGAGCAGCTGATTGGTGTTTTCAAGGTGAGCTTGATAGAAAAGTTTAAATATAAGTTTACTAACCTTTCTAACAGAATATTACTAGGTTGATTTAGTTAAGATGAGAAGAGAAGGTGATTAGTATGGGAATGATGAAGGTGACAAGGAACTACCAGGTAACCTTGCCGAAGGACTCGAGAAAGCTTTTTAACATTAAGGTGGGGGATGTTCTGTTGGCGAGCACAAAAGAGGAGGGGCTGGTTATTAAGAAGTTTGAAGAAGACGTCGTTAAAGCTGCAGCCGGCACTTGGAAAAGTGTTGAGGACTCGGTTAAGTACGTGAGGGAAATGAGGGCCGAGTATGCGAAAAGGGCGAAGAGGCTTGGCATATGAAACAGGAGGAACCAATCTCAATTGTAATAGATACAGACCTGTTTATTGACAACCTCCGAGATTTTAAAAAATCAACAGAATGGTTCGATGCCGTTGTGAAAAGCGACAAGTTTAAGCTTTATTACTCCGCACTTACAGAGGCCGAAATTTTAGCCGGAAAAGCTTGTGAGGACAAGGAAAACGAGGAGAAGGCTATTGCCTTTTTATCGATTGGCAAAAAGGTATTGGTAACCAACGAATTAGCAAGGAGAGGCGGTGCGCTGAGAAGAGTGTATGGCTTGTCGATTGTAGATGCCATAATAGCCGCAACCGCATTGCAGGTAAATGCTGTGCTTTGTACAAGGAACATTTCTGATTATGCAAGGATACAAAACCTGAAGGTAAAGGCGCCGTACTAAGGATTCGATCTACTTCTTCACAATCGCGTAAGTGTGCGTAACGTAAACAGCATGGGGCCTGAACTTGAGCTTGAACTTGAGGAGAGGCATGGGGCTTCCGCCGAAGTCAACTGTGCTGTAGCCGTTCTCCTTCAGCCTGTGAAGGTCGTCGAGATTGGCAATCTCGCTCAGTCCTTCAAAGCCGTAGTTGCTTATGCCGATGGCAGAGTAGTAGGCGCCATCCGAGTTTGGTATTTCCCAGCCGGCTGTTAGTGTGCATGGCTCTCCGTCAACAACCATAGTTTTGGCAAATTTTGTGCCTTCAAAGCCGAGGTCAATCATGCTGACGTATCTCTCGTAGTAGGCGAGGTTGGAGTCTTTCCTGTTTGCGCCCAGGCTCATAAGTTTTCTGCGCTCAACCCACTCATTAATAATTTTCTTTAGTTTCTCCTTATCAACAGACTTGCTGTCAACTACCTCAACAGAGTGCTCATTGAAAAACCTGTTCCTGATGTTTCTGAGCTTTTTCCAGTCCTCGCCAGGCATATCGTTGCCGCCCCACTTCGCCATGTCAAACAGGGGCCAGTAGAGCGAGTACCTTGGCGGCAATGCCCTGTATCCGTTGTTGGCAAATTCTTTCAGCGTTTTCTGCCGCAGCGCATCATCCTGCTCAACGACAAACTTTTGGACGTTAAGCTTGCTAAAGCACGTGTCAAGCGCATCATGCAGCACTTCAGCCTGCTCGTCCCTTGGCGCAAGCGCCTCTGAAATCATAGTGACTTCTGCAGCTTTTTCCTTGTAAGCTGCAAGGACTCCGTAGCCCTTGCTCGACCTGAGAAAGATGTTTTTAGCGCCGCTTTCGGCAGTGGTAAGGAAATATGTGTAGTTGTGTTCTGGCTTGTAGCCAAACTGGCTTATGCACCTCTTTATCTCCCCGCCGGATTTCTCCGGCTCCGGTATCAATTCCATTTTTTTCCGATTAATCCTGCTTCAATCGCTGTTTTGGCAAGCCCTATATTTAATTTTTTGCAAATTTTGCCGCGTTTGCAGAAAAAAATTATAAACAAGGGCAGCAGTTGCCATACTAATGGCTTTACATGACACGAGGGGCGTATCCCTTAGCGACAGGAATTTGTTCCAGAAGTTCTTTGGACAGGTGAAGGAGCCTCTTGCCGATACTACATTTGCAATGCGATTTATCTGGGCAGGGCCTCTGAAGCACACATGGGCAATTATTAACGGCAATTTGTGCGTGTTTGGCTATGACAAGGGCCGCTATGTTGTGTGGGGCCCGCCTGTTGGCGGCACAAAGCTCGCTGAGACACTTGCTGAGTGCTTTAGGATTGTAGAGGGCATGAATAAGGCTTCTGGCGTTGGCGCAAAGCCGGCTGCCATTTACATTCCTCAGTGCATGAAAGAGGAGTATGAGGCTCTCGCTACAACACTTGGTGCAACGCTCAGCTACTGGACACAGGATTATGTTTACAGGACTAAGGACCTTGTTGAGCTGAAAGGCCCGGAGTTCGACTCAAAGCGCAACAAGGTTAACTTTTTCATGAAGAATTATGGCTACAGTATTGAAGAGTTTGATTTTAGCAGGCACGCTGATGGCTGCCTGCAGCTGACAGAGCTGTGGCAGGAGCAGAAAGCAGAGGCAGGTGATGGCTCGTGGCGCTATGAGCTCGATTCTGAAACAGAGGTTGCAAAAACGCTTCTGAAGTTTTCGGGGGAGCTTGGCGTGAAGGGCATTGTGCTTAAAGTTGATGGCAAGGTTGTTGGCTACAGCCTGGGCGAGCGCCTTGCCGAAGGTATGTGCAGCAACATTGTTGAGAAGACCCTTCCCACTGTTAACGGCGCTGCGCAGTTCATTTTCAGGGAATTTGCAAGGTTATGGCCAGGCTATGAATTTCTGAACGCCCAGGACGACTTCGGCGTTGATTACCTTAAGAGGGTTAAGCTTTCCTATCACCCTGTAAAGCTCATCACCAGTTATTGCTTGGAGAAGAAGTAGCCTATGAGCTTGTAAACGAGCTTTGCCGCAAGAACATCAGGGGCGTGGTTGCCCGGAATTGGCATGAGCTCTGTAACGTCAAAGCCAACAATGTTCTTTGCTGCAGCAATTTTTTTCATGAGCTCAAGCATTTGATACCATCCAAGGCCGCCGGGCTGCGGCGTTCCAACAGAGGGCATTATTGAGGTGTCAAACGCATCAAGGTCAATCGTGATGTAAACGTTCTTTCCAAGCGACTTAACAACATCATCCATCCAGCTGCTGCCTGAGTGGATGTTTTTCGCGAAAAATACCTTAATCCTGCCGTTGCTGCTTGTGATGTGGTCAAACTCCTCCTGGGCTATGCTTCTTACCCCAACTGAAACAAGGGGGCACATCTCTGAAATCCGCCTTGCAACACAGCCGTGGTTAAACCTGTTTTCGGCAAGCTCATCCCTCATGTCTGCATGCGCATCAACGTGAAGCACAGTAAGGTCGGGGTATTTTTCCATGTGCGCCTTCACTGAGCCGCTGCTGATTGAGTGCTCACCCCCGATTACGACTGTTTTCTTGCCATCGCCAAGCAGAACCTTTACTGCCTCGTAGACCCTGTTAACCATCTTCCCTGCATCATCAACCACCTCCATTTCGTCAAGGGTGCACACCCCAACGCCTGAGAAGTTCCTTCCGGTTTCCTCATCGTAGAATTCCAGGCAGCGGCTTGCCTCAATGAGCGCCCTTGGGCCGTTCCTTGTGCCGGGCTGGTAGGTTGTCGTTGCATCATAAGGCACAGGAAGTATGGCAACCTTGGAAACATTATACTCTGCAAGCTCGTGCGGGATTGCCCCGAAGTTGAAAGGCAGGTAAAAGTGCGGGTTCTTGGTTGCCATAAGAGTTAGCTGAACCCAGCCACATTAAAAAGTTTATTGAATGCCTGCACTGTGGCCAGTCGCAGCACCTGAGAGAAGACCGGAAAACAAAAAGTTCAGCGGGCAAGCGAGCGTTCTTTAGCCGCAATCACTGTTGCCTTCTGCACGTTTCTCGGGTAATGCTTGACGTACTCCCTTCCGCGCTCAAGCCTGTTTACCTCAACCTTTTCGGCGCCAAGCTTTTCCATGAGGTATTTCATGGCGCTGTCTTCGCTGAAGTACTTGCACGAGAATATGTCAAAGGATGCAAAGCCATCAGCCGGAAAGGTGTGGATGGAAAGGTGGCTTTCAACCAGTATGACGAATCCTGTCAGGCCTCCCTTGTCAAATGAGTTTGGCTGCACTGGTATTTTTGTGAGCTGCGGCGCTGAGAACTTGTGCATGCCCAGCATCTCCGGCATCTCATTTAACATTTCGTATACATAACCGTGGTCATTAAGCTTATCCTTATCGCATCCGTAAAGGTCAAGGGTCAAGTGTGGTCCGAACATTTTACTAGTTGCTCACCTCATAATTTTTCATTTTAAGGCTCAAGCTATCTTTTCGAGCCAGAATACAGAGGTTGTCATACAAATCCGTATTTTTACCTACGTTCATACTAGATTTCATCTGCACCAATTTTTTATGTGAACCACTTATGTAGTGGCTTATATTTAAACTTAACTGTTTTTTATGTTTTTTGGAAAAAATTTGGCAAAAAGTTTTGATAAATTTTTGTTTTAACTTGATTTTTTTATTTTTGGCTGGATTTTCAGCCTTTTACTCAAAAAAACAATTGTTTGATGCGATAAGCAGCGGAAAAATCACAGATGCATCACCGTATATTGTGACGTCCATCGCATTCCCGCTGATTTTTCCCCACGATTTCGCCTCGCTCGTTGTTGCCCCCGATAGCGAGCCATGGTACGGTGAGCTGCTGTTGACGTAAATCGCGTAATCAAGGCCTCCTCCAAGTATGTTGGAAATGATGGTATGGTGCTTGGCAATTCCCCCTCCAAGGATAATGGCGCCAACCTTTCCTTTCCCTTTTGCTGTCATGGCAAAGTCAACTGCTTCAAGCGCGCTTTTCAGCTCGTTAACCTTGAAGTCAGGGCGGGTTTGCTGGAAGAAGGCCAGCTGGAGCCCGACAGCCCCGTCTGTAATTCCAGGGCAGAAGATTGGTATGCCATTCCGGGCTGCGTGGTAGACAAACGAGTCTTCAGTGTCAAGGTGCAGCCCTATCTGCCTTACTATTTCAGTCGCCGAAAATTCCTTGCTGCCTGAACCGTCATATATTTCAGTCAGCACACGTGTTATCTTCTCCTCAAGGTATTCATAGCATTCATTCGGAACAAAAATGCTTCCCATCCTGTTAATGCCCTTTCTTCCCAGCTCAGAGTCGTCTGCCTCGAATGTTCCCTGAAGGTACGGCATCTTTGCCCTCGCTATGTCTTCATCCAGGGCTCCGCTGCTCACAACAAGCGCATGCACTTTTTTCTTTTTGACAAGATCGATTATTATTCCTCTGATGCCGGAAGCCGATATGTTTGAGGTAAAGCTGAGGAAGATTGTTGCATTCTCTTTAGCCATCGAGCCCAGTATTTCAGCTGCAACTGCAATGTTGTGAGTCTGGAATCCTGAGTTTTTGAATTGCCTGACAAGCTCTGCAACAGTCATGCCCCCGTTTAGCCTGATGTCGCTTATTGCCGGATTCTTCTCAGGATTATTTTTATCTGCCTTTTCCATTTTCCAGCTGCTGGTGCTGTGCTTTTATTAAAAATTTGCTGATTCTGCAAATCCTGCCTTGCAGGATTGCACATTCCGCCTGTTGCGGAATTGTGCCGCCATAAAGCAGGAGCTGATGCTATCGAAAACTATTTATACTCATTTCTTAAAAGTTTTAATAAGTATTGTTGGGTGTGCGGGCGATTGGGAAATGAAAGCCGAAAAAAAGGTTTCGAGCGAGACTCCTCTTTTTGAGCTGACTCTGAGGAAGTACGAAAAGCCACAGACTAAAAAAGAGCGTGAGCTTGTAAAGCGGCTTTGCCTGAGCCTGGGGGTCCTTCAGCCTGGCGATTCCAGGGACGTTGTCGTTGATGTACTTCATGTCCTGCTGAAAGGCAGGAAGAAGAGGCAGCTGCTGAGCGTTGAGGACGTGGAGAAGAAGGTCATAATCAACAGGAAGCTTCACAAGCTGGAGATGCAGGGCATTGCCCCTTCCAACATAAGGCGCCAGATTAAGCGCCTGCGAAATCTTATGCTTGTTGAAAAAATCAAGAGCAGGTACAGGATTTCAGAGTTCCTTGGCATGTCTGAGATTTTTGCTGATAAGATTGAGAAATTCCTCCTTCTGGGGGTTCTGCAGCGGGTGAAGGACTACCTCGCTGCTGCCGATGAGCTTTTTTCAAGGAAGTGAAAGGCCTGCCCTCTCGTCGCAGAAATAGCAAGATTTAAATAGAAGTATGCGTAGGATAGAAATCTCTCGTCGGGAAAAGCATAAGTTCGCGGCGGGAAGAAAACAAAAACGATTGAATAAAAAATCGGGGGTGTAAGGGATGGCACAGAAAGTTGCAAAAGCAGGGGTAAGGAAGCAGAACGGCTACCTTTATTTTGTAGACAAGAGGGGCAACGTCGCCAGGGCTAAGATGGTCAGGGGCGGAAAGAAGAAAGGAAAACAGAAGCAGGAAGTAGTTGCCAAGGTTGGTGTCAAGAAGGAAAAGGGATACCTGTACTTCATAGATGGCCAGGGAGATGTCTCCAGGGCAAAGATGGCAAGGGGAAGGTAAGAAAGAAGGGAAGTTTTCCTTATTCTTTATTTTTTTATTTTTTCTCTTTCACTATTTGACTAATACGATTACTTTTTCTTGTCATCCTTTTTCCCGAGATTGCGGAGGCTGCTAATCGCTGCAACCAAGTCAGAGCTCTCGTAAATGTAGGAGCCCGCAACGAGTATGTCAGCTCCGGCAGAAACCGCCTGCCTCGCTGTATCACCGTTTATGCCGCCGTCGACCTCTATCTCGACGTTGAGCTTTGCCTTGTCTATCATTTCCTTAAGTTTCCTGATTTTTGGCAGCATCCCCCTGATGAAATGCTGGCCGCCGAAGCCGGGGTTTACTGTCATGATTAGAACGAGGTCAACGTCTTCCAGCACGTGGTCCAGGGCTGACAGTGAGGTTGCAGGGTTAAGGGCAACGCCTGCCATTGCGCCCTTCTTCTTGATGTTTGAAATAGTCCTGTTAAGGTGTTTGGCTGTTTCTACGTGAACAGTGAGCAGGTTCGCGCCTGCATCAATGAAGTTGTCAATAAAATTGTCAGGCTCCTCAACCATCAGGTGAACGTCAAATGGCAGCTTGGTCACAACCCTCACGCTTCTGACAACAGGCGGGCCGAATGTTATGTTTGGCACAAAATGCCCGTCCATCACGTCAATGTGCAGCATGTCAACGTATTTCTCAACCTTTCTTATCTCATCAGCGAGTTTGCCGAAGTCCGCTGAAAGGATTGAAGGAGCAATCTTCACCATGACTTCATCACGCAAGCAGTATTATTTAAATCTTGCTGCTGCGGATCTTCGGAACACGAACAGGTTTGTACTGCTTATAGACGAAAATATTTATAAACCCTTTTTCGAAACCATGCTGTAAATGACGAACGGCAGTAATTTAGTGAACAATGCATCAAACCCGAATCCTTCGCACGTTGCCATAATACTTGACGGCAACAGAAGGTTTGCAAAAAAGCTTATGCTGAAGCCCTGGATGGGGCACCAGTGGGGCAAGAAGAAGGTAGAGAAGCTGCTGGGCTGGTGCACCGAGCTGGGAATAAAAGAGCTAACGCTGTATGCTTTTTCTGTTGAGAACTTCAACAGGCCCAAGGAGGAATTTGGCTACATCATGAAGCTGTTCAGGGAGGCCTGTGAGCAGCTCAGAACGGACAAGCGGTTGCAGGAAAAAGGCAATAAACTAGGCATACGGGTAAAGTTCCTCGGCAGACTTGAGATGTTCCCAGAAGGCGTAAGGAAGCTGATGCGCGAGCTGATGGAAAAAACAGCAAAAAACAGCGGCTTTATTGTCAATTTCTGCATGGCTTACGGCGGAAGGCAGGAGATAGCCGATGCGGCTAAGAGGATGGTTGCTGATGCACAGGCAGGGAAGGTTTCTGCAGCAGACATTAATGACGAAACATTCAAGCGCTATCTTTACATGCCCGATGACCCGGACCTGATAATAAGGACAGGCGGCGAAAAAAGGCTGAGCGGCTTCCTTCTTTACCAGTCGTCATATTCAGAGCTGTTTTTTCTCGAAAAAATGTGGCCTGAATTCGAAAAGGAAGACCTTTTGCAGGTTATTGATGAATACAAGCAGAGGCACAGAAGGTTTGGGAAGTAGTGAGTTAAACCGACCTGCTTATCAGCATCTGCGCAAGCTCTTTAAGCTGGCCCTTGGCTTCTGATTCTGGCAGTACTGCATCTACCTCGTGCCACGCGTTCTCGGTTATCTGGCGAGCCACATTTTCGGCATGAGCTATCGAATCGGATTTTTTAATGATGCTAATTGCTTCCTCCAGCAGCCTCTCATCCTTCGTGTGCATGTTAAGTATGGCAAGCAGGCGTTCCCGCTCATCTTTGCTGGCAGAATTAAGCGTGTGAATCACAAGCATCGTCCTCTTTCCTTCCTTAATGTCGTCCCCGAATTCCTTCCCTATGCGGTTGTTCTCTGCAATGTTAAGGATATCATCCCGGATTTGGAAGACGACGCCGGCTGCTTGGCCAAAATTTCCAAGAGCCTCAACCTGCCTGTTGCTTCCCCCGCCAAGCAGTGCGCCGAGTTTCACGGTCATGCAGGCAAGCGAACCGCTTTTATTGGCGCACATCTGGAGGTATTCCTCTTCACTAGGAATTCGCCCTGATTTTCCGCTGTGCCACCATATGTCAATCGCCTGCCCAAAATGGCACTTCAGCAGTTCTGTGCTTATTATCTCGTAAGCCCTTCTTTTCATTTCCGCGGGTAAGTCAGAATCGCGGATGATTATGTATGGCAGGAAGCATAGCGTGTTCCCTGCATTTACTGCGATGTCAACGCCGAAAATCTTGTGAAGGACAGGCTTCCCTCGTCTTAGGTCTGAGTTGTCCTCGATGTCATCAACAACGAGGGTTCCGTTATGAATCAGCTCTGGAATCACAGTGAATGGCAAAATTTTTTTCGGGTTGCCGCCTACAGCCTCGCAGCACATCAGCATTGCAATGGGCCGGAACCGCTTGCCACCCCTGTTCAGAAAGTCCCACACAGGCTCGCTAATGGCTTTTGTCAGGGCTTCTGCGTCCTGCTTCCATTTTGCTTTCCCAATGGCTTTCTCAGCCCAATCTGCTGTCAGCTTATCAGGCAGGAAGCTCTTGAGCGCCTTTTCAATATCTTCCCTGTATTTGTAGCTCCCAAAATCCATGCGTGCCGGCAACCGCAAGGGCTTAATATACTTTTTGGCAAAGAATTCAGCGAATTTGCCTTATCTGCACTGTTCTATGTTACCTTACTCTATAATCCTTGACTTCCAGTGTGGATTCCCCTTTTTTATGCGATTCTGAAGAATGCCCTCCGCTGCTACCGCTGGTGCCGCCAATGCGAACCTGTTGCTTCTTAATCAAGCCAATCTTCGCAAGGGCGTACAGGCCCAAAAATAAAATCGAGGCTGCAGCTATTATTAACGCAAGCAGCGGAACAATAAAGGCGAGAACTAGCCCTATGGCGATAAGAAGCGGAATAAAGAGAATCATTGCAACGACGTTGGAAGCAGTAAAGCGGATTATCATCGCAAGAGTTTACGCCTTATACTTGTAGATGTACTGGTTGGCTCGCCCTGCCTTCTTGAAAAGCACCTGCTTGCTCTTTCGGAGCTTTGATAAGTTGTTTATTACAGAGCCCGTGCTCACCTTGAGGCTTTTGGCTATCTGCTTTGAAGTGAACCACTTTGCCCTGTATTTCTTCAAAAAATCGCTGACTTCCTGCTGCCCCATAGGGGCTTAGGGCGAGGCTGCTAATATTTAAACCTACCTGTTTTTAAAGGGCGTTAGGGTTTCCTTATTATCAGCTTATTTTCTTCATAAATCATGATTATTTCCTCCCCAGGGCTTACTCCAAAATCATCTAGAATTGCCTTTGGGATTATTACTTCCCATTTTTTCCCTATTTTCGTTTTAAATTGCATTTTACACCACTGTTTTTAGGCTCTTTTTTCTATCTCCTCCACAACCTGCCGCAAGAATTTGTCTGCATCCACTGTAAACTGCTCCTTGCCCTTTCTCACGGTTACGGTATTGGCCGCAACCTCCTTTTCTCCAACAACGAGAATGTAGTTGACTTTGTCCAGTTCAGCTTCCCTTACCTTGTAAGGCACGCTTTCGGCCTTTTCATCGGCCTCAACGCGGATGCCTGCTTCAAAATACCTTCTCTGCAACTGGTTAGCATAGTCATTGAACCTGTCTGCCACAGTGAGTATCCTGACTTGCACAGGGCTCAGCCACAGCGGGAACTTTCCTGCGTAGTGCTCTGTGAGGACTCCGATAAAGCGCTCCAGGCTGCCAAGGATTGCCCTGTGTATCATGACAGCGGGGTGTCTCTTCCCATCCTGCCCTTCGTACTCTGCTTCCATCTTTATCGGCATCTGGAAGTCGAGCTGGATGGTTGCGAGCTGCCAGTCCCTCCCAATTGAGTCACGGACATCAAAGTCAATCTTAGGGCCGTAAAAGGCGCCTTCTCCTTGCTTCACTTCGTACTTCAGCTTGCTTGCCTTGAGCGCATCCTCAAGCGCCTCTTCTGCCAGCATCCACAGCTGCGGGTCGCCCATGAACTTCTCGGGCTTTGTGCTTAGCTTTGCCTTGAACTCAAACTTGAACGTGTCAACGTAAACAAACTTGACAAAATCCAGCAGCTGCATTATCTCCCGGTTAATCTGCTCCTTTGTGCAAAATATGTGGGCATCATCCTGTGACAGCTTCCTAACCCTTGTGAGACCTCCAAGCACCCCCCTGAGCTCGTTCCTGTGCAACACACAGAAATCAGCAATCCTCAACGGCAGCTCCCTGTAGCTCCTTGTCCTGTTCTTGAAAATCAGGACGTGGCTTGGGCAGTTCATTGGCTTCAGCGCGAATTCGTCCTCGTCCACTTTCAGCACGAACATGTTTTCCTTGAAGTGCTGCCAGTGCCCTGACAATTCCCAGAGTGCCTTGTTGAACAGCTGAGGCGTAATCACTTCCTTGTATCCGCGTTTAAGGTATTCCTCCCTGATAAAGTTGGTGAGCTCGTTGTAGATTATCGCGCCTTTTGGCAGGAAGAACGCGCTTCCAGGGCTCCAGTCGTGGAACATGAAAAGCTCAAGCTCCTTGCCCAGCTTGCGGTGGTCGCGTTTTTCAGCTTCCTCAAGCATTTTGAAGTAGCTGTCCATCTGCTGCCTGCTTGGAAACGCAATCCCGTATAATCGCTGCAGCTGCTTGTTTTTGACGTCACCCCTCCAATACGCCCCAGCTATCTTCGTAAGCTTGAATGCCTTGGTGTAGCCCGTGTTTGGCACGTGCGGGCCCCTGCACAGGTCAACAAACTCTCCCTGCCGGTACGCAGTCAGTTCAACGCCTGCTGCTATGTCCTCCTCAATTATCTCAATCTTGTAATGGTTGTCCTTGAACATCTTCATTGCCTCTTCTTTTGCGAGGGCTTCCCTTTTGATGTCAAGCTTCTCAGCAACAATCTTGGCCATTTCCTTCTCAATCTTCTCAAGATCCTCGGGCCTGAATGGCTCGTGATCAATATCATAGTAGAATCCGTTTTCAAATGGGGGCCCGATGGTGAGCTTGGCAAAAGGGAACAGCCTCGTAACTGCCTGCGCCATGACATGAGCTGCAGAGTGCCAGAACACGCTTTTTCCTTCAGCAGAGTCAAACTTCAGCAGCTGCAGTGATGCATCAGACTCAATCGGCCTTGTAAGGTCGTAAAGAACACCGTTAACCTTGGCAGCAATGGCCTCTTCTGCAAGGCCGCGACTTATACTCTTCGCTACATCAAGTGCTGTTATGCCTTTTGCAAACTCCTTAGAAGCGCCGTCAGGAAAAGTAATCTTAATTGTGGCTGCTGCGCCTTTACCCTTCTTTGCTGTTGCCATTTCAAAAACTCGCAAGCTACTTACAAAGTAGCTATAGCTGCCACTCAGCGGCAGTTGTATTTATAGGTTTCTGAAATAATTAATAAGAATGAAAAGAAAAAGAAAAGAAGCTACTGTCGTTGCTGTTGTGCTTCCTTAGCCTTCAAGCCGTAATGGGCTGGTCCAGCTCTTTGCTGCGGCCATTGACCTGTTTTCAGCGCGTTTCTTATTTCCATAAGCCCCTCGTGGCCCATGGTGACGTAGCCAGCAATGTCGTCTATTGTATGCGTTTTTTCAATTTCCGGCTTTAAGTGCCTTGCCAGCCTGTGAGCAGGTATTCCAGCTATATAATGCAGCTCTGCTTTTTCGTTAAGCCCTGTTCTGGCTTGTCTTGCGTGTTGAGCTTTTTGCATATATAAGCCTTCTTTTATTTGCCCTACACTTAAATCCCCCTGTTCAATAGCTGCAACATACTGCTGTAATGTTATCGTACCCGCTTGCGCTAACCTTTGGGCATCTTGCTGAGTTTCGGCGCCTAAAACTTGTGTATCATAGAAATGTGCCAGCACTCTGTATTGCTGTTCGGCGTCTGTAATTCCCTCAATAGCTTCCAATGCTGAAGGCATTGCTTTTGCAAAAAACTTCTTGAGGGACTCAACAAGTGCTTTTCGTACTTCAGGCATCTTTTCCTTAACTTTTGCTGTATCTCCGCCAGCGCCTTTGAAGGCGGCGTCTAGTTGCACCTTCAGTGCGTTGTAAAACTCATCGATGGCTGGCGCAAACAGCTCATTGAAAAGTTTTTGCTGGTTCTCAGGCTTGTGATGCGCATCGTAAGCTTCAAGATTTTTGGCAATGTCATGAGTAGGTTGTGCGTGTATAGAATTAAGTATATCGTCAATAGTTTTAGATTTTTCTTCCCTTGGCATTATCAACCACCTCGTGTTTCATTTGTCTAATAAACAATGATTCAACATGTTATATTTAATGCTATTTTTAATCCGTTCAGGTTATATTTAAATCTTTCTATTTTGACCACTCGTTTGTAGATACAAAACTGCGGCTGCAAACATTTAAATACTATCCTGAACACCGCTTTTTCAATGACAAAAAGGAAAGATGACGTGAGGAAAGGCAGCAACAAAAGCAGTGATTATAAAGTCGCAAAAGGAGATGAAAAGCCAAAGTACGACGCTTCCGCGATTGAGAAGGCGGCAGGCGCGGCAGCAGCTGCAGGGGCTCCTGTGGACGAGTTCGAGCTTCTGGCGTCAAAATTGCCAAAGGAGGCGCAGGAAAAGCTTCGCGACATCAAGGTTAAGCTTGACAAGTTCAAGTCAGCTGCGCTGGCAAAGTTTGACAAGTACATCATGGGAATAGCGCTTCTTCCCCCGCCAATGCCGCAACAGCCTGTATTTGCGCCGGGCCAGCTCCCTCCAACGCTGCAGCCGCAGATGCCACAGCAGCAAATATCGCAGGTTCAGGCACCACAGCAACCGGAAGAAAAAACCGAGAGTGATAATCAGCAGCAACCCGTTCCTCCCGCTGACCAGGTCAGCATTCTTGTGCTTATTGATGATTCTGACAGCAAGAAGATGACAAAGGACGAGCTGAAGACAAAGCTCCAGACGATAATTCAGGGGATGGCATCTGAGATTGACAAGAAGCTTGTAGTGCAGTGCTTAATCCTTACTGAGCTTTGGCAGAACTGCTACGACGCTAAGTACGACCTCCTGCAGCTTATCGCCTCCTCAGCGCCTGTTTTCGATACGGGCATGCTTGCCGCCTTGCGCATTTCCGAGATTCACAAGCAGATGGTCATCAAGAAGTTTGAGCGCTACATCGTAAGCTATGTTCTGGCGGGCTCGCTGATTCAGGGCAGGGCAACCGAAAAATCTGACATTGACGTTTTCATTGTTGTTGACGATACTGATGTCAAGAGGATGAGCAGGATTGAGCTGAAGGACAAGCTCCGCGCCATCATTATCGGCATGGGGATTGAGGCTGGCGAGATTACTGGCGTAAGGAACAAGATCAACATCCAAGTCTACATCCTGACTGACTTCTGGGAGTCCATAAAGGACGCTAACCCGATAATTTTCACTTTCCTCAGGGATGGTGTTCCCCTTTATGACAGGGGCATTTTCATGCCGTGGAAGCAGCTGCTGCAGATGGGCAGGATTAAGCCCAGCTCAGAAGCGATTGAGCTTTACATGAGCTCTGGCGAGCAGCTCCTTGAGAGGGTAAGGTTCAAGCTGAAAGAGATTGGCATGGAGGATATGTTCTGGGCAATACTCACCCCAACCCAGGCTGCCATCATGCTTTACGGTATTCCCCCTCCAACTCCAAAAGAGACTCCGGAGGTTGTGAGGGAGATTTTTGTCAAGAAGGAGAAGCTGCTGGAGGAAACTTACGTTAACACGCTTGAGACCGTCATCAGGATGCGGAAGGAGCTTGAGCACGGCGACAGGAAGGACGTCTCAGGAGTGGAGATTGACAAGGTGCTTTCTGACTGCGATAAATTCCTCAAGAGGATTGGCCAGCTTTTCAAGGAAATCCAGCAGGTTAAGGAAGAGGAGAACATAGTCAGGCTGTACGACACCACGGTCACGATGATAAGGGATGCCCTGAAGGCAGAAGGCATTGGGAAGGTCGATGATGCCGAGCTTGTAAGCACTTTCGAGGATGAGATGATAAGCAAGAACAGGATTCCGGCCAAATTTCTGAGAATCCTCAACGAAATTATCAAGGCAAAGAAGGACTATGAGGCCAAAAAGCTCAACAAGGCAGAGATTGAGAAGGTCAAGAAGGACTCCACAGAATTCTCTACTGCCTTGCTCGAGTACATCCAGCGCAAAAGAGGCAGGGAATTGGAGCGCGCCAAAATCAGGATTAAGCATGGCAGCAAGTTCGGCGAGGTAGTGCTGCTCGACTCAGACGCTTTCATAATTAAGGACATTGACCAGCCCCAGAAGGAGGTTTCAAAGGCGAAGATAACAGAGGAGGGCGGCCTGGCAGCAATCACAGAATCAAGCCAGGAAGAGCTTGAGGTAGCTATCGCAAACCGGGCAATCCCTCCAAAGACTTTCATCAAGGAGAAAATCTTCGAGGACCTGAAAAGGGTATTCGGGAAGGATGTTGAGATTCTGGTTAATTACTAGTTACACCAACGGACAACTGAAGTCTATACTTACTAAAAAATGTAGATTCGTGTGCGCACCACGGCTTTTCAATCTTAGGTCCCTCACGTCGTATGTTTCGATAAAATTCTGCCGGATCTGATACGTCATTATCATGAAACATTAGCGGATTGAGTCCAAGATAAAAATTTCTATCAGGTTTGCGATAAAATCCTTTTGGATCTGTTTGCTCATAATATAACATAGGTGGACTTCTGCCCATTCTTGGTGTAACGCCATGATGAGTCGTACCATCTGGATAACTAGCTACAACTAATTTGTACCATCCTTGTCTTGGTAAATCGTTCCTTGGGTTTGGTTCGCCGTCATACAGCACCTCATCTCCCGGCCTTAATAATTCTGCAATTTCAGGTGTCAATACGCCTTCTGTTGGCAGGGTTTCTATTCCTAGGATCTCACAAAGATCCCTTTCCAGTGGCTCTTTTCCTTGATGCCTCATTCAGTTCACCTTTACCTTCGTTAGTGATGCTCATACTTAAGCTTTTCCATGATTGATTATCTAACAGTAACAACATTATAACACAGCTTACCAAAAGATTTATAAACTTGGTTATATCAATATAATCAGATTAAGATTAATCAGGTGATTGATGTGCTGGAAGTTAAGGCAAAGGTTAGGGAGTGGGGAAGGTCTTTAGGGGTGGTTTTGCCTAAAGAGAGCGCGAAGCAGGAAGGCATTGGAAGGAATGACACCGTAACTTTGCTGATAACAAAAAAGAGAAATGTCCTGAAGGAGACGTTCGGGACATTGAAGTTCAAAAAGACCACAGAGGAAATTTTAAAGGAATCTGACGAGGAAGCATGGGATGAATGACCCGGCATACCTTTTTGACACATACGCCTTCTTTGAAATAATCAGGGGAAATCCATCTTATAGGAAATACGCTGAAATACACGCTATAACAACAATATTTAACCTTGCCGAATTGAACTATAATCTCAAAAAGGAGAAAGGCAGGCAGGTTGCTGACAAATACGTTGATAATTATAAGGCGTTTCTGGTTGAGGTTACGTTGGAAGACGTGAAAAAGGCAATGAACCTGAAAGTTGAAATGAAAGACCTTTCAATACCTGATGTTGTCGGGTATACTGTGGCAAAAAGGCTTGGGATTAACTTTCTTACAGGCGATGAAGGCTTTAGGAACATGCCTGATGTTGAATTCGTTAAGTGATAGCAATCCGCAACATTTAAATATGTGAAATCACATTAAATCACTTAGGTGATGGAAATGACAAACATAACATTAGCTATACCGAATGAGCTGCATGAGAAAATGAGGAAGCACTCCGAGATTAGATGGAGCGAGGTAGTTAGAAAATCAATTGCTGGCAAAGTAGAAATGCTGGACGTGATGGATAAAATAGCGCGGAAGAGCAAGCTATCAAAGGAAGACGTAGATGAACTGTCCCACAAGATTAAAAGAGAAACTTTTGAGGACCTTGACAAAAGATGATTATTGTCGTAGATGTAAATCCATTACTGGCCGCATTAATCAGGGATTCTACAACCCGAGACATAATTGTTAACTCAGGGTTTGAGTTTTGTTTTCCAGAGCCAGCACTTCACAAAATCAGGAAGTATAAAAACTACATAATCAAAAAGTCGGGCTTATCCGAGCTGGAATACTTGGTTATTCTACATACATTGCTTCGATTCATGCGCATAATCTCAGCAGAGGAAATCATGCAACATTGGGACGAAGCAAAACAGGTAATGGGGCATATTGACCCTGAAGATGTTACATTCATTGCTACCGCACTAAGCCAAGATGAAGCAGTTATATGGTCTGATGACGCGCATTTTGACAAGCAAGATAAAATAATCAATCTCAAAACAAAAGACGTGATTAATTTGTTACGTAGTTAGAAATAATCTATTATCCTTTATAGTCCTGCTGCTGCCCCGCTCCTGTTTTGTACTCTGCCGTTTCACCGCCTGGCCCTGAAGCCCTGTAGCCAGCCGCACCACCTGAAGCTGAGCCGTATTGCTCAATCTTGACACCAGCTGCCGTATTTGAATCGTTTGCCTTCGTGCTCTGCCCAGTTACCGTCCATTCTGCCCCGCAGTTGCAGCCCATCATGACTGTTTCGTGCCCTGTAGCAGCCCCAGCACCTGTTACGGACTGCTGGCTGCCGTAAAGCTGTCCGGGCTGGTTTTGTGAGGATTTTCTTTCATATTCTATCTTGGCAGCATTGAGGTTGCTGGCGTTTTGTTCTTTCTCGCCGAAATTGCTATCGTTTGCAAATCCGCTGCCTAGTTTTCCTTCAAGGCTGCTGCGGATTGACTCCTGAATGAATTCCCTTGAGCCTACCTCGTGCAGCTCAACCCGGCTGCCGTCATTGTGGTGGTGCATTGCCTTTATCTGCTCCTCTGCGACAGCCGCGAGGTGCTTTGGGTGCTCCTCTGCGATTGTGTCGGTGAGCTCATTGCCTTTCTTTTTAATTGGAAAATCGTCGTTTCGGAATCTCATGTCAAACCCACCACTGTCACTGTCACCATTGGTCGTTGCAGTCCCTCATGTAGCCACAGCTTGGGCAAAAGATTTTGCAGTGGGTTTCCACCATCTTATGCCCGCATCTTAGGCACGGCTCTGGCCATTGCAGCATTCCTTCTTCTGCCTTTGCTTTTGGAGTTTTCGGGGCTTTCACGCTGGAGGGGAGTGTTTTTCACCTTATTAATCTTGCCAAAATTCGCGGATTGTTTAAATTTTATATAAACATGTATTCCGGTTTACAGTTAAGTTTATTAAGAATGGAATCTAAGCTGAGGAATTGGGGAATTAGTATGCAAACGGGCTACAGGGTTTGTGATGTCATGACGAGGAAGCCTATTGCAGTTACGCCTGAAACAACTATCAGGGAATGCGCAACAGTGATGAAGGAAAACAACGTGAGCTCCCTGGTGGTTAAGGAGGGCGACATGCTCTGCGGCCACATTACAGACGATGTCCTAATCAGGAATGTTCTTGCAGAGGGCCTTGACGTTGACAGCACAACCGCTGCTGATGTTATGCTTGTCAAGGTTGCGACGATTGAACCCAAAATGGACATTTACGATGCCTTGATTACGATGCGTGATTATGAGACAAGGCAGCTTCCTGTTGTTGATAAGGAAAACAGCAACAAGCTTGTTGGTTTGCTAACTCTGAAGGATATTCTCAAGATTCAGCCCCAGCTGTTTGACCTTTTGGTTGATAAGATAGTTCTGAGGGAGGAGGAGCAGAAGCTTACCAGCAGCCGCTATCCTGTTGAAGGCACATGCGACAATTGCGGGCAGTTCTTTCCCAAGCTTTACGAGGTTGAGGGGGATTTTCTCTGCACAAAATGCTCTACAAGCAGGAAGAAGTTCGTGTCAACGATAGGGTTCTGAGAGTTTACCGGTTGTATTTCGAAATCTTTATAAGCTGTCTGAGCCAGAGTCTGCTGTATGGCCGAAGGTGCGCATGGCACGCCAGCTGCTGCTGGCAAAAAAGGGGGATTTCTACAGGGTATCCTGCAAGTTATTCCTCTGTTAGGCACCAAAAAGGAGGAAGCGGATTATCCGGCTCATGGTCCTGTGCCCGTTCATAATCCAAGCGCCTACGCGTCTGAAAAAAGCTGGACAGACCAGTCAAGGATTGGCTGGTATCCGCACCGCATCAAGTACAAGGGCATCTTCGACCTGGACGGGCTTTACAAGACGATGGCTCTCTGGTTCAAGGAAAAGAGGTTTGAGCTGCACGAGCGCCTCTTTAAAAGCAAGCCTCCGGAACTGGAAGTGAGGTGGGAAGCTGAAAGGAAGAGGAGCAGCTATGCGAGGGAGCTCGTCTTTGTGCACATGCACATGTGGGGAGACTATGATGTTGAGGTAATCAAGAATGGCCAGAAAAAGAAGATGGTGAATGTCAGGATGATAATAACCATAACTGGCGACATAGAAGCGCCTTATTCTGATATCTTCGGCAAGCCAAGATGGAATGCCAGCAACCTTGAAAGGAGGCTTCATGCGTTAATGTTTAAATGGGTCATGTATAGGGAGCTGACCGGCCTGTACTGGGACCAGCTTTATTACGAGCTTTACAGCCTGAACAACAGGATTAAGGAATTTTTGAAGCTCGGGGCAAGATAGGGTTAAATTGAAATACTTGAGGATTGAGGTAATTCGGCATGGCGGAAAGAAGACTCGTAGTTGACCACATGACCCTTTCGTATGAGGGGCTTTTTGACCTTCATGAGCTATATTCGTTGATTAACCAGTGGCTCAAGGACAAGGGCTTTGACACCAGGGAGCAGAGAAACCAGGAGCATGTGAAGCCCAGCGGCAAGTTCATAGAGCTTGAGCTTCTGCCGTGGAAGAAGATAACGGACTACGCAAGGCACGTCATCAAGGTCAACATGAAGATTCTGAACCTCAAGGACGTTGTGGTGGAGGAAGAGGGCAAGAGGGTCAACTTTAGCAAGGGCAAGGTTAACATAGTCATGGACGGCTACCTTGACACTGATTACGAAGACCGCTGGGAGTCTAAGCCATTCTATTTTTTCATAAGAACGCTTTTTGACAAGTTCATTTACAGGACTTACAGCACCCAGTATGAGGAGCTTCTTGTTGAGAACTGCATCCAGCTGCACTCAACCATAAAGGCCTTCCTGAACCTTTACCAGTACGAGTACGGCGCGATGCGAAGGCCAGAGCTGCTCAAGATGTGATTTTTATCTCCTCATGATGGCAATCACGGCTGCTGTAAGTATGAGCAGGACGCCATATCCTGTGAGGATGGCCATGAACATCATTCTCTTTTCAGTATCATCATTCTTTGCTGCAGTTTCCGGAGTGCTTTGGAAAACCTGGGCAGGTGTTTGGTCGTTTGTGTTTACCGGTTGGGCTTGGCTGGTCGTGCGTGGTTCAGGCTCTTGGCAGCCTTCATAGGAAGTTAAAATAACTTGCTCGTCCTGGAGCTTGCCCTGTGAATCATAAACTGATAGCCGGATCTCCTTTGTGCCCTGCCCTGTAAGCCCGATTCTTGCTGAATTGAAGTATTCAGAGCCAGAGTCCACTGAAAAGTCAAGGCCTGAAAATGAGTCTGTTGTGCTAAAGTTGATTCTCGCTTTCTTCTCATCGCTTCTTCCGTAATTTGCCACTGTGAATGAAACCTCTGCAGGAAGCAAGCATCCAACTTCCTGTTGCGTGCCAGCTTCTATTAATTTGAGCTCATGCCGTTTCCTTTCCACTTCAATACTGAACGAAATCTCTGCCTTGTGCACATTGCCTGACGTGTCCGTGCCCGTTACCTTGATGAATGCAGGGTAAGTGCCATCTTCAGCATCATCGGGCACCTCCTCTTCAAACATTTCTTCATCATCATTGCCTGGCCCAAGCCTCCCAATATCCTCAACAGAGTCAATGTCAAGGCCCTCAATTACCAGGCTAAGCTCCACATTGTCAAAATCAGGGCCGTTGGCGCCGTTCTGGACCTTTACCTCAAAAGCAAGGGGAGACGCAGGCTTTGCGTCTTTTATTGTGGCCCCTTGTGAAACTGCCTTTTTCCTGCTGCCAACTGTTGCGGAAACTTTCCCGATTTGCACGTATTGCCTGCAAACGTCTGTAAAAATTGTCTCTTTTGGCTTCTTGCTTCCATCGCCAAACTTGAGGGCAATCAAGTCGCCTCCTTGCGCGCAGTAATGCCCTATGAATGAGGTAAACCTGCCATCCCAGCAGTCCCCTTGTGACTCAAGCCCAACCGGGGAAAACTCCCAAGTGCTGCCTGATTTCAGGAAGAAACCCCAGAATTCACCGTTGAATTCACAACTGGTACCCTTGACATCCGTGCCAATCCCATTGACCTTGCAAAGCAGCCTTCCGAAAGAGCTGCTTGCAGACCATTCTGTGGAAAACTTTGATTTCTGGAGCAAGCCATAACCTGACAGCTTGCTCTCTGTCCTCACGCAAAACGTGTCTGCCGTGCCATCAGGATATTCAACTAATATTCCCGTATCGGCAACGGCAGGGATTGCCAACAGGGCTAAGGATAATGCCAATAGGAACATTAGTTTTTTCATTTGCCATCTTTTCGCGACTTTAAGCCTGAAACAAGCTCTGCGAAATGCTTGGCATCCGAAAAGCCTCCTGCACGGTCAACAACCCGTTTTGCCGCAGGAAGCCCAAGTGAAAACGCAAAGTTGCTGCCGATATGGGCCAATGAGAAGGGTATGGAAAAGATGAACGCGGCAAATATGCTGTAGCCGCCAAAAAGGATTGAAGCAAAGTTTATGAAAATCTCGTAAAGGGCTGTAGCGGCAAGCGTCACAGCGGCAACTTCAATGATTGAAGCCTTTTTCCTCAAGAACCCACCCAGGAACCCGGCAGCGCCAAAACCAACCATTTGGAAGGGTGTCCACAAGCCCTGGCCGCCAAGCACCATGAAGTTAGACAGGAAAAGCGATGATGAACCAACAGTGAATCCCTTGATTGGACCGAAAAGCCAGCCTGTAAGTATTGCAAAAAAGGTTATGGGCTCAACGCTTGGCAACGAGCTTGGGAATGACTTTAGCAGGCCGCGAAGGAAGGTTGCGGCAAATATGAAGCCAATCATCACGGCAAACTCCTTCAGCTTGAGGACTTCAACCTGTTTTTGCAGGGCAAAAACGGCCAGTTTTGACAGCGACTCTTTTTTTACAAGCTTTACATCGCTTTCTTTCACGCTTTCAAGAATGCTTTCGTTCAAATAAATCCCCCTTTATTGGACATAACATCCAACAGGTTAAAATACTTTTCTATCTTCTGGACATCATATCCAACAACCACCTATAACTTTACTGGCAGCGGCAGGTTTAAATAATCCGCGCAAATGCTGAACCAGCATGGTTGGGAACATGCCGAACTACAGGCCATTGGATGTGCTCAGGTGCCTGATAAGGCTCGAGAGGAGCACGGGCAGAAAAAGCCTGAGTGAGGACTTAGATTTGGGCGAGGGAACCGTAAAGGCTCTTTTGGGCATTCTGAAAAAGCGTGGCATCATCAGTTCCACAAAGGAAGGACATGCCCTTGACAAAAACGGCAGAAGGCTGCTAGTTGATATGAGAAAGCTCTTGACGCTGCCTGAGCACGTATCATACACGGACTTTTACTCTGAGTTGAACAATTCCGCGGTCCAGCTCAAGGAGGGCTTCAAGCTTCATGAGAAGACAAGGGAAACTATTGACGTTGTTAATGTGAGGGACGTTGCTGTAAGGATAGGGGCTGACGCCGCTTTTGTTCTTTTTTACAGGCGGGGCAGGCTGAAGATGGCGGAGACCGACACTTACGTCTTTACTCAGATACAGAGGCAGTTCAAGCTGAAAGAAGGGGATGTTGTTCTGGTAAGCTTTGCCAAGACAAGACGGCTTGCTGAGCTGGGCGTGTTTGCGCAGGCTGTGCTTTCAAACTTTTTCTTTGCAAGGCTTATAAGCAAAAAACTCGGCATAAGGCTTGACTACAGCCCATACTACAAGTAATGATGCTGGTAAAGCCAAAAACTTCTGCTGCTATAACAATTAAGTTTAAATAACAACTTCTTAATCGCCGTGGGGTTGATAAGGGAGCGAGCTTTGCGAGTGCTCTATCATCGCCGGCGCAGGGGTGATAGGGGCGCGACCGAAGGGAGTGCCCTTATTGCCTTCGTCGTAGTGCGAGGGTTGATAAGGGCAGGCACTGCCCTTATTGCCTTCGTCGTAGTGCGAGGGTTGATAAGGGCAGGCACTGCCCTTATTGCCGCGGTCGCATAACCTGGTAGTGCGCCAGTCTTGAACTTGCAGAAAAGCAAACTGGTGCCCGCAAGGGCTTCGGGGTTCAAACAAACTCGCTGAGAGCTCGTAGCTTTCAACGAGTGTTGAAAGTCCCTGCCGCGGCGTTATCTTTCAAAGACGCCGTACTGTCCCGGCGTTCAAACTTTTGCAGTTACTATTTTTCGCTGCCGTTTTGCCGCAATAACTTTCTCATAAACTTCCAGAACCTGCAGCGCAACAACGTCCCAGCTGAATTGCCCTTGCACAAGCCAGCGGCCGTTGGCGCCCATTCTTTTCCTCAGTGGGCCGCTGTCTGCCAGCTTTTCAAGTGCCGCTGCAAGCTCATCAGCATTTTTTGGCTGCACAAGAATCCCGGCTTTGCCGCTTTTGCCAAGGACTTCCCTGTAGCCGTCAATGTCCGAGGCAACCACAGGCTTTCCAGATGCCATGGCTTCTGCGAGGACCATTCCAAAGCTTTCGCCATGGGTTGCTGGTGAGCAGAAGATGTCTGCCGTTGCATAGTACCTTGGCAATTCTTCGGAAGTTGCTTTTCCTGCGAATACTATGCTTCTGTTGCCGTATCGCCTGAGCAGCTTTTTCGTTTCTCCGTCAGGCTTTCCGGGTCCGACTACTATTAGCCTCGTGTTTGGGTGGGTTCTGTGCAGCTTGTTGAATGCCGTGACAAGGTATTTCAGGCCTTTCCTCTTCTCATTGTTGCCGAGCCTTCCGACAAACAGCAGGTTCAGGTTTCCGTCCCTGAATTTTTCAATGGGTTTCGCTTTTGGCGTGAATTTTCTAGTGTCAACTCCGTTTGGGATTATGGTGTATTCCCCCGTGGCGTATCTGGCAATGAATTGCCTTGCTGCTTTTGAGACAGCTATCCTTGCGTCTATCTTTTTCATGAGGAACTGTTGGATGCTGGTTGATTTGAGGAATGCGCTATACGCCTTTGTAAAGGCGTTGTGTGGCGAGTTTGTGTGGAATGTTGCGATTATGGCGCTTTTGTAGTGGGTTGCGTAGGCCAGTGCAAACAGGCCGAGGAGGGGCGCCTCTGGCTCGTGAACGTGTATGACGTCAAATTTTGAGCTGTTGAAAAGTTTTTTTATTTTAGGGAAGTTCCAGAAAGAGAGCCCCAGCCTTGAAACCGTCCCGCCTTTCACAGGCAGCGGAACCGCCTTTCCTGCGCTGACAAATCCCTCGCTGGCAATTTTTCTTGATGCTGGAGCGATTATTGTAACATCATGCCCCATCTTGCGGGCATAGCGGGCAAAATGAGTAATGTGATTGGTTACCCCGCCAGGGTATGCTATGTCATAAGGGCATACGAGCGCGATTTTCATGTCAATTGCATTAATAGCTCTATTGAAAACATGTCGGGAGCGAGACTTCCAGGCCGTTTTCCGCCAGCGCTTTTGCCGAGCGCACGAGGAAAAAGGGCTGTTTGAACTCGCGACAACGGCGTCTCCCCGTTCTGGTAGAGTAAGTTCATCGCCAGCAATGCCGGCTCATCGCTCAAACATATGAGCGCCGCACTCTAGCCAGGCTGAGTTATCCCGACATGACAGAAAACGAACGATAAGCGTTTTATAAAGGTTTTTGAGAAAACGGCTGCTAAAGCGATGCCTTTATCCTTTCCATGACGTGCTCTTTCTCTGCGTCGTTGTTGTACGGCTTCTGGGGCCATGTCTTCAGCCCGTCGTCCTTGTACCTTGGGATAACGTGGAGGTGCACGTGCATGACAACCTGCCCGGAAGCGGGCTTGTTGTTCATGCCAATGTTTATTCCGTCTGCTTTTGTTGCCTTCATTACCGCAGGCGCTATTTTCTTAGCTGCCGCAATAACGTTCTGCAACTCAGGGTCTGGAGTGTCAAAGATGTCAACGTAATGCTTTTTCGGAACAACAAGCGTGTGGCCAGGGTGTATCGGGAAAATATCAAGGAAAGCAATGACGCTGCTGTCTTCGTAAACCTTGTACGCAGGCAGGCTTCCTTCGATTATCTTGCAGAAGATGCAGTCGCTGGCTTTGCCACCGCTGCCGGTGATGTTTTTTGCTGTGGCCATTTTTATTAAGATTCAGCGGATGCTTGGTTGTTTATAAAATTTTTGTGTTGCGTTATCCGAACCAAGGTAGTCCTTTTACTGTTCTAAGAAGAGTTTGTATTGCATGGCCGTACATTGTTACAAGCACCCCAGCTACAACAAGGGTGCCTCCTAGGAATTGCTGCAGCGATGGCAGAGTGTGGAATGCGATAAGCGCATAAATTACAACAACGAAGGGGTCAAGGGTTCTTATTATCGCAACCTTTGAGACATCCAGGAGCTCAAGCGCCTTGTAGAAGAAGACAAAGCCGAGAACAGCATTAACTGCTACCGCAAGGGTAAGGAGGGGCAGCTGGCTTACCGGAAAGGGCTGGAGTTTTGAAAAGGCAACAGCGTATATGAGCAGGAACAGCGCGGTGTAAAGCGTCCTTAAGCTAACAAGTGCCAGAGGGTTTATGCTCTTGACGTAAACCTTTGACAGCACCTGATGCACAGCTATTGCAAAAGAGGCTGCAAGCGCTACTGCCACTCCCGTTGTTAGGTATTCGCCGTTGGCAAAGCTTATCGTAAAAGCGCCAGCCAGCGCAATCACCATGCCAGCTATGTCTTGCGTGTGCAGTTTTTCCTTCAGGAAAAATATTCCCAGGAATATGATGAAGATTGTGCTGAACCTCACCAGAAACGCCGTCAGGGTTGGGCCTGCAATGTTTATCGCCTGGAACCAGAAGGCTGCGGCAACAGCGTTAGCCCCCCCAATGACAACGCCGTCTTTCCAGTGCTCCCTAAACGTCCTCAGGGTTTTCGAAGCGTTCCTTGCCAGCAGCAGGGTAATCGAAACTACAAACGCAATCCCGAACCACAGCGTGTTCAGGGTTTCAGGATTGGTGTACTGGAGAAAGTGCTTTGCAAGGATGAAGCCTGTTGATAGGAACAGGGATGATAAAACAGCGTAAACTAGTCCGGCATTTTTCATTTATCCACCGTTTTTGGTCAAGCTTTTTGGTTGCCAGAGCAACTAAAAAGATTGAGTGGACCGGTCGGGACTTTCAGGCCCGTTTTTCCGCCAGCGCTTTTGTGAGCAGTGGCGAACAAAAGGGCTGTTTGAACCCGAAGCCTTTACGGTTCCCAAGTCGGCTTTAGCCGACTGGGCCCAATCGTGCACGGCACGATTTGGGTTTGATTGACCCTTTTCTAAAAAGGGTCACACCGCGGCCAGCGGCGCGTTACTCTGGAGAGCGCTAACAGTAACCCTTTACCAGGTTTAACTACCGGCCCGGTCCGGTGTCATGGGACAAAATGGTGGTTTAAATAGTTTGTTGCCACATTTGAAGAATGCACGCCGCGGACGGGAGTTGAACCCGTATGACTTGTGGGTCACCCGCTTGAGAGGCGGGCGCGGCTACCTGGTTTCGCCACCGCGGCGGCAAGTTTAATAACGTTTTTACATCTTAATGAAGCTATGTCCAGATTTCTTGAAAATTATTCACTGAGTGAAGAAAGGTTCCGGTCATTGCCGTAAATCATACGGAAAAACAGTGATTTTTTGAATAACTTGCGGCTTAATTGAAAAATTTTCAAACAAGGTTTTCAAAATAGCCAGACAAAACCGAAAGGTATATTAAGATGAACAGTTTATTCTTGAAATAAGACTTGTGGGTTGCTTGCTGAAGCAAGCGCGTTTGCCGGTTTCGGAACCCGGCTTTTCTTCTTTTTTTTCTGAGTCTGGTAAAGCGGCTTATGGTAGCAATTCAAACTCTACAAATTCCTCAGTCATATTATGAACCTTTACTCTAAGTCCGCCATGGGCTTCATAGGCTTGTCCTTTCTCCAACTCGAATACCTCACCATTGAGCGTAAACTCGGCTTTAAGGGGCATTCCGCTTGCTTTAGTGATAGTTACCTCGTAATCCTTCGTTTGTATCATAAAAGTTTTTGTTTCGCCCACTCTCAATATGCGGATTGGTGCGCTATAGCCACTCTTCACAATTTCAAAGTTTCCTTCTGGGAATATTACTTTCTTCCAAGACTTTGCAGTTTTGATAACGTGATACGGTCGTGTTTCTACAGGCATTACATTTGATTCATTGTTCTCTCTTACGAAAATCTCTAAAAGATTTTCTTTTTCTACTATTCGTGTAATTTCAATGCCGTGCCCAGACCCAAAAGTCCCCTGAAACACAGCAATAACCATTTCTTCTTTAAAATCAATCTTAGGTATAACCATCTCTTCTCCAAAATTAATCTTGGGAAAATCAGGTATCGCTATCTTAGTTGAACGAATTAAGCTCTCCCAATCACTGCTGTTAGTTATCAAATAAGCAGCTCTTTCCTCATGCCAACTCGAGAATCCTTTGGAAACGGTTTCAAAAGATAGTTTATCTGCTTCAACGTTAGTTACATTTGGAACTTCTGTGAAAGAGGGAGGAGTTATATCTTCTTTCGTTTCTGTCAAAACGCGCAAGCCACCAGTTGATTGGATTTCTCGAGTACAGCCACTAACTGAAATAATGCTTAAGACAAAAATTGCAACGATTATAAGTTTCATACGCTCTTCAAACTTAAGCCAGCTCTTGTAGCTTAATAATGCTTCTTACAAAACAGCGGCTGTGGTAAACTTTAAATACGCTCCCAGGAAACCTTTACGGCATGGCGCTGCCGAAGGATTTTGAAACGACTGTGAGGAAGTATGCCTTGCAGAATGCTGCCCAGTATGGTGGCAAGGCAAACGCCGGTGCTGTTATTGGGAAAATCCTCGCTGAGAACCCTTCCCTGAAGCCGGAGATAAAGGGAATAGCGGCTGCTGTCAGTGTTGTGCTTAAATCCGTTAATCGGCTTGATGTTGAAAAGCAGGTTGAGGAGCTTGGCAAGATTGCTCCTGAGTTCTTGGAAAAGAAAAAGGCTGAGAAGAAGGACCTGCCAGAGCTGAAAAACGCTTCCAAGGGCAATGTTGTCACGAGGCTTCCGCCTGAGCCTTCAAAGTACGCCCACATAGGGCATGCGCTGAGCTTCCTAATTAACTACATGTACACCAAGAAATATGGCGGTAAGTGCTTTGTGAGGTTTGAGGACACCAACCCTGAGCTTGCCAAGAAAGAGTATGCAGATGCCATGCTGGATGACATGGAGTATTTGGGAATCAAGCCCACTAAGGTTGCACACATCAGCAATGACATTCCTATGCTTTACGAGTTTGCAGAAAAGCTGATTAAGCAGGGCGGCGCATTTGTTTGCTTCTGCAGCCAGGAAAAGATGCGGGAGCTTCGCCATGAAGGCTTTGGCTGCAGCTGCAGGCAGAATGACTCAAAGCACAACCTTGACGAGTGGAAGAACATGCTTAACAAGAAGTATACGGCAGGGGCAGCAGTTTTGAGGCTTAAGGGCAGCATGGAATCACCAAACCATGTTATGAGAGACCCCGTGCTTTTCAGGATAACATACACAGAGCATTACCTGCAGGGCAAGAAATATTGCGTCTGGCCCTTGTATGATTTTGCGAATTCTGTTGAGGATGGGGCAATGGGCATAACCCACATAATGCGCAGCAACGAGTTTGGCACCATGAGGACCGAACTTCAGGACACGCTTAAGGCACTTTTGAAGCTTCCCAAGCAGACCGTAATCCAGTACGGCAGGTTTAATGTGAAGGGCTCAATAACCCAGGGAAGAGAGATAAGGCACATGATGGATGATGGCTCTATTAAGAGCTGGGATGATCCAAGGCTTGTCACTATAAAAGCTCTGCGAAGGAGGGGCATACAGACTGAGACTTTTTGGGAGCTTGCCATTGAGGTTGGGCTTTCTCCGACAGAAACGAACTTTGACTGGCAGCTGATTGGCGCCATTAACAGGAGGATACTTGACCCTAAATGCAACCGCTACTTTTACGTTGAGAACCCCAGGGAAATTACTGTTAAGGACGCACCGGACATGAAAATGGGGCTTAAGCTCCACCCTGATAAGGAAGACAGCAAAAGCAGGCGTTTTTCTGTGAAGGAGAAGTTCTACATTGCAGAAAAGGACTTTGGCGAGATAGCAAAGCTTAAGGCTGGCAGTCTTGTAAGGATGATGGACTGCCTAAACTTCAAGAAATCCAATGGCGGCTTTTCATTTGACTCGCTTGAATATGAGAAGTACAGGATGGGCGGCAGCAAAATTATACACTGGCTCCCTTCCGATGACAAACAACTTGTGAAGGTTAACGTGCTCATGCCTGACGCAAAGGTAAGCAAGGGCGTTGCTGAAGCTGCATCTGCTGACATTAAGGAAGGGGATATCGTTCAGTTTGCGAGGTTCGGCTTTTGCAGGCTTGAGAAAAAGAATGCAAAGGAGTTGTCATTCATTTACTGCCATAATTGAAATTGGGTGTGAAAAAATGGGGCTCGTTGTAAAGACAAACATTGTTGCACTAGTAAAAAAGGTGAACGAGTCGAAGGGCTCGCAGGTGAACAGCGTTGCAGACGACTTCCTGCCTGCTGTTGAAGCAAAGGTCAAAAAGATGGTTGATGATGCTATTGAAAGGGCAAGGGCCAACGGCCGGAAAACACTGATGGGAAAGGATATCTGAGTCAATAAAGGCTTGCCTTCATTCCCCTGATTCTGCCAAGCAGCTTCTGCAGCTTCGGATGATTCGGGTTTGTTCCCTGCAGCCGCAGCAGGCTTGTTTCAAGAGAACTTAGCTTATTAGCGACAACCAGCCGCTGCTGAAGGCTTTTGCCTTCATTCTTGTACGCCAAAAGTATGTGCCTGAAGTAGTGGCTCATCGGGCTTGAGAACATCGTCTTTCACCAATTTATGGATGAAGCAGGCTTTCCGGACGCTGTCGCCCTTCATCGCTGTCTGGCGCAAGCCTTGGCAGCCTGGAAGGCCTTGTCCTGCCCGTAAGCGGCCCAGGGAATCCTGAAAAAGGAACTCGCCTTACCTCTGCTGACATCCTTGTGTGCTTCGCTATCTCTGGAAGGTGCTCCCTGTGGAGGTCAAGCAGCATAAGCAGCGAATGAGCTATATCCTTGTTTTGCTGGAGAACTTTGCCTGTCTGCTCCATAACCTCGCGGTTCTGCTCGATAAGCTGCTTGTTGTAGATTGTCAGCTCATCAAGCTTCATGAGCACGTGGCTGGTGGGCTCGGCCTTTATCTCGTCCTTTGCCTTCTCAAACACGCTGACAAGTGTCCTGACAGCAACTATCAGCTCTTCAACGCTCTCACGGAGCGCTTCCTTTTCAGAACCGTTGTGGATTTTGCGCTCCGAAGGCCCTACAATATGTTCAACACTCATTTAGCACACTCTTTTCACTGAATTCGCTAATTAAATCGTTATTTGGCTGCTGTGTTTTTAAACTTTTTTAATTTGCGGCAGTAAACAGAAGAATTAAACGAATAAAACAAACCGTTAGAATTTCCAGCCCCAAGGCGTAAGCGAAAAAGAGGTGTGCAAAACGCCTACGCCCAGGAGGCAGGAACGTGATGATGTGATATTTGTGATAACATCGAAATTAATGTTTTTTACCTATTTTTGTAAACTTATGCGGTGAAAGTTAACTACCCTAATTTAACTCCCCGATGAGAGTAGTAAGTGGTTCTATTATTTAAACTTTGTTAATTATAGGTCCAAACCATTAAGAAAAAGTTAATAACGACACTTGAAAATAGCTAAATAAAGCTATCAGTATACGTTAATGTATACTTGATAGTTATTTATGCGAACTTAAATGCAGGTAAAGTTGGTTAAGCGAACTAGTAGTCGCCGCCCATTCCTGGGGGCGTGCCGCCAGGCATGCCCTTGGACTCAGACTTACCTGAGGCAATGACATCATCTATCCTTAGTATCATGCCTGCTACCTCGCTTGCCGAGCTTATTGCCTGTGTTTTGACCTTTAATGGCTCAAGCACGCCTTCCTTCCAGGCATCCATTATCTTGCCTGTGAAGACGTCAATGCCTGCCCACTTCCTGCCCTTGTCATGCTGGCTTTTCAGCTCTGTAAGGACGTCTATGGGGTCAAGCCCTGAGTTCTCAGCGAGCGTTTTCGGTATGATTTCAACTGCTTCAGCGAAGGCCTTCACTGCCAGCTGCTCCCTGCCTGAGAGCGATTCTGCATACCTTCTGAGCTGCAGTGTGAGCTCTATTTCGGTTGCGCCTGCTCCGGCAACGACTTTTCCGCTTGCCAGTGCGCTTGCAACGTCGCCAATTGCGTCCTCAACGGCCCTTTTGACCTCGTCAACAACGTGCGCTGTCCCTCCCCTTATCAGGAGCGTAACCGCTTTGGCGTTCTTGCATTCCTTGACAAAGGTCATGTCTTCGTCTCCCACTTTCTTTGCCTCAACAACGCCTGCTGTTCCAAGGTCGGAAGCAGACAGGTCTTCAAGGCTGGTGACTATCTTGGCTCCTGTTGCCCTTGCAAGCTTTTCCATGTCGCTCTTGCTCACCCTTCTGGCAGCGTACATGCCTTTCTTTGCCATGAAGTGCTGGGCAAGGTCGTCAATGCCTTTCTGGCAGAACACCACATTGGCTCCTGATTTTGCTATCTTCTCAACCTTGTCCCTGAGGATTTTCTCTTCCATGTCGATGAAGCCCTGCAGCTGGTTCGGGTCCGTAAGCTGTATCTTCGCTTCGGTCTCTGTGCTCTTGACCTCAACAGCAACGTCTATCAGTGCAACCCTGGCATTCTTGACAACGTCCGCCATTCCGGGGTGAACCTTTTCCTTGTCGAGGATTATGCCCTCGACAAGCTCAGAGTCATCAACCGCCCCTCCAACCTTTTTTTCTATCTTTATGTTGTCCTTGTTTACAGAGAGCTTGCCATCCTTCAGGTCTGCAACGTCCCTGACTGCCTTCACAGCCAGCTTTGAGAGCTGCTCTTTTGCCTTCTCAGCGCCCTTGCCTGTCATCGCTGTCATGGCAATCATCTCAAGCATTGCAGCGTCCTTTTCAGTGATTGGCTCGGCAATTTTGTTGAGAATCTCAAGCGCCTTTTCTGCGGCCAGCCTGTAGCCCTTGACAACGACTGTTGGGTGCACGTCCTGGTCAAGCAGGTCCTCGGCCTTTTTCAGCAATTCTCCTGCTATAACTACGGCTGTTGTCGTGCCATCGCCTATTTCGTCTTCCTGCGTCTTTGCGACCTCAACAATCATCTTTGCGGCAGGATGCTCAATGTTCATCTCCTCAAGAATCGTTACTCCATCATTGGTTATGACTATGTCTCCAAGGTTGTCGACAAGCATCTTGTCCATACCTTTCGGGCCGAGCGTTGTCCTGACTGTCTCGGAAACCGCCTTTGCCGCCATTATGTTGGCCCGCTGGGCTGACCTGCCGGTTGTCCTCTGGCTGCCCTCAGGCAAAATAAAGATTGGTTGTATCTGCTGTGTCATTTTCAATTCCCTCCGAACTTATCGTTTTTTGATTGACCTTTCCACATCGCCTATGGCGATGGGACCCGTCGTGCTTGCACGACGTGGTTTCGCAAAAAGGTCACATTATCCGAAATATTCCTGCCTGGCTTCTTTCTTGCCCATCTTCTTAGCTTCTTCGTCAAGCTTCTTCAGCGGGGCGGGCCTTGTTATCTTCCCGTAGCGCTTCTCATACCTTGATATGTTGTCTTTCAGGACATTGATGAATTCAACTGCAAGGTAAGGGTCCATGAGCAGCACGTTGTGGCTCATTACCAGCCTGGGCTGCTGCGTCGCGTTGCCATCTATCCTTGGAGCAGTCCTCGTGAAGTCAATCACGAACCTGAGTGGGTTGTGGCTCACGCTCACCTGGTCTGCGAAGAACTCTGTGCCGTTCTGCACCTCAACGTTAATCTGCTGGCCTTCAGTCTGTTCCATTCCAATCACCTTTTACAATGTTTTACGCACTTTTATCACAGCAGCTGCCACAACTGCTAAGACGTGAAACCGCTAAACAAAACCCCAAACTTCCAGAAAAAGTAAACAACAGGTTCTATTTAAATGTGATGGTTTTGTGAGCTGTAAAGTTAGCGGCTGGCGGGAGAAATCAGTTTAGATGCTTTTCACGCGTATTTTTCAGGGTTTGTCCTAAGGTTGTCCCGTGTTGTTTTGCCTCACCTTATCAAGTAAGTATTCTAGAGGAATAATGCCTCTATCAAGTCCAATATCCACCAACCCGTGCCTTATGCTTTTTGCAAGGTTTTCCTGCTCCTCTTGCTTCCTTTGTAAATCAAACCCGTAACGCAGAGGCAGCAGCGCTGGCCGTTTATCCCGCATAAACGCTGCTAGCCCGACCACAGCGCCCAAAACAATGCTTGACAAGACATCGCCCGTCAGTAGGGCTGCTGCTGACTTCGCCACTGAACTGGTTACTGCTACAACTCCGCTGTAAATGAAGCCGGGCCGGCCGAGAGAAGGAATGTCCTTCTTGCCTTCTCTATCTATCACTTTCCCAGCGCGCTGTATCTCAATATCGTTGAAGTAAAGCTCTTCAACAACTTCTGGAAGGCTGCGGACTGCCCCGTCAACTCTTATGGTATCAGCAGGACCTGTAATTATAAGCCCGCCTCTACTTGCTATCTCAACGAGCCCCAAATTCTCCATGTTCTGCCCCATGAGCCTGTAGAAGTTTTCATCAGTTTCGGTAACCTCCTTTGCGCCAACCCAGCCATGGCCGTTTCTTACGAGGCCGAAGGCGAAGTTCCCGAACCTTTCAGTAGGAATCAGAAAAGTGTAATCCACCACCACGGCTTCCGGTTCCTTGTTCATTTCAACTCACCCTTCCATTCATCTTACCACTTCAATCTGTGAAGGAAATGTCTATTTGTCCCGGCTTAACCCGAAATACCTAGCACCGGAGCTTATCACCAGAGAGGCGCTACCGGCAAGACCTGCAACTGCCGCCCCTAAGACTAAGGCTCCAGCCACTGCCATGTCTGAATGACCAGTTTGAGGACCGTATTCCATCGCCAACTTGCCGTATGCCATAACAAAAGGCATAGAAATTGTCAGGCCTGTTCCTACCGCCATACGAGCTAGTAACTCTATACCAGCTGCTTCTCTTCCAAATTTTGCTTCCAAGCTGTCCATTTTTCATCACCCGACTATTGCAGGGGCTTGAGCGCCTGAAGGCGGAGTTTGAGGTTGAGACTTCGGAGTTTCAGGCTTTTTATACCACTGCTTCATCGAGCGTCTGTTGTCGAGGTTCCTACGAAAATGTTCCCATGCCGCGGAGTAAGCGCTTTTGCACTCCTCAACGCTTGCTTTGTTTATGCCAAGCCTTTTTGCCTCCGCATTCATAACATCATCCGGGATTGCGAAGTTGGCAGCATCAAGGTCTGCTATCTGCCAAACGTGTGGCTCTTTTATCTGATTATCTTTATCTGCAGCAACAACTTCTTCCATGTGCGTTTTAAGTATTTCATGCGGCATTATACCACCTTTCGCGTATGTGACTAACATGGCTCTGGCAGCCAGCAGCCGTGCGTCTGGATTCATTCCCATAATGATAAAGTAGGGTGAATTGAAGGGTTCGCTTCCTTGCACTGAGTAAGCTAAATTAGCCACATAATGAGATGCATTGGCAGGCAGGTTTGGCAGCAGCACTTTTATGTTTTTGAGAGATATCCTTTCTTCCAGCGGCAGGGTGTTGAAATCTGATGCTGACTTGCTGGTAAGGAATTCTGGCCCGAACAGGCCAGTCAGGTATTGCCTGACCTCTGACACTGTCGGCGCACTTTTTAGTGTGAACGTTGCTCTGCTTTTGAAATTATCATAGTTCTTTCCCTTGTCAGAACTTTCTGACTCCCAGCGCCAGTCGTTTGTTATCGTGATGCCTTCAAGCCCTCCAAAGGTCTTCAGAACCAGCTGTGCAAGGGCACGGGCGTGCGGCGGGTTTGTGACGTTTTGCCCGCTCTGGACTACTGCAGCATTGGCTGTTGCATAAGCTTCTTTTAGGGCTTCGTCTCGCTGCAGTTCTGTTTCGTATTCTGCAAACAAGCCAGTCATAAATTCAAGCACATCATTTTCCAGCTTTTGGGGGTATGTCAGGTTTGTCGTTTCTTGGGCGGCGGCTGACTGCAGGGGTATTAGATTTGTGGGTATAGCTTCTTTCTGCTGGTTTTGTCCTGGTATTGCCATAGTTCCCCCCTGGCTTTCCCCGCTTCGCAGCGAGCCAAGCCACTTGAATATGCCTCCTCTGCCTGTGTTGCCTTTCGATGTTTTCATTTTCCCATCCCCTCCAACCCAAGTTTAATGAATCGTTCTCATTTCGCCTGTTTCTGCCTTAGCTGCGCTTACCATTTCAGCTCACCTCACACCTTCACAGCCTCTCTTGTGGAACCCTGATTCAGGTTCGGTGGTAGAAAAAGGGCCAGGCTAGAGCCTCCGTCCAAGTAATTTTGCTTGGCTGCTGCCACAGCTGGTGCCACAGATTCTTTGAGTGACCTTGCTAAGTCAGGCATCCCCCTGCTTTCAAGTGCATCCGCTGCTCCCCTGTAAATGCACTCGGCTGCTATTATTCCAACCAGTTTGCCTGGCATTGCACTCCATCTAGGCCGCCCGGTTTGCAACCTCACCTCTGCTTCCAGAGAATAGCCATACCTTTTCTCAATGAATCTACTAAGTTGCATCGTGCATCCTACTATGTTTAGCGGCAGTACTCCATAACCCAAGCTTGCACTGGGCAGTTCCTTCACTAAAGAACTTTCAGCATAATTTTCCACAAGCTTCTTGCCTTCGTCATATGCAATTTCGGCTACCCTGCCCAAGTGTTGCCTGAACTCAGGCGTTAGGAACGCGGCAAGCGCCGGGTCCTTTACGGGCACTATTCCGAATAAGAGGCGCTTTGTCCTGTCTCCAAGCTTGCGCATGCCCTCACTCCAATCTTTCTGAACTGAACTTTCCAAGCTGTCCATTTTCCCATCCCCCTCCAACTCGATGCTATTTTACTAACTTATTAGTGACAATACAACCTAAACTATTATATTAAATATTCTACCTAAAAGTTTACTAAAACGAAAAATATTTAAATAAAATAGTAGTTTTTAGTGAAATATGGCTGCAACTACGGAAGTAACCCCGGATGTTAAGGATAGGAAGATACTCGCCGAGATGGACATGGGAGCACGGCAGCCTCTGTCTTCAATTGCGAAGAAGGTCGGCTTGTCAAGGGAGGTTGTGAACTACAGGATAAGGCAGCTCGAGCGGAGGAAAGTTATCCTTGGCTACTATACCGTACTGGACACCGCTAAGCTCGGACTCATTTATTGCAGAATGTTCTTCAAGTACAGGAAGATGCCTGCTGAGAAGCAGGACGAACTGTTGGCATTCTGCGCAAAGCACAGAAACATTTCCTGGACCATATCTGGGGAGGGCAGGTGGGACATTGTGCTTGTTGTCCTTGCCCGCTCTTTGGGCGAAATAGAAGCCACTTATGACGAGCTCAACAACCTGTTTGGGCAGCACTTCCAGAACCAGCATGTGTCAATAGCTTACTGGGTGCGCGAGTTCAGGCATAAATACCTTTACCCAAGCCTAAAAATGGATAATGATGGGCTTGTGGTGGGTAAGGGCGGAAAGGCCGCTGGGTTGGACGGCACAGACTACGAAATCGTTGACATATTAAGCAAGGATGCAACTGCTTCGTTAGTTGGGATAGCAAAAACTACAGGATTGACACCAAAGGTTGTAGGTTATAGGATAAAACATTTGATAGAAAAAAAGGTCATACTTGGCTTCAGGGCCATAATTAATAACAAGCTTTTGGGCTATGACCACTACAAGGTATTCCTGACCCTTCAGGACATTGACGAAAAGAATCTGGCGAGGGTGACGGGCTTCCTGAGGTATCATCCAAACGTCATCTACATCACCAAGCCAATGGGGCCGTATACGCTTGAGTTTGAGGCCATGGTCAGGAACACAAACGAGCTGCATGAGATTATGCAGCAGTTTAAGCAGCAGCTTGGCGACATCCTGGTGGATTATGACATTTACTTCAATTATGAGGTGAGGTCCATACGATACCTCCCTGCCCTGGCAACTTCAGAGAAAGCTACTTGACCACGAAGAGGGCGGAGATTGCTCCCGCCTTAGGCCCACCCTCTATTGAGTAATTAACGGAGTATTCTTTTGCGGCAACCGGATTAAGGCCGTACTCTGATGCCTTGGTGAGGAAAGAAAGGCTGTCCGGCTTGCACGAAACTACCGGCACAATAGTTTGCGACGGCATGAGGCGGTACTCCCTACCTGCCCACCTTACATCCATTTCATTGTTGACGCGCACCTCATCCTGTATCCTCGGGGTTGTGGGCCTCTCACGCCACTGTTCGCTGCCGGTGCGTGGCACGTAGCGGACCCTTAGCTGCCACTTGTGCCTGTTTTCAGGAGTGAAAATGTCTGGCAAAAGCTGTTCCAGCCCATTCATCAGCATTTTCCTATGCGCTGGGGCGTTGTACATGCTCATCCAGTACTTCTTCCAGTATGCTGACTCTTTACGTGAATGTTCGGGGGTTGTGCCAGAGTCGGCGATTACAAGCCCTCCGGGCCTGGCAATTCTGGCCGCAACCTCCCATAGCGAATCAGGATAATTTGACACTGTTACGCCGGTCATTATGACCAAGGACTTCTCGCTGCTGCTAATGCTCTCAAAGCTGCCAAGGATTTCGTCAAGGGTCACTTCGCTGCCTCTATGCGTGCCAATATGATCGGATATCTTGTCCTTTGCCTTGAAAAGCGTTGAAGGGCTTATGTCAACAGCAACATACCTTACGGGAATGTTCTGCTCAGCAAGCATCTTAAGAAGTTCTGCATCAAGTTCAGGAGTCGGGCCTAGGGAGTATACTGTCCTGATGCCGCGCTCCTTGATTTGTTTAACAATGGCTGGCAAAAGCTGCCTGTCAGCTTCGTGGACTGCTTCGCTGAATGCGGCGTACGGGCCTTCCTTTATGCCACAGTAAACATGCTTGTCAACGTACATCTGGAGAAATGCAGGGAAGCGGCCGCCAAATTGCAGCGAATCTGAGACGCCTCTGCCTACATCACCTTCCTGCGAATATGCGTCAGCAGCAAGCCCGCCAAGTAGCGTTGCAATTCCATCTGCAAGCTTGTTAAACCTTCCTTCCTCAGTTGCAGATATTCCCTTAGTCATCTTTTAACCCCTAAACTGCCCTTATTCTGGATCTATTCTGGAAAGTTCCGTATATAAATCTTTCGGTTTTTAACTACTAAATAGTAACGATTATTGTTTGCGAGAAATCGAAAGCTTTTTTTGCAACTTCCATAACCACGTTCCGCTCCTAACCTTTTAATTTTTAGTTGTTAGCCTCTTTTCGGCTTCGGCAAAATACTCCTCTCTTAGCCGGTCAATTTTGCCAATTATTGGTATCCTTACGCCTCGTTCAAGAAGTAAGTCCATTCTCTCCCCTATGTAAGTAATCCAAACCTTGTTTCCAGAGATTTTCATCTGCTTATCTATTTCATCAAGCATCATATCCCAGTCAATTGCACTTCGAGTAAGTGAAATGCAATCAGCTATATCTCCTTCACGCTCTGTGAATGTTTTGAACAGGAAAATATCTGTTGTTGAGCATAAAGAAACTGTGAGGTGCTCTAGGTCTCTTACTTTTTGAGCCCTTTTCTTCATCCCTTCAGAAAGAATGAACCCACTACACACCGTCCTTTGAAACAAGTCAATCCTGAAACCTTCTTTAATGAATATCTGGTTGAGATCAAATTTCTTGTATTCTGTTGAAGGGAGTTTTGTTGTAAATTCTGTTTTCTTAAGCGCTTTTTCTGTTTCGAGGAATTCCTTTTTGCTGTCAACAACAATGTCGATATCTTTTGTTGCAACCTTTAGGCCATGATACAGCATGACGGCTCCACCGATTACATAGAAATGTACCTTCTCGCCCAATACTTTGTTCAGCACATTGAACAATTCATCCAACGGCTCAAAGTTTGATATCATATACGCCAGCCCTTTCTTTTATCTCATCAAGAGTAGGATAGTATTTGACCTTTTCACCCTGAAGAATTTTATTAATATTGCAAATTATTTCATGCTTGATGCCTTTTAGCTCGCTTTTGTGCTTAAGATAGAAAAGCGCAATGAAGATAAAGTCTCTTGCATCCCCTTCTTTCTCTGCCCTATACAGGGAATGCAGAAATACTTCCTGTTTAGCCAGAGCTTTTTTTGGAAGATAGTACGTGTGGTCTATAGGAAGCAATTTAATGCCAAATTTCTCATAGGCAGAAAAGCCAGTGAACATGGCATCACATTCAATTTTGGTCGAAAAAACAATCTCCTTCTCATTTTTGTAGTAAATAACTGATCCCGGAGGAACTCTTTTATCAACTGTTTCCTCGTGTTTCTTCAATTCGACCAGAAACTCCTTAACTTTTGGCCAAATCTTTCCGTTAAAGAAATAGTTTCCCTCAGACATGTTTACAAAATTGTTTCTTGAAGCTTCCTTTAATTTATGGAAAGCAGTGCTTCTTTTTATGCCCGTTTCTTTGATTATTTTTGGGATAGGTTTAGGCTCGATGATTGCCGTAAACAGCTTTATGCCGCACCCGGACAGGCTTTCAATAATATTCGGCTGCCTTGAGAGTTCTTGGAGAAGAATATTCAGACCCGTATTTCCCGAAGGAGTGATTACGCCGTTCTTTAATGCTGCAAAGCCTTTCTTTTCAAGGCTTTTCAGAATTCGGTAGATCCGGCTTTTGTCTTTGTTCAGGGCTAAAGCTATTTCAGAAACTTGCCTGTTCCCCATAGCTATCTGCCATAATACTTTTAATTCTGTTTTTGAAAATCTCATAAGTCTAAGAAAATACCACTTATATTTAAATGTTTTGCGTTTTTTTGGACTTTTGTCTATTTACGACGGCAACAACGTCTTTCACAGAGTCAACCTCAAAGTCGGCCCCTGACTTCATGATGGCCTTCGTTGCTCCGTACCGTGCAAAAACAGTCCTGATGCCGAGCTTCTTGGCTCCCACAATGTCGCGCTCTGGCCAGTCGCCAACCATCAGGCACTGCTCCGGCTTCAGCTTGAGGAGCTTTAGTGCGCGCTTGAATGGCAACCCGGTATGTTTGTAGCGGCCGGTGTCCTCAAAGCACACCACAGCGTCAAAATAGTTCTGAATGCCCATTTCAACCAGGCGGAGCCACGCCCTCATCCTTGGAGCGTCTGACACTATGGCAAGTTTCAGCCGCTGCTGACGCAGTTTTCTCAGCGTTGGAACGACATCAGAGTATGGCTGGAGTATTCCTGACTGTTTCTTCCTGTATGCTACTATGCCTTCGGCAAGCGCCTTGTAGCTTATCTTCCCAAGAACAGCCCTGAGGAACTTCTGGAATATCTGCTGGTGCTCTATTCCGTGTTTTTTGTATAGGGAGTAAAGTATTTTTTCTGCCTTTTTCTTCTTCACCTTGACCCCTGCTGCGAGCATTGCATTAATTGCAGCGTCAACGCTGCTCTTCTTTACCTTCATGAAGTCAATCAGGGTGTTGTCGAGGTCGAACAGGACGGCTTTTATCATGGCTTATTTAGCTAGTGAAGTGGTTAATAAAGTTTCTTAATCAAACCAACGTTAAAACAAAAAAATAAAGAAAATCGGGTTCCAGAATGTGGTATCCACACCCGAAGGTTTCTCCCAAGGACGTTACATCATAAAGGATGCTTATATTTAAATCTTTCGTCGAGATTTTCCGGCTTTTTTGAAAATTTTCCGGCTTTTTGATAATTTTTTGAAAACTTTATGACACCTGCCGCAATCTTTCTGGATATGCCGAATATTTTTCAACTTTTGAAGGGCAAGGCATATCAATCTTAGAATTTCATTTTTTTGTTGCGGCAGACGTCTGCTGCACGCCAGGCAGGCGGGATGTGGTACCTGCGACCGTCTGAAAAACGGTTGTCCCCCAAGGACATCAGGGTTCGAAGCTTCTGCTGAAGAAGCGAAGTTCCCTGGCCTGGCGTTATTTACATCACTGCTTGTACTTATCTTTGTCTTCATCAACCCAGAAAATAGTGTCCTCCAGTATCTTGGTGACATAGTTGTCCGGCAGCTGCATTACATGGTGGAGTATGTATTCGTGGCCCAGTGTTTTGTGGAACTGCTCCAAATCAGTTCTGAGTAAGCGGTCGTTCATGAAGATTGAGGCAGTCAGCGGTATGTACATGCCATAAACCCCCGTTCCGAGGTCTGCCCATGTGAAGTTTTGCAGCCATGGCACGTTTTGTACGCTGCTCCTATTTAGGTAGCCGCCGCTGTGGTAACTCGGAGTTGATGAGTTGGTTAGGGAAACGTATGAAATTGGCTGAAGCGATGGCTGCTGTAACTCTTCAAATTCGCTGCTGAAATCCTGCTGTTGCAAGGAAAGCTCTGAATGCAGAGATAGCGGCTCCTTTCCAGCCACGGTTGCTGCCTTTACAAACGCAAAGGCGAGGTCATGAATGCCGTTTGCAGCAGGTTTGATGTTCAAGGCTGCAGAGTTTATGCTGTTCCTGAGCCCTGCGATGTCATTGGCGAAGATTGTTTGCGCCCAGGCCATTTCGAACGCGAAAGCCTTGGCTTCCTCTGCCTGCACGTTGCTTAGCATTGGGGTAAGGACGTGCCCAAGCTCGTGCCCGATTACGAGCATTACCTCATCCATGTTTCCAGCCACTGCAAATATTTCCCTGTCACTGCCGTTGAGCGAGAGCCCAACAACTGCAGGGTTTAAGAATTGGAGATGCAACTGCTGAAGTAATTCCCTCGTAGCTACTGTCATAGTTATGTCTTCAGGCAACGCCTTATTCATCATCTTTGCAAATGCCTCTTTGATGAATTCGGATAGTTCAACGGCAGCCGCGATAAAGCGGGTTTTTGGCCTGTTGCGGTTGAGGAACAGTGCAGGTTGTAAATGATAAATAGCTCCATTACTTACCGTTGTTGCCGAATCTTTTCCTGAAACTGACAGGCACGATGAAGAACTTCGGCTGCTTTCCGAGTAGATTGAGGAGTACGGGTTCAGTGTAGCTTTCATTGCAACATAGCTCATGCTGTACTCTCTGGCATGAACGCTGTTGTTGCTGCCGCTATTGCGGCTGCCAGTGTAAGCTCTTTGAACTGCATTCTCAAGCCCAGAAGCTGAATAGCTGTTGTGGCCAGAATAGCCTCTGCCGGATTGGGTTAGGTAGGCACCGTACATTATGCTAGGGGCAGCTGCCGCATTTTAATAACTTTATGTAAAGTGCCTTCTTTTCGAAGTCTAACGATACTTTTTTAAATACGGATTGGGATTATGGCTGTTAGCTGTAGCTGCAGACGCTTGCAGACGCCATTTGACGGCAATTGCAGCCATCACACTCGTCAGCAGAGTAAAAAAAGAGGGCAAATCATGGAATTTCAGGTTCCAAAACAGCAAAATCCTAACATTAAGGGCTACAATAAGGAAGAGCTGAAGATTGCTTACGAGTTTGCAAGGCGCATGCACGGCGAGTTTGGCGACTTTCTCAAGGCAATAGTTGTTTTTGGCAGCACTGCAAAGCACATTGCCAGCAAGGCAGGCGATGTTGATATCCTTGTTGTTGTTGATGACGTTACCGTAACCCCTACTCAGGAGCTTGTTGAGGCTTACAGGATTATTGTTGAGAAGATGGTTACTGACGTGTCAACGAGGCTTCACGTCACTACAATTAAGCTTAGCACGTTCTGGGAGTACATCAGGGCTGGCGATCCGATTGGCATGAACATCCTGCGCGATGGCGTTGCCTTGCTGGATACCGGCTTTTTCGACCCGCTCCGGGCATTGCTGATGAGGGGCAGGATAAGGCCTAGCGAGGAGGCTGTGTGGACTTACTTTGCGAGGGCTCCCAGGACTTTGCACAACGCGAAATGGCACGTCCTCCAGGCTGTCATTGACATGTACTGGGCGGTCATTGACGCTGCCCACGCTGCGCTTATGATGCTTGGCGAGACGCCTCCGAGCCCGGACCATGTGGCATTCATACTGGAGGAGAAGCTTGTCAAGCCGAATCATCTTGACAGGAAGTATGCTGTGATTGTGAACAAGCTTTACCTTTTGCAGAAAAAGATAATGCACCGCGAGATTAGGGAGATTAAGGGCGCTTATCTTGACACACTGTTTAAGGAGGCTCAGGGTTTCGTGGAAAGGATTGACGAGTTCATTAACAAGCAGTTCAAGACAAGGAAGCCAAAGAGGTTCTGAGGTTACCTGGCCAGAATAAGACGAACTAGGTTAGTTCTTTCCGTTATTGGAAGCGTAGTTACCACTGCTTCTAATGAATCTTTAAAATTCGCAAGTGTTTGCGCATCTGAACTTTGGGCTTCAACGCTTAAAGCCATATAATTCGTGCTTAAGCCCAGATGGTCTGATTGCTGGACTTCTGCTTTCAAACCACCAATCCAGGGGTAGTCTCGCAGGTAAGCTTGAACTGTAGTGCCTTGGAGAGCTTTTGGAAAGAACCTGGCAAACACCTTTCCGTTAAAGTATCCCCACAACCGTTCGCCAGTTGCTGGGTCGTCAGTTACTGAAGACTGCGAAGGCATTAGTGCATCTAGAACTTTCATCGACAAGTCACGCATTGCTACAGCAGTTGAAATGCCGCTTCCTATTGATTCGAGCACTTCGGCAGTTAGCGGCCCCATAGTCTCAATAATCAGGCTGGGGTTTTCTAAACCGCTTGGTTGGACAGGGCCGTACAGCGATAGTGTGCCCTTGTATGTTAGCATTGTGCAAACCGTACTGCATAATCCGCCTTGATTTTTAAGAGTTGTGCAAAGCCAGCCGCCCTAGTTTGGATAAGAAAAATAAAAAAATAAAGAAAAAAGCCCAGTTTATATGTTCAAGGCTTTCTCAGTATCTTAAGCAGCAAAGTTGCACCGCCGCCAAGCACGACCACATAAGCCAATACAAGCAACGCCACGTATTGTGGTGTTTCAAGGAATGACTTCTTGGCTGGAGCTTGAGGGGCTACTGGCTTCTCCGCAACAACAGGCGGCTGAACAACAACGACAGGAGGCTGCTCTGCAGGCTCTTCTGTAACAGGAGGCTGCTCTTCCTTTTCAGCTGGAGCGCACTTCTGAACGCTTAGAAGCGCAACGTCGCTGTTGCTTTTAGTGCCAGTGTTAAAGTACGTGTCAACAGTTATCCTGTAGTTTGCAGGCCTTGCAACCGTTTCAGGCACTGGAACGTTGAAGTTTACTGTTTCCTCATCGTCCTCGTCAACGTCAAGCTTGTCGCTCACTCCACCAAAGCCGAGCTCAGGGCTTGCCACTCTGACAAAGACCTCGTCCTCATCCCTTCTGCCTGAATTTCTTATGTCGACGGAAAGCCTTGTTTCCTTCTCACAGCTTACTGTTGCAGGGTTGAGGGTCAGGCTTTTTATTTCTATCTCGTGGCTCTTCCTTTCAATCTCGAACTTGACTATCCACTTCTCACCGTGCCTTGCGCCTAACTCGTCAACGCCTTCGACTGTTATTTCAACGTCAAAAGTGCCGTCGTCAGCTTCGTCATCAATTACAGAGCTCAGCTTTATCGTTTCCTTGTCTTCAGGCCCAAGGTCTCCAACGTCCTCGTCCTCGTCAATGTCAAGCTCGCCGTTGCCTACAACCCTGAGTTCTATGTCTTCAATAGTAACGTCTTCCTTTTCCTTGAACCTGTTCTCGAGCTCTATCTCAAATTCAACTGTCTGGCCTGGCTTCATGTTATCTACTGTGTCATCGTTATCAACAGACTCTGACTCGCCGTTAAACCTGACCTTGACGTCCTTTATCTCAAGGTTGTTTTCCGCCTTTAAGTCAAGCCTGGTAGCTCCACTCACAGAGCCGCCAGTTACGGCAGGAGTTGCGCTGAATGTTACTGAGGCAACGTTAACAGCCACAGCCGAAAGTGCCCTGTTCACGCCATCAAGCTTCTGGGGCACCCTCACGCTGACCGGTACTGTTATGCTTTCGCCAACAGCCAATGTGGTCTTTGGAAATGTGAAGTTAACCTTCAGGTCGCTTTCTGTGAAGCCGCTTGCAACACTTACAACGCCCTTAAGGTCGTTTAGCTGTTCAGGACCGTCATTCTTTATTGTAATTGTTCCCGTTACATTGATTTCTCTCTTATCTTCTGTGTCGTGCCTTGGGTTGCTTCTTTCCTGATTGTCACCGCCCAATGTTAATGTTGCAGTCGCAGTAAGCTTTGGAGGAACGTCAACAACGGTTACAGTAACTACTTTTGTGCTTATTGTTGGATCAGCATCAGAGGTGCTAAAGTTGAAAAAGTAAGTGCCTGATTGCGTGAAGTCCGGTGTCCAGTTGAACTGGCCAGCTGTATTGCTGAGGTTTGTAATGTTTGCAGTTGTGGTGCCAATAGCAAATGGTACCTTGCTGCCAGCGCATGTCCCTGCTGCCGTGTTAGGTGATAGCAAGCATGCCGTGAAATTTGTGTACCCGCCAACATCTGGGCTGGTTGATGTCAAAGAAATGCTTAAGAGCGAGCCCTCGTTGACGCTTTTTGCGCCAGGGTCAGTAAGAACGGGGTCTGCGCCAGCGCTTACAAAAGCCGCTGACAAAACAAGAACCAACATAAACAAAACACTTTTGAAGACGTTTTTCATTGTATAGCCAACCCCCAACTGTTTTTAGTTTAATTGACAAAAATCAATTTATTAATTCCCGAGTAGTTACAACTAGTATATAAACGTTTTGTTTCTGGAGAATATATTTGCCCTTCAATGGAGGCCACCACGATCACACCATTATTATAGAGATAGAAAAAAAGTAAAAAAGTAATGAAAGAAAAAGAACAAAGAAATCCAATCGTTACTTGCCAAAGTAGAATATCTTCTCGATAGCAACGTCCTCTGGCTTGAACTCTTCCCTGCCTGCCCTTGCCGTGGATGAAGAAACCCTTGGCTTCTCAAGCGTCTGCTGCATAGCTACGGTCTCTCTTGCAAAGGTCTGCTGCGTTTGCATCTGCGGCATTGGTTCAGCTGCTGCATGGACTGCGTGATTTTCCACCACGCTAGCCACTGGCTGCGGTTGCTGGACAGACATCCTGTTAATCTGCTTGCTGACGTCGCCAAGGCCTCCGCCAAGCTTTTTAATTTCATCCTTAAGCGTCAGCACTTCCCTTACAATAGCGTCAAACCTCACCCCAAGCGACCTTATGTCCATGTTCAGTTCAGACATGACTTGGTGGTTAGCGTAAGCTTGCTCTGACTTTCCTATTGATGTATTAGACGTTATGGCATCCGTCATTGAATTGACAGAATCGCCCCTGAGCATCTCCTGTGCCCTGAGCATGGCCTCATCTGATGTTTGCACTATGTTATGCCGCATTAATTCCCTTGCCAGCGCGTTAACTTTCTGAATTTCTTCAATGCCCATCCTGCCCACCTCTCAATAACCAAATCAATCAATTTAATTGTTAAATCTGCCGGAAGCGTAACCGACGTCAGTATACTAATATCCACACCAATAGTGGAACTACCCCCTTTAGTATACTGATATATAAATGTTTTGGTTTTGGATTTCTGTTGCTCAATATAGTATATAGTAAAGGTTTAACAATGGGTTGTTCGCATAACAAGCACGACATGATGGGCAAAGATCTTGTTGGTGTAGGTGTAAGAAGGCAGGGAAGAACTGCTGAAAGGAGCTTGGAAGAGCAGTTAGGTTTCGGAATATTTGACAGGCAACTGGATGAACTAAACCCTGAAGAGCAAATGAACCTTATTGTAGCAATGCGAAGGCTTTATGATGAAACAGGAGATGCCTTCGGCATGAAGTCAGTCGGAGAAGCATATGAGTTTGATGCCCAAAGGCGACTTAATGACCAAGCTTCACCGCAAGCAGTCGTTCCGCAGCTGGAGAACGCAAGGGAGGCATACCATACTGCTTTAGGGTTTTATCTGTCACAACGAAAATTCGAGATCCCTGACTTTGCAGAATACCTGAAAGGCCGCATTGATTCATTAGAACAAAAGATAAGGCTAAAAGCGCCATTTGACTATGAGTTGCGCGAGCTGCCTTTACTGCCTAAAAGCGCAAACCCTTTGCCAGAACCCGTGCTTGCGGGGCGTTAATCATAACACTTAAATATTCCGCAACTTTCCGGGTTTTGTGATTAAAATGGGCGAGCTTGTCAAAGTTGCTTCTGTGAGTGACATTCCTTCCGGGACTGCCAAGATTGTTCAAGTGAAGGGCGAGCCGATAGCAGTCTTCAATGTAAATGGCAGCTTCTATGCTACTCACAACACCTGCCTTCACGCGGGCGGACCTGTTGGGGAAGGTTTCGTGAATGAGTCCGAGCTTACTGTTGAATGCCCCTGGCACGGCTGGGTTTACAGCTTGAAAAGCGGCGAAACAGAGTTTGACCCCAGCAAAAAGCTGAAGACTTACAAAGTGAAGGTTCAGGGCACCGAAGTTTTCTTAGAGTTATGAGGGCGCTCACCGGCCTCAACAACCTTTATAAATTGCATCAATCATTTTCTGATTGACCTTTTTTGCAGGCAGTCGTCGGTTCCCAAGTCGACTTGCGTCGACTGGGCCCAATCGCAGCAGCGATTTGGGTTCCGATTGACCGCTTTCGCAAAGGGGTCACACGCGGGGGTAGCAAAGCCCGGCTAAATGCGCAGGAGACGAAAAATCGTCTGCGAGACTTAAGCCAGGCAGAAAATCTGCCGGAGGACATCCTGTGGGTTAGTCCCTTCAAGGGTTCAAATCCCTTCCCCCGCATTCAACCTTTTTGCTCACAGTGGTTCGCAAAAAGCTTGACCAAAAACGGCTTTGAAAGAAGGTTGACAAGAAAACGCGTTGATCAGAAACGCATTCAAATCTTATTCTTATCTTATTATCTCAACCCTGCTGCCGCCTTCTTTGATTCCGTATGCCGTGGTAAGGTTTTCATGCACTTCAAGGACGTATTTGACTGGCTGCCCTGAGTTGTAGAGCGGACATGGGTCTGCTTGGCATGGCATGGCGTGGTGAATCTTTACCACGGTGAAGTCTTCGGAAATGAACACGATGTCGAGGGGTATCAGTGTGTTTTTCATCCAGAAATTCCTCACGGCTGAATCCGGGAAAACGAAAAGCATGCCTTCATTCTTCCCGAGAGATTTCCTGAACATGAGCCCTGTTTCAATCTCTGTTTCATTATCGGCAACTTCAGCGTTTATTATGAGCGACTCAGGATAAAAGGTTACAATAGCCCTGTCATTTGCAGTCTGGGTTGCGCCTGTGGCATTATCAGATTTATGAACCAGGTTAGTTAGACCAAAGGCTAAAAAAAAGAAGACAGCAGACAGCACGGATGCGGAAATCATGACAGTCTTCAGATTTGCCATAAGCGGCTTTTCTGACAAATACCTTTAAAAATCATTTGCATATGCGAAGGTTTAGTAGGTTGATAAGGGCGCGAACGAAGTGAGTGCCCTTATGCCTCTGTGGCGCAGCAGTAGCGCGCGTCCTTGGTATGATCTTTTATTCGCCTGTGGGCGAACAAAAGCTCAACCAAAAACGGTTGACCAATCAGGACGAGGTCCGGGGTGCAAGTCCCCGCAGAGGCTTTATTTCTTCACCGACACTTTCTTTATCACAACATCCTCTATAGGCCAGTCGTCGTACGGGCCGCGGCTGCTGGTCTTGACTGCGGCGATGGCGTTAACTACGTCCATGCCTTTCGTTACCGTCCCGAAGACTGCGTAGCCGTCATTTCCAGGATTGTAGTCGAGGGGACTGTTGTCTGCAATGTTGATGAAGAACTGGCTGGAGGCGCTGTCAGGGATGTTCGTCCTTGCCATGGCTATTGTTCCAACTTTGTTCTTAAGGCCATTGCTTGACTCCAGCTTTATTTGCTCGTGCGTTGGCTTCTGTGCGCCATCAGGAGTGAACCCTCCTCCCTGTATCATGAATCCGGGGATTACCCTGTGAAAGACTGTGCCATCATAAAAGCCCTCGTTGACATAGTCAAGGAAGTTTTTTACTGTTATGGGGGCCTTGTCGGGATAGAGCTCTACCTCAATTTTTCCCTTGTTTGTTTCAATGATAACTGTAGCTGCGTTCATATGTTTATCACCTTGCCCTTGATTAGTCCTGCTCTTCGAATTACTGATAGCGAGAAAAACTGCGGCTACAACAGCAATGATGACTATGACAGCGGCTGCTTTTTGAATTCTCATTAGCCCTTCAGCTAAGCAGGGCATATTTAAGGATTGTGAATTCCGTAGCAAAGGACTAAATAGATTCCGAGCCTTTTTATAAAATCAGCTTCTTTTATAATGTTTATAAATTATAACCCAAAGTTATTTATGATTATAAGCCTACAGGGGCATTAGTCGAATAGTTTTACGTTTCCCAAGTCGCTACTGCGACTGGGCGCAATCGGCTGCTGCGATTTGGGTTTCTTTGGCAACAGCAACAGGATGCCAGTTGCTTCCACGGGATATTATGCACAGGTTTTGGAGATTGTGCTGGGGCGATAAGAATGGCTTTGGAGGATTACGACGCAGAATTCGGATACTCGCTGAGTGACTTTACAAAGAGCTATGGCAGGAAGGCTTACGAAGTGCCTGATTATGAGCTGCGAAGCGTTGCGGATATTGAGCGCTGCGCTGAAACACGCAACTACAGCGAGAAATCAGAGTGCCTTGAGCATCTCAAGTACCTTGAAGAGCTGCACAAGCGCCTGTCAATGATTGCCTTTGCCGAGGAGCGCGAAGGGATGCTTAACTGGGAGCTCAAAGAGATTCTTGAAAAGGTACGGAAAATTTCACTGCAGCTGACTCAGCTTTCTGAACACATTCCGGCTGTTGTGGTCTATAAAGAAAATGAGAAGGGTGGTGTTCGCACGGGCTCTAAAGAGTTAATCACCTCAACCACAGCAATCGGCGGGCACTCTGAGCCTGTTATGTAAGTGCACCTTCTGATTTATGCAGCTTCAGTTTATGCGTAATTCTACCGTAAAGTTTAAATACTGCTGAAATAAGGAGACTGAAAGGCTTATGGCCAGGTTGACTGGCCGTGAATAATAGGAAATAGTAGGAAAAAAGGAGGTTGCAAAAAATGGCCAAGTCCAAATCAACAATTATACCTTCTAATAGCTCTCTGCAGTCTGTTGGAAGCTGGGCTTTCTTGCTAGGCGTAGTTGTTGCCCTGCTTACAGGAGCGTTCATGCCTGACAGGTCTAATCAGACTGTAACGTCGTTCCTTTTGCTGCTGGGTATAATTGTCGGGCTTCTTAACATTACCACAAAGGAGACAAATTCGTTCCTGCTTGCGGCTGTCTCGCTCGCGTTGGTAGCAACTCTCGGCAGCAACGTCCTCAGGGAGGTTGTTGCTCCGCTCGGCACTTACCTGGGGTCAATGCTTGACTCAATCCTTGTGTTCATGGTGCCAGCTACAATCGTCGTGGCGCTGAAGCAGATTTTCGGGCTTGCCGAGCGCAGATAACAAAACCCGCGCAATGTCTTTGTAATTAAGCGCTGGGCATTTTTTTTCTTTTTTGTTTCTTTCTTTTGCTCGCAGCACAGGTAACAATAAATAGGAAAGTTGTAATAACTTGAGATAAAAAGCCGCAAAAGCTTTATAAATTGTTAGCTGCTGTCAAAATTTCGGAGCTTTAGGTGTTTTTCGGGCTCGTGATCTAGTGGTTATGATGCTTCCTTGACGTGGAAGATGTCCCCAGTTCGAATATTGGCGCCCGGCGGCAATGCCCAAGTCGGTGAAAAACCGACTGGGCACAATCGCATCAGCGATTTGTGCCCCGAACGCCAGTGAGGATGTCTGGGCGAGCCCACTCAACCCCCAAGTCGAGCATATGTCGCCGGCGAGGCGACATTCTTCGTCTCTAAAACGAAGCTAACTCGACTGGGCCCAGTCGCAATTCCGCAAGGCGGAATGCGCAATCGGCTGCTGCCGATTTGCGGCGCAAGCCGACTTGGGTTCTTAATGTGCAAAAGATTTATAATGTTAAAGGGGTCAGGTTTTGCAAAATTTGAGAAAATTTGTTAAGAGCCAGTTACGAAAACCAAATCATGGCAAGAATCGGAAGGTGATGGGCATCAAGCTTACTATACGCTACTCTGTTGTGCTTCTGATTTTGCTTACATTCCTGTCCGCTCTGATACTCAGGTCACTGTTCAAAACAGTGCTGGCAGGCATCATTCTTAGCTATATTTTTTATCCGGTGTACGGGGCAGTTTATTCCCGCCTTAGGATGAAGACCGTATCTGCGCTGCTTATCACCGTGGTCATCCTGTTGCTTATCACTGTGCCGTCGTTCTTTGTGGTGAACAAGCTTTCAAACGAGGTATCGGTTGCTTTTGTTGTTGCGAAGCAGTACATCGAGGGCGGTAGCAAGGCGATTCAGTGCGGGGGAGACGGCCTGTGCCAGCTGATACCTCCAAATCTTAAGGATGCAAGCCCTAAAGTCAAGGCCGTCCTCACAAACACCCTTGGCAAGGGAACAGAGTACATTGTCAACAGGACAACCCAGGCCATACTTTCCCTGCCTTCCATTGTCCTTAACCTATTCATTGTCTTTTTCATCATGTATTACATGTTCAAGGACGGAACAAAGTTTGTTGAAGCAGTCAAGAACATACTGCCGGTCAGGAAGCAGAGACAGGACGCGCTTATAGTGCAGTTCAGCCAGGTTGCTTCTGCCGTGATTTACGGCACTGTCATTGTTGCCTTGCTGCAGGGCATGCTCGCCGGAGTGGGCTTTTACCTGTTTGGCGTGCCATCACCGATTATTTGGGGAATTATCACGGCAATAGTTTCGCTGATTCCCTTTCTTGGGCCTTACATCGTGTGGTTTCCGGCATCGCTGCTTCTCATGGCCAGCGGCTATTACTCAGGCGAAGGGCTTATCTTCCTTAGGGGGCTTGGCCTGTTCTTTTATGGCCTGCTCCTAGTCAGCGGTATTGATAACGTGCTGAAGCCTAGAATAATTGGCAGAAAGGCAAGAATCCACCCTGCCCTTGTTTTCCTCGGCATTATCGGAGGGATAAACTTCTTTGGCCTGGTGGGCTTTGTTGTCGGGCCGGTCATAATTACCATGCTCAAGACTGCCTTTGAGGCATACGTTAAGGAAAGGGAGCAGCCGGCCGACTCAGAACAATAGTTTAGCTGCTGTTTGCTAACCCGGGAAACGCTTTCTTTACAGCATTAAAGCAGTTATGGTTGAGATTTACCGGGATCTTGTTGCATAGCCCTATCTCCCCAGTAATCACTGCAGCCCTGTGATAGCAGGTCCATCTTGTAGATGGCTCCTCTATTTCAGCACATAGCAGCTTGTCACCATTAACAGAGCCAATTTCCAAGAAGCACGCATCTTTCATTGATTGGTCTAGAATATAGGCGCAGGTTGGCCCTGAAGTAATGTTTTTGGCAAGTCCCAGGTAGCAGTCGGCCATTCCTGTGTTATCTTCTATCTTTGAGCATGCGTCTGGCTTCCCTGTTAGAAGTGCAAGCTGGCGGTAGCAGTCGTTCCTCCATGATTTGTCATCGATATTGCCGCAAAGGGGCGTTTCTACCTTGTTAATTGCCAGTTCGTGCAGGCAAAAGCCCCTTGCTTTTACGTCTTTTATCTGGTTGCAGGCATTCTTACTGTTGGCCTCCACCGCAAGCTTGGCATAACAGCTTTCGGTTATTTTTGAAGCGTTAAACACCCTGTCGCAGAATTTGGTGTTGTTTGTAGAGAAAGCCAGTTCCCTGTAGCAGTCGTTTTTCGCTGCCAGGTCTGCAAAACCCTTGCAGGTGTCAAGCTTGTCAAGTGAGCGTGAGAATATCCCGCTGACAATCTTGTTCGCAGTGTCCAATTCGTGGAAAGGCCAGATAACCAACAGGATTACTACAACAAGCGCAGCCAACGCTATCATCACAGTTTTGTTGGCAAGCACTTTCTTTATTATTGACGTTCCGCTGCTACCAGCCGGACTAGCCACTGCCAGCTCCTTCTTTGCAGACTCCTTGCCGGATACCATTGTTGAACGCTTTTGAGTTTGAAATTAGTATAAAAAGCTTATGAATTGAAAGGAGGAAGCGCCGGGACAGGTGTCCGCGCCTTTCGGCTTGGGACCTGCCCGCCGCTATGTGGATTTCCCAAGTCGTCTGCAAGACGACTGGGCCCAATCGAGAGCTCTCGATTTGGGCTTGGTCAAGCTTCTTTGCAAGTCCTGCTTTGGCAGGACTGCACAGCCGACTGCTGTCGGCTTGTGCTTGCCAAAGAAGGTTGAGCGCCGGGACAGGGATTTGAACCCCGATATCCTTTCGGAAACCTGTTTTCGAGACAGGTAGGCGCACCGGATCGCCCACTCCCGGCAATAAGGGAGCTCTACGCTCCCTTATCAACCCACGACAAAACGTTTAGCTTATAAAGATTGTCCAGGAAAAGAGAAGTGCCCCGTCCGAGGAACCTTCAGAAAAGTCAAACCACCATTGGTCTGGCTGAAGCAGCTATAGCGACAAGCTTTTATAAATGTTGTGGCGTTTATTAGGAATTGACTAAAAAGCGTCTTTTAATCCTATTGGCAAGAAGACGGGCATTATGTTCGCTTGGGGAACAGGAGGAGCCGGTGATACAGGCCATACTTTTGGAACTTTAGGAATAGGTTGAATTAAAAAGATATTTTTCAAAATATACTTATTGTTATTCATTTCTTTGATTTCTCCACGAAATTGCCCGGAAGAATCCCATACAAACTTACCTTCAACCCAACCAAGATATTCTCCATCTCTTGAAAAAAGAGATCCATTACTTATAAACCCTAAATAAGTTCCGCTTGATCTAAAAATGTACTCACTCATTTTTATCCTCCGCTATATCCTCTTGCTCCACACCATGTGGTCTTGGAACATATGTGCAAGGAATAGCATACCCGATGCCTAACTGCACATTGTTTATTATCGCTTGAAAGAGTTCTACTAAATCCACTCCTTGCAAAGATACTGCTCCAGTTTTTTGTTCTCCAATTTTAGTCAATAAATCTGAATGTTCCATTCTTTTAGCATTAACGACTCCTATAACTTTTCCATCTTCAGACATAAGTGGACAACCACTATTCCCAGAGTTAACAGTACCATCTATCATGTAAGTAGTAACTCCTGTTGCATCTGTAATTATACCAGAAAGAATCCCTTGATGAGTTGTTAATGATTCTAAACTTAAGGGGTAACCTGCAAAAACTACTGGAATGCCCTCTTTTATTATCTCGGTGTCCGCTATTTTAAGTGGTTCTCTCACTTGGTCATCAAATTTCAATAATGCTAAATCGTGTTCTTCATCGCGTATCATGACCTTTGTTTGAAGAATTTTACGATCATCCGGAAACTGGATTAAGATATTAGAATCCTGTTTTGTTATTACGTGATTGCATGTTACTAATATCCCTTTTTTAAAAAAGATAAAACCACTACCCTTGCTTATCATATTCTGTCCTTGAACTACATAAACTATTGCTATACTATTACGTATTTTTTCTATAAGCGAGGAATAATCCATTTTGGATTTAATTTCACCAGTCTGCTTAAAAAGTTATCGCATCAAGAGGCTCTGTTGAGCATCTTTAAAAACATTGAAACTTTTGTTTCTTTTCTTCATCTGTTGGATAAGAGCGAAACGGATGCCTTTTTCTAAATCGGCAGACGCAGCCTTTTCCTTGATCTGTTTGGCCAGTCCTCTAACAATGCCGAAATATTCTGGAAATAGCTTCTCCATCTCTTTAAAAAAACTTTCGTCAATGATATCATGAGATGGAAGATATATTTCAAGGCGTTCTTCAGTTACTTCTATAGCGGTTTTAAAAAATAGAGTTTTATGGTCAGCAAAAGGCCCTCTAACCATATCAGGTATTATCTTTGGATATTTGACCAATAGTTTCTCTATCGATAAACGCCCACCATTTTTATCAAGAGTTTTGACATATTTAATGAAAGAGGAGTAGTTTTGTAGTTCTTCTAACAAAAAGTTTCTAATATTAGCAAGTAATCGCTCAAAAATGTTAAAGCGTGGCTTGCTAATATCTCTTAGCAAGTGAGACCTTTCTAAATCATTATCAAATAGGGCATTGAGGAAAAGAAGGGTTTTGTTCTTTGGTTCCCAAGAAAAAATTTCATCACAATACTCTATTAGTGCTTTAGTATTAGCACGGTATTTAATTTTATTCAATCTGTATTCCTCTTTTTTCTCAAACTTGCTTTTACGTTTTGTAAGCTCGGCCACACGAGTGCTGGTCAGATAACCCTCCCTTTGCCATTCGGAAAGATAATGCGCAACGTTAGGCCGAGCATTACCTTTGTCATTGTAGCAGAAGTGTGAAAGGCTAACGCTGTTATGCCAGTTTTTCAACAGCTCAACGTATAGCTTAATTGCTACTTGTTCGTTTTTGATTATCCTTAAAAATGCTTTAGTCGTCATTTATCTTACTACTAAGTTTAGTAGTTACATATTATTTATAAATTTATCGTATTCCATTAATTCCATGGAAGCGAGATATAAGCAAGTGGGTCTCAAAGAAGATGTTCATACCAAACTTAAGTTGGTTGCTGCAAGAGAGAAAATCAAAAGTTTAAGTGCAGCTGTTGAGTTTTTACTTAAGAAATGTGGCGAAAACAAATGGCAATAGATGAATTCCTACAAGAGCTGCGTAAATGGCTTAACCAGCTTGAAGAAGAAATAAGCTCAGGGCGCGGCAAACGCCCCAAACTGATACAGATGATGGTTAATGACAAGCGAACCTAAGAAGTCAGGAATATTAAAGCTTTGGTATTCTAAACCTGGCCTGTGCAGCACGGCCAGCATAAAACTTTCTTCTGAGGAGCTTAAAACGCTCAAAGCGATAGCTACAAACAAAGGAATGGGTCTTTCAACGTTCTTGCGCGAACATCTAAGGCGTGAATTCTTTGAGTTGATTAAAAATGAGAAGTGATAATGAACGTTTAGATAGAATTGAAGTTACACTTGAAAGATTGGAGGCTCTTGCTAAGTTGGCTGTCAGGCAAAAGCTTAGTGATAAAGCTGGCAAGCTGGCTGAGGAAGCCCAAAAGCGGGGGCGCCTTACATCAAGCGATGTGGATAAATTCTTTGGCACGTCCAGAGGCTGGGCACTTCACTTAATGGAGAAAGTTGGCTCTCAGCCTGGCTTCAGGTTCGTAAAGGGCGAAAGCGCCAGCAAGAGACCTTCAGTGCTGGTATACGACCCTTCGCTCATCGTGCAAGACCAATACAAAGCGATAGATAAGCTGATTGCAGAAAAGCCAACAGTCATCTTTTATGAGATTATGGACGCACTTGGAGTTGATAGCACAGAAGTCAGACTACTGCTGAACGACTATGTGGAAGTACGGTCTAACTGCAAGGTAGTTGACAACAACAAGCTGGTAAGGAAGAGCTGAACTATTAACTCACAGCAGCTATTAACAGTCCTTCCGAGCCATAATAGGACATAGAGTAACTATCAACTTTAACAGTGAGTATTAAGCATTGCTTTCCAATAACGAATAAGAACTATCAAGATTTTTGTGAAGTGTTGATGATGGATATATCATATACACATCAAAATCACTATCATCAACAATACTTAATGATAATACTAAATTTAACAAGAATGCATTGCCTATACTCAAGGCTTAACGAGAATCTTAACACTGGCAAACCGTAGGTCAATCAAATGTTTAAGTTCCGAAAAGGCAAAAGAACTGGCAGTAGGGGAAAGGCTTAAGTTATTGTGCTTTGCTTTGGTTTTTTATCAAGAAGTCGTACTGTATGCTAATAAAGGTTCTTGAGTCAAAGTAACTGCCGTCCATGGCAGATAATTTAATGTGTTTTGTTAAGTTTATATCATCAAAAGGTATTCTTACAGTAGCATCTTTTATAATGAAGCCGTCCTTTCTAAATGCGTATCCGTCAACCTCTATGTATGTTTTTTCGGATGCACTGTTCTCTATTTTGTCATTATCATCCCATAGATAAACAGCTATTCTCGGACTAATCGTTTCGCTGCCTTCATTAACTAAAGCAAATTGTATGCCCGTCAGCACTGCGTAATCGGAACCTCTCACCTCATACTTTATGCTTTTTAGAGCAAGAGTTATGCCGCCAACTGTACGTGTAACCTCTCCTTGCTTTGCTTGCTGTTTTAAATCTGTTGGAGAATTTTCTATTATCACAGGACCCGTTTTAGGCTCACCCGCAGCTGGTGTCTTACTTACATCGGGCTGCTGAGCAATAGCTTGTTGGCATTGTTCTACAATAGCAGGCATATCCGTTCCACAACCATTTAGGTCAGTGCAACTTCTCCTACGTACGCCTGAATTACAACTTTCCCACGCCGTACATTGCCAATTGGGGTTACATGTTGCTGGCTGAGCTGAGGAGTTAACTACGGGTAGTTTGCCAGTTTGATTATCAAGTTTAACAGCTTCTCCAGTAGCGTTATTAGGCGAACTGCAGCCTGCAAGAATGAATAGAATAGTTAGGCATAATAAGACGATTCCGGTTTTCTGCATATTAAATCGTGTCATTTTTAATGCCACAAGCATTATGTGATTTTAGCTGCCGCTTTTAATGCTATTGCTTTTAACAGTTCATAATCTAATGATTTTCCAAAAATAGCTATCTCGACATAGGCATTTTCTTTAGAGAATTCTATCTGGTAGCCGATAATTGGTGAATCTTTTTTTGTTTTATCTATAATTTTGTATGCTATGCTTTCGTTGCCTATTTCTGGGTCGGTTATGTTTTCATATGTCATAGAAGGATATAACAATCCTAACAATACTTCTACTCTCCTGTTCTTAATAAGTATTTGACTTATGTTTTCGAAGGGGTAGATACTTATAGCTTGTACTATCGTTGTTGTCTGTTGAGGATCTAAGAACTGAATAGTTTGCCCGCTTTGCCATCCCAATGTCAGGAAGACTTTACCCATTTGTGTTCTCGTAATATTGGTACGGTTTATTACTCTCCAGTCGTTTGGCAACTCGTTTAGTTGTAGGGCTATTTCCACGGGCTCTTTATCTGTGGTTGATGCACTGATTGGGGCAGTAGCAACAGGGGCTGTCTGAAGGCTTTGATTCTTAGGTGCCACAGCTACGGGTGCTTGCTGTGTGCAACCACCGATTAAGAAAGAGATTGCTAACACAACAGCAGTTAAGAGAACAATAGCATCGTAGCCGGAACGCGGGATCATATTTTTTTCTCTACTTTTCTGGCAAGGTTTTTTAACAGTTCGTAATTATTTTCGCCGTCCATTGTTAACAGAACATGGACGTTCTTTTTTATGAATTCGATTTCGTACTTGGTTCCGAGAAAGCTATGAATTCCTTTGTATGCACGACTTATTTTGCCTATTTTCGGATCGGGTAGCTCTTGTTGCGTATCGTAGGGTACAATGGACCCGCGGAATGTTTTGACAACATTTTCAAGAGGGTAGTAGTCTACAAATTGCATAAGATCGTACGATTCTGTTGGATCTTTGTAGACGGCGCGGTATCCTTTTTGCCATCCGTATTCTAACGATACTGTTGGGTTGTTGTAGCTATCAGATCCTTTAGTTATCTGTTCGTAATCTATGGTCCAACCCTCTGGCAAGTCATTAATTTGAAGCATTATTTCTTTCGGTTCTTTAGCGGTTTCCATTGGAGCAGTTTGGCAGCCAGATAGAAGAACCAGCATAGCTATGATTGCAGCGAGGTACTTCATTTTCAACAATATTGTGGAATACTGCTATATAAACTTTGCCACAATAATGTGGTATGCCAAAGCGAGTCTACAGTGAGATCAGAAAGGCCATACTCCAAGCGCTCAGTGATGGAAAGGAGCATTCCTATGGTGAGCTTGAAAGGGTGGTCAATACAAACTGGAAGACCATTAGGAATCAGTGCAAGGACCTCCAGCTGTTCAATGCCGTAACTATTTCTAAGGGAGACAGGGTTAAAATCACGCCACAGGGCAACCAGATTCTGCAAAAACTGAAGGTTTAATATCGCAAAATGATAGTTTTATATATTTAAAAGTGGCATAAATGGCATAAAATGACCACTTTCAAGAGTAAGGTTGAAAGGCAGAATTCTGTAATGCTACTTTCCACTACTGGTTATCGCATTGAAGAGATTGCAAAAAGATTGAGAGTGGGCCACAGAACAGTAGACAGGGATTTGGTTGAAATACGTTCAAGGGTGAAGAAGGAAGTATTTACTAAAACACCTGAAGATGTTTTTACAGACATACAATTATCCAGAATTGCAAGAGTTCGAGCAATTTTTAGCATATTTAGTGAGTGGAAAGAAAATCCGAGGGAAAAACTTCACGCTGCAGACTTGCTAAGAAAAGAAGACGATTTTTACCTGAGGCTTATGGAGAGATTCGGATTAGTTCCAAAAAAGTCAAAAAGGCTTACGGTTAATGTCATGGCGAAGAATGTCCAAGTTAACAAAATTGAAGAGTTAAATCTTCACAAAAGACTTTTTAAGGAAAAAGCTATGAGTGATGAAGTTTCTATTAGCAGGTTGTAGAAAGTAATTTAAAGGTCTTCTTTAACGACTTAATCATGGTTAAAAATCCAAGAGATGCTTTAATCCTTAAGCGACTTGACGAAATAGAAGAATCCGTTAATCTTGGCACGTTAGACACAACAATTTTTGGATTGATGATATTTGTTTTTGCAACTGCATTAGCACTTGTTTCAATAGGATTTCCTAAGTTAATAGTAAATAACCCTTATGTTTTTGTGGGCAGTTTGGTAACTTTGATTTTAATAATTCCGCTTATTCAGTACATCTTTTATTATGTAGAAACCATATTTTTAAAAGAGGGCCGTTTTACAAAAAAGAAATGGATTATAACTGTCTTAACTGGAGAAGTATTCTTTATTATTGAAATTTGGTTATTTTTATTTGCCGCTTCTATTTACGAAAAATGGTGGAAAATTCCGCAGTGGTTAATCGTTACTATAACTTTGATTTTAGTCTTAATCGCTATTTTAGTATCATTAGTTTATATCAAACCTCGAATTGATAAGTATTTTAATACTAACTTTAAGGCCCTATTAGAAAGAAGGGAAAGAGAGTTAAGATTACTGAAACAAAATTAAAAGAAGTTTAAATCGGTGCCAAAATGCAAAAATTATGCAAATTCGTGTTAATTTTTCTTTTCGTCTTTGCATTTACCAAAACTGCAAATGCAGAAACTTTATTCAATAATTCAAATACCGAACTAAGTTATTCAGAGTTAGATAGATTCAAATGTTATTCAAGTTTTGACGCTGATTCCTATTTTATCCCAGACAGCTTTATGTTAGAGCAGTTTTATTCAAACTTGAGTGAATTTCTAAATGAGCAAGGTAAAGTCGGAGACCATATTTATAAAGATAATAACACGTATTATGGCCATCCATTTGCTCGTTATTACATATCAAATGAGGAAGGAAAAGTTTTTGAGTTAGATACTGATGGTATTTGGTGGTTACTGAGTTATACAGAAAAAAATATTTCGTTATCTAATTCTGAGGAATATGTTAAGATATCTGGTTCAATTTATCAGGCAAGAGGAAATTTCCAACGTTTACGCATGCTAATTGGTCAAGCATTTAGAACTTATCTTCAAAAAGATAGAAAGCTGAATGTCGATTACTGCCAAATGGCGTCCGATACGACTCAGTGGCCAGTTGCTCTTAAGATCGTTAATCTGCAATTAGGAGATGGCTACATGAATAAGACCGGATGCGTATTTGAACAAGGTTTACTTAAAGCTGATTGTAAGAATAGCAAAATTTTGGGGTATATACCTACAAATGGTGATTTTTGGAGAAAAAAAGATTATTCATCAAGAATAGATTACAAAGCGTGGAATAATTTCGTATTTCTTGATAAATCCGATTTAACCTATGCGGAACGCAATTATGAATTTGACACATTTGGAGAAGTTGTAGTTCTTTCAGAAAGCCAATTTGTAAGCGGTTTAAGTACCGGACAGATTGCTTTTGCAGATCATATGGAGTTCTTGCGACATTTAGTTGAAATTCCAATTAACACTAAAGTTTTAGTGGCAGCAAATAATCAAATAGTAAATGAGACCGATCGATTATTTCTCGCTGTACAAAATATCAACAGAATAGTAGAAAACACAAATATATCCGCAAAAGAAAAAATCCTAAAATTAAATGATTTACCCGGACTTAATAGTGTGACAATAATACAAGATGGTCGCAAAGTTCTGTTAAGTCAACAAGAGCAATATATAGATGAACAAAGTTTTATAAGCGATAGGGCAAGCACGTATTTCGGCGATTACTATAGTGAATTGAGCAGAAAGTACCTGGCCAACCATGCAGGTGCCTTAGCAACATTAAAAGACAATTTGGAATATTACGACAAGTTGAACCAGTTCTTAAAAACGTATAAGGCACAAGTGCAACTAACATTAGTATCTGAAGTAAGCAGGCAAGAGAACCAAAAAGAATCAAATAGACAAGTTATTTTAGCAGTTCTTTTAACAAGTCTTTCAACAGCATTTACCGCGCTTATTTTTATTACAGAGAATTTAGTAAGGAGATACGGGAAAGATTTTCATAGCTTATTATTGAAACGTAAATATTTATTCATTTTTTTAGTGTCGGCGATAATTTTGGCTTCTATAAGCCTGAAAAATAGTTCTTTTCTCCTGAGACTACTACTCAGTTTAGTTTACTTTTTGATTTTTACCATCACAAGGGGTTTAATCTTATGGTTAAGTCCTGAAAGGAAAGTAAACAAGTAATATTTGATAAATGGTGGAACAGAAATGAACAACAGAGATAAAATATTCTTTTTATCTTATCAGCCAGATTCGTTAATGGAGAAAGCAATAATTCTGAAGCGCATAATAGAACATCCAGAAATATTGGACAACGTGAAGGATAAATTCAGCCTTCACGAGCCGAAAGCTGTCATAAATAATCTTAAGGCAGAACTTCACTTCGCAATGTATCACATATTGGAGAACTTATTTGCTCTTTGCATAGCACAGTTCAAATCTCCAGATGATATCTGGAGTTGGATGAGTCATTACGATTTTAGTGAGTTAAACGCGATGATTGCGCAGATTGCTCGAAGAGGAATAGGCGTGATTTCTGGCGTAAATAATGCAAAAACAGTAAGGGCTTTGTTTTTCGCAGCTTGTCCAAGCCATTTTTTGAAGCTCAAAAGAACAAAAAGATATATTGAAAACATTTCATTGCTCCTTAAGCACTTTGCGATTGAGTTGTCAGATAAAGAGGTTTATAATTCTTACAAACATGGCCTACGAATAATAAAAGGGAACTTGAATATCAAAAAAACATATGAAGTTTTAGGAGATTGGTCGGCATTTTTTTATTTTAACAAATACGAGCCTAATAAAGGAGATCTAATTTTAAAATCTTATTCCTATGAACAAAGTTTTAGAATAATTGAATTAGCTTGGCAGTTAACACGTCTTTTAATTTGGCAAAGAAAAGCAAAAATAGGTGTTGTAGTAAATATGAAATTCTACAGGTTTGATAGGATAAATATCAAAGAGGTATTCGATAAGTCAAAAATACCGGCACCCATGGGTTTAAAGCTTAGATGATTGTATAAAGTTTCAAAAATTTTTCTTTTCCGCGAGCATCTTCTTAAATACTCTCTCGAAAATTGCTCTCCCCTCGGCACTTTCAAACACTCTCTGCAGCAGCGTAACTTCCCGTTCGTATTCCTGTTTGGCTGCTTTTTGCCTGTCGGTAAGGCGGCGGCAGTTTGGGCAGGTTTCCTGGTCTAAGCCTATGATGGCCTGGCAGAAGACGCAGCTCTTCGACATTGGCTTTATTATGTCGTCCTTGATGAGGCCCCTTTTTGCAAGGGCAATTCGCAAGGCATCCTTGCCATCGCTTTGGTCGTAAACGCGGAGCTGCTTGGTACTTTTCCATCGGGCTGTGTGCTGTATCTCAACATCAGTATCGCCGCGCAGCCTGCGGAAGGTAACGCCATTCCGCTTGAAGCTGTAGCAGGTTACTCTTTTGCTAATGCCGAGCGATTTGCAAGCCAAGCGCAGCCGCTTGTTAATGCTGAAAGGCATCATCTGCTTCCCAAGCGCCTTATGGCCTATGTTGATGAACACAAAAGCTTCCGGATTGCCCTTCTGCGGGTGTTTCCCCAACCATTCACTCATGTAAGGATAGCTGTCAATACATTGGAGCATACCCAGGCCGGTTTTGCTGTGCTCACTGATGTTGGCTACAATATAGTTGTCATGGATTTCAAGGTCTTTTAACCGCAGATAGAGGATTTCCTGAGGTCTTCCCAGGCTTTCTGTGGCAAAGGCAATGTATGCTTTCATTCTGGGGTCTGTGCCGAAGAAGCCAAGCAACTTTTCGTATTCTTCCCACGTAAGCTTATCGTTCCTGCCTTTCTGCTTACTCGGGTCAACAGCAGCTTTCAGATGCCTCACTGGATAAGGCACTATACTGCTGTCAGGCCTGCCGTGCTCGTCCTTTTCAGGGAAAAGCTGCTTCCACAGGAGCTTGACGTGTTTGATGAAGTCCTGCTTGCTTTCAGGGCTTTTCAGGGCTTTCTGGGCATTTGCGACAATGCCGCTTAGCTCTTCTTGCTGCTGCAGTTCAGCCAAGTCCTTGGCAGTGTAGTTGGTGACTATCAGGAGATTCTGGAGGATTCTTAACCTCCTTATGAAGCTAAGATCCCTCAGCTCAAAGTAAGTCTTGAGCTTTTCAAAATACCGGAGATTGGCAGGGTTCTGGCACCGGTACTTTACATGGCCCCGTAGCCCTTTTCTGCGTTTCTCGGGCTTTTTTAGAAGCCTGGTGAGGTCTTGATAGAAAGCCTCGTACTTAGCTTTGTTCTCATAGATGTCGTCCTCTGCCATTTTGCGCTCTCCAGCCAGACTTTTATCAGTATTATTATCGTTCAGGCTTTTTAAGCACTGGTATACGAGGTTTGACTTTGAGAAGGAGTGCCCCGTCCGGGACGTTCACAGCCGTTTTCCCCCAGGGCTTTTTGCGAAGCGCGCTGAGCAAAAAGGGCTGATTTGAACCCGGGTCCCGGCCTTTCTCCACGTTTTATGGATTTTTTGGTCGAGCTTTTTTGCCGCGCCAAAAAAGGTCGTGCGAAAGGGCCGTGTCCTTGACCGGACTGAACGAACGGGGCGTGACCTTTTTCACAAAAAGGTCAATCAAAAACCGACTGCCTTTATGGGAAAAGGGTTTATCCAAAAAACGGACTAGAACGGTGTTTTTAAAGGTTGCTGCAATTATTGATGAAAATACTCAGAAACCATCTTTTGCTTCTTGTCCACTTCTTCCAAATGCGCAAGTCTTATCCCAACCTGCCTTATTTTCCTTCTGTCCGAAAGGAACGGCTGCAGCAGCTTTTTTGCAACCGATTTCGTCGTACTGCTGTCAGTTATTGCTTCGTTCAGCGTTTTTTCTTTGGTGTGAGTTTCGAAGTCCTCAAACCTGACCCTTACGCCAACTGTTCTGCAGCAGAAGTTGTTTGTGGAAAGAGCATTATGGGCGTCTTCAAGCATCTCGCCAATGGCTGCGAAGATGAGTTGCTCGTCCTTGGTGTCCTCTTCAAAGGTGAAGTTCCGGTTTATGGACTTTATTTCATAATTCTCCTCGACTTCGCTGTTGTCAATGCCGTTGGCCGCCTCGTGGAGGTAAAGGCCGTATTTGCCAAACTCCTTTTGAAGGAAATCCGCGGGAAGCGTCGCCAATTCCCCTATCGTGTTGATGCCCATTCCAGTCAGAACTGCCTCTGTCTTCTCGCCAACGCCAATCAGCTTTCGCGCAGGCAAAGGCGACAGGAATTCCTTTTCCTTTCCAGGCTCAACAATTGTCAAGCCGGCAGGCTTTTTGAAGTCAGAAGCCATCTTCGCAACCAGCTTGTTTGAGGCAACCCCGATGCTGCAGCTTAAATGCTCTTTTTCCAGGATTTCTTTTTTTATTGCGGCTGCGAACGATTCTATCTCGCCTCTTCTGCTGTTGCCGAATTTATTGCTTACGTCAATGAATGCCTCGTCGATGCTGACCTGCTCGAACTTGTCTGAATAGCTGCGAAGAATGCGCATGATTGATTCTGAAGCTGCCGTGTAGAGTGGGAAGTTTGGAGGGGTAAAAACAGCCGTGGGGCACAGCCGGTATGCCTTTGAGATTGGCATTGCTGACTTTATGCCGAACTTTCGCCCTTCGTACGATACGGTCATAACTACTCCGCGACCCTTGCCTTGCTTTGGATCTGCGCCGACAACGACCGGCTTTCCCATCAATTCGGGATGCTCCCGCTGCTCTACTGCCGCATAGAAGGCATCCAGGTCAACATGCATGATTATCCTTGGCATGGCAGCAGAAGTGTGTTATGCGGTTAAAAATATTTGCTGCATTGGCATATCTAGTTTCCAGTGCAAAATAACAATAAAAAATTAAAAAAATGTAAAAAAATAGCTTGCAATCAGAACTTTTTGTGTTTCTGGTAGCAGTCCCTGCAGTAGACAGGCTTTCCTTCTGCTGGCTTGAATGGCACTTCGCATTCCTGGCCACAGTCTGAACATACTGCCTTGTGCATCTCTCTTGGTCCGAAGCCGCCTCTGAAGCCGCCGCCTCCACCTGATCTTTCGCCATATCCCATTTGTCTTTCACCCTCTGCTTGTTTCTAATCTCTGTACGCCTGATTTAAAGGAATCAGCGCATACTTGGATGCGATTTTCAGCCAGTATATAAAGGTAACCAATTTATGGGCAGTGAGGCAATCCTGAAAAGGCAGTTGAGGTTCTGCAACAAAATAAATAATAAGCGCCGGGACGGGGATTTGAACCCCGAAACCCTTGCGGGAACAAGCTATCACGCCTGCAGAAAACTTGCAGTTTCCAGGCTTGCGCAATACCAGGTTATGCTATCCCGGCAATAAGGGCAGTGCAAGTCGGCCACAGCCGACTGCACAGTCGGGCGCATCCCGACTTGTGCCTGCCCTTATCAACCCTCGCTTGAAGGCAACAAGGACAAGTTCCCTTATCAACCCCACGAAAAATCAACAATTTATAAATCTGTTGCAGAAGCCGCGGCGCTTTCACGCCTTAAACCCTTCCAGCCCTTTCATTCCGCCCATCTTTTTGAGCATCTGCTGCATCTTTCTCGGGTCTGAGCCCTTGAACATTTTGACCACTTTCTTGCTCTGCCTGTACTGCTTAAGCAGATCTTTTACCTCTCCTGCGCTGATGCCTGCCCCCTGGGCTATGCGCTCAATCCTGCCAGAGGTTAGTATTTCAGGGTCTTCAAGCTCTTTTTTCGTCATGCTGTCCATGGCGTGCTTCCATTTTTTCAGGTGGGCCTCCTGGACTTCAAGAACGTCTTTTGGCAGCTTTAGCTGGCCGAATCCAGGAACCATCTCCATCACTTTGGCTATTGGCCCCATTTTTTTGATGGCCTGCATCTGCTCATAAAGGTCCAACAGGGTGAACTCGCCTTTGAGGAATTTCTCGCTGATGTCCTTGGCTTCTTCCTCTGTCATGGCTTCCTTTGCCTTTTCAAGCAGCGCTTCTATATCGCCCATGCCCAGCAGTCTTCCTACGAATCCTTTCGGGTTGAACTTCTCAAGGTCCTCAACCTTTTCACCAACGCCTATAAACTTTACAGGCGCTCCTGAAACAGCACAGGCAGTGAGAGCCCCGCCTCCTTTTGCAGTGCCCTCAAGCTTTGTGATAATTACTCCTGTTATTCTGCACGCATCATGGAATGCTGTTGCCTGCTTCTCCGCTGTCTGCCCTATGTCTGCGCTGATGACGAGGAGATTTTCTTTTGGCTTTATGGCTGCCGCGACAGATTTTAATTCGCTGATGAGGTCTGTTGAAAGTGCGTCCCTTCCTGCAGTGTCGATAATGACAGCATCAAATTTTTTCAGCTCATTTTCGCAGCCGCGGTAGATTTTTAGCGGGTCCTTTTCATTCTTGTTGCCGAATACCGGCACACCAATATTTTTACCAAGCTGCTGCAGCTGGTCAAGCGCTGCCGGCCTGTAAACGTCAAGCTGCACCATTGCAGTCCTTAGGCCGCGCTTTGAGAAGTATCTGGCAAGTTTTCCTGCTGTAGTTGTCTTGCCTGAGCCGAATAGCCCTGAAAGCATTATCATTGTGGGCTTGGCTGGCGTGTCAACCTGGCTTTCTTCGCCTCCAAGGAACTTCACGAGCTCCTCGTAGACAACCTTTATGAGGTATTCCCTTTTTGTGAGGCTGCCGGGAACCTCATCCTTAAGCACCCTCTCCTTTATGCGCTGGCTAAGCTCAAAGACAAGCTTCACGTTGACATCTGACTGAAGCAGCGCCCTTTGCAGCTCCTTCACAAGCTCGTTGATTAGAGTGTCATCTACAAAGATGCTTTTTGCAACCTTCTGCAAGGTGTTTCTCAATGACTCACCTAGCTTGTCCAAAACCATTTCCGTGCGGGAAGAAAGAATCGGGAAGGCTATTTAAAAGTATTTAGCATCAGCAGCTGGTTGGATGCTGCTCTTAAAGTCACTTCTCCCCAATCTCGTGCTCTACCTTGGTGAGCGCAGCGTCAGCGGCGCCGAGAAGATTTTTGTCTGTTACCGCCGAAGTGAACAGCTTTCCCTTGTCAAGGACAGAGACGTGTATCTCATACTTTTCTGAGCGAACCTGCGCGTGGACCTTCTTCATCCGGATGGTCAGCTTTTCAAACTCCTCGCATATCTCGTTGAATCTCTTCACATAAGAGGCAGCTATTCTTTTCAGGTAGCTCATCGCTGCCTCATCAACGTCCTTGAAGCCTGACAATTCAATTTTCTCAGAAAAATCGTTAGACATGCCTCTTGCCTTTGCAAAAGGCGTATAAAAAAGTTGCGGTGAATAAGTCGTCGCATATCTTCTTACTTTCTCATACAAACCGAAATGTTTAAATACGGAATTGCCTCATTATGGCTGAAAACGTGATAGGGATTCTGCTATGAAGGAAAGGGTAACGCTCACACTGGATGCTAACATTCTGTCTGAAGTTGACCGCAAGGTTGACGGCCACCGCATTAAGAACAGGAGCCACGCCATTGAGCTTCTCCTGATGCAGTCCCTCGGCTCAGCGGATATGCCAAAAACAGCCATCATACTTGCCGGTGGAGTTGGCACCAGGCTTCAGCCTATTACGTTTGAGATTCCAAAGCCATTGGTTCTGGTTCATGACAGGACATTGCTGGAGCACCAGTTTGACCTTTTCAAGAAGCACGGCATAAAGAACATAATAATTTCGATTGGCTACAAGGGCGACAAGATAAAGCATGCCATAGGCGACGGCAAGAGGTTTGGGGTTAATGTCAGCTACGTTGAGGAAACAAAGGCGCTTGGGACTGCTGGCCCCTTGAAGCTCGCCCGGCCTTACATTACAGGCACGTTCATCACGGAGAATTCTGATGAGTTGAAGAACATAGACCTGCATGACATGTACCTTTTTCACAGGGAGAACAAGGCAACGGTAACGATTGCTCTGACAACAGTTGATAATCCCAGCGCTTACGGCGTTGCGAAGATGCAGGGAAACAAGGTGCTGGATTTCGTGGAAAAACCGAAGAAAGAGGACGCTCCTTCGAACCTCATTAATTCCGGCCTTTACATGATGGAGCCTGAGGTGCTTGATTATATCAAAAGCGATGGCTTTTCCATGCTTGAGAAGGATGTCTTTCCGAAGCTTGCACAGGAAGGCAGGCTTTTCGGCTACCCTTTCTCGGGCCAGTGGCTTAACACAGGAACATTGGAGCTTTACGAGAAGGCAATCAAGGAATGGAAGGATATTGTTTAAGTTTAGTTCTGGAGCGATGCTGATGGACACGAGCTTTTTCCATGCTTACGACATAAGGGGCATGATTGGCACAGAGCTGAATGATGAGACAGCCGAGCGTATTGGCAGGGCTTTTGGCACGATAATTAATGGAAAGCCCGTAGTTGTTGGCAGGGATATAAGGTATTCCTCAAAAAAAATTGCCCCCGCATTCATTAGGGGTCTGGTGTCGTCTGGCTGCTCTGTAACTGATATTGGTGAGTGCCCGAGCCCTGTGCTTTTTTACAACGCATTTCACCTAAAGCAGTTTGGCGCGATTATTACGGCAAGCCATAATCCTGCAGAGTACACAGGCTTCAAGTTCGTTGAGCCAAACGGCCTTTCTTTCCTAGACCAGTATGATGAAATGAAGAGGATTTACAACAGCGGCAAATTCTCATCCGGAAAGGGAAGCGTCAGGCAGGCAGACGGCTACACGCCTTACAGGGATTTTCTGCAGCAGATAATCAGGCTTAACCCGAAAAAAAGGATTAAAGTAGCTGTTGAATGCCTTTATGCTTCAGGCGCTGTTATAATCCCAAGGCTGTATGAAGAGCTGGGGCTTGAGGTTGTTCCTTCGCACTGCATCCCGAAGCCCGACTTTAACAAGGAGAGGCCTGAGCCAAAAGGCGAGAATCTCAAGGAGCTTGGAAGGCTGATAGTTTCACACAAGGCTGATTTTGGCGTGGCCCTTGACGGAGACTGCGACCGCTCGGTAATAGTTGATGACAAAGGGAGGGAGCTCAACGGCAGCATAAGCTCTGCAGTTTTTATAAAAAAAATTCTTCCGCAGCAGCCGCGAAACAGGAGAAATGTCGTAATAACCGTTGACTGCAACAGCGAGCTAAAGCCTCTGGCGGAAAGCTTTGGTGGAAAGCTTGTGTGGAGTGACGTTGGCCACAGCTTCATCGGCAAGGCGGTTTACGACAGCAAGGCTGTTTATGGGGGGGAGATGAGCAGCCACATGTGGTTTGAGCAGTACCCGTTCAGCGATGGCTTCCTCACTGGTTTGAAAATGGCCGAAATCCTGAGCAACAGCAGCGAAAAGCTGTCGCGGCTCGCGGATGATGTCAAGTTTGCACCGATGCTAAAGGAGTACGTTGGCTGCGGCACTCATGAAAAGAAGGAAAAGGTTATAGCCAAACTAGTTGCGGCTGCAAAAGAAAAGCATCCAAACGCAACATTAACCCGTGATGGCGTCAAGTTCTTCCTCAACGACCTCGAATGGGTCATGCTTAGGAAAAGCAACAACCTGCCCGAAGTGTGCATCGTAATTGAGGCACGGGACGATGCAAGGCTCAGGCAGCTGCATTCTGAATATAGGAAGACTGTGGATAAAACTATCACAGAAACAAAATAAAAGAAAAGCCCAAATCGCGTTTAACGATTTGGGAAATGCGAATCCGGTTCTCGCTAAACCGACCCTCTGGTATGAGTCATAAGCAGGGGGAACAGCTTAATAAAACTTTCGTTTTTATTGGGTTTTTCGGATAATGATTTTTCGGGAAAAACAGAATGCTTTCGCTTTTTTAGCCATTTTTTGAAATTTTTTCAACAGGTGCCAGAAATTTTTCGACATTTCCACATACTTTTCGGAAAAACGACAGATAGGCACATAAAGAATTACACCTTAATTTGCCCCACGGCGTGGATGCGAAATCTGGTATCGCGCTGGTCTAAGAAACCAGTACCAAACCCTTTGGTATCCGGGTTCAAAGCTTGGCGCGCGAAAGCTGAGAATCCCGGCCACGCCGTAATTTTTCTGTTAACAACAATCTTTTTAAACAAATTCTTTGTCGCTGTTGTTTAGTGGGCCCATAGCTTAGCCTGGTAGAGCGGATGGCTCTTAGCTAGCAGGGTGCTGGATAGTTACCATCAGGTCCAGGGCCGGTAGCAGCTAAATAGGTTGGCTGATATCGCTGGAATTCAAATCCCTGTGGGCCCGCTTCATACTTCTTGCCGATTCAAATTTTTGAAATGTTGCCAAGTTACTAGTTCCTATTTCTGCCATCCATTTTTCTACTTTTTCCATTCCATTCAATGAAATTTCATGTAAAATAGATATTTTGCCTGTTTTTGAATGTATATTTCGTAAGTCAAACGACACAGTATAAGAAAAGCCAATTTCAATCAAAATTTCACAAATATCTTCAATTAACGGCTTGCTTGACGATGCTAATTTTATGGAAGGGTAATATGCGAAAGCTTTGTATTTTTTCCTAAGAATTAAGCCTCCATCAGTATCTCCAAAGCCACGCAAAAATGCTCTTTTTATTTTTTCATTACTTTGTTTTATTATTTCAGGAACTCGAATGTTTATCTTTTTGCCTAAAGGCAAGCCAATTCGTGAATAGAAACCTACGAGACCTTTCGAATATGTTTGTAATCGAAACTCAGATCTTCTTTTGCCTGCAAAGAACTTAGAAAATTCAAGGTTATAGAGATTTTTCTTGAGTTTGCTCACATAGTCAGTCAGATAGTTGTAATCAGTAATTGCATCGCCAGACACGCATATTTCGTAATTAGTGCATCCCTTATGCGTATGAGCTGCGACATGCCCGTCTCCAACCATGATGCCTATGTCTTCCGCAAGACTTTCAGTTAATTGCACGGGCAATTGCAAACGCTTTTTTACATCCTTGCGGCTCATTTCTATACTTGTTAAGTCAATTTCCATTTCATTTACCTCCGAAAAACCTCAATCAAGCGTTGAGATTTCTCACGCTTAGCTGAGAAATCTCCGCCAGTAGTGAGGAGGACAACTGAGCGGAGCTGCCTAATTGCTTTTAGCGATTAGCGACCATGCGAAGCAGGGGAAAAGCATAATTTGGCAGCTCTGCGGTCCTCCGAACTCTCAGTAGAAGTAGTTAATATACCCTCGCCGGGCAGTTGTCCAGTGTCCAGTGGCTGTTTTCGAAAACTTTTCAAGATTTTGTGGAAATCTTTATATAACAAACATCAGCAGCAGCATTGGGAATATGAAAGAACGCAACAGCAGCAAAAACATCCCAAAAGCTGGTGAAGAAAAGGCAGAATTCGACCTGTTCTGGGCTGACCAGCTTGCCCAGAGGATTATCAGCAGGGAGAAGTACCGCTACCTTGACAGGAAATTTGAAAAGCCGAAGGAGTTTGTTGTCAAGACAGCAGCATCGCTGTCAGGAGTGCTTCATATTGGCCGCCTTAGCGATACTATACGCAACGCTTCTGTGCACCGCGCCCTGCTCGATGCTGGCGGGAAGTCAAGGCTGATTTGGATTTCTGATGACCTTGACCCCCTTAGGAAGATACCAAAAGGCGTTCCCGCAGAGTTTGGCAAGTACCTCGGCTCTCCGGTCAGCATGATTCCCGACCATGAAGGGTGCCATGAGTCATACGCAAAGCACCATCTTGAAGAATATTTGAATGTAATCAGGGAGTTCATTTTTGAGGATATTGAAGTCTTCTCTATGAGGGAAGAATACAAAAAAGGGAACTTTGCCCCTTACATCAAGAAGCTCATTGAAAACGCCGAAGCCATAAGGGAGATTCAGAACAGGCAAAGGACAAACCCGCTGAAGAAGGACTGGATGCCTTGGAGTGCATTGTGCAGCGGCTGCGGGAAAATAATCACGACAAGGATTACTGAAGTTGATGAAAAAACAGGCGTTGTGTCTTACGTGTGCAAGGACTACCTTTTTGAAACAACCATTGCGAAAGGCTGCGGCCACAAGGGCGAGAACGACCCGCAAAAGGACGTTGGCAAGCTTGCTTACAAGAGCGAGTGGGCAGCGCAGTGGGCCCGCTGGGGAGTCAGCTGCGAAGGCGCTGGAAAGGAGTACCAGGTTCCCAACTCTGCATTCTGGATTAATGCCGAGATTTGCGAGAAGGTTCTTGATTTTCCATCGCCCGAAACTTTCTTCTATGAGCATCTCACAATTGAAGGCGTGAAAATGTCAGCATCGCTTGGGAACGTTGTTTACCCAAGGCAGTGGCTCGAAGTGGCCAGCCCGCAGCTGCTGAGGTTTTTTTACAATAAGCGGTTAATGACAGAGAGGAGCTTTTCGTGGAAAGAATTACCGATGCTGTATGACGAGTACGACAAGGCTGCCGCAGTTTATTTTGACAAACTAGTTATTGAGAACGAAAAGGAAAGGAAGCACACAAAGCGGCTGTATGAGATTTCAAACCGCACAGGCAATAAGGCGATTGATGTCCCCTCAACTCTGGGCTTCAGCCACGCCGCAATGGTTTCCCAGGTTTTCAGCGATGAGAAGGACATAATCAGCAGCCTTGAAAAAACAAGCCATTACAGCAAAGAGGAGCACAAGCAGATTATGCAGCGCATTAAGCTTGCACGGTCATGGATTACGATGTACGCGCCTGAGGAAGTCAAGTACGTGCTGCAGCAGGAAGTTTCTGATGAAGTGAAATCAAAATTATCTGAGCCGCAGATAAAAGCATTGAAAACGCTGGCAGAAAAGCTGAGGTCAAAAAAGTGGGGTGAGAAGGAGCTTTACAACGAATGCTACACTATCGCAAAGGATGCTGGGCTGCAGCCTCCTGAGTTCTTCAAGGCAGCTTACATTGTTTTGCTGAACAAGGAAAGGGGACCGAAGCTTGCACCGTTTTTGCTGGCTTTGGGCGAGAAGGCTGTGAGGCTGCTGGAGCAGGTGTAGCTACTATGACAATCGAAGCAACCGTAATCAAAAGAGGAAAATCACTCGGAATAATTCTACCTGAAGAAGTCGTTAAGCATCAAAACATTAAGCCTGGAGATGTGCTGTTTCTCCCAGGCATAACAAAGAAGCAAAGCCTGTGAACGGGCTTGGATAATGTTGAGTTCGTGAAGTAATTTACTCCAGCCTTTGCCCGCTCCACAGTGACCAGCTTTCAGGGTCTGGCGCGGTTTCCCCGTAGAGGAAGTACGGCGGAGCGGTTCTGCCGAAGTAGCTTCTTTCCACTTCAACCCAGCTGTCCCTTCTGCCGAATGCTGTGCCGTAAATTGATGAGCCAAAAAGCCTCCAGCCGCCCAGCAAGGCCCGGTAGTCCTGGTGTGCCGGCTCAACTATCAGATTAATCTCACCATTGTCAACCTTGTCACGAATGAGCTGCACGAATTCCTTGATTGGAGCAATGCCCTGGCCAGGTATTACGTGCTCGTCCTCCCAGCCGAAGTTGTCTGAGATGTGGGCGTGGCCCATGATGCCTGCTTCTTTCCACTCCTTTGCCTTCTGCAGGTACCAGCTCTTGAATTCCTCATCAGAGCCCTTGAAGTATTTCTTCCATATGAAAGCATGACCGGTGTCCCAGGTTGCCTTGATGCGCTCTTCAGCTATCTTCCATGCTTCTTCTTGTGTCTTGTGGCCAAACTTTTCAGGGTTGTTTAGTATGTCCTGCTGCATTTTCTTTCTTGACTCGTTCACTATCTCCCTAATCTCATCAGGATGGCCGCCGTAAACCTCAGGAAAGTAATTCTCTATTGCCACAAATAGCGGCCTCTCCATCTTCTCATTTCCGACAACTTCCTTGCGGAGGTGGTTTTCCTTGTCCCATGTGTAAATGGCTGCCCTTGCGACCGTGTCTGCGGTTCTCCCAAGGGCGTATTCTTTTATTGGCAGAAGATTTCTAAGGTTCTCACGAGTCTGCGCTGCCTGGACGTCTGCTGAGGCTGATGACTGGTGAACCTGCCTTAACCGGTTTTCAGCCTGCTCAAGCGCGTCTTTCAAGTATTCAACAGGGTTTGCAACCTCAGGAGGGACAAAATGGTACCTTTGCCCTACTTGCTGTTTAAGTTTCCACTTTTCGCTTTCGGGAAGGCTTTCATCAAGCTTCTGATAAAATGTGTATGCCTCTTTTAGCTTGTCACGCTCTTTTTCATAGTCCTTATATGCCAACCCGTAGAACAATGATGCGCCTCTCGATTGCGCTATCTGGTTGTTGAGCTGTATTTCGTAAAAGAGTTTTTCAGGGGTTATGTTTACTTCTGGGTCAGCCTGTTTAATCAGTTCCACCCTTCTTTCTATTTCCTTCCAGTTGACGGGTTGTGTTTCAAATTCCGGCACCCCTGTTTCTTTGTTGAATTTCACTTTTGGTACCCTCTCAAACAGGAGTTCCGGGTCGCGCGTATTTTTGGGGATTCTTTGGCCTTTTACGCCTTCCCACGCCGCTGAATCGCCAGGGTAATCCTTGTATACTGGCTCGTGAAAAATCTCATTTTTTCTTACCGGCACCATCTGGCCGCTTCTTTGGTCGACAAGGTGGAACACTGCCCTATTCTCCTCTTCGGGGTATGCTGAGAATCCCTCTTTTCCCCACGCAGGCAGTATGGCCCTGGGAAACTCGTTCGCATGTATAACAATGGCTCCTCCCTTGGAAACGTCGGCTGCGAAGTCAACCGCCCTTTCTATCTCGTGCAAAGCCTGTTCCCTAACGTGCTCGTCAAAGCCCTGCTGCCCCATGCCCGCAAGGCTTCCAGCTGCGGTCGTTGCGTGGGTCGTTATCTGGACCTTGTTTACCTTTGCAAGCTCGCGAATGTCAATTCTTTCTTCCTTGCCGTACATTTCAGGGGTTGTGTTCCCGCCCTGGAACGATCCCTTGCCCCTTCCGAAGAATCCCAGCTCAACCTTTGATGCGCCCTGGAATATCCTTGCCTTGACCTGCTGCAGCTGGTCCTGCGCAGGATGCGCCGAAACACCAATGTCTTTTGGGCTTACGCCTATCTCAGGAATCTCAGCAGGGCTCTCTCCTGGCAGGCCTTGCCCTTCCTGCAGTGGCATGTAGTAGCCCCTGTCCATCGCGGTATAGTATGATTGGTTGAAAATCATTGAATCACCGTTTTTTGATTGGCCTCTTTTTTAAAGAGGTCATGCGGGTCCGGCTCTTCGCTTTTGCGACTCGTCCTGCACCTTTTTTTCTTCTTCTTCTCTTTTTCTTGTTTCGTACCCGCCGGTTACCTGCTGGTGCGTGCCGAAATATTTTTGCTGCGCATCCCCTGCCTCGGCTCCTGTTACTGCCCTATCCTTGTAAATTTCCGTAATCTTCTCGAGCTCGCTGCTGCCGGGCCTCGTGCCGCTTCCGGTTACTGTTTGCTGCGATTTTGACAGGTATTCGCCAAATGCTGAGCGCTGCTGTTCTGTACCAAGCGCATATTCGGGCTTTTGGAATTTTGATTGACCTTTTCCTAAAAGGTCATGCTGTTGTTCTTGTTCTGTTTGTGGCTGCGCCCTTGCTTCTTCTGCTGTGACTTCCTCAAGGCTTTTTTGCTGCTGCGATTGTGGCGTTACTGCTGTTGTTTCAGTTGCCAATAGGTGATGTGTTGCAACAACCTGCTTTTCTTCGGCTGTTGTCAGGGAGGATAATTCTGTTGCCCTTGCTTGGGGGATTGGTATCTTTTTCTTTTCCTCTGCATCCGCAATCTCCCTGACTGACTCTTTTATGAGCTCTTCTGCTTGTTCAATCTCTTTTTTTCGTTCTTCCTCAAGCTCCTTGAGCCGCCTTATCCTTTCATCAGGGCTTAGCTTCTTCAGGTCTTCAACCTCGCGGAACTTTGCTCCTGCAATTTCGTTATCGTGACCGCTGCCCCTGCCGCCGTGCTCTGCCATAATTGCTGTTATGCCCGATAACAATAAAAACCTTGTTGTGGCTCGTGCTTGCCATGCCGCTTACCATGTAACCATGCCGTGAAGCTTCTTGTAGTTCTTGTACGTCTGGTAAATTGACCTCTTGAGGTCTGTCCTTGCCTCTTCCTGTTCAAGCACCAGCTCAACGTCGCTTTTTCCTCCTGTAAGCCTTTTTTTGAGGTTTGGCTTGTTGTCAGGGCCTTTTATTCCGCCAAATGCTGTCACGATCTCTTTAAGGCCGCCAAGCACTCCTAGGAACGGCTCAAGCGGGTTTTGCGATGGCTTTCTCTCCTCTTTCCTGGGCTGGTCGTCTTCAGGGAATTTTTCCTTGGCTTCTTTCAGGTAGTTTTTGAGCTCGTCGCCAAGCGCGTCCATTGATGCCTTGATGCTTTCGTCCACCATGCTGAGCATATGCATGTCCTCTTCCTCCTTCATGCGCTTGTAGTTCTCTATCTGCTCATCGCTCCAGACATAGCCGCGCAGGGTCATGTCAAACTTGCCTGTGTGGGATGGGCCGCGCTGGTAGCCTTCCTGCATGTAAACCAGTGACGGCGAGGTCCTGTAGAATATGTTGACAAGGACAACAGGGTGGAATTTTCTGCCCTCCCTGCGCTTGTATGAAAGCACCTCAACCTCAATCAGAGAGCCTTCAAATGCTGTTACTAGCTCCCTCGCCCTCTCTCCCCTGAGCAGCTTTTCTGCCATCTGCAGCTTCATTATGTTCCTGAGGTAGGGCTTTACCCATCCCATGTACAGCTTTATTGTGTCATAGTGCTGCCTGAGGTATTTTATTGTGAAGTTTCTTCTTGCGTCCAGTTCCTTGTAGGTGCGCATCTTCCACATGTAAAACTGGGTTAACTTTCTTTTGACAACCTCCTTGACTTTCTCATTGAATCCTTCCATTTTGTCAATTTTATTGCTTACATCTTCAATTACCCTCTGCACGAATGAGTCATATTCTTCCGGCTTTACCTTGTCCGCGCCCCTGTCACTAGCCCTTATCCTGAAAAACAGGTCTGGCAGGACAGAGAAGCCAACAGTCTGTGCAAGGCCGTAAACTGAAGCAGCGTTTTTGGTGCCACCTTCAACCTGGTCAACCCAAACGCCTTTTAGCGTTATATCTGAGCCGATTGCCTCAGCATCATTCTCAGTTTCCTTCCTGCCGAAAGTATGCCTGTAGTAGCCCAGCCGTTCATCAATTATCCTGAGCTCCCTCACTATCTGGAACAGCGCTTTCAGCATCTCGCTGATGCCCTTAAGGTATTGTGATGCCTTGTCCTGCTGTAACCCAAGGCGCTGCTCTGAAACTCCGAAGAACGCAGACTGCTCTGATGCTGCGTGGATGTCTGTTAGCTTGTCAAACTTGTTGAAGCTCCACCCCATCTCAAGCTCATCAAGGGTCCAGAAGTAGGCCTCTTCAATGTATGCATGAACTGCCTCAACAACAATCCTGTACCGATGGATAGGGGCAGGATAGCCTGTTTTTTCCTTGACGCCGCTAACGAGTTCTGCCTCTTCTTCTTGTTTAAAGTTGTATTTTCCGAGAAGATTGCCTTGCCCTTCTGCCATCTACAAACAACACCTTTTTTGTTTTTTCAGATTCTGCCTGCTTTCTGCTGCTTTACGACATTCCTAAACCTATCCAGTATACCAAAAGATACACTGATATATAAATGTTTACCGATAAATTTTGCTGAATTCGGCAATCGTTTTGGCCCTGTTTCCAATATCCGGCAAAATTTGAAAATGCCCCTTGTTTTGTGTAATTAAAAAATCTGATTTCGTGGCTGCAAAGGTTGCGGCTATTGCAGCATCTTTGAATTCAATTTCGTTCCCGATGTTCAGCAGCAATGCTTCATACCGGGCTGCCACATCGGCTATGTTTTCATCCAAAGGTATCCATTTAAACTGGGATAGGAGCTTTCTGGCCTCTTCAATTTTTTCATAAGCTTTCTGAAAATAAACGCCTAACAATACTTCAGAAACAGTTACGGTGCTTATCACAATCTCTTCGCTGCCTGTGATTAAGCCTTTGACAAGCGCGATAGCTTCCTGATTTTGCCTTTCCAGTTCTATCAGTGCGCTAGTGTCAAAGAGTATCTTCATGGATTATCACCCTTAAATAATGCCAAGCCTCTTTAACCGTTTCCTGTCATCTGTTCGCGTCTTTTTTAGGATTTCTTCAAAATTATCAGGCAGAAATCTTTTAAGATTGTCAAATACAGAAGGGTCCCTTTTGGCAACAACCACTGTGTTGCCCACTACGTTGAGAATAACCCTGTCCCCTTCCCTTATGCCAGCTGCCTCCCTTATCCCTTTAGTAAGGGTTATCTGGCTCCCTCGCGTTACAACAGTCATTTCACCCATATTATTACTAAGAATCTTAGTATTTATAAATTTTACTAATTTTTTTAGTAAATTACCCTTATTTGAAGCCCCAGAGCCGTTTCAGCGCTACAGGCAGCTTATCAACCAGATCACTGGCTGTAAATCCCCAGCCGTACTTCCGCAGCAGCAGGTTGCCTGCTTTGCCGTTAACATAAGCAGCGGCAGCCGCTGATTTGAACAAGTCCTTTTCCTGCGCCAGAATGCCTGCTGCCAGCCCTGCAAGGACGTCGCCAGTCCCTCCCACTGTCATGCCGGCATTGCCTGTTTTATTGTACGCTGTTTTATCCTTTGAAATTACTTTATCGGTACTGCCTTTGAGTAAAATTACATTCGTACCTATAACTTTTTTAACGCCGTTCTCGCTGCAGCCGCTATTTCTGAGCAGCAAATCGGACTCTGCGTGGTGAGGAGTGAATATCGTGTTCTTGACGTCCTGAAGCCTTACAGCAGCGATTGCGTCAGCATCAACCACCTTAAAGCCAGTTATTTTCCTGCACACTGCCGCTGCAAACTTTAGCGTTTGGACGTTTTTGCCCATGCCGTTGCCAATCAGCGTTACGTCAAACTTTTTGCTCATCTCAACTATTTCTTTTATCGCTGTTGTTGTGAAAAAATCTCCCTTGAACTTTTTCGTAATGAAATCAGGCGATAAGCAGTTGATTGCCCAGGCAACCTTTTCTGGAGCAGCAACAACTACAGCATCAACCCCAGACCTGAAAGCGGCCATGCCAGCAAGGTAAGCTGCGCCAACGTAATCAATAGAGCCGGCAACGACCAGCACCCTTCCATTGTCGCCCTTGTGGCTGTCTTTCCTTCTCGGTTTCAGCCTGACATCTGCTGCAGTGATGAAATGCATAACATGGCTGTGATTTTCGTTGTTAATAAAAGTTGCCTCACAGGCGGTCGGCAAAAGCAAACCCGCACAAAACCGCAAGCTTTATATACATGCATGCATACATGCATAGCTATGACTAGGGTTATTTCGCTTTCGGACGAGGCTTATAACAAATTGAAGGCTGCAAAGAATGAGGGTGAATCTTTTTCAGTGGTAGTTAACAGAACATTCCCCTTGCAAAAGAAATCCCTGCTTGACCTTTGGGGAAAGTGGCCTGGCGGTAAGGAAGAGCTTGACAAGATGGAGAAGATGATATATGAAGACAGAAAAAAGTTCAAGCTAAGGACGGTAAGGTTCTGATGTACTGCCTTGATACAAATTTAGTCATAGATATTTTTCGGGGCAAAGATGCAGGTCTAAGGGCTAAAATCGAGCAGCTGAGGGACCTTGGAATAGAATTTGCTATAACTACCATCACGCTTTGCGAACTTTACAAGGGAGCATTTCTGTCCTCGAACAAGGAGCAAAGCATTGCCCAGATTAATACCCTTCTTGAAAGGGCGGACTTGATTGCACAGGATAATTTAAGCTGCTCACTATTCGGTCAGGACTTTGCTTTTCTTAAAGGCAAAGGAAACCCGACTGGCGAAGCAGACCTCATGATAGCAAGCATTAGCAAGGCAAACAATTGCGTTCTTGTTACAAGAAACATTAAAGACTTCAAGAACATCCCGAACTTAGTGGTTAACAGATGGTAATTGATGAAAACAAAGCTGTTTTTGGTTGAGCTTTTTTGCAAACCGCAGTGAGCAAAAAAGGTCATGCGAAACATTTAAAAACATAAGTTGTGAAGAAGCAGTGTAAGTGCGTTTAAGAGGTGTGTGAACTGTGTTTTCCGTAGTTGAAGATGCAATGAAAGCGCTTTTTGGGAAGAAGGGCCAGGGCATGATGATGGGAGGCCCCAGGAAGCCCATAAGCTTGGTGCTTGGGCTGGTGTTTTTTGCCTTTGGCCTGATTCCGCTGCTCAACCAGTTCAAGGTTATCGGCTTTACCATACCCGCGCTGCCGAGCCTAGTGCTTTATGTGTTGAGCATAATCGGCGCAGTAATCCTGCTCTGGGATGCCATCTCTGAGAACATGGCCATGATGGGCTTTGCCCAGATGGCAAGAATGGCGACGTTCGTGGTTGCCCTCGTGCTGCTCGCCATTGGCCTTATCCCCCTGCTTCACAGCATGGGCACGATTGGATTCACTCTTCCAGCCCTCGCAGGGATTATCATCAATGTACTCTACGTTTTAACCGGCGGTCTCCTCATTTATGGAGGCACGCAGGGATTTTAAGTGAGGGTTTGCTTTAGTAAAAAATTGGTGTGCAAAAAATGAATTTTAACAGGCTCAACAAAAAGCAGTTGCTGTTGCTACTGGTTTTCTCTCTGGTTTTGGCCCAGGTGGTTAATGCAGAAAACGTCTTTGAGCAGGCTTTTCAATCCTTCGGAACGCTAAGCCCGGACTTCTATGACAAGCACTGGTGGTGGCTTGACCTAATCGCATACGCGTTTCTTTTCATCGGCATAGGCCAGTTTGCATTGAAAGGCAAGATGGGCGATGAAAAGGGTAAGCTTGGCATCATAGTAGGGGCGATACTTGCAGCCTCTCTAATCGTATACGAGCTGAAGACAGGTTTCAGGCTCGCCAACCTGATGCCTCTGGCTTTGTTCTTGTTGGCTTTCGTAGTAGGAGCCCTGGTCTATCACTTCGCAACAGGCATGGGCGCATCAAAAGTGTTTGCCTTTTCTTTTGCCTACCTGTCAACTTACGCCATCATAGTAATACACGCCGGTGAGATAATCGCCTCGCTGGAATCAATCAAGGGCAGTAACGGCGCTGCAGGGCTGCTGCTGGGAGCCCTCAGGATAGGGCTGATAGTGGCAGCAATAGGCCTCATTTACAGCGTAATTAAAGGCGTTGGGAGCCTGTTCAGCGGGGGGTTCTTTGGCGAGAGAGGCGACCTCGAGAGCGGCCTGGGAGCCGCGGGAAGAGCTGCGGGAAATCTGCCCGGCATTAACCGCGTGCGTGCCAATGTGAACAAGAGCGAGGAAGACGCCACGCAAATGATTAACATAGAAAATTACGAGAAAAAGCTCGACCAGTTTGCCAGAATGCTCGGCAAGGGAGAGATAAGGGACGTGCAGCAGTTTGAGGGAGAGTTGCAGGACGCCATAAAGCTTGCTGAGGAGATTGCTGCAACAGAAACAGAGCTCGAGCAGCTTGCGCGGGAAGTGCAGGCAGGCCAGGCAGGCTATACTGATGCGACAAAGAACAAGATACAGGACCTGAGGAACAGGTATGGCGGGCTTATCAAGAAGCTATTTGGGCGAGTGGAGGCAGCACACGCGTTTGCCATGCGTGAGCGCCAGGAGTTCATTGCAGAGCTTAACGACATCATAAAGGCAGCCCAGGCTGATAGCAGGGTCAATGCATTTATATCCAGCCTGGCCAGAATGCTCGGGGCTGACAAAAAGGCTGTGAGCCAGTTCCTAAAGGACAACAACTTTAAGGGGAAGGTAGCGGCTGACATCAACATGCTTTTCAGCGAGATGCAGACCTTCAACCAGCTTGAGGAATCAAAGAAGAAGGTGCTTGCACCGCAGGTCCCTTTCCTCAGGCAGCTGATTCAGGAAACCAATGGCGAGATAAGGGAGCTTGACTACATACTTGCAAACATGAGGGCTTTAGATAAGAGCGGGGGATTAAGAAGGCCGCAGCTTGAGCAACTGAAGGTTATACTTGGAAAGCTTCTTGGCATGGCCCAGAGAAAACAGCACGCCATCCAGCAGTCCGAGGACATTTTGGCAAAGGTCAGGGCGACCGACCAGAAGCTGGCTCAAATAATGACGATTTACAAGAGGCTTCTGTCAACAGAATTCCAGCAGCTAAAAGGCGGAGTCAAAAAAACAGCTTCCACCCAGCTCAGTAAGATGAACCTGTTGAGAATTTAATTTCGTGCGCCAGCGCCAGATAAAAGCCCATAAGCATTCACTACGAACTGCTGAGCTAGTGTAAGCCTTGCAGCCGGTGTTGCGTTTCTGCCATAAGCTTCTCCAAGCCAGTCGTGCGTTTCAGACCTGTCAGGGTCAAGCTCCCAAGACTTCTGCAAAAGCTCCAGTCCAACATTCGGAAATCCATCTCTTAGTGTAAGGTGCGCTACCCCGGCAGTGTAAAGCGCTGAAGCCTTTTCCTGCGCGGTTTTTCCTGAAGCCAAGACCTTCTTGGGATTAATAATAGTTTGAACTGCTGCTTCCAGGTCTGCAATGCCAGGGTGCAGAGGCTCTACTTCCCTTGCTATTTGATCAGCCTTCTGTCTGTGAAGTTCAGCAAGCGAGGCAGTGGCATCAGCGTCCAACGGCGCAGCTTTAACAACTTCGTAGAAAAGTTTTATTGCAGCGTCCGCATCGCCTAGGCCCTCGTATGCCCTGCCCAAGCCGAGCTTCACAGTAGGAGTATCATAACCGAGGTAATTGCGGGCTACTAAAAGTTCGTTGAGTGCTTCGAGGTGCTTTCCGCCTTCGCCAAGGAGCAGTCCTGACTCTGTCATCACATGGCCCCAGCCCTCTCCTTTTAGCAGGTTGTGGATGAAAAAGAAGTCTCTGACACCCCTCTCAACGCCAAAAGCAGGGAATCTCCCAAACGCTCCCCGGCCGTTTGCTGTTTCAGCTCGTAAAGCCTCATCAAGGTATTGCACCACTAAGTCAGCGGCTTGCTCGCCCTGCCCGACCAGTTGCTGTGCCTCTTGCCTGAGCCTGGTGTTGTCTGCGCGAACAGCAGCGTAATTTATAGAAACATCAACTACTCCAACCCCACGTAGACCTTTAAGGTGCTGCTGGATTTGGTCGTAAGCTGTCTGGTCAGCAGGGCCTGTCATGACCTGCTCTATCAGCCCAAGGAAGTGCCCAATCTGCTGCCTCCTCTGCCCTACAGGCAGCATCGCCGCGTCAAAAGCTGCCTGGGCTGCAACATTAGCCTGCCGCATTACAGCTGCCGTGTCGGGATGGAAAGGGCCTCGGGCTTCTGCTACGATTATTTCAAGGCCCCTGTCAGAGACTTCAGCGGTCACTGTATCCCTATAATGGTCCTGCTGCGGGTTAAGAACGTTCAGCACTCTGGCAGCAACCAGATTGCCTCTTACCAAGTATTCTCCAACGCTCATTTTTTAATGCACCTTTGATATGAAAGCTCAATGTAGGTCTGCAGATGACTAAAACAAAAAATTAAAAAATAAAAATTGCTCAGCGTATTGCGTACTGAGCGAGTATGACTGCGGCTGCTGTCGGTGCAGGCAGCTGATAGTCAACAGGCTGCGTTCTCTGAGTCATGAACTGGTTAGTTGTTAAGCGCTGTTGCAGGTCAGCAAACAAAAACTGGTGTGCCTGTTGCGCCTGGGCGCCTGCCGCTGCCTGCGGCTTCATTAGCTCAATAAGGTTAGTGAAGAGCCTGAGCGTTTCGTACAGCTCATCCGGCCTGTGTGTTGTTATCATGTTGCCTGTGGTGTTAAGCGTGCCAACGAGCTGCTGCACTGTCTGCATCGCCTGTTGGGCACCCATCGCCCTCAAGCCCGCTTCGTCTGCAATTCTTGTCAGAGCATCTGCAATGCTGGCTCTGGGCTGAATTACGAGTCCGTCAAGGCTATGCATTGCATGGGTATAAGAATCATGTGCTGCTGCGTCCCATGCGGCGGAGCCGAAAGCGCTTCTTGCCTCTGACACAACTACCGTTTGCTGTGGGTGATAAATCTTAGTGTTGCGGTCTTTAACTACGCTGCCGTTGGTTGGCTGGTAGTCCACCGGCTGTGTTAAGGTTACGTCCCAATTGGGCGCGTTCACAACGTTAGTAACATTCTGGCCGTTAGCCGCAATGTGCTCAACAGCTATAAGAATTCCTTCAGCCATTGACTGTATGCCTTGCTCAACAGTAGGTGCTGCTGGCTGATTTCTTCGCCCACGATTCCAAAATGCCATTTTCGTCTCACCCTCGCCAATGTTTTTATTGCTTTTATTACTATCAGATAATTGAAACTAAGAAACCAGCACCCGTATTTAAATCTTTCTATTTATGACTACTATAAAGTAGTTTCAGTTGGGATTTAAGCGGTCTAAACCTGTTGGCTGTGTTTGATACTGAAAACAACAGTTAGCTGGGCAGAATTCAGGCAGGAGCCCAGTCAGTACGCCTTCCCAAGCCACGCAATAACGCCTTCTTTGCCGCAACAGAATTGCTCTGCATGGTTAAACTCAGCGAGTAGGGTCACGCTTGTAACCCTACAAAATAGAAAGATTTATATATTTGTAGGGTTATGAACCACTAATGGTGTTTATAAGCAGGAAGCGGATACAGGGGAAGGACAGGTTTTATCTGGAAAAATCTGTCAGGCTGCCTAACGGCAAGGTAAAAAAGTTCTCAGTTTACTTAAAAGGGTATAGTCCAAAGGGGAAGTACGGCCAATTGTCACATTACAAGAGGCTGCTGGAGGCAAGAGTTTCTGAAGAACTGGTGGAATTCGCCGTAAAGAATTATGAAAAAAGCAGCATATTTAACGAAAGGCTGCTTAGAGAGCTGGAAGAAATAAGGCTTGGGTATAAAAGGGTTATAAAGAAGCTGAGTCTGGAACAACTGCAGGACGTTATAGAAAGATTCACGGTCAATTTTACCTACGAATCCAACGCAATTGAAGGAAATTCCCTTACGCTTAAGGACGTAGCTGTAGTTTTGCACGAAAAAAAGGCGATAGAAGGGAAAGACCTGAGGGAAATTTACGAAACACTCAACACAAGGGATGCTATGGAACTGGTTTTTAACAATAAGTTAAAAATAACAGAAAGGGACATAATCCTGCTGCATAAAATCCTTGTGAAAAACACAGGGGTGGCTACGGGCTATAAAACACTGCCAAATTTCCTGCTTGGGAGAGAGATTGAAACAACCCCCCCTGAACTTGTGCCGCAAGAAATAAGCAAGCTTGTAAATTGGTTCAATGGAAGCAAAAAAGTGCACCCGTTACAAAGCGCTGCCTCATTTCATGCAGGGTTTGAGAAAATCCATCCTTTTGAGGATGGGAATGGCAGGGTGGGAAGGCTGCTTATAAATGTCATGCTGGTCAATAACGGCTATCCGCCTCTGATTATAAGAAAAACGCAAAGGCTGGCTTATTTGGCTGCCTTAGAGGCATTTGATAACGGCTATGAGGACAAATTGAGAAGGTTTCTAGTTGAAAAATACAAGAAAACGTATGAGAAATTCTTTTTGGTATATGTTAAGTACTTGAAATAATACATAAGTCTATCAATAAGCCTTTCCAAAATACGTTACAGTTCCTTCTTTGCCACATACTACACATCTGCCCTTTTTATCGCTGCTGTCAAGAGTCATACAACGTGATGTGACCCCGTCTGCCTTCTCCTTGATCTCTGCCTCGCACTTTGCACTGCCGCAAAAAAAGCCCTTTGGGGCTTTTTTGGCTTTGACTGCTGCGGCGATTTCGGGAACGCTCTTAACAGCGACAATGCTGCTTTCAAGCTGCTGCCTTGATTTGCTGAGCATTGATTGCTGAATTTCGTCAAGCTTTCTTTTCACGGCAGCCGCGGCGGCTGTGATTTTAGCTGTTTCCTTCTGCATGGTGTCTCTTCTGAATAGAACGAGCTGCTGCTTTTCCAAGTCGCGGGGACCAAGCTCTATCCTTATTGGAACGCCCTTGAGTTCCCACTCGTTGAACTTCCACCCGGCAGTATAGGTTTCCCTCGCATCAACTTCAACTGCAATGTTTTCTTTTTCAAGTTCTTTTCGTATTTTTTCAGCAACTGCCAAAACGTCCTTTTTCGAGTCCTCAAACAGTATCGGTACAATAACGGCATGTATAGGGGCTATCCTTGGCGGAATTATCAAACCGTGGTCGTCGCCGTGTACCATTGCAATGATGCCGAGCATCCTTGTCGTTATTGCCCACGTGTTCTGCCAGACATAGTCCTTTTTGCCTTCTTCGTTCAGGAAGGTGATGTCAAACGCCTTTGCAAAGTTCTGGCCGTCAAAGTGCGCATCAGGGCCCTGCGCTGCCTTGCCATTCGGCAGGAAATATTCAATGCTGTAGCTCGCCAGTGCGCCTGCAAACTTCTCTGCCTCGCCTTTTCTCCCTGCAACTCCCGCCAGTGCGAGGTAGTTCTCGGTTATTTCCTTCCACAGCGCCATTATGTCGTTTATTTCCTGCTCCGCCTCTTCTTTAGTCGCAAATGCTGTGTGTCCCTCGCACCACAGGAACTCCCTTGTTCTTATGAATGGCGTTGGGTGCTTGAATTCCCACCTTACAACGTTGTTCCACTGGTTCAGCTTTAAGGGCAGGTCTCGCCAGCTTCTCACCCATTTTGATACAGAATCGTACATTATGGTCTCCGATGTGGGCCTTACCGCGAGTCTTTCGTCCAGCTTTGTGTCGCTCGCGTGAGTTACCCAGGCAACTTCCGGGGCAAAGCCCTTGACGTGCTGCTCCTCCTTTTTGAGAAGGCTCTCAGGTATGAATAAGGGGAAGTAACAGTTCTGGACGCCCATCTTCTTGAGCCTGCTGTCAACTTCTTTGACTATCTTCTCCCAGATTGCGTATCCGTAAGGCCTCAGGACCATGCACCCAGACACTTTCGTGTAGTCGGCAAGCTCTGCCTTGGCTATCAGCTGGGTGTACCACTCGGAGAAGTCCTCGGACTTCTTCGCGGTGAGCCCGATTGTTTTCTTGTCCAAGCCGTTGTCCTTGTTGGCAGCTGCTTTTTTACTTTTTTTGTTAGTCATAATTATCCAGCCAAAAACCAGCCGTAGAGCGTATTTAAATGTTTCCCAAGTCGCTTTTGAGCGACTGGGCCAAATCGAGCAGTGCTCGATTTGGGTTGTGAATTTTTGTTAACAGAAAAAATATTTAAGCTGGCTGAGTTTCCTAAGCTGCATGACAAAACACTACATGCCAACAAGCTATGTACATCACTCTATCCTTAAAAATATTGTGGATGGCAATTATGAGAAACAGCTAACGACCGGGGAAACGGCATTAATCGAACGCGTGCCTCCTGACGCAAGGCCTTGGTTTGAGCGAGTTGTGATTGAAGACTTCTATTTGCCCCTGAGAGGCATTATGCGCCAACCAACTGAGACGCTGGAATGGCTCATTGTTGAAGTTTTCCAGGAAGAAATTGGAAAGGCGCAGGATAATGGCCACAAAATCAAAAGGGGGCTGACCCTAAGAGGAAGCTTTGGATATCATGAAAAAACCGGATTATATTCAGGTTTGAAAAAACACGGGGAAAATGTGACTTTTGAGGAATTAATCGAAAATGCATTGACAGCTTACAGAGAAGTTACTATGGTCAACATCGAGACATTTCTACAGTCAGGAAACTCTTTTAAGTACGTTTCGCCTAAGCAAATGACAACCAGCATAGCTGCCCGGATGAAATCATAACAAAAAGCTTTATATTTGTCTGAAGTTCCTTAACAAAATCGTAATGGTAAAGTCGTGGCTTGTTTCGCTGTTTAAGCTTTTTTTGAGGAACAAAAGATATGTCTTACTGGGCTTTGTCGCTGTTGCCGCACTTATTCTGTTTACTTCCCAGATAAAGGCATTCTTCATAATCTCCCTTCTTGGTGTAGCTGCCACGTTTTCAACTTTTTACAAAAGGGTTTTCCAGGCCCCGCCTGCCTTTGAGCTGATAACGCTTACTGTGGTTGCCGTTAGCATCTTTTACGGCCCTGGAGTTGGGACCCTATATGCGATTGTAATCAGCATTACCTCTGAAATTGCCGCACAGGCCCTTGACCCATTCAGCATAACCTACATCCCGCCAAGGATTGCTACGGCATTTGTGGCACCGTGGCTTTACGGCAACGGCACAGGTCCTGTGCATAACATCGCTATGCTTGGCATGCTGATGAGCATTCTTTACAACGCCCTTCAGCAGCCCGTTTACTATTACCTGACAGACATAGAGAAGCGCATAAAAGGCCTTTATTTCAGCGCCATGAACATCCCGCTGAACTTACTCATTTTCAAGTTCCTGGGAGAGCCGCTTTTTGAAATCCTGAAGAGTATCATTTAGAAACTGCAAATTCCAAAATATTCTGGTTTTATAAAATGTTTAAATTGTCTATAGAATACGTTTATATGCACATTTCGCTTCCTGCCATAATTAATGGCTGCATGGCAGTTCCAGAGCAGGAAAGGCGCAAATCTGCGTAATCTTGACAGCGCCCGCTCCATTTTGAACGAGCACAAAACTCTTGCCATAGGCGTACTGGTCGGCTTTTTTATCGTATTTTCGCTGAAGCACTACCTCAAGGAGGCAGTTGTGCTTGCTCTTCTTGCATTCATTGCGGTTTTCTCAACCCTGTACAAGAGGTTCATGAGGGTTCCCCCAGCGGTTGAGCTTGTCACTTTCGCGACAGTCATGGCAGGAGTAGCTTACGGGCCCGTTACAGGAGCCTTGTTCGGCGCCATCATTACAGTTGTTGCAGAAATAATGAATTCAGGCATTGACGCGTTCATAATTGGTTATGTTCCTGGCAGGGCTGCGGTTGGCTTTGTTTCGGCATTCTTCCCAACAGCCAACATGGTCACTTTGGGACTGCTCATGAGCATCCTTTATAATGCTGTGGCCCAGCCTCTTTACGCCTTTCAAAGCGATGCTGAGCTGAGGTTCAAGCTTCTTGCTTTCGTAGTTGTTAACATCTCCTTTAACTTTATTATATTCTCGCTTCTTGGCAACTTCGTTAGGGGAATTATTGTTTAGTGTGATTCGCCATAACTTTAAATAGTGGTCAGGGTTAGTCAGGCACGGGCCTGTAGCACAATCCGGACAGTGCGATCGGCTTCGGACCATCTTTTTCCCGGCAGCGGCCGGCAAAAAGCTGGACCAAAAAACGATACGTAACAGTAGCGTTTTTCCGCCAGCGCCCAAGTCGAGAGCGCAAATCGGGGGACGCCCGATTGCGCATTCCGCTCCTCGCGGAATTGCGCTCGACTGGGCCCAGACGCCGTAAAGCGTCTTGGGCTTTTGCCCGCAGCAGCGGGGAAAAGGGCTGTAACCGATTGATCTGGGTTCAAATATTGGCGCCCGGCGCTAATGCCCAAGTCGGTGCAAAACCGACTGGGCACAATCGCATCAGCGATTTGTGCTCCGAACGCCAGTGAGGAAGTCCCGGCGGGCTCGCTCAACCTTTTTAACAAAAACCCAAATCGTGCAAACACAAGTCGAGCATGGCTCGACTGTGCGCAGTCGCCTTTTAGCGACTTGCGGCACGATTGGGCCCAGTCAGCGCAAGCTGACTTTGGGGTTTATCAAAAACTAACGATCAAGAACTGTTCAAAAAGGCAGAAGAATGGATTCTGTGAAGCGAAGAAGGCAGGATATTGTTTCGTGGGCTCACTCAAAAGTCCATAGCCTCGAAAGCTTCACGTCATTGCTTAATTTCCTGGTTGAAAAAAAGTTTATCATACTATTTGTGCTTGCCGCCCTTGTTCTGCTTTTTTTCTTTTGGGCTTACATAAAGACGCTTGTAGTCATGGTTTTTTTTATAATTCTTGGGGCTTTCTCCATGATTTACAACCGGTGGATAAAGGTCTCTGTGGGTGTCGAGTTCATAATGCTTGGGCTTGTTGTCACTTCAGTTGTTTTTGGAAGGCTGCCTGGCCTGATTGTGGGGCTGGTCGGGCTTTTTCTGGCAGAGGTCATATCTGAAAGGTTCACTTACTCAACATTCGTGTCTTTTATCGGCGTAGCAGTTGTGGGGCTTACAGCGCCGAACGTGTTTCATTTGATGAACGGCAGCATAACCTCTACTGGCATAACCATGACGCTGTTATACGACGCAATTATAATCCCGGGTTACCTGCTTCTCGGCAGCAACTTTGGCAGGAGCACACTTTTCATGGTAACACACATCATATTCAATGTGTGGGTGTTTTCCTTAATCGCGCCCCTGCTGGTTAGAATTCTGACGTAGAAAAAGCCTAGAAAAAGCCTAGAAAAAGCCAATTGATGGAAAGCTTTTTAATTCCGGCAGCAAGAATCAGTGATATGCCTTGCAAGCAGGTTATCCTTGTTAGGATTGACTTAAAGCTACCGAAGGGTAAGCTTTCTGTTCAGGTTGCACATGCCTCACTTGAGGCGGCGCTGAAGTCATCACGTTCCGTTATGGACGAGTGGCGCTCCGATGGGGGCAAAAAGGTTGTGCTTAAAGTTGCTGACTTGGATGAGCTGAAGAAGTACGAGGTGCTCGCAAGGAAAGAAAAGCTGGTAGCAGCGCTCATCACCGACGCTGGCCACACTGCAATACCTGCCGGCACAGTCACCTGTCTTGGGATTGGCCCGGACAATGAAGAAAAAATAGACAGGGTAACCGGACAGCTGAAGATTTTGTAGCTCAATCCTGTTTTTATTCTGCTGCTTTTGCTGGCTGGAGTTTTGCTGCTGCAGTTACTTCCTGCTCTTTCAGCTCAACCTGGATACCATCAACCTTTTTCTGAAGGGTTTCGCATTCAACTTTTATCTGCGAGTACTTAAGCTCCATGCTTGAGTTAAGCTGGTTGTGGCTCTTGTCCCACTCAAGGGTCATAACCCTCATCCTGAGTTCTGAAAGCTTGTCTTTCATGATGTTAAAGGATTTGCTTTCTTCTTCGTTCATCTTTTCACCACCATTACCAAATTTTTATTCAGTTAAAAGAACTGTTTGCAGAATAAAAAAAAACAATGCAAACCTGCAAGATATCTCTGAAAATGGGCTTTCTCTGTTGTTTAAATACTTTGCTGTTCATTCGCCATAATCCTTGAGGTTTATCTGCCCCTTCCTCTTCCCTTCTTTTACAACCTCGGTCTTTTCTCCAAGCTGCTGCTTTATGTCAAGTGCCAGCTTTCCGCTGCCGAGAATTTGGGTTAAAGTGGGCGTGTCTGCTTTTTTGACGTCTGCAAGGTTCCTTATCCTGTTGTCAAACAGCTTCCTTGCCCTGACTCGCCCTATGCCCCTGAGCTGGGTAAGCGGCAGCAGCTCTTCCTTTATGCCGTGCTCCACTCTGAACCTGAGTTTTGCAACATACTTCAGAAGTGGCTGCAGCCGCATTAGTTTTGCGAGCTCTGCTGCAGAGTAAAGCAGCCAGTCTGCACTGCCAAGCTTGGCGTGTATCTCTCCTGGCCTTATGCCGTACTTTTCAAGCAGGTATTCCTCGTCCTTCTCATCAATCCACTCGTCAAAAAATTTCGCAGTCTTTACCGATGCAAGGAACTCATCGTAGCCGTCCTCGAACATTGACGGCTCCTCCACCAGCAGCATGCCTCCGTGTTCGGCAAGGATTGCCTGGAAGTCCTCAAGCTCCCTGACTTTGACCTTCAGCAGAGGCCTCATCTCAAGCGTTGACGAGAGTAGCTGCAGCAGCTGGAACGGCATTGGCTCTGATATTTTTTTGGCTGTTGCTTTCCTGAGGCCGACTATTATTTCGTGCGCTGTCAGCGGGTCAAGGTACAGCTGGGCGACCCTTGCTCCTAGCAGCGTTGGCTTCACCACTTCATTTTTTATTTCTGATGCGGACATGAATTCGTTGCCGCTGCCGAAGGTTGATACTTCGCCGGAGAGGCGAAGCTTGTCGCCAGCAGACGACATTGAGGGCGCAGCAGTGCAATTCGGCATTTGGCCGAATGCACAATCGGGTGCATCCCGATTTGTGCCCTTATTGCCGCTTCTGCTGATGAATTCCCACTCTTCAAGCAGGAGAAGCATCTTGTCAAGTATTTTTTCAAGCTGCTTGAAGTCCTTGTACTGGTGGGACCAGAACGTCCTGGAAAAGAAGCCCATTACCTCCTTGCGGTTCCCCACCATGCCTGTGGAAATCAGCGAAAGCAGGTAAGTGCGGAGCACCGGCTCAACCGCGAGCTTTGAGAAGATGTCTTCCGGCTCGCCACGGATGTAGCGCTCGGTTAGTTCTTCCTCTTCTGATTCGGTGCCTGCCACGATGACTGCCTGGCCTTCGCTGTCAAACCTTGGCCTGCCGGCTCTTCCAGTCATTTGCAGGTATTCAAGTACAGGTATCCAGTTTGACCCGCTGTAGCCGTAGCCGCTTCTCTCTGAAAAGCGCTTTAAATCGCGGATTACTGCGCGGAAGGCGGGCAAGTCTACCCCTGCTGCCAGCGTGGGCGTGCAGCAAATTATCTTTATGGCCCCGCTGCGGAAATTATCTTCTATCAGCTGCCTTTGCTTTGCTGTCAGGCCGCTGTGGTGGAAAGCTGCTCCCCCCTTTATGCATCTCGCCAGCCTTTCGCACTGCCTTGTAGGTCTTGAAAGGGCGTGCAGGGCTTCTTCTGCCAGGGAAGTAAGCTTTTCACCTTTTAATTTCAGATGATTGCCTATTTCCTCGGCAGCTTTCTCGGCTGACTGCCTTGTGCTGACGAAGACAAGCGCCTGCTTTCCAATTCTCACTGTGTCGAGCGCAATATTTGTAACAGGGTTAGACGTCTTCTGCTCTACCTCAACAGCTCCTTTAACTGCTTCCATAAAGGAACGGATTGCTGCTGCGTTTTTAATCTTTGCTGCCGCAAAGGGCGCGAAGGGAAAAGATATTTAAGCCAAACTAGTAGCAGGGAACATCTCATGAGAGGTCCAAAGCTTTTTCCGAAAATAAGGCCTTACAGGCACGGCTACCTCAACGTGGGCGACGGCCATAAGCTGTATTACGAGCTGTGCGGCAACCCGAAAGGCAAGCCTGTTTTGTACGTGCACGGCGGTCCGGGAGCTGGCTGCAGCGAAAAGGACAGGCGATTCTTCAACCCGAAGGTGTGGAACATAATTCTTTTCGACCAAAGGGGAGCAAACAGGAGCAAGCCGTTCGCATCGCTGCATGCAAACACGACATGGAAGCTGGTGTCAGACATGCGGCAGCTGCTGCGGTTCCTCAACATCAGCAAAGTCTTCCTTTTCGGAGGCAGCTGGGGCTCAACTCTGTCCCTCGTGTATGCTATAAACTATCCTGAAACTGTTACGGGCATGCTGCTGCGTGGGATTTTTCTCGGCAGGAAAGCGGATATTAAATACACTTACGGCGGCGGGGCTGAGGCTTATTTCCCTGACGCTTGGGAACGCTTTGTCAGTAAAGTGCCGCAGAGGTGCAGAAATGATGTCATTGGCTACTACGTGAAGCAGATGCAGTCGAAAAACGGGAGAATCAGCAACAAGTTTGCATTTGAATTCGCGTACTATGAGCTTTCTCTTTACAAGCTTAGAATGACGCACAGGGATATCATGCGCAGCCTCAAAGGCTTCCCGTACAAATCCCTGGCTGCTGTGGAGGCTTACTACTCGAAAAACAACTTTTTCCTGCCGAAAAATTACATCCTAGGCAACATAGGAAAATTAAACAAGCTTAAGATACCAATAACCATTGTTAACGGCCGATACGATATGCTTTGCCCGCCCCACCAGGCCTGGCAGCTTCACAAGGCGCTGCCTAAATCTAAGCTTTTTTTGGGCCCACTCGGACTTGAACCGAGGACCTCCGCCTGGCTGATTCGCTAACCGAATATCAGACTCGCCCATCTTTTTGGTCAAGCTTTTTGCTTGCAAAAAGGTTGTGCGGCGTTCTAGCCAAGCTGAACTATGGGCCCAATGATAATGATAAGCGCCCCGGGCCAGAGTTTCTCGCTTCTCTGAAGAAAAGCGTCTCGAACTGGCGACCTATGGATTAACAGTCCATCGCTCTACCTGTTGCTCCGCTGTTGGCAGCGTCTAAGCTACCGGGGCATGACCTTCTTTTCTAAAGAACGCAAGTCAAGCTTTGCTTGACTGCGCCCAGTCGCAAGTCCTGCATAAGCAGGACTGCGCAATCGGCCACTGCCGATTTGCGTCTTACGACGACTTGGGGGTCAATCAAGAAAGCGTTGACGAACGGTTTATATACTTTTTGCCGGCACTGCTGGAAGGAACTTTTGATTAACTTTTTATAATGGCTGCTTGTTGGCTGCTGTAATGATAACCTGGCACGATTTCGAGAAAGTAGAGATGAGAGTGGGCACTGTGCTGGAGGCGGATGATTTTCCGGAAGCCATAAATCCCTCTTACCAGCTCAGGATTGACTTTGGCAGCCACGGCATTAAAAAGTCCAGCGCCCAGATTACGAAGCTTTACCGGAAAGAAGAGTTGGTTGGGAAGCAGGTAATTGCTGTAACGAACTTTCCGCCAAAACAGATAGCTAACTTCGTATCAGAGTGCCTTGTGCTTGGCGTTGTGATGGAAAACAAGGAAATCGTATTGCTGCAGCCTGAGAGGAAGGTTGCGGATGGATACAGGATTGCGTGAGGTGTTTTGAATGGAATCTGAAGATTTTAAGCTGCCGATAGGGTCGCCGGCAATTGAGTTTGACCTGCTGGGCGTTGACGGCAAGAATTACATGCTCAGATATTTCCTTAACAAGGAGATACTTGTTGTTATTTTCACCTGCAACCACTGCCCCTATGCGCAGGCTTATGAGGACAGGATTATTGCAATAGCGAAGGGGTTCTCAAAAAATGCTGCCTTTTTTGCGATAAACTCAAACGACGCAAGCAAATACCCTCAGGACAGCTTTGAAAACATGAAAATAAGGGCAAGTGAAAAAGGCTTCTCGTACCCATATCTTCATGATGAAAGCCAGGAAGTCGCAAGGGCTTACGGCGCTTTGGTAACCCCTCACTGCTTCGTCTTCGACAAGTCCGGAAGGCTCGCTTACCAGGGCGGCGTTGATGACAACTGGGAAAACGCCGCGGCAGCAACTAGGCACTACCTTAAGGATGCATTGACGGAGTTGGCTGCTGGAAAATCTGTCACTAAAAAAACAGCGCCTGTGATTGGCTGCTCGATAAAGTGGAATGATGCTTAAGGCTGCAATGCCAGCTTTTCATATGGCTGCCACGACCCATCCAGAATAACAACGCCTTTGCCGGAAGACTCATCAGCAACTACACGCAGCTTGGTAGGGGAATAAGCTGGTTCGAGCGGGAGGTCCAAACTCTCTCTAATCTCCAAAGCAACGCCGGTATTCCTGAGGTATTGCTCTACATGAGAGGCTAGTGAGGAAGAACCCCGCCATATGTTTGTGATTAAGAATGCGCGGGCGTTAAGCAGCGACATAAACAGTTGACCACCTGCACGATTAGTGCTATTGATTGCCAGCTTTTCCGTAATTACAGCATAATTTGCATGTTCTGAATCAAATTTTTCCAATGCTTGGATGTGCCCTTCACCAGGGAATGGAGAGGTCCAAAGAACGCCGTCCAGCGAATAATCTCCGGTGCCAACAACCTGACCCACCTCAAAAACGCTCTGGACGCCGTTGGGCATAATAAGCTGAGGATGCATTATTACCGGCGTGACTTGTGCTGCATACATTTCCCCCTTATGAACGAGGAATTCAATTTCCCATCCTTTGCCTTCAATGTGAACAAGGCGAGTCACTAAATCATCCAATCGGCGCGCGATTTCGCCTTCTTCAGGAGTGTGGTCTGCTTGAATTCTGCCATCGGTAACGCTATATGACTTCATAGGTGACCGAGTCATGGTGAGATGCATATATTCAGGCCAAGCGAATAAAACTTTTGATGAGTCACCGAATTCAGTATATGAACCAGCGTAATCTACATTCGCATCACTCACGGCTCGCTCAAGAAGAAGACCCATTTCGCTTTCCTGAACACCCCGCATCTTCCTTGAGCGCCGCGCCACTACAGTTCCATAACTGTCAAGCACTCTTTCAACAAGCGTTTCTGCGTAAGCCCTGTCTTCATTCCAGATATGCTCTGTAGAATAAAGCCCAGGAATCCGCCTGTCAGTATCCTCATCAGGCGCGTTTGACCGAACGTAAACTCTCTGCCACCCAGACAGCCACGTATCTATTACGGAGAGCACAAAAGAGGAAGGGTCAGGAGCAGCCTTAAGATATTCCCAAGGCACCACAACTGCTTCAGGTCTGCGAAAACCAGCAGCAGCAATGGCTTCTCTGTTGGCAAAAAGGTTCTGCGCCTTATTCCCAAGAGTTCCCTCAACAGGCAAAATCCAGTCCTTGTCAAAGCGCTCAAACGCAATCCGCATACGGAACTGGTAAACCTTATTGGTTTAAAAGCGTTTTGTGCGCCGGAGGCGGGATTTGAACCCGCGTGACTCGGTGTGAGTCTCCTGCTCCTGAAGCAGGCGCAATAACCAGGCTATGCGACTCCGGCATTGCACAAACGCCGCTACAAGTTCTTCTTTACAGATTCATAAGTTTTAGCATCGATTTTCAGCAAATTTTACGAGAATCGTGAAAGAATTTCAATACGGTGCGTATTTTTTTCGGTTTTTTCAAGATTTATTGAAAGATTTCCAGGAATATCGTAAATTCGCCAGACGGGTTTACAAAAGGCTGAGCAAGATAGCGAAAGGTTTAAATAAAACATAATGTTTAATGGCTATAAATCGGTGTGAGTCAGAGTTTTTCTGCAATAGCCGGGCTATGGGACCCGCGCTTTTTTATTTTAAAAATCCAACCATTAACTTTATAAAACAGCGGCAGTTGCGAATTCGCATGGACGTCGCCATTATGTATTCCGGTGGCAAGGATAGCAACTACGCTGTGCAGTACGCTTTTGAGAAGGGCTGGAATATTAAGTATCTTCTCTCTGTTAAGCCGACAAGGACTGATTGCTACCTTTTCCACTTTGCAACGGTTGAGCACACCCCGCTTCAGGCAGAGGCGCTCGGGCTTAAGCATTATCTTCTCAGCTGCAGCGTTGCTGACCCGAAGAAAGAGGCAGCGATAGTTGAAAAATTCGTTGCTGAAAAACAAAAATCTGCTGCTGAAAGGGTCGAAGCTGTTATTCTGGGTGGAACTGGCTTGCAGGCAACGCAGATAAGGAGCCTCCAAAACTCCCTTAGGCCTTACGGTATTGAGGTTTTTGCTGCTCATTCCGGCATGGACCATCTTGATGTTCTGAAGCAGATGATTGACAGCGGCTATGAAATTATAATAACGCAGGTTGCTGCAGAAGGTGCGCCGAAGTGGCTCGGAAGGCGAATAACAAAGGAAAATATTGACGAACTTGCAAAAGACTCTTCTGAGCATGGCTTCCACGTAGGAGGAGAAGGCGGAAATTATGATTCGCTGGTGCTGGATGCCCCAACGTTCAGCAAGAAAATAGTCGTTGATGAAGAGGAAACGGAAAGGGTAATGGAAGGCGCTTATTCTGGGCATGTCGTGATTAAGAAGCCTGGGCTTGCTAATAAGCCTGCTGTAGTTGGGAAAGCTGCGCTGGCTTAGGCTGCATGAAGGAATTGAGTGTGGCTCTGATTGTGTTAGCATAGAAAACTATGAGTCGCTGGTCCTTAAGTCTGTAGCTGTAGTCTGCTGTTTTCTGAACAGCCCCTTTCCTGACAAAGTAGTCAAATGCCTCTCTGAGAGCCTCATCAATGTTTGGCTTTGTAAGTGGTATGGCTAAGTGAACGCCTGCCTGCTTGGCTTCACGCACAAGGGAGCTTGCATAAGCCGCAATGTCAAACCAGCTTGTGGTCTGGCGGTCAAGCAGCGCAACTGCAATTGCGCTGTTGGGGGTTAACGTCACAAGCCGGACTATTCTGGCTGTCACATCTCTGTGGAAATCTTCCTTTTCCTCGTCAGACACAGCGCCGTTTGGAGCATAATGTGAAGCCGGAACAGGCTCTCCAAAGTTTACATACGCTTCCCCGAATCCTTCGTCACCCCACATTAAAATTTTTTTCAAATTGATGAGCTTAAGCGCTGTCAGGAAGGAAGCTGCGCTGCTCTTGTTTTCCTTTCGCCTTTTTGCCTTTCCATCGGCAATGGCAAGCGCCTGTGAAAAAGCAACATCCTCCGGAATTGTGCTGTAGGTAACTGAAGCAGGAATAATCCACTCGGCACCCTGCAGTATGCCTGGAGTAGCGGAAAGGTTAAGCTGCTCAACAAACCCTTCCTTTTGCCTTCCCCTGCCCGTGTAGTTGTGCACTACTGCGCCGTTTTGAAGGAGATATGATTCGTATGCGGCTAGAACAGCGTGGAAGAGCGCATCAGACTTTCCGCTGAAGCTGCGCTTGAGGTAAATAGCTCCGCTGTTGTGGACCCACGCGCCCAGGATTTTTGACAGGACAGAGCCGAGTGGCTTTCCAATAAGCGGGATTTTTACATTTACATGCGGGACATTCTCGCCTGCCCCGTAATATACGTTGCCAATATTGTTTTCAGAAAAGAAGTAAAACCAGTCGCCTATGGTGCCGTAGGATGCGTGGTCTGATACAACTGCAACCTTTCCTTTTTCCAGCATTTCCACGGCTCTCTCAAGGCCAGTGTATGTTACTCGGTTTGAAAATGATAGCAAAAGGTAAAGTTTGGAGGCCTGCGCTGAAATGAACATAGCTAGTGGTTTGTGACTGGATCTGGCACTGCGGAAAAACTGGCGGGCAGTTTCCTCTGCAGTTTCCCTGGACAAACCACGCTCTCCAAGTCGTTGTATTGCGGCTTGCACATGCCAGCTTTGAATTATTTCCTCTTCCAGGCTTGCTGGTTGCCGGATTTTAGCTGTTCCTTCACTTATTCCCATCTCGTTCCAGCTCTCGTATTTTGTCAGTTATACGGCTATTTAAGTAGCTTTCGCTGCAACCTGTGATTGGCTAAGACAGCGCAAAAAAATTATCAAAAAACAGAAACTTATTTAAATAAGGGAAGCATTGTTTTTTTGTTAATTTTACGACGACAAAACAGGCATATTCTGCGTTTAAAAGTGCAGGGAAAACGGCAGCAAAAGCAAAGGGGATTTAGTGGCAAAAATGGCAGATTCGGAAGCT
>JACPTF010000018.1 GCA_016192915.1 Candidatus Woesearchaeota archaeon | reverse complement strand
GGTCAGCTACGACCAGAAAAGATTTGATGAGGTCAAAAACAACGCAAGCCAGATTCTCAAGGCAGTTGGCTATGATGTGACAAAGATACAGTTCGTGCCAACAGCAGCATACCTTGGCGACAACCTGACCAAGAAGTCAGACAAGATGCCGTGGTACACAGGACCAACGCTGCTCGAGGCAATGAACAGCCTGAAAGCACCAGAGAAGCCAACACAGCTTCCGCTCAGGCTGCCAATACAGGACGTTTACGAAATCAAGGGCATAGGCGCAGTGCCAGTTGGAAGGGTAGAGACAGGCGTAATGAAGGTCAACGACAAGATAATCGCTGTGCCCGCAAGGGAAGGCAAGGGGGTAACTGGCGAAGTCAAGAGCATCGAGATGCACCACGAATCGCTCCAGCAAGCTGAACCCGGGGACAACGTCGGCTTCTCAGTCAGGGGAATGAACAAGCAGGACATAGCCCGTGGAGACGTAATTGGGCACGCAGCAAACCCGCCAACAGTCGCAAAGGAGTTCACAGCCCGCATAGTGGTATTGAACCACCCGAACGTGCTGACAGTCGGCTACACCCCTGTGTTCCACATACACACCGCACAGATCGCATGCAAGATAACCGAGCTGGTGAAGCAGATTAATCCAGCTACTGGCGAAACGCTGAAAGACAAGCCAGACTTCCTAAAGAACGGCGAGGTAGCCATAGTCAAGGTTCAGCCCACAGGCGGCCAGGGACTGGTCATCGAGAAGCAGTCAGAAATCCCGCAGCTAGCAAGGTTCGCCATAAGGGACTCCGGCTCAACCGTTGCGGCCGGACAGTGCATTGACATTGTAAAGAAGTAAGGCGACGCTTTCTTTCCCAATTCGCCTTAAGCGAATGGGCCCAATCGCAGCAGCGATTTGGGTTCCGCCAGTCCGGGACTGGTGGAAAATTGATTTTAAAATTATTTCTTTCAGATAACAAACAAAAAGAAACAGTTACCTTTATAAATCACCCCGCGATTCTCAGGAACAACAGCGTTAATACCGTCTATTAACAAGGGCGTTAAAATAAGTTATCGCTGTGGAAAACATGCAACGCGCAAGAATAAAACTGGCAAGCACGGAAATAGAAAAGATAAACTCAGTATGCACTTCTATAAAGGACATCGTTGAAAAAACAGGCGTGGACATGCACGGGCCAATACCTTTGCCGACAAAGAAGCTCAAGGTCACAACACGAAAGTGCCCATGCGGCGATGGCAAGGCAACATGGGACAGGTTTGAGATGAGGATTCATAAGCGCATGATTGACCTCGGCGTTGACGAAAGGGCGCTCAGGCTGGTCATGAGAGTTCCTATTCCTGAGGGCCTGAACATCGAGATTGAGATGATTGAGAAATAAAAAACGCATAGGCTGTAAAGGGTTGGCAAAATCGCAAAAGAAGACGGCAGTTATGTCAAGCTGATTGCAGGCACCTCTGTGCATGAACTTGCAGCATCCATTTCTAAGCACGTCGGCATACAGCTCGTAAAGGCAGACATAGGAAAGTTCCCGAACGGGGAATCAAGAGTGGAAATTCTTGAGTCGGTAAGGGGAGCAGACGTTTTCGTAATCCAGTCAACATGCCCTCCAGTTAATGACAACGTGATGGAGCTTCTGCTCATAATGGACGCCCTCAGAAGGGCATCAGCAAGGTCCATCAACCTCATGGTGCCTTATTTCGGGTACGCAAAACAGGACAAGAAGAAAACAGGCAGGGAGCCGATTTCAGCAAAGGTCATGGCGGACATTATGGAGAATGCAGGCGCAGCAAGGATTGTCACAATAGACCTGCACGCCCAACAGATAGAAGGATTCTTCGATATACCAGTAGACAACCTCTCAGCCATATACCTTTTCGCAGAACATTTCAGAAGCAAGAAAATAGACAACACCGTTGTTGTAACCCCGGATGCAGGCGGAACTAAGCGAGCCAGGGACCTGGCCAATGCCATGCAGGCAGAGAGGATTGCCATAATTGACAAGTACAGGCCAAACTGGAGAAAGGCAGATGCCATGAACGTCATAGGAAAAGTAGAGGGCATGAATGCAGTAATCGTTGACGACTTCATAGACACAGGAGGCAGCATGGTGGAGGCAATAAAGGCAGTCAGGAACCACAAGGCAAAAAAGATATGGGTAGCGTGCACACACCCCCTGCTGACAGACCCGGCTACAGAGCGCTTTAAAGAGCTCAACGACAGCGGAGAGGTTGAAGGATTTTTGTTTGCCGACTCAATCCCTATACCGCAGCAAAAGATGCTGAAGAACTACAGCATAATATCAACGGCACCGATGCTGGCAGACACCATAGAAAGGATTGCAAGGGGATTCTCGCTGCACCCTTACAAGTCAAACACAGATAAAAAAAGCGTAAGATAGCATTCTAGCTTGTCATCTGCTGAAGCAGCGGGTGGCAAACCTTTAAAAACACTCCTGCGTTTTCCAAAGGCCATGGCAATGGCAAAACACTCCAGCAAGGATGAAACGCTAAAGGATAGATACGCCGAGCTGAGGATGGCATCTGCCCAGATAAAGCAGCTACAGCAGCAGCTTGAGGCCGTGGAAGAGAAAAAGCAGGAGCTGGAGACCGCAGCCGAAAGCCTGGACAGCCTGAAAAGCGCCCAGAAAAAGACAAAGCTGCTCGCGCCAGTAACAGAGGGAATATTCGCAAGCGCAACCCTCGACAACACCGAAGAACTGATTGTAAATGTCGGGAGCAACGTATGCGTCAAGAAAACAGTTGACGAGGCAAAAGCACTGCTTAGGGCAAAACAGCAGGAGCTCCTTGGCTACCAGGAAAGCATGCTGGAAGAGCTCAACAAGCTAACAGACCACGCTGAAGCCCTCGAAAGGGAGCTGGGGCAGATGCTTCAGGAAGAAGAGCAGCCAGACCAGGGCAAACAGGCATAAAGGGCAAAATGTTCGGATTTCTCAAGAAAAAGCTCGGCGAGGTAATAAGCAGGTTCTCGGAGAAGGCTACAGAAACCCTAGTCGAGCGCGGCTCGACTGGGCCCAGTCGCAAAGAGGCGACTTGGGAGGCTAAAGAAGAAAAGAAAGAAGAGCTGAAGGAAGAAAAACAGCCTGCCGCAAAGCCAGTGCCGGCAGCTAGAAAAGCCGAGGAAGTCAAAGCAGAGGTTAAACCACGCGAGAAGGAAAAAGAAGAGAAAAAAGAGGCAAAAGAAGTAATCAGGGAAGAGCCAAAAAAAGGGTTTTTTGGAAGAATAACGAGCACTGTCACAGAAGCCGTAACGACAACCAGGATTTCTGAAGCAAGGTTTGAAGAATTATTCCTGGATTTGGAAATCACGCTGCTTGAGAACAACGTTGCAGTCGAGGCAATAGACAAGATAAAGGCGGATTTGAAAGGAAGCCTCGTTGAAAAGCCTCTGCAAAGGGGGAAGGTGGAGGAAGCAATAAGAAAAACGCTCAGGGGCAGCGTTGAAGGATTGTTCACTTCAGGCTACGACCTGAAAGAAAAAATTAAAGAGATTGCTGCTGGGAAAAAACCTGCAAAGATAATGTTTGTGGGCATAAACGGCTCAGGCAAGACAACAACAATCGCAAAGATGACAAAGATGCTACAGGACAATAAGCTCAAAGTCGTAATTGCCGCATCGGATACGTTCAGGGCAGCAGCCATACACCAGCTGCAGGAACACGCGGATAAGCTTGGTGTTAAGCTGATAAAGCACGACTACGGGGCAGACCCGGCTGCTGTGGCTTTTGACGCGATGAAATACGCTGAGGCGCATGGCATTGATGCAGTGCTGATTGACACGGCAGGAAGGCTGCATTCAAACGTGAATTTAATGGCTGAGATGGAAAAAGTTGCAAGAGTGGCAAAGCCGGACTTCAAAATATTCATTGGGGAAGCGATAACTGGAAACGACTGCGTTGAGCAGGCAAGGAAGTTCAACGAGGCGATAGGCATTGACGGCATAATCCTTGCGAAAGCAGATGTTGACGAGAAGGGAGGAGCTGCAATCTCTGTTTCTTACGTAACTAACAAACCGATACTGTTTCTGGGAACTGGGCAGGGTTACAATGACTTAATGCCGTTCAGCGCAGAGGCCGTTGTTGAGTCGTTAGGCCTTGCCGCTTAGGAAATATCGTAATTACGGCGGAATGGTTTCGGTCCTGCCTTTATTTCTTAAAACTGATAACACCATCCCTGTAAACGCCTTGGTGAAGCTTAACTGGCCGCCAGTTGTCAATGACGAGCTCGGCATCCAGCCACTTTGCAAGCTCTTCAGGATTGCCGATGGTTGCTGAGAGACCGATAAACTGCGCCTTTGGAAGAAGCTTCCTGAGGATCGTGATTAGTATCTCAAGGGTAGGGCCCCTGCCGGGATCGTTGAGAAGGTGGATTTCGTCAATAACTACAACCGAAACATCATAAATCCAAGACACTTTGTGTCTTAATAATGAGTCCATTTTCTCTACAGTTAGGAGCAGTAAACTACACTTACCCAACCAATCTGATCTAGAATCCATGTCACCAGTACTCATACCAACTTCAAAACCAGTTCCATTAAAAAGTTCTTTAAAATCGTTATACTTCTCATTTGCTAAAGCTTTTAAAGGGACGAGGTAAACAGCCTTTCCTTTACTCCTTACCAATCTTTTAGTTATGGCGAGAATTGCTGCAGCGGTTTTTCCGCTACCTGTAGGGGTACAAATAAGCATGTTCCTATCTTCCAAAATCCCTTTTTCAACAGCCTTGATTTGAACCGGGTTTAATATTGTAATATTTCGTTTTTTAAAATTTTCTACAACAAAATCAGGAACTTCCAGTTTCTTTAATTCATCAACATTCATCCTATGCACCACACATATGTTCTGCCTTTTGCCGTATAGCTAACTCTGCCTTCTTTCTTTAGTTGATGTAGGTACATTAATAATCTATCTTTTCCAAAGCCCATTCTCTTGGACAATTCCAAGGTAGACAAAGGAGTAAGTCTTAAAAAATCTTTTATTGCATCTTCTCTTGCATCTTTAACAAGCTTGTAATCTTTTACTTTAATCCAAGTAGGAACATTATATTTCGAATGTCCAAATACTTTCACGTAACCACTAAAGTACAATCTTTTTATGTGCTTCCTTATTATACTTGGTTGAGTCCCTACGATTGCCGATAGTTCTTTTACTGTTTTTGGCGTGCTTAAAAAATCAGTAATATTTTTAGCTGTTGCGTCAATAGTTTTAATAATCTTTTTATTTTTCTTTCTTATGACTTCTATTTCTAAATCTCTCATTTTATTTGGGTGTTTATACCTTACATTCTCATAAAAATTAATCAACCCTTTTCCTATAATAGAGAATCGGTAAAGACCGCCTTTTTCCTTCACTGGTGTTAAGTTTTCTTCCTTAAAACCTACAATCAAATGTAAACGCCTGATTTCCTCTAAGAGTGTCCTGTCCTTTTGTACGTAATATATTGCGGATGTTGCTACACAGGATTCATCATCAGCAAATGCCCGTATAAGCGGAGTTATAATTTCTTTCGGCAAATGAAAAACAAAGCCCGGTATTCTTTTGTTTAAAATCTCTGGGAAAAACTCGACCAAAATCACAGACAATACTCTCGGCAATCTTACTGTTTCGGCGTCAAACCTTTTATCGTAATATGTTTTTAATTCTAGTTCGCCAAATACCGTTTCGCATAGTGCTTTAAAATTTTCTACCAACATTTTTGACGTGTTGGTATAAGTACTTGTCCTTGCTTTTTCAAGAGTTACGAAACCATCACCAATACAATGACCAAAAATTTCTAGAAGTTGAGGTGAGATTTCAATAGTTAAGTTTGGGTTATTCACCCATAATTTTCCGTTGTAGGACTTATATGCACATACGCTTTCTTCAATATCTTGCAGATCAAGGCATTTTTTAACTGCTCTTAAGATATATAGGGGGATAGAGTTTCTTACAAAAGCTTGCCAAATTTTTGTGTAATCTAAATTACATGTTTTACCTAATTTGTAAAAACCGCCATCAGTTATTATTCGGCTTTTTATGTATTCAAGGTACTCGCTTTTTAGTCTGATTATCAGGTTCGTATCGCCAATATCTAAAACATCTATTTGCTTTATCATTTTCAGTTTCCAAATCCTTTGTAGAAGACTTATTAATATACCTTAGCCGGGCACTTGTCCAGTGTCCAGTGCTAAGTACAAAGATTTCCGCAAAATTTCCGGAAAAACGGCAGAAAGGCATAAGAAAAATGCTTACAGTTTAATTGATGTGCCGGGAAGGCGCAATGTGGTATGCGCGCTCGCCTCCTAAGCGAGTGACTGGTTCCAACCGTCATGCGGGTTCAAATGACCCTTTTGCGAAAAGGTTCAATCCAAAAACGTTTCTTGATTGACCTTCTTCTTAAGAAGGTCACGCTCCCGGCGCACTCTATTTTGTATTGCTTAAAACAAGTGATAGCTCACAATCAAGCCTGCAGCAAGCAAGGCGATCATGTTAAGCACCTTGATTAGCGGGTTAAGGGCTGGGCCGCTTGTGTCCTTGAACGGGTCGCCAACTGTGTCTCCCACAACGGCTGCCTTGTGGGCATCGCTGCCTTTCCCACCGAGGTTGCCGGCTTCGATAGATTTCTTCGCGTTGTCCCATGCAGCGCCAGCAGTTGTCATTGTGATTGCGAGCAGCAGGCCTGTAACAATCGCGCCAGCGAGAAGGCCGCCAAGCGCTTCGGGACCGAGCAAAAAGCCAACAGCAAGAGGTGCGGCAACTGCAAGGACCCCAGGCAGGGCAAGCTCCCTAATAGCAGCCTTGGTACTTATGTCAACGCACCGGGCGTAGTCGGGCTTTGCCTTGCCCTTCATCAGGCCAGGGATTGCCCTAAATTGGCGCCGGACTTCCTCAACCATCATAAAAGCAGCCCTGCCGACAGCCCTCATCGTCAACGAGGAGAAAAGGAACGGAAGCAGCCCGCCAATGAACAAACCAGCCACGACTTTTGGATCATAAAGGCTTAGCACCACACTTTTTGGCAGAAGATCCTTGTAAGCAGCAAAAAGAGACAGGGCAGCCAAGCCCGCTGAACCGATAGCGAAGCCTTTCGTAACTGCTTTTGTCGTGTTGCCAACAGCATCCAACGGGTCAGTAATTTTCCTTACTGAATCAGGCATTTTGCTCATCTCAGCAATTCCACCAGCATTATCAGTAATTGGACCGTAGGCATCTACCGCGACAATAATAGCTGTCATCGCTAACATTGCCGTTGCAGCTATTGCGACTCCGTAAAATCCGCCTCCAAAGGTGTAAGCAAGGAACGCACCTGCAACAATTGCAAGAACAGGAACAAGCGTGCTCTCCATGCCTTTTGCAACGCCAAGTATTATAACAGTAGCAGGGCCTGTCTTGGCAGAATCAGCAATCTGCCGGACAGGCTTTCTGTTGGCTGCCGTGTAATATTCTGTGACCTGCCCAATAACTACAGTAACAACCAAGCCAATAATTGCAGATACGAAGTAACGGTAGTGGTCAAACATCAGATTGTTAATGACAAAAAAGCCAGCCGCAGAAAGCACAGCGCTAATAATGATGCCGCGGTTAAGGGCAGACCAAATCTTATCCGGCTCGGAAGCCCTCACAAAAAGGCTTCCAATTACTGAAGCGAGGATTGCAACTGCACCAAGAACGAGAGGCAGTACAAGCTCATTTGCAGCAGAGCCGGTGCCTGAGCCAAAAGCGGTCCAGGCCAGAAGCATGGCAGCAATAATCGTAACAGTGTATGACTCAAAAAGGTCAGCAGCCATGCCAGCACAGTCACCAACATTATCGCCAACGTTGTCTGCAATGACAGCAGGGTTTCTTGGATCATCCTCCGGAATTCCTTTCTCAACCTTGCCAACAAGGTCAGCGCCAACATCAGCGCCCTTGGTGTAAATCCCACCGCCAACCCTTGCGAAAAGGCTAATAAGGCTGGCCCCGAAGCCAAAGCCGATGAGAAGGTGAGGATCCTTAAGTATTAAGTACAGCACAGTAACGCCAAGCAAGCCAAGGCCGGCAACGGCAAATCCTGTAACTGCCCCGCCGGTAAATGCGACGTCAAAAGCCTGCCTCAGGCCCTTGGTTGCTGCCTGGGCTGTCCTCACATTAGCCCGAACAGAAACCATCATGCCAATGTAACCGGCAAGGGCTGAGAGGAAAGCGCCAAGCACAAAGGCAGCGGCGAGGACGTACGACTCAAGGGCAACAGCTATAACAACTGCGAGTATGACAGTAATTACAGCGATTGTTTTGTACTGCCTGTTAAGGAAAGCAACAGCGCCTTCTTTTATTGCAGAGGCAATCTGGCGCATTGCCTCATTGCCCGGATCCTGCCTTAGAACTTTCATTGTTGAGAGTAGTGCAAACAAAAGCGCGACAATGCTGCCGGCAAAGGCAAGAGCATAAAGCGCGGATATTGCAACAACCATAGGTTTATCACCCCGATAAAAATTAGAACCAGCTGCGGCAGCGGGCTTATTTAAAGGTTTCTGTGGGGCGTTAACATTGCGATGTTAGCACCCAGCCATTCTGCTCCTTTTTTAGTGAGTGTGTAATGGCGATCCTTTATGCCAACACCACCTGCCCGTGAAGTGTAACCCCACTTTTCAGTATTTACAGCAGAATTACAGAGCTTAGTTTGAGGGTCGACAAGACGTACTTCTGACAAGGATGTGTCTTTGCGGATGTATGCCAAAATTTCGTCCAGCGTTGGCCCTAGTTGTGATGCACTCGCCTGACCGCCGTCGTTACCGAATGATAATATACTGATCGCCTTAAACAGCACTACGTACTGAAGCGCAGAATCACTATGTATGCTCCCTGTCATGTCACATGAGGGAAATGACTTTATTCATAAAGCTATCGCCTTTGATAGTGCCAAATCCGCCATTCCTGCAGTAGCTCTCGCCGAATTTCTCAACAAAGTCAGCCTTCACTTTCCCCCCGCTTATTATAAAAGGCACAGGGTCATCCGAATGCCCTCTCATTTCGCAGGGGGTAGCATGGTCAGCTGTAACGACAACAACGGTCTCTGAGAGATTTATTTTTTGCAGCAGCGGCGAAAAGAAGAATTTGTCACAGTCTTCAATGCACTTCTTTTTGCCATTATAATCGCCATCGTGGCCGAACAGGTCAGGACCCTTGATGTGAATGTAAAGGCAGTCAAACTTCTCTAAGGCAGCAACTGTCTTTTTTACCCTGTAGGGATAGTCCTTTGCAGTGAAAGTCGGCAGGGGAAGCTTGACAATGCCCATGCCTGCAAGCTTGCCAATGCCTATCTCAAGGGGCATGTCAGCAAGGAGCGCCCATTTCCTGCCGTATTTCTTCGAAATGCTGTAGAGAGGAGGAAGGCGGTTACCCGCATCTCGGCATATTATGGTGTTTGCCGGAAGCAGCCCTTTTTTGCTGCGGCGGACATTAGCAGGATGATTTTTCATAACGGCAAACGCCTTTTCAGTGAACTCATTAACGGGTTCTGCTGCTCTCTTTGCAGCTGCGGTGCTGTCAAGGGGAACAGATTTCTTTACCTTCTTTTCAAAGCTGCTAAGCGCATGGGGAATGCCGTTGCGAATCTCATAAGCAGGGTCGGTGTTTGTTATGTTCGCAGACAATTTTTTGGATTTTTGCTTTTCGCTGATTACAAGAACACCGCGGTGGGCAACTGAGGCGTAGAATTTGAAATTTGCATTTGCCAGCTTTACTTTTTTATTAATCGCTGCCGCCAAGGATGCTGCTTCCCTACTGGTGAGTGTTCTGCCCGCCCTCCTGTCCAAAAGATTATGGCCGTCAGATGTTGTTGCAAAGTTGCAGCGGAGAGCGAGCATGCCCTCCTTAAAGTGAGCTCCGGTGCCAACGCCTTCAAGAGGACCCCTGCCCGTGTAGTATTTGTGGGGGTCGTAGCCAAGCAAAGTGAGAACGGCAGCGTCAGACTCGGGAGCCACTCCTTCAATGACTCTAAGCATGCCCCCGCTTCCTTTGGCTGCTAGGCTGTCAAGCGCAGGCGTTTCTGCTGCCTCAAGAGGCGTTTTACTGCCAAACGCAGGAACAGGCCTGTCGGCAAGCCCGTCCATGACGACAAATATTAGCTTATTATTCATTGAGACTTCACCGACAAAAGCGTGTCTACATGAGAATTGCTGATCCCAGCCAATGCCAGAGCTGTTCCAAGCGCCTCGCATGAGTTAGCAAACCTAGAATTGTAAGGGTGTGGAAACACAGGATAAAGACCACTTGAGACGACCTGCTCTGCCACAGACATTAAGTAATCAATTTCAGCAGGAATGCGAGGTGAACCTTTCCGGGCACGGGCACTTGCCTTAACAGTTTCCGCGCTGTATTCAACAGCTTCTTCAAAGAAAACCGTAATTTTTTCGAAAAGGTCACTGGAGTCTGGCACTCTCTTTTGGCTACTGTAAAAGTTTAACAGCTGCTGAACGTAAACATCAGCCATCTGTACCAACGACTCCAGATTGACGTACCCAGATTTCAGGGCTTCTTCTGTTTTTAGCCGAGCTGAGAAGAGCTCCAACGCGACATCAAAAGGACTGGAACCGGCCAGCCTGATACCTGCAGCACTGCGAAGATGAGTTTGCCCAAGCAAGAAACTTTTGTAACCTGAATTTCCATTATTATGAAGAACCTCTGATTCAGAAACCATACCTGCACCCCCCTTTCTGCATTAGCTCTTCCTCAATCCTCAGCAGGCGGTTGTACTTCGCAGTCCTCTCCCCCCGTGCAGGCGCTCCAGACTTTATCTGGCCGCATCCCAGGGCAACCGCAAGATCGGATATAAACGTATCCTCTGTTTCACCAGACCTGTGGCTGACCATGACTTTCCAATCTTCACCCATTGCGAGAGTGGCGGCATTGATTGATTCTGAAAGGGTGCCAATCTGGTTCACCTTGAGGAGAAGGCAGTTGCACGAGTTGCGCCTGACTGCTTCCCTAATCCTGCCGGCATTGGTAACAAGCAGGTCATCGCCAACCGTCTGTACGTTCATCATTGCGAGCCTTTTTGTCAGCTCGGCAAACGCTGAGAAGGATTCCTGCTCAAACGGGTCCTCAACAGACACTACGTTAAAATCTTTTACCATGCCGACGTAATAATCAATCATCTCTGCAGCCGAGAGCAATCTGCGGTCTTCAATTTCATACTTCCTGTCCTTGCTGCTGTAAAATTCAGAGGCGGCCGCATCAATTGCAAACCTCATTTTTTCAGAATACCCTGTTGCTGCGACTGCAGATTCAAGAAGCGAAAGGGCCTCGTGAGCTGTGGAAAGCTGGGGGGCAAAGCCGCCCTCATCGCCAACATTCACAGAGGATTTGCCAAAACGCTTCTGAAGCAACGATTTTAACCCGTGATAAACCTCTGAAACAGCAGCGATGGCTGCCTTGAACGAATCAAAGCCTATCGGGACAACCATGAACTCCTGAATCTTCAGGCTGCTGCCGGCGTGCTTCCCGCCGTTGATTACGTTGCAGAAAGGCATTGGCAAAACGAATTTGCCCCTTTTATGGCTGCTGCGGGGCTGCCTTTTATTTTCCGCTGCGGCTGCGATGATGCTGTGCGCCAAATAGGAGTATAGCGGCTTTTTGGAAGCAGATGCAGCTGCCCTTGACGCAGCCATGCTCACAGCAAGGATAGCATTTGCGCCAAGAAGCGACTTGTTTTCCGAGCCGTCAAGCTTAATCATCAGCTCATCAAGCTGCCGCTGTTTACTGCAGTCGAGGCCAACTGCTTTTTTAGAAATTATTGAATTAACATTGTCAACCGCTGCCAAAACGCCAAGGCCGCGAAACCGCCTGCCGCCATCGCGAAGCTCGTGCGCCTCATGCTTCCCTGTAGAAGCGCCAGAAGGAACGGCAGCCCTGCCCATCACCCCGCCCTGCAGAAAAACATCGCACTCGACAGTAGGGTTCCCCCTGCTGTCAAGAATCTCCCTAGCAAGCACCTTTTTTATCCTGAAGGACATGGAAAACGCCCGAGTTAACAGGATTTATAAGTTTTTGCCCAAATCACAAGCCTTACTAACCGAGCTTAATTCAGCTGCAGGCCGCCGATTAGGCTAAGCTTTTCACGTTCGTTTTTGTAGTGGCTGATGGGCTTTGACCCTATCAACACTTTCTCTAAAACACCAAAGCTGTAATCCTTGCTTGTGGCCACAAGTGAAAGCGAATAAGCGCCCTTGCCTAGCTGGGGCTGCGGCACCAAGGCCGCGATGCAGCGCTCTAAGCCATCACTAACTTCGCAGCGATAAGCTTCGTCACCCACTTCGCCATCCACTGATTTAAAATCCATGCCAGAATGCTGAAGAGCAGCTACAGGGTCGGTTAGGTGCCCGTATAGCAACGTGTAAACTTCAACTGCCTTAAGAGGCAAGCTTGCTATGCCCATTAGTTTGCACCTTTACCCAATATAGCTGACATCCTCTCCTGTCCTTGTCTTGCCGATGCCGCGAAGGGCTTTTGGCAGCTCGGCAGGATTTGCCCTGTCAGCCGCTTCCGACTCCATCTCCCTGATCTCGCGGTCAAGCTCCTTGATGTTGATGCCCAAGGCGAGCTTGTCGTTGAGGACAGAAACAACCTCCCTTGCGCCGCGAATGCCAAGGTACATTGGATGGGAAAACGTCTCTGCCAGGAGTGAAATTGCTGGAATCTTCCTTCTTTTTGACAAGCCCAAAAGCACGCCAGTCACGCCTATAATCGGGCCAACAACCCCGTAAAGGCCTGGCTCGACCCCAACTATCTTGAACGAATCAACGACATCCTTGGATGTGCCGGTGCAATACACCTTGGGCTTGTTAGGGACGTTAACCGCGCCTTTCTTGAAATAAAGCTCTGCCGGCAGGCCAATCCCGCCAATGGTAATTACCTGTGCGCCGCCCAGCTTCGTGAAATAATCAAGCACAGTATCGGAAAAAGAGTAACACGACTGCTCATTAACAGGCTGCACATCACCTGCAAGGAAAAGGATGTCCTGCCTCTTGCCAGAGCCCTTCTTGAAATAAAGTGATATCATGGGCAGCTCAACAAGGTTCTCCTCTGTGACAAAAACAGAGTGCGGCAGGTTGTAGGAGAAAAACTCGTAAAGCTTTTCTGCTTTGAGCTCCTCAACCATGAAATCAACAGCAACCTTGCCAACATTTCCAATGCCTGGAAGCCCTGCGATAAGCACAGGCTTGCTAAGCTTGGGAACACTCTTGGCAAGCAACTTTACTGCCCATTCCGCCATTTTTTATAGCCACCCCTTTGCCCTGAGCCGCTCTTCCTTTGCCTTCCTGCGATAAGAAGCGTAATGATCGTCGGGGCTGTACCTTGCGGGCTTCGGAACAACTGTTTTTGACGAGCAAGAGGCGCACTGCTCCTTTAACATGTAAGTCCTGCAGCTTGGGCAAAAAAGGATGTGATTCATTTTTTACCTGCCCTCATGCTTTGACAAAGCTGCCTTCGCCGCCTTTGCCCTCAATCAAGCTGACTGCGGCAGAAGACGCCCTGCCAATAACCTGCTCTCCAGCCTTGTAATTCTCAGCAACAACCTTAACAAGGTAAGTTCCAGCGCCCAGGTAAGAGACAAGGGCGCCATGCTGCAAGGCAGCGTTAAGCGCTTCCTTAACAACAGAAACGCCATCAGGATCGTAACTCGCGAGGGTAAGCTTGCCCTTAAGCTCTACAATTGGAGGCTTAATCCTCTGCATCACAGCATCGGAAAGCTTATCAGAAACCTCCTTTGGAAGGCCAAGGTCTGAAACAGCTGCGTCGCCCTTCGCCATAACCGTGAAGGCCTCAAACAAAGAGGGAAACCTTCCTGAGATTTTCTCGTAAACCTGGTCATAAAGCTGCTGAGGCTGCACCGAAAGCTGCTTTGCAACAAGCTCAACAATCTTCTCAGCCTTCTGCTCCTGCTTAACCTCGTTAAGCTTGGCACGGCGAAGCCCCTCAGTGACCCTCCTCAGCGAAAGGTCTATATGACCTCGGTCCTTGTTGACGCCAATAACCTTGCACACTGCAGGCTTGTTCTCAACAACAAAATCACGGATGTTCCTAATCCTGCCAGGCGCAACCTCAGAGATGTGAATCATGCCTGAAAGGCCGTACTCCCCAAGCTTCACAAAAACAGAATGGCTCTGGACACTGGTTACAGTGCAGAAAACAAGCTCATTATCCTCAGGAAAGCCCTTCTTCTTGAGAAGCATTTTAATTCACCACAACACCCAAACAAACAAGCGCTGAATTAGTCCAGCACTTCCAAAACCCTCGCCTTGAGCCTTGACTTGCCACCGGTCGGGTCAGCAAGGGGCTTGCCGCAAACAAGGCAGGCAACGGCAGTTGAAATCTTGCCAAAGATTATCTGCTCATTCTTGCACTTCGGACAGCGGACCTTGACAAACTTTGAGCTTGGCTCCTTAACCTTGACCATGCAAAAATCACCAACAGGCGAGAAAACAAGGGCGGTTTAAAAAGTTATTGGCATAGCAGACCCTGCTCGTTTTGAAAGCAAAAGATTTAAATAGTTCCATAGATAGAACGTTTGTTCTATGAAAAGAACAATTGTTCCAAAAAAAGAACATTTTGCTGACGAGACAGCAACTGAAAGGCTTCTCAGAGTATTTTACTGGTTTCCTGAGGTGGAGTTTAGCCTCTCTGAATTGGCAAGGCAGGCAGTAGTTTCGAAAAGCACAGCCAGCAGGCTCCTAAACTGGCTTAAAAAGCGGGGTGCCGTAAAAGTAATAGACCGGGGGGTAATCTTGCGAATACAAGCAAATACTGAAAGCCTTGACTTCTTGAGAATGAAGACAGCCCACAATCTGAAGTTAATCTACGCATCAGGCTTGGTCGAATTTTTGAACGATGCGCTTAGACAGGCCAAAACCATTGTTTTAATCGGCAGCTTTAGAAGAGGAGAAGACATCTCCACATCAGACATTGACATCGCTGTGGAAACCGTCCACGATATTGAAACGAAAATAGTAAGACCAGAAGGGCTGGAGCGGTATGAAAGGTATTTTGGAGGCAAAAAGATTGAAATTCATTTATTTAACAGGTCTTCGGTTGACATAAACTTTTTCAACAACGTAGCCAATGGCATAGTTCTCTCAGGATTTCTGGAGGTAAAACCATGATTAAACGTAGAACGCCTGATAAAGCCAAAGCGAAAGGCATGGTTTTTGCCGCAGAAATAGACATGGCGTTTATTAGCGGGTTGCCAGTTACAACCAAAGCCGCTCAGTCAATAATACGAGGAATATATGAGAACTTTCGCATTTTAGGTGATGCTCTGCTAACCGCCCAGGGGTTTAAAGCTGAAGGGATCGACCACCATACTCAAATGATTGATGCACTAGTAAAGCTTGGCATCAAAACGACCAGACCACTCCTTCTTCTGGATGAGCTAAAGAAAATGCGACATCAGATAAACTATAACGGCTACGTTCCAACAGAAAATGACGTGAAGTACGTAATAGAATTAAAAGAATCTTTCTGGGCTGATATACTCTGTGAGGTCAAAAAACAGATAGAAAGCTAGCTACTCAAACTCCACCTTCTTAATCCTGAAGCCCTCGCGCTGGACATGCGCCTTGCCGCAAACACCGCACTGGTACCTGAGATCAGTCTTCTTGGTCTGCTTCTTGCCGGTCATCTTCCACTGGGTAACAGGCGGCTTTGAGTAACGGCCGAGGTTGCCGGAGCCGCGAGCCCTGCCTCTCCTTCTTGCGCGAATCTTAGAGCCGTATTTCAGAGGGCTTGGCGCCTTCTTCTTGGCAAGGAAAACCTTGTGCTCCGTGTGCTTCCTGCAATAAGGGCAAAAGCGCTTAACAGATTTTGGGAACTTCATTTTTCAGCACCAGGCAGGATAAGAGGGATGTTTAAAAAGGTTGCGGAATGAGGAATGACACTTAACTGCGAGCCCCAAATATCAGCGCAAAGGCTGATCTGCTTTTGTAAGTTTTATCCGGCAAGTTTGGCGCTTCTCCGTTTTGTAAATTCCTCCAGTGGTCTTTTCTGAAAGTTTCACCAGGCTCAAGTCTAACATCGAGCGCGTCTGCTTTTGCAACTTTCTCTGGGTCCGGGCTGTATCCTGGCTTAAGCCTTAGCGGATGAGGCTCTATGTGTTGTGGAGCTAATTCCCTTCTAACCAGACTTCTCAAGCTTCTGCCAGCCTTTGAACTTTGCTGAGGGTCTATGTTGTATGTAAAACGTGTAAGAGGGAGCCACACTTCATGTTCAGATGGCGTAGTTCCATCAGGCTGATGCGTGCTTAGTTCGTATGCGCGTTTTGAATCCCTCGCCTTTGTTTCGTAAACAAACATATCGCGAGCAAGGGCGGCCGCTACCGCACCGCAACCGTAGAAGGGCACAAGTGAAAAATCGGTGGTTTCGCCAAGCGCCTGCGGCATGTTTGACTGGAAAAAGCAGAAAGCCTGTTCGGCATCGTTAAAGTACATCCTTCCCACCGCTATTGAGCCATCTGTGTGCCTTATTTTGTAAAGCACTCCGTTTGAAGAGTTGCCCAGGTCCAGGACAGTCATCTCTGCTATGCTTTGACCACTTTGATAGGTGCCTTTCTTACCTGTGAATGGAAATCTGTGCGGGATAGACGTAGGGCGCCTGCGATTTGCATATCCGGATCTTAGCAAGTGTGCCCATTCAACGGCTGCATCAGCAATAAGAGGGTAGCCTGAAACTGCTTGAACTCCGCTCCACGAATCGTTCTCACTAACAATTTTATCCAAGGATTCTGCCTTAAGCACAAAAAAGCTTAAGGCATGACCTGCGATAAGCTGCCACTTTCCCTGCCACTCCATCCAGGCTGCTACGTTTTCAGGGGGCTCTTTGACTCTTCTGGCAACAAATCTTCCTGTATCAGACATACCAAGCAGGTATTTCCCTTCACCAACCAACTGCAATGAGACGTCACGCCACACCTCAGCAATTATTTTATAAGCCAAATTGACAGTCAAGAAAAGATTATTTTTTTCTTCAGGAGCCAAGTTTTCACGAATTTGGCCAGTTTTTTGCTCCAAAAAGGGGTTATGTATGTACATGCTGGAGCTTCTAACAAAGTCCCTAAACTGGAAAGGATTTCTCCTTGCAGCCTTTACAATTTCTTGCCTAACCTCATGCCTGCTCTTTAAGTTAGTCATAAGTTCAGCATACGTACGTTCCTTAATTTGAAGGATGTCAAAAAAACGCGCTAATTCCGGAGGGAGAAAAGGATGTGGCGTAAATTTCCCATTCCTGAGAGCGCCTGAGGAAAGAAGCATAAGATATGTCCCTTTCAACGCCGCATGAGCAAGCAAATCAGCAGAGTTTGCACGTGCATTTTTATCTGTAATGTCCAGGACTGGAATGGCAAAAAGCTGATCCATATCCCGCGCAAGAGTTTCCAAATCGCTATTAGTTTGCATAGTAAGTCACTAACAAGTGGTCAATTGCCAGGGTATTTAAATATAACGATTATGTACGACTCAAGATTTGATAAGCTGAAACAAATTTGGAATTTTCCAGAAAAACCTTTATATACACTAAAAGGCAGCTCTAATGACGTTGGAGTTGTCAGGGGGAACACGGGGGAACATGATGGAAGAGCAGACCGAGCAGACTCAGCAAACTCAGCAGGCACAGCCTGTAAAGATAACGTTCACTTACGAATCGCTTTTTGACATGGTGGTAAGGGAGAAAAGCAAGGAAGAGCTGCAGCAGCTCAACCAGAACTTCTTCACAGAGCTGGTAAACTATCTTAACGAGAAGAAAAGCGCCATAAGCCTCATAAGCTCTGAGGAGAGAGAAAAGGCAAACAGGCAGCTGCTTAACATAAACCGGCTTGTGAAGGAGCTTTACGAGCGAAGGGAGAAGAAGATACTCGGGCTGGCGCTGGCTCGCTCCAGGGCCGGGGTTGACATAATAGACACGTCCGCTCTTCTGGCAGAGGAAAAAGCCCTATTTGATGGCATTGTAAGGCAGCTGGACGTGTTCAGGGAAGGCGTTCTGAATAGTTTGCTCGTGGCGAAAAGCCCAAAGCACATGGCCGAAGCTGCGGAAATGGCAACTGAAAAGGCGAGTTGGCAGAATCCTTACGGGCAGCACAGGTCGGCAGTTGCCGACCGTGCAATCCTGCCGCTGCAGGATTTGCATCCACAGCAGCAGCGCGAAGCAGCAGCATCAGCTGCGGAAGAGGCAAGAAGCGACCAAAATCCTACAAGACTGGTGAGGTTCCTGCATGCTGTGCCGAGGTTTGTAGGCAGGGAGCTTGAAGTATACGGCCCATTCGACCAGGAAGATATTGCCAACCTGCCCAGGGAGATTGCTGAAGTCCTGATAGCCAAAGGCCGCGCTGAGGAAATGGCGCAGGCGTAAGAAGCACAGAAACCTTAATAACCGCCGCCAAATACCCTTTCTAGCATGGCAGACTTGTCGTTTCAAGACCTGAGGTTCAGGCACAATAACGGAAAGGTTGTTGTGGAGTTCCTCGGAAACTACCAGTTTGAGGTTGATGACAAAGCGCTCAGCAACATCAGCAGGTATGAACTGGACAAGGATGGCGGCAACAGCATAAGATTTGCAGATATCGATGAGGAAACAGCCAGGGGAAGGTTTAATGCTGTCCTTGACTACGGCCTGACAAACCTTACCAATACGACAACCGGGAAGAAAACGCTGTACGTTCACCGCTTCTCCAGGATACCGCTAATCGGGACTACAAACTTTGGCATCATAGACAGGAATACGAACATGATAGAAGTCAGGCCACTGACTGGCTGCAACATGAACTGCATATTCTGCTCAGTAGATGAAGGATTGACGTCTAAGAAGACATCTGAAGTGGTGATTGAAGAGGACTACCTTGTTACGGAAGTAAAAAAACTTGTTGAGTTCAAAGGCTGCGAGTGCAACATCATAATAAACTCGCAGGGAGAGCCAACACTTTACAAGCCGCTGGCAGAGCTGATACGGGATTTGAAAGCGGTTGCCCAGATAAAAACAATAACGCTGATAACGAACGGAACGCTCCTGAATGAGAAGCTTATTGATGAGCTTGCTGATGCCGGGTTGACAACAATGAATGTATCGCTGAATGCTGTTGACCCGAAAATTGCAAGGGTAATGGAGGGGCACGGGCTTTATGATGTTGTGAAGGCAAAAAAGATGGCTGCTTACGCTGCAAAAACAAAGATAAAAGTCTGCCTGGCGCCAGTTATTGTAGGAGGCTACAACGAGGGCGAGATGGAAAAGATTGTGCAATTTGCCAAAGAAATCGGGGCAACAACGGCAATGCAAAACTACCTTTACTACAAGCTGGGCAGAAACCCCAGGGATGCTGAACAGCTCCAGTGGCCGACATTTTATAAAAAGCTGGAAGAGCTCGAGAAAGAATATGGCTCAAAGCTCATCTTTTCAGCGGCAGACTACAGCATAATCAAAACAAAGCCGCTGCCAAAGCCATACAGGAAAGGGCAGGTTGCGAAGGCAACAATTATAGCTGAAGGGAGGTATCCACGGGAATACATCGCAGCTGCAAATCCTGCAGCGGCAGGATTCCTCGGCGGCGAGCCGAGGATTGTCGGCTGTTGCCGACATTTGCACGGTCGGCAACTGCCGACCTGTGCAGATGGAAGGATAATAACGCTGCCGGACTGCGAAAAAAGCTACAGCAGCGGCGAAAAAATAAAAATAAAAATCGTGAGCGACAAGCACAACATATTTTACGGAAAAGTGGTCTGAGTGTTTGGAAAAATCAAGTTTGACAAATCGTGGCTGCTTTTCATAGCCGCAGCCGCCATCTTCCTTTTCATAAAGGCAAATGCTGCTGGTTACTCTGTCAGCGACGAGAACACGTACTACAAGATGGGGCAGCTTGTCGCGCAGGGGCAGGTCCCGTACAGGGACTTCTTTTTTGCACATCCGCCGCTGCAAATATACATTTATGCTGCTGTGTTCAAGGTTTTCGGATTCAATTTTCTGATGCTGAAGATGATTTCAGCAGTCTCAGTTGTTGTGGCCGCGGCTTTTGTTTTTGCAGCAATGAAGGACAAATTAAACGCGAAGATAGCGGCTGCCGCAACAGTGCTGTTCCTTTTCTCGTATGGCACATTGCTGTTCTCAAACTTTCCAACGGGCACCGAAATCGCAACTGCGTTCGCTGCTGCAGGGTTTTACTTTTTCATGAGAAAGAAGTTCACTACAAGCGGCATTCTGCTGGGTTTTGCATCAGTGACTGCGCTGCTTAGCGTGATCATACTGTCGCTGCTTCTTTTCTTTGCTGCTTTCATTCTCAGGGACAAAAAATCAGCGGCCAAGCTTTTGATTGGCTTTTCTGTTGTTTTTGTTGCCATTAATGGCTTGTTTCTCCTGATTGCCAAGGGAGAGTTCCTGAAACAGGTCTTAATATATCATCTGAATAAGCCTGCTGTCAGCGCCGACAAGGCAGCAGTATTTTTCAGGATTATGAAAACGAACGCATTTCTCTTCATTGCAGCCGCCATCGCCCTCGTTTACAGAAACAGGACAAAGGCCTTCCTGGTTATGTCTGCCGTTGTCGCTGCTGCCTACATCGCAGCGTTTCCCCTGCTGAAAACAGCGTTTAATTACTACCTCCTGTACGCGTTCCCCTTCCTGGCCGTTGTTGCCGGCTACGGCATCTTGTCACTGCATGAGTTTCTCACTGAAAAAGCAAAGCTAAGGAAGGAAGCTGCGTTTGTTGCTGTTGCCCTGTTAATACTGCTGAGCAGCTTTGCTGCTGTGAGGGGCTTTGTAAGCTACGATTTCCAGGATTTCCCGCAGGCTGGGGAAGTT
>JACPTF010000020.1 GCA_016192915.1 Candidatus Woesearchaeota archaeon | reverse complement strand
TTCTTGAGCTCAACAATGACTCGCTTGTTTCTCGCGTTGTTAAGCGCATCAAGCGGCCTTGCCTCGTAATTTGCTTCTGCCACAACAGTTCCCCCAACAAAAATATTGTGATAAATCCGTAATAAATATTAGTTCTTGCTAATATATAAAGGTTGTGGAACTGGAAATTGAAACGCAAGCCAAGTGCAAATTCGAAACCTTAATAAAGCAGCCGCAGTTGCTGCAGCAATACTAAAATGATAACGCAGGGAAGGTCACTGGTGAAACCAAGCGGCGGGCTTAAGAAGCCTTACAGGAAGAAAAGGCTTTACGAAAGGGGCGCGCAGCCAACTACGGGTAAGCTTGGCAGCAGCAGAAGGTCAAGGGTAGACAGGATAACTGGCGGTGCAGTTAAGCAAAGGGTTTTGCAGGCGGCAGTCGCCAATGTTTACAATCCAGCAACAAAGAAGTATGCCGTTGCAAAGATCAAGACAGTCAGCAACAACCCGGCGAACCGCTACTTCACAAGGGCAAACATAATCACAAAGGGTGCAGTACTTGATACCGAGCTCGGGAAAGCCAGGGTCACGAACAGGCCGGGGCAGGAAGGCCAGGTTAATGCGGTTCTTGTGCAGTGAGCAAATACTGAGCAAATATAACTGCTTACCAGCCGCAAAAACTATAAATTAAGCCGGCTTCTATCTGCTTTCAATGGGCGAGCTTGTAACAGTTGCATATGAGCTTCTGGCGTCAAAATTGGGCCCCCAGAACTGGTGGCCGACCACTACAGCAGCAAGGGAAACGGAGGTAATTATCGGTGCTATCCTGACCCAGAATACTTCTTGGAAGAATGTTGAGAAAGCCATTGCCAACCTTGCGGCTGCAGGCATGGTAGATTTCAGGAAAATAGCAGCTGCTAAAAAAGAAAAAATTGCGGGGCTGATAAAGTCATCAGGCTACTTCAACCAGAAGGCCGAATGGCTCCGGCTTTTTGCCCAGCACGTTTGCAGCAATTATAATGGGGATGTTAAACTGCTGCTGGAGAAAGGCGTTAATGAGCTAAGGGCTGAATTGCTGCAGCTGAAAGGCATCGGTCCTGAGACGGCTGACTCGATTCTTTTGTACGCTGGCGGTAAAGAAGCGTTTGTTATTGATGCTTATACAAAAAGGATTTTTTCACGAATTGGCACCTGCGATGAACGGATTTCGTATCACGGACTGCAGCGGCTGGTAACCGAAAGTTTGCCGGCGGAAATGAGAACAGTTGCCGTATTTAATCAGTACCATGCCATGCTGGTGGAGCTTGGGAAAGGGACGTGCATTAAACGAAACCCGCTTTGCCATGCCTGTCCATTGCTTGGCTGCTGCCGCTACGGCAAGAGCAGTTTAAAAACAACAAGCTTTAAATAAACTGCAGCAGAAATTTTGGTAGACGAAAAAGAGATGTAAAAAGGAATATAAGAATGCCGGATGCTTCATTGGTCATTACATTAACCATAGTTGTAGTTTCAGCGCTAGTCATTTTTAAGGTTGCCAAGGGCATGATTCAGGGGTTGCTCCTTGCAGGCACTATTGTGTCGATACTTGCCGCGGTTGCTGGCGGGTTTGTCGTAAAGGACGCGCTTGAGTTGAAGGACACTTTCCAGAAAGGCAACAACACGCTTTTGCTTTCAGATGATAACTGGGCAAAGCTGACTGCTGGCATCACGATAAATGGGCTGGCAGCAGATGGCAAGGAAGGCAGTGCTGAGACGCTTACGGCGGCAGAGCTGGAAGAACTGAACGCTCACTTTGCAAAAAAGGATTATGTCGCGATGCGCGGCAAAAACTATAAGCTTATCATAGTAAGGGAAAGCTCTGTGACAGGCTCAGTTCCCGGCAGCGGGGGCAAAGAGCTCCCAGGAAGCAAGAGTGAGGAAAGGGCGGCAACGCTTGCAGCGCTGCTCATCCTAAAGGCCAGCCGGGACCCCGTCTTCATCATTTCAGAATACAAAAAAGGCAATGTCCTTGTTTATCCGGAAACGCCTGTTTTCAAGGCGATAAAGCTGATACCACTTTCATTTTTCAGGAAAGCTGCAGGAAAGGCTTTCCGGCAGGGCGCGGATGTGACTAAGGGCCTATAACCGCCAAAGCTGCTGCCGCGTAAAACGTTGATAATGAATTCAGCACAAAAAGAGGTGTGGAAACGCCAGGCATAAGTTCAAGTGAAAGGAGCGCGAAAGCTGTCGGGGGGGTGAAGCATTTAGCGTTCCTTGCAGCGGTCGTGGCAGCATCCTTCCTTGTCTTCCTTGTCGCAGCGCTAACCGCAAGTGAGGATGCACTTGCCCTGACAACTGCAGTTGATACGTGGGTCATTTCCGGCCAGACAATTAATGTGGAGGGGCAGTCCTTTGCCATTTACCTGAGTTCAAGAGCAAACGAGATAGCGGCTGATTACGGCAAGGGCAGCTTATTTGTGAAAAACAACAGCTGCGATGCTGCCGGCATTGCCAGGATTTGCCTTGATAACGTGCAATACGACATCACTGACAGGGTTTACAAGATAAAAATAAGGGGGATATCGCTGGCCCCGGTAATCAGCATAGCCCGCGAGACATCAAAGTCGGAATTTCTTGTCGGTGATACAACAACGTTCACGGTTACGCTGAAGAACACAGGCGGCTTTGCAAGGAACGTGACTTTTGAGGAGAGGATTCCGAAAGAGTTTGAAATGACAGAGGCTTACGGGATTCCGCTTAACCAGGATACTGCTGTCTGGAACGGCAACCTTGACGAATCAGGGACCGTAAGCTTCAGCTACACTGTCAAGGCAAAGGAGGCTTTTGATGGCTCGCTTATCCCATCCATGACCTACTTTGACGGGCTGAAACTCAAGACCGTTTACAGCACAAAGTTAGCCCTCAAAACGAGCAGCCCGCTGACATTGGCGACAATCGTAGGCAAAAGTGAAGTTTTCATTGGCCAAGGGAACAACATCACGATTAACCTCAGCAGCAGGCTTCCTGAAACAGCAGTGGTCGGGATTGAGGTGATATTCGATCCCGGGCTTAAAGTCGTGTCATGGCCTTATGGCGCAAAAAACAGCTCACAGTTTAACTACGTACTGAGCAGCGAGATTCCGAGAGTGTACAACCAGACTACAAACGCCAGCAACCTCACGGGCTGGCTTAACACATCGAAAGCGTGGTTTTTTGAATTCAAAGCAACAAACACAGGGAATTCAAAAATACAGGTAAAGGCCAATTACAGGCCACAGGGCGAGGGGAATGCAAGCGCTGTTAAGGTGCTTCCTGTAAGCGCGCAAAGCGTTTTAGTAACAAATAAAGGAGTAATAGTGAGGATGTCGTTAAAGGAAGTCACATTGGAGTCGAATCAGGGCAGGAGAGCGAAAGTATGGCTGCAAAACCTTAATTCCTACGCAGGCCTGCGCAACGTATATGTGAATATAAGCACAGACATGCTCTATTTGCCAGACGGGTTTATTGAAAGGATGGAGCCGAAAGAACAAGTGCTGCTGGCTGATAAGTTTTTCTACGCCCCTGTTGTTGATAAGAGCACAGGCTATGTTATTGCAACAAACGTAAGCTATTTGTCAGAGTTTGGTGACAACTTTTCTGCATCGTCCAGAGATACGGCCACTGTTCTGCCTGAACAGGGCGTTACTTTGGTCAAAACGGTATCGGCAAGCGAAGCAAAGTCAGGTGATGAAATTGACGTGACTGTATATGTGAAGAATTCCCGGCTTACAAAGCTCAGAGGCGTATACGTTTCTGACAACATTTCAGGGGAATTCACGGTGGTGGGGAAAACATCTGCAATTATAGAAGTAAAAAGCAAGAGCGATGAAACTGCTTTTACCTATAAGCTGAAAGTGCCTCATGTCAGCAAGGCAATGGTGCTGTACTCTAACACCACGCTGCTCTATTCCGACAAATATAACGCGGACCTGTACGCTGAACAGAAAGATCATGTGATGAACAGAATAACTGAAGTAAAAGTGGAACCCGAAAGCCTTCCGCTGAGCTTAAGCACTGTGATAGAAGATTCCTCCATTTATGTGGGAGAAGAATTTGATGTAAAATACAGAATAGCCAATACCGCCACCAATATGGTGGCTAAAAACATAGTGCTGAAGTTGCCGCTTGATTACGGGCTTGACCTGATTGGCAAAGAAGAGAACACAAGCGTCCAGCTTCTTGGGCCTGGTGAAAGTGTTGTTGTTGCAAACTTTGATAGGAGAAGGGCAAAGTCTTCAGGTGATGTCGAATTTTCAAAGCCTGTTCTAGAGTATGAAAATACTTATGGCGACCGCTACACGGTTAACGGCACTTCAGCAATATTAGTAATAAAGGACAGTTACCTGCAGGGCCCGGCGATACTTGTTGAAAAGAGCGTGCCTAAAAAAGCCAACAACACAGACTTGTTTACCGTTGAATTAAAGGCAAAAAATATCGGAACAATGCCCGCTGATGTTCTTCTTGAAGACGATGGGAACGAGTTCAGAATATCACTTGCTAATGGCACGGAATACGCACTCAACTTCAGCAAAAGGCACACGACGCCAGGGAAGCTGGAGTTGCCACAGGCAAAGGCAACCTACAGATACAAGGACACAGTTTACAAGACCGTATCAAAGGCTAGCTCAGTGGAAATAGTGGATAACCCTGTGCTGAGCATAGAAAAAATTGTGCCGCCGAAAGTTACCGATGTTGAGCTCTACACTGTGATGCTGATGCTTAAAAGCAGTGCCCGGACGCCAGTAGAGAACATAACAATATCGGACGGTGAGCGAAGCTGGGCAATAAAGTCAATCCCTGCGGAGGGCCACGCTAATCTGACTTATGAGGAGATGACCAAGGCAGTAGGCGCGCAAAAATTGGCAGCTGCAATAGCATTATACAGCTATGGAAGCGGTCTTTACAAAGTTGCGTCCAACTCGCCTGACCTGGAAGTTGAGGAGAAAAAGCTGGTCTCAATCAGCAAGGAAATAAGCCCGAGTAGTGCAAAGCCGGCTGAGAAGGTAAAGGTGGAAATAAAAGCAAGAAACCTGCACGCTGAAGTCCTTGGGGTTATCATAGCTGACGCGAAGAAAACCTTTACTGTTGAGCTTAAGCCTGGTGAAGAAAAGAACGTAAGTTATGATGCACTGGCAGACGAGGCGACAGAGGAACCTGCAAGCGCAACATACACTTTTAAAGGCCAGCAGCTGACAACGACCTCCCGGCAGCCCGAATTTACGCTCCTGGAGCCTGGGCCTGCAGTAAACGAAACCGGGCAGCTGGCTGAAAAGGAAAAAGAAGGGAAAAAGAAAGGCATCATAAGCGCGCTGCTTGATGCGCTGCTGAAAGTATTGACCTGGAAACGAGGTGGTTAAGGATGGGTATTTTTGGGATTTTGGGGAAGGTGCTTCCGTGGAAAAAGAAGGATGAGCTCGGCCTCGGGCTGAACGACAACCTCGGCCTTGGCGGCGGCTTTGGCGGAGGAGGCCCTGGCGGTCCTGGCATGCCAAGTGGAATGCCAGGGATGGACCTTGGCTTTGGAGGGGCACCGGGGCCAGGAGCTGGCATGCCCAGTGGAATGCCTGGCACAGCGCAGCAATACCCTTCCCAGCCCCAGCAGCAATTTGGCGGGTTTGGCACGGCTCAGCAAACTCCCCAGATGGAATCATTCCAAAGCAACCAGGCTTACCAGCAGTCTTATGCAACTGGCAAGGAGATTGAGGTTGTCTCGGCAAAGCTTGATGCAATAAGGGCAGCGCTTGAAACGCTCAACCAGAGGCTTGCATCAATCGAAAGGTACATGCAAACCGAGCAGGACTTCAAGAAGCGCGGATGGTAGATTGGCTAATACGGCAGTCATAAGGAAGGGAAAAGCGCTAGCGGCTGCAGCGGCCTCTCCAGGTTACATCCCGCTGTTTATCAGCGTGGCAGCGTTAACCGCACTTGACCAGCTTACAAAAGCGATTATCAGGGGCTCCCTTGCCCGTTCATACGGCATAGACCTGCCTGCTTCTCTTGGCCTGCTGCAAATCGTGCACATAACCAACACAGGCTCAATCTTTGGCGTGCTGAAAGGGACCCAGCTGCTTATTAGCGCCTTATCAGTGGCTGTTGTTGCCTTTCTCATTATGGCTTACAGAAAACTGGACAAAAAGCTTCAGAGGCTTGGTGCGCTCCTGATAATTGCCGGTGCGGTTGGCAACACAATAGACCGCCTGCTATTCGGCATGGTTACGGACTTCATTTACCTGCGCCCATGGCCTGCATTCAACCTTGCAGACACGTTTCTTTTCTTTGGGGCAGCGCTTCTGCTTTTATCACTCATTTCGCTGCCTTCACTACCGCGGTGGCTGCTGGCGGTTGCTGCCATGCGCAGCGGGCGCAGCGGGCAAAGAAAGAACAGAAAATGAGCTTGTGGCAAGCTTTAGTGAGCTTTAGCGCTTTCTTCGTTTCGCTGCTGCCTTTGAGCTCCCTGAGCTCCGCTTTGCTATGCGCTTTGCGCCAGCCGGAATCGCTTCCTTGACTATCTCGAGCTTCTGCCTTGCATCGCTCAGCTTTTTTCCAGCTGCAATCAGCTTTTTGACCTCTGTTTTCAGCCTGCCAGGGACGGGCTGTGACAGCGTGCTGGTTGCTGAAAGAAGAAGCCCGACAACCGCTATGCCGATTGTGCCAATCCTAACTAGGCTGAGGTATTTTGCAACAGTATAGAGGTAAGCCATATTTGCCAGAGCTGTAAGGAAAAAAACGGTGAGCAGGAGCAGGGAAACAGCATCGCCATCCGATGATGCAAGCAAAGCAACAAGGAGTATGCCAAGCAGTGCAAGAAGGAAAAGCTCAACAGGGTATGCAAAATTTCCCCTCACCACTGAAAGAATGGATGCAAGAAAAGTGACAATGGCTATCATGCCAATAGCCGTGCGGTCAAAGCCCATCATGCGGATTTTCCAGAAGCCGCAACTATATAAATTTTTTGATTGATATCTATTTTAAAGTAGTAATAATTGTCACCTGCCCTGACAAAATCTTGGCAGCTGTTCAGGCTTCACAACCTTGGAAACCAAAGCCCGCGTTTTAATCTTCAAATACTGTCTTCGTGTTTTTCTTGAAGCAGACGTTGAACAGGGCAAATACGTCTGCTCTTCCCAGCAGCAAAGGCACTTCCTCTATAAGTGCCCATGCCACTCTCGCTTCGAACGCTTTTTTGCATATTCTCATTTCTACTTTTTTAATTACTACGGGAATGCCCCTTTCCCCAACACCCTTTATTTCTTCGATAGAATCGCCTTGGCTGACCTTAAAGCCTAATAAATCGCCAACAGACTTCGGGATTAGTGTTAAGTCCGCTCCAGAATCAACATAAAGGTGTTCAGGCACCTCAATTTCCTGATTCACCAGCGTTATCCTTGCTACGGGCCTTAAAACAGGGCCTAAAAGTCTGCTTTGCTCTTTTTTAAAATCAAATTCTATTTCCATTTTATCGCTAGAATCAGGGCTTCTTCCTTGGGAATTTTTGCTATGGTGGGAATTTTCCCGGTTTTTCTCTTTGCTTCTTCCCACACGGTCTTGGCATTTTCGCCGCTACCAACCACTTTATCGTCCACTATTGCAACGTACTTTCCAGTATATTTGCTTAAGTCCGTTTTAATGTAAAATTCAAACTCTTTGCTAGTCATAACTCACCACAACGGCTGTTATATCCCTCTGATTATTAAACCTTTCTTTCAGAACTCCTCAAACGCCTGGGCCTCCTTGAGCATGCCTTTGTTCCTGAGATACTGGAGCTGTGCCTTGCTGTACTTGTGCAGCACATCACCCCTGTCATCGCCTGAAAGCTCCCATGGCTCGACCAGGATCATATCACCGGCCCTGACCCAGAGGAAGCGCTTGAACCTGCCCGGGATTCTGCAGATTCTCAGCTTGCCGTCAAAGCACTTGACCCTCATCCTTGTTCCACCGAGGAGCTGGTCAACAATGCCGAACACCTGCCTTCCCCTTGGCATCTTCACCCTTCTGATTTCCTCGGCAAGCTGCTCCTGCCTTTCCTCCTGCGCTTTCTTTACGCCCATGTCATTTGCATCCTTTGGCTTGTTATATAAATGTTTTTATGACATATGAGAAGCAGATAAAAGGACTATTTTGATGGCGTAGCGCGTGGGATTTCAGCAGATGCGAGCTTCAGCATTTCCTCAATGTTAATTACCGGCTTCGGGAACTTGTCGTAGTCGTCCAGCATCCTGTGGCATGCCGTGTTAACGAAGCACTGCACGAACGGGAAATTCCGCAGCTGTGTGAAGTCAACGGTATCGCATACCAGGTAATAAAACTTTTTGGCCGGGAACTTCTGCTGCAGCGAAAAAATCTGCTTGAGGCTGACTTGAACCCCTAATTGCCCGGGCTTTACAGTTACAACAACGCCAATGTTATCAGATGACAGGAAAGTAAGAAGCGCGCCTTTCTCCTTCTTCCGGATTTTCTCAGCCCACTCCCTGCCGAGCTTCCTGAACTCTTTTGTAAAAGGGTCAAAGCAGTAAACTTCCTTGTCAGAGCCCAGCAGCAGCGCTTCAGGGTGGAATATCCCGTCCCCGACATAAAGGAAAGCGTCCGTATTCACAGCATCAAACTCCATCTTGCTGTAGCCGCAGCCCAGTATCTGGCCAGCATGCTTGGAGTGCCTTGCCTTCAGCAGCGATACAACCTTCCCATTTTTCTCCAGCAGCTGCTGCAGCTTTGGAAGCTGGTCGCTGAATTGCACGCTTGTGGCAAGGCACAACCGCTTCGGCAGCTTTTTGATTAGCCGTGCCGGCAGCTCAACGCCCACTTTCGCTTTTGTCTCGATGAAAAACATCTTCATTTTGCTTATGCCAGGGTATTCTGTAGTGATTTAAAAAACCTTCCCAAAACTGTAATAGCTGCTATAGATGCCTCGTGCAAAATTTTAAATATCTCGTGCAGCCATCACACGCCATGGACTCTGCTTACAGGAAGCTTCTTGAGAAGCAAGGGTACAGGTTCATTGGCGAGCACTCTGCCTGCAAGACCTGCCACTATACGGCATCGAGCATTGCCGGCAAAGGCAGCTGCTACAAGCAAAAATTCTACGGCATCCAGAGCCACAGGTGTGTGCAGATGACTGTTGCTGCCAACTTCTGCAACATGGACTGCGTGTTCTGCTGGAGGAAGCGCAACAACTCCCCTTTTGGGAAAATTGATGACCCTGTTGAGCTTGTTGACAGGGCGGTTGAGGCGCAGCTTAAGATGCTTTCGGGCTTTGGCGGCAATCCAAGTGCTGACAGGCAGAAGTTTATTGAGTCAAAGCAGCCGCTGCACTTCGCAATCTCGCTGAATGGCGAAAACACGGCTTACCCGCGGCTGGGTGAATTTATTTCAGAGCTGAACCGCCGCGGCTACACCAGCTTCTTGGTGACTAACGGGCAGTTGCCGGAAGTCCTTGCAAAAATCCCTCCTCCTACGCAGCTTTACATTTCAGTAAGCGCTCCCAGCGAGGACCTTTTCAATGGTGTTGACAAGCCAATGTACCGTGACGGCTGGCAGCGGCTGCTGAGAAGCTTGGATTTGATGCGGCAGTTCAGGGAGCAGGGCAAAACAAGGACAGTCATCAGGCTCACGCTAGTTAAAGGGGTGACGATGCTGCCTCAGTGCGCGCAGCAGTTCGCTGCGATGATTAAGCGCGGCAACCCGATGTTTCTTGAATGCAAGAGCTACATGTGGGTTGGGACTTCCCGTGAGAAATTGGAAAAGGACAGCATGGCGTCCCATGAGGACATAAGGGAATTTGCAAAGCTGGTGGGTGCCAGCTGCGGCTATAACTTAATTGATGAACAGGAGGAAAGCAGGGTTGTGCTGATGATGCAGAAGGATGGCCCAGAGAGATTCCTTAAAAATGAAGAAATAAGCCCGATTCAGATAGGCGAGCTTGATGCGTTTAGCAGGGCAGCAGCAACAGAAACAGTTATTCACCGGATTAGCGAACCAGTTGCTGCTGCCGTGCAAAATATCGAACAGCCGCTGTTCCAGCTGAAAATGCCCAAGCAGCCGGTTTCTGCCGCAACAGAATAGCCATCTTACATCTTCTTGCTTTCTTGTCGTCGGTGCAAAACATTTATAAGTAAAGTTTGCTTCCCGCTTCTTAATCAGTTGCGGGTGATGCTTCATGAGTCCTGAAAATGATATTGTTAACTTGTGGCTTAACAGGCAGGGCTTTTTCACTGTTTCTGACATAAACGCCAATAACCGCGTTGTTGATATTATTGCAATCAGGCAGAAGAGCCAGCTTTCTGTGCAGCATGTTGAGCTGCACTGCTCTGTTTCTTCGGCAGCTGCTGTTGTGAGCGAGAAGGAAAAGGCCGACCTGCTGAGGAAGTTTAATGATGCTAACGTCATTGCAACTGTGGAAAGGACGATAAGGAGCTATCTTGGCAGGGATTGCGAGTATGAGAAGGTTCTTGTGTCTACTTCAAATGTTTCCCTTCCAGAAATTACGGTGGTCAGGTTTCAGGAAGTGATTAAGGAGGTTGTTTCGGAGCTTGACAGGCAGAATTACCGCAGCCCTATAATCAGGGCTCTTCAGCTTGTGAAGTTTGTCCTTATGGCAAATCCTGAAACGATTGCAGCTTTGGTGACTAAGGGAGACGTGCACAAGCCAATGAGTTATCACAACAAGGAGCAGCTTCTTAGGCAGATGCTGCAGCAGGATGTTGCCTTGAAGCTTTTTGGGAAAAGGGAAAATGAGCAGCTTATCGTAAGCATTTTGAAGAATTCAACCCTGAAGCAGCCGGAAAGGCTTGCTGCCGCCCTTGAAACTATCCTCACGAAGCGCACCGCCACAAGGTTCCTCAACGTTCTGCTTCAGCAGAAGGAAGTGAAGACTGCCATTGAGGAGGAAATCTCCAAGGACCAGAAGCTGGTTAAGTTCCTTGAGGCTTAGGCTTCGCCATGCGGCTGCACGCGAAGGTATGCGAGCGCCGCAGTAATGGCTTCTTCCAGGGGCCCTTCGAGTGTGTCTGCGTACCTTGTGAAATAATTTTCGCGCAGTTTTGCAGCAAGTGCGCTTACGGCGTCTGCAATGGTGTTGTAGTCGTCAATTGGCGCGACTGTTGCCCATACGGCTCTTTCCCGCTGCCTTGTTCTCAGGTTTCTTATTCTGGCAGACGGCTTGGCAGTTAGCCCTGTGACAAGCTCCTGAACCTCTACTGAGAAGCCATCCCGTCCGTCATCAATATCGACATATACGTGCTTGTTTTTTCCTATTTCATACCCGAATCCACCCAAAGGGCTTTCAGAACTCCAGATCTCCACCGTGCCTGGAAACAAGTCATCCAAACTTCCCATGCTAGGCGTTTCTTACTCATTAGTTTATTTAAATAATTTTCCAAATAGTCCCGGGGAATTGACAGCTTACGGTCTGATCAGCTGCGCCAGCACCATGTCTTCAAGCGGCGCGTACTTCATCGCGTCTTTATACAGTGAGAAGTACGCTTCCCTGATCCTGCCCGCTGCCGCTTCAGCAGCGTCTACAATCTCTTCGCTGTCGTACGGGGAAGCCACTGAAACGGTAACTGTTCTTTCCTGAACCCACGGCATCCAGTTGAGCTTTAGCGATGGCTTGCCTCTTTTCTGGGCTGTTGAAGAGGCAACAAAGCGGGAGCCTCTTTTTGGCAATAAGCTGTACTGTGTTTCTACCATAGTGACGTGGATGCTATCATCGTCTGCCTCTACAGTTCGGACAAGGATTTCCAGCCCATCTCTCTTGTGCTTGAGAATGTAGTCGTAGGTGTCTCTTGAAAGGTCGTGGTCCTTGTTTACGTTACTTCCACCGGTTGCCGCAATCTCTTCAAGGGGGCCAACCTTGTGAATTTCCATTCCAAGAAGCTCGCTCGCTGTATTATCCATTCCGAAGCTGGTTTCTGCGCAGCCAATTTAAAGTTTTTGGCAGCAACGCTTAAATACGCGGCTTCAGCAGCGCCTTCCGCCATGAGTCTTCACAGCAAAATCCTCAGGAAAACAGTACTGCTTGACACCAACTTCCTGCTCATTCCTGGGCAGTTCGGCGTTGATATCTTTGCCGGGCTTTACGGAATTTGCAGCTTTCAGTACGAGGTTTGCGTTTTAGACGCTACTTTAGCTGAACTCGATGGCATAGCATCTGATAAAAAGGCATCTGCCAAAAATAGAAGGGCAGCCGGCCTGGGCCTGCAGCTTTTAAAGGCGAAGGCCGTCAAGGTGATTAAAGTGGAACGAAAAGTTTTTAAAAGCACTGATAAAGCCATTCTTGACTTTGCTGCTGCAAACCGGGATTCGGTTGTCGTGGCAACGCAGGACAAGGAGCTTAGGGAAAAGCTGCGCGCCAAGGGCGTTTCAGTTGTCGTTCTGAGGCAAAGGCAATATCTGGTGCTGCAATAGGTGTTAGTTAAGAATGTTTTACCGTGTTCATGTCAGGGATCATGTAAGGGTTACCCCGGGCCTTTTTGGCCTTCCTTCCCAGGAAGCCATTGTGGCAACTGTCAAGAAAGGCTACGAGGGCTATATCTCAAAGGACTTGGGGCTAGTCCTTGGCGTTTCAGGCCTTAAAGAGCACAGGGAAGGCGTTATCATTCCAGGTGATGGCTCCGCATACTATGACTGCGATTTCGAGCTTATCACTTTCAAGCCTGAGCTTCAGGAGGTTACTTTCGGCAAAATCAAGGATGTTGCAGACTTTGGCGCTTTCATCAACGTGGGCGTTGTTGACGGTATGATTCACATAAGCCAGGCCATGGACGATTTTGTGAGCTTTGGCTCTGACAAGGTCCTGCTTGGCAAGGAAAGCAAGCGCTCGCTGAAGGTTGGGGATAAGTGCAAGGCAAGGGTAATCGCTGTGAGCTTCAAGGACATCGCCAACCCGAAGATTGGCCTCACGATGAGGCAGGCCGGCCTTGGCAAGCTTGAGTGGATTGAAGAGGACATTGCTAAGGAGAAAGAAGGCGGCAAGAAGGAGGAAAAGGGCGAGGAGAAAGCAGCAAAGAAGGTAGGAAGGGACAGTAAGGAAAAGCCGGCAGCAAAGAAGGAAAGAAAGAGTGCCAGGTGATGGTGAAGACTGAATGAAACGCGTTTGCAGGCAGTGCAGGGTATTTGTTGAGGAGGGCAATTGCTCCATATGCCATAATGCTGATTTTGCAACTGCCTGGCAGGGCAGGATTGCTGTTATTGACCCTGAAAATTCATTTATTAGCAAAAAGGTGGGCGTGTCCAGGGAAGGGGATTACGCGATTAGGATAAGGTAGCTGGTAACGGTGTAGTTTCTATGGCTTTTAACGTTGAAGTTTCAGAAAAGGTTGAGCAGCCGCTAATGTCACGGACTGTCTTGAAAGGCGTTGTCGTGTACGATGCTGCGCCCCCAAGCTTTGTGGAGCTGAAGAAGCACTTTGCATCTGCTATGAAGGTTGATGAGTCCCTGGTTGTTGTTCAGCACCTTAACCCTGTTTTCGGGATGGGGAGGTCATCAATGGAAGCACACATCTACAAGTCAAAGGACGCTATTAGCTCATTCGCATCAAAGGTCATTGTTGCAAGGAACAAGCCGAGAGTAAAGAAAGTCGCTGCCGCCGCAGCTGAAAAGTAAGAGGAATTTAAATGGCAAAGAAGCAAAAGAAGCCCCGCAAGCCAATGCAGGTCTGGAAGGTTTACGATTCTAAAAGCGGCACTCTTGCCAGAAAAACTACCAGCTGCCCTAAGTGCGGGCCCGGCATTTTCCTCGCAAAGCATAAGGACCGTTCCAATTGCGGAAAGTGCGGCTATACCGAGATGCATAAGAAGTAAATTTGTTCAACTGCGCTATTCCTTTACCAACACTTTTTTAAATAATCTTTTTCACCACAGTTGCTACAATGATAATCGAAGAATCGAACTTACAAAACTGGAGAAAAGCTGGGCGAATATCAGCTGCCGCTCTTGACTATGGCAAAAAACTGATTAGGAAAGGTTCGCCCTTGCTGGAAGTTTGCGATGCTGTGGATGCAAAAATAGTTGAGCTTGGCGCCAAGCCTTCATTCCCTTCGCAAATCTCCCTTGACCACGTTGCTGCGCATTACTGCCCGGCTGCTGATGACAGGACAATTCTTGATGCGCAGGTGTGCAAGCTTGATGTTGGCGCCTGCGTCAATGGCGCGATGGGTGATAATGCTGCCACAGTCGACCTCAGCGGCAACCGTTCTGAATTGGTTGCTGCTGCCGAGAAAGCGCTCGCTGCAGCCATAGAAGTTGTAAAAGCCGGCATTACTTTAGGAGAAGTTGGCAGGGCTATCCAGGAGGAAATAACTGCTTACGGGTTCTCCCCGATTCGCAACCTTAGCGGCCATGGCCTGGGAAAGTTTGAGATTCACACCAAGCCGACAGTGCCAAACTTTGACAACAGCGACAAAACAGTGCTGCAGGAAAACGAGGTCATCGCCATAGAGCCGTTCGCAACAACCGGAAAAGGCGTCATTTACGAGTCTTCAAACGCCGAAGTTTTCATGCAGGCCTCTGACAGGCAAGCCAGGGATGCAAGCGTGAGGAAGATTCTTGAGAAAATCAGAAGCTACGAAAAGCTGCCTTTTGCGAAGCGCTGGTTACTTAAGGAGTTTCCTCCAGTCAAGGTTGCCTTAGCCCTTAAAATCCTTGAGCAGCAGGGCATCGTCCAGAGCTTCCCGCCGCTCATCGAGGAGGCAAGGGGCATTGTCAGCCAGTCTGAGAAGACGGTGCTTGTGAAGAAGTATGGGTGTGAGGTTTTAACCCAATCTCCTGATTAAGTCATTGGCGGCAAGTAATTCCTCCTTTCCGCTTTCCATGTTCCTTAGCGTTGCTTTTTCTTTGCCCTCTTTTGCGCCAACAAACGCAACATAAGGTATCAGATAGTAGTTGGCATATTCTATTGCTTTGCCTGCTTTTCCGCTAAAATCGGTGGCGCAATTAACGCCGGCGTCTCTGAGCTTTTTAGCAATTTCAGCAGCTTCCTTGTCCTTTCCAATTGAGGCAATTAGAACCTTAGTAATAGTTACTGTCCTTTCCGCTTTTGTGAGTTTCAGGGCATCGGTAATGACGTCAAGCCCGAACGAAATCCCAACCGCAGGGTACTCCCGATTGCCGCCAACAAAATTCCCAATCATCTTGTCATATCTTCCGCCGGCTGCGACAGCGGATGTGATCCCTGCTTTACCTTTTAAGAAAACCTCAAAAACAGTTCCCGTATAATATGCTAGTCCTCGCGCCAAAGTGCTACTAAACAACACTCTTTCGTCATTAACGGCATTTAGTATCTCATTTATTTCTTCTATTCCTTCATTATTGCCCAATATCTTCCTAAGATTATTCAACTCTTCTATATTGCTTTTTCCACCACCTTGCCACCCAATGAATGCTCCAAACAGCTTGTCCACTTCTTTTTTACTTATTCCTTTATTTTCTAGCTCTTTTTTAACCTCGTCTCTTCCAATTTTTAAGAGTTTATCCAAACTCAGAATCACTGTTTCAAATTTATCTTTTGGTATGCCACTCTTTAAAAATGTGGCATCTAAAATTTTCCTGCTATTTATTCTTACCACAACTTCCAGCCCAAGCTTTTCAAATACGGCAAGCGCAATCTGTACCATTTCCGCGTCTGCCTCCATTGACTTTACCCCGACAATATCAACATCACACTGCATGAATTCCCTGTACCTCCCTGTTTTGAGTGGCCCGTCCCTGAACACCACGCCAATCTGGTACCTCTTGAAAGGCATCTTCAGGTTTGGATTCGTTGCAATGAACCTGCACATAGGCACAGTCAAATCATACCTCATGCCCAGCTCCCTCCCTCCTTGGTCCTTCAGCCTGAAAGTTTCCTTCAGAATCTCCTCCCCGCCGGCATACTTGGAAGCCAGGGTTTCAAACCTTTCCAAAATTGGAGTCTCGAGAGGGTTGTAGCCGTAAAGCTCAAAAACGCTGCGGAGAGTTGTAACTATCTGCTGCCGCAGCAAAGCATCCCCTGCCGCGAAGTCCCTTGTTCCCCTGGCTCGTTCTAGTTTCATAATTCCCACCTTCCGATTGCTGTTTTAAAAAACTTTTGTGTAAAAGCAACTGTAGTTGCCAGTGTGGCATGCCCCCTTTCCTTGCTGTTCAACCACTAGTAAAACTGCGTCGCTGTCACAGTCAACGTAAATTTCCCTGACAAGCTGCCAGTCGCCAGACGTGGCTCCTTTGGGCCATAGCTCATCGCGGCTTGTGCTCCAGTATGTCGCTTTCCTGGTTTTCAGGGTTTCTTCCCATGCTTGCTTATTCATGTAAGCCTGCATCAGCACTTGTTTGGTTGCGGTATCTTGTGCTATTGCAACGACCAGTCCGCCTCGCTTTGCAAAGTCGGGCTCAACTTTCTGGTCAAGGCTCATTCTCTCACCCACGAGCTGCCGAGCTTGTTTTCCAGTGCTCTTCTCCAAGCCACTGCGGAGTCCAAGTCAGCTCCTGGGCTGTTTCGCACAACCATATCGGCAACTGTTTTCACATTTTTGTCGGCGTTATATCTTGTAATGTCCACTGCAACAACTGACTTTGTCACCATAAGCTGCCTGCCAATAACGAGCAGTTGGTTTTTGAGAACAGTCTCCCCTGTCCTTACAATGTCAATTGCTGCCGCATTATCAGCGTTAACCGCCTCTTCAATGCGTTCGGTGGCACGGGCATCAATTTTGTCGCCAAGTAGGTAGTAAGCCAGTCCTTGATAGCGGCCTTTGACGTAAACAGGTAGCTTGCCTTCCTTGGTTTCATTGAGCGCCTGCTCTGGGCTTTTACTTTTTTCTGATACAAGCAAGCACAGCCCTGCGTAGTCATTCATTCCAGTTGCCCCAAGCACCCTGACGTCAGTAATATTTTTAGATGATAGCTTGTAGTTAACTGTAGTCCAAGGGTTGGCAAGGATGCTTAAAGCTACGGCAGTTTCGCCGTCAGCAGTGCGGTTTGCGAAGTAAGGAACCATCGTTGCCACTAGGTCGTCAAACCCTATGACAGCTACTTCTGCAAGCCCTTCACGTATGCCTGTAATGGTGGGTGGCGAGCTGCCGTAAACAACAACAGGTGTTGTGCCAACCCTGCTTTGTGCCGCTGAAACCGCGACCCGCCAGCCGCTTCTCAGGTCATATTTTATGGTAATGCCCTCCAGCCCTTCAGACCATCTTTTAAGCAGGTCATCTTTTGCAGCAGTCTCGTTATCACGCTTTCGCACATTCCCTATGGCTTCCGCTGCCTTTGCCGCCCATTCCTGGCTTACGGCCCCTTTTTGTGCAAGCCATTCAAGCGTTTCCTGAGCCATCCTTCCTGTTTCTGGTATTGCAATTGTTACTGAATCGGTCATCTCAACCATCCTCCGCAGCTCTCGCTGCAATTTTTATCTCAATAGAAATATTGCACCACGACGTTTAACCGCAGCGTCAACGGCATCAGCGATGATGAATTTCCACTTCAGAAAGCCTTGTCAGGGCCGCATCAGGGGCTCGAACCCTGCCCTCAGGTGCCACAGACCCGAATGCTGCCTCTACACCACTACGGCCAATTTGAGAAGTAACAAGAGAATCAAGTAAGCCGATGAAGACAATCACCGCAGTTTGCAGTTGCCTTCATATCCCAGAACGAAAATTGTAATGCGGCGGCTACCTCAGAACTCTTTTCACTTTCCGTGAAGGCAACCAACTCGTTTCATGTGAATCATTGGCTGGAATCACAGGAATCTTTATAAATCTTTTCTATATGTTGTATAATCCATGAGAGGAATGAAAACCTTTTTTGAATATGACCTCGAAGAGGCAAAGGAAACCAAAGATGCAGGAATACACTTCGCAGTGCGGTTTATCTGAGCTTAATGAGGGGTGGTTTGCGGGAAGAGTATGAAGAAGCATTCGTTAAAGCGATAAAATCAGGCATATTAAAAGAAATTAGTTGATTGACCTTTTTGTGCTGAATTATGTAGAGTGAAACTATGCTTTACATCCACAAGCTTTCTGATTTGAACCCGAAATCAGCCGAGATTGAATCTGTGCCTTTTGTGCGGGGCATGAACATGTCCGACAGCTTTCCGTTCACCCAGAAAAAAGTTTCGGAAGTATTTGCCGAGTGCATTGTTTCTGATGATGACACTGCGCTTATTGAGCGCGCACTGAACCTGCTTGGCCCGGTGCTTGCCAAGCTGGGCGAGTTTTTGGCCAGGAACGATCCTGTGCACGAGCCTGTTGACCTGAAAAGGACAATGGAGTGCCTGAAGTCGCTTGCCCTGCCTCTTGCTAATAATCTACAGTACGGGCGGGAAGTCATCGCTCTGCAGCAGGAATTCATTGGCAAGGCAGCAGGGCTGCTGAATGCCATCCCAACCTTGTGCACAGCTGAGGAAAAGTTAAGGGTGAACGCTGAGATAAGCGCTTATTTTGAGAAGGTCCTGCGAAGCAAGGGCTTTTCCTTCAGCCATCAGGGCATTATATTCGAGGCGCATACCGGGATGGTGCGTGACCTGGCTGAGAGCTTTAGGAACGGCTACCTGTTCCACGTTACGCTTGAGGAGGAGCTCAAGAAAGCGACCTTTGCTGACATTAAAAAAAGGATTCCGGCAGAAAGGCTGAAAGAGGCTGAGGACATAAGCGCAAGCATAAATCTCATCGGGGAAGGCGTTGACCAGGCCTACAGGCTCAACATGCGAATGGTGCTTTGGGCAGTCATTTTCTATTCATGCATCAAGCTTGCGACGAGTAGGTAAGAGATAAGGGCCGCCGCCGGGACTTTCGAGCCTTTTCCGCCAGCGCTTTTGTGAGCGATAGCGAACAAAAGGGCTGATCGAACCCGGTCCTAAGCCTGTCTAGTGACATTTAATCCGTTTTTGGATTGAACCTTTTTCTAAAAGGGTCACCCACAGGGCCGCATGCAACCAGTACACTACGGCAGCCGATACGTGTTTGAAGGCAACTGGTATTATTTAAATATTCGCTGCCTGCGCCTCTTCATCGCGCTTTCCAAGAACTTGCTCATTTGGCGGCCGTGCTTTTCACAGTATTCTTTGAAGTCTTTGTATAAGGCCGGGTCTAATGTAAAGTTTATCCGCAGTTTTCCGATGCGGTCATATTCTTCCAAGGCAAAGAAGGGCTCTGGCGTTTTGTTTGGCATTTTTCTTGCCAATTCAAACACCTTCCTGTCAAAAATGTCTATCTGTTTAGCTTCAGTTGCCATTTTATTTGCGTAATTTTTCTTCTGCCTATAAACCTTTGCACCGCAACCAATTTAAACCTCAGCCAGTTCTGTGCCAGTTATGCATCCCTTCAGAATGAGGTTCTCGCACGTTGAAGTCCAGCACCTTGTGAGGGCGTGGCTGGTTATTTCGTTGTCGTTTGCGATAATGAAGAATGGCAGCTTTTCCCTGACGCCTGTTTTCTTTGTTATTGCCGGCATTTCCGCTGTGACAGTCGGGATTGGCTTCCTTCTTCATGAGCTTATGCACAAGTATTTTGCCCAGAAGTATGGCTGCAGGGCTGAGTTCAGGGCTTTTGATTTGATGCTGATAATCGCTTTCCTTATGGCTTTGTTTAAGAGCCCCATCTTTTTTGCAGCTCCAGGCGCTGTTTTCATCCAGGGCAACGTCAACCCGGCAAGGAACGGCCGCATTTCAGCGGCAGGACCCATGACAAACATAGTCTTGGCGGTCTTGTTTTTGGGCGTTAAGGTGTTCTTGGTGCCGATTTTCCCGTCAGGGCTTTTGTATTACCTTGCCGATTTTGGCGCTTCCGTAAACGCGTGGCTTGCTGTTTTCAATATGCTCCCGTTAATGGGCCTGGATGGCTCAAAGGTGCTTTTTTGGAACATGAAAGTTTACGGTGCGCTTCTTACGTTGGCCATCGCAGCGATGGTGCTCACTTACGCTATGTAGCATAGAAGCTTGCATCAAAAATTGTAAAACTTTATAAGCATAAAAGAATCCATTAAGACAATGGCATTTTTACTTGCGGCAGCTGGTTTGGATAATTTGGTTCAAGGTTTTACCAATATACCTCTTGCACTACATGACGGAAGAATCACTAGCGAGGCGCTGGAGCGTGTTGCGAGTGAATTAGGGGAGTTACGTTATTCTGTTGTACATGCTTCTGAGCAGGGGATAGACTTATTCGTAAAATATATGGATAGGGAGACGTATATACATTATATTGATATATTTGGCATTACACGTCATATGTTCTCTTATACAACGGGACAACTTACTAGCGAAACTGGCAAACGTGATCCACCTCGCACCACTTGGCATGACCGTTTTTCGCTATCTGCTGCGCAGAGAGAAGAAAGATGGTTAAAGGGACAACAGTCTAGAAACCGGTTTTATGAAATAATGAAAGCCGCCGAAAATGCGCGTTCTGAGAATTTAGCTGAAGTTGCAGCAGTTCTTGAATCTGTGCAAGTATATTTGGGCGATCCCGAAACTGTCAAAGTGCAAACCGGAAAACAAGTAAGTTTCGTTGAGTTGCGTGGCCCTCAACAGTTCATTGAAGGCGTAAGCCAAGCAGTTTTGCAGGTCGCAACTTACCTCGCCGGCGGCAATGCCGTGATAGCTTACCAGCGTGCCTCTCCAGCCAGAGGAACGCCAGTGATTCTGAGTTAGGCAGCAATTTTGAAATCGCAACCTTTTTAAACCTCCGTCTAATCCAAATTTTTCATGGCAGAGTTCAAGGTTGTGATTTCAGACCCCAAGACAGGTCTTAGTGTGCAGAGGGAGGTTAAGGACCCTGCCGCAAAGGCTTTTCTCGGCTTGAAGATAGGCGACAGCATCAAAGGGGAAACAATTGACCTGCAGGGCTACGAGTTTGAAATCACTGGGGGCTCTGACTTCTGCGGCTTCCCGATGCGCAAGGACGTTCTTGGCGTTGGAAGAAAGAAGATTCTCGCATATTCAGGAATTGGCGTGAGGAAGCAGGAAAAGGGCATGCTTCAGCGCAAGACAGTTTGCGGCAACACTATTCATGCTAAAATAGCGCAGGTGAACCTCAAGGCTGTCAAGGTTGGCCCGACAGACATTTTTTCTACAGTGAAATCCAAGGCAGACGCAACAAAAGCGGACAGGGCTGCCAAGAAAAGCGAGGGCGAAGGCGGCGCCAAAAAAGCTGCCGCTTCTGCAACGAAGGAAGAAGCGCCTGTTGTGGCTACGGCTTAATTTAATTCTAATTATCTGATGCATTCAGGACAAATTTGTTATGGCTTTTTCTACAACCCCAATACCACGTATTATAATCACTAAACAGTTGTTAAAAACATAAAGACTTAAATAACAGTGGATGTTACTCCTTTCTTATGGATTACACGCCTGAAGTTTACAGACTTGAAGTTTACAGACTAGCAGTCACTGAAATAAGGGTGCCATTTCTGCATAGAGTCCAAATTGAGGGTCTGACTGATGTCCAGAAAAAAGCTTTGCAGAATGCCCAAACAGGTGAGTATGGCAGTTCTAGCACAGTGGAGCGGGTTAGAGCTTATCTTTCTCCAGAAAAGAGGGGTGAAGTGAGTAGTGCTTTGGGTGGTAGCGGTGGGCTTGCCACTTATTTAAGTTTGAATGGTTCTGCATGGCAGTCTTTTATTGATGCATGCAAGTCTGCTGAATGGCAACGTGTTGAACTGAAGAGAAACCAAGGCCGTTTAATCCTCAAAAACTTAAGTGATTATGTTAATCTCTCAACTTCAGGCCAGCCTTATAAGGGCACGAATAATGACAATCATGAGCTTATGGAGAGTGTAGCAACAGCCAAATCGCGTTATGAACAGATGATAAAAGCACTTTTCCCCTTAGATAGCAAAGATGAGCATATTGGACAGCGGTTTGGCCAGCTGGCAGTGAAAATCCGTGATTACTTTACTAGTGTACTTGAGTTTTATCAGCCAACAGAGGCAGAACTTGAATCATTTAAAGAACCTATAGGTGGCGAGCCTATTATTGACATAGCAGAGCTGCCTTTCCAACTCCTCCCTTCAACAATAGATAATGCCAGTAAAGATGCCCTACCTCCAGGTTTTGAAGATTTGGGAGATGTGGTTACTAAGTTCATGAGAGACTGTAATTCTATTGTTTCCTCGATGACGCCAGCCTCTAGACTCCCGATAGGCGTATTCAATATCAAGTGATTCTGGGCATCGAATGTGATGCTGATGCAGCAAAATCTAGTCTGATACGACCGCAATTAACTTTATATACCTTCTGAGTTTTCGGATTCTTTGGTGGTTTGAATAACTAAAAAGGCCAGTAAAGCAGAATCGGCTGCGGTTTCTTCAGTTTCTGCGGCAGCTGCGGAAGAAGATAAGGATATTGAAGGCGGGAAGAAAAAGGAAGCTGCCCAGCCTGAAATAAACATCGGCATGGTGGGCCACGTTGACCACGGCAAGACGACCTTGGTGGAGGCCATTACAGGAAGATGGGCGGACACCCACAGCGAGGAAATCAAAAGGGGAATTACCATACGGCTTGGCTACGCCGATGCAGAGTTCAGGAAGTGCCCGAAGTGCCCTAAGCCAACGTGTTATACAACAAAGGATATTTGTGGCAACAGCGGCTGCGGTGAAAAAACCGTTCTGGCAAGGAAGGTCAGCTTTGTTGACGCTCCAGGCCATGAGAGCCTTATGGCGACAATGCTTTCAGGCGCAGCAATTATGGACGGCGCCCTTCTTCTGATAGCAGCGAATGAGGCATGCCCTCAGCCCCAGACCCGCGAGCACCTTGTTGCTCTTCAGATTGTCGGCATCAAGAACATAGTGGTTGTGCAGAACAAGGTTGACCTGGTCAGCGAGGAGCAGGCCCTCGAGAACTACAGGCAGATTAAGGAGTTTGTGAAGGGAACTCATTACGAGAGCGCTCCTATTGTTCCCATTTCAGCGCAGCGCAAGGTAAACATTGACGTTCTTATTGACGTAATCATAGAAACAATACATGTGCCACAGCGCGAAAGGGATGCGGTGCCCATGATGCTTGTCGCAAGGTCTTTTGACGTGAACAGGCCAGGCGCTTTGCCAAAGGACCTGCAGGGCGGTGTTTTGGGCGGCGCTGTTAAGCAGGGCGTTTTTAGGAATGGGCAAGAAATTGAGATTAGGCCTGGCAGGAAGGTTGAGAAGTCAGGCAAGGCATCCTGGCTGCCAATCACAACAAAAATAGTTGGCCTCAGGACAGGCGGGGCATCTGTTGCTGAGGTATCTCCAGGCGGCTCTGTTGGAATTTCAACAACGCTTGATCCCGGCATTGTGAAGGCAGATGCTTTGGCAGGCACTGTTGTTGGCATTCCTGGGAAGCTTCCTCCCGTATGGAATGAGTTTAGGGTTGAGATTCACCTGCTGGAAAGGGTTGTCGGCGCAAGGGACGAGCTTGTAGTTGAGCCGCTCAAGGTGGGTGAGACGCTTATGCTTAACGTGAATTCCTCAGCAACAGTGGGCATAGTTGCCGAGCTGAAGAAAAACATGGTCCTTCTGAGGCTTAAGCTGCCCGTCTGCGCAGAAGCCGGCTCAAGGGTCACTCTGTCAAGGCTTCTCGGCAGCAGGTGGCGATTAATCGGCTACGGGATAATAAAGGCGGAGAATTAAGAGCAACATTTATATACAAGTTATTTACTCAGTAGTGATTACAATGGCTAAGCTTCAGAATGTTAGGGAATCGCTTGACGCCATAGTGGGCATGGTTGATGTCAGAAATCTTGGCGAGGCTGAGCTTGTTGCGGTTTCCGACTTAACCGATCCTGAAGCCATTGACCCAAAGGGCGTGCCCTGGAAGGCCCACGTCATGAAGGATTACGGTGTTCAGAAGGCTGCTATTGCGGCTGGCGTAATAAAGAAAGATTCTGCGTTGCCCCCGCATTTCGCACTTGATTTGCTTCGTGGAAATGACCCTAAAGACGACAACTACAGCGTCATGGGAATAATTGTTCCTTCACCGAGGCATAGCCGCGGTATCAAAACATTAGGCATAATCAGGCCTGACGTGGTTTACTTTGAGGATGGCGAGCCGCATATCAAGCTGTGGTTCAATGCGTTAATGCACCCAGCATACCACAGCCCACACCTAAACAGAGCGTACTTAACTATGAGTGGAACTCCAATAGTGGCAGACTTTTTAGTGAACGCGGCTATTGAGAGGATGATGCCCGTAGCTGGCAGGGATGTTGTGGTGTTTTCAGACGACCAGTGCACCTTAAGCATTGGTGAACTCGTCGGGAGTCATGGCTTTAAAGTTCTCCTTGAGAAGGTCGCAGTTTCAAGCTTGCCAGAGAAGAGAAAAAGTATGTTCGACACTGCAGCGAACACTGTCACTCTTCTTGTAAAGCCGAATAGGGCTTACGTTGAAGGGATGCCTCTGGACAAGGCCGGTGAAATGGTCAAGAACTATCTTGTGGATGGCTACGAAGCCCCTGAAAACGGCAGGCTCGTGAGGCAGGCGCTTGCACAACTGAAGTCTCAGACTGCCCGAGGGCTAGTGCTGTACAGGTAAGGAATTTCTCAGAAGTGGTCATAAACATAAACCCACAGCGCGTTCTCAATTATGAGGAATATGCCTAGGTAAAGCATGAAGTTCGGCATTGCCATGAGCTTCGAGAGCAGCGGCAGCGAGGAGATTTTGGCTGCCGTCAGCATGCTGAACATCTGCTGCAGTATGATTGCGCAGCTGACGAGCACGATGCCGTTTGAGAGTATTGCTGCCATTTTCCACAGCGCGCTTTCGTGCTGCCCGAAGTTTTTTACCGTATCGAATATCACGACGCCGATCATCAGGAAGACATAGTATTTGAAGGTCATCATCAGCTTCGGGTTTGTGATGCTCATTGCAGCTATCGCAGCTAGAAAAACTCCAAGCAGGATTGACAGGTAGGAATCCCACTTGTCCATGATGTGCTTGAGCATTTGTGAGTTTTTGCTGCTGCGGATATTTAAAGCTGATGCTGAAATTCGGCTTGGATTACCAAAAACTATTTATACCACTAATATACAGAATTGTATACTAGAAAAGGGGTTTTGGATCAACCCTTTTCTAAAAAAGGATTGTGAGGTGCTGTAGTTTGAAAGCCAAGAAAAGCTCTTCTGGCAATGGCAAGAAGAAGGTCATCAGGAACACCAGGAACGTGTGCGAGTTTTGCTGAGTCGTCAAGATGCTAAAGCGAGGGCGTTTGCTTAACGGTGGTTTATTTGCAGTTCTAATTGCTAGTTTCATCCTCACGCTTGTCGGCTTTGCCGCTGCCCACGGCGATGCTCCCGACGGCCATGAAGAAGAGGTGGGAACGATGCTTGACGAATCCATCAGGCAAAACACGCTTCTGGCTGTTTTTGCCGGGTCTGCCCTTCTGGCAATCCTTGTCGCTGCTGCAATCTTCGTGAAAAGGAAAAAAAGAAAAGCCAGCCCTTTACTTTTGCACCTGCTGTTCTGGCCTATTATTGGAATCATTGTGTGTGTTACCGCTTACGTTGCCGGCTCAACCATTTACCTTAATGTTGTTTCTGAAACAGGAGGCCCTGTGCACTGGCACGCTGACTACGAGATATGGAAATGCGGTGAGCAGCACCAGCTTGCTGACCCTGAAGGATTTTCCAACAGGGTTGGCGAAACAGTGTTGCACGAGCACAACGACAACCGCATGCACATCGAGGGCGTGGTTGTTGACTACGGGGACGTGAGCATCAGCAGCTTTTTCAGGAGCGTTGGAGGTGAGCTGCGCAATGGCTGGCTTGCGCTTCCAACAAGCCACGGCCTTTCCACCATGAAGGACGGCGACAGCTGCGGTGACGGCTCCGGGACGCTTCAGGTTTTTGTGTGGAAAACCGCTGATGGCAGGGCAGTGCAGGAGAAGCTTGACAGCTACGTGGATTACGTTCCTTCTCCTCACGGCAACGTTCCTCCTGGCGACTGCATAATTTTCGAGTTTGACAGCGCGGTGAAGGAAAAAACCGAAAGGATGTGCGAAAGCTACGAGGTCGCGCTGAAGCTTGGAAAGGTAACAGGTGATTCAAATGGCGGTTGAGGCCTACCTTCCAACCCTTGTAACCGTTGTGGGCGCTGCGGCAATTGACTCCATTAACCCGTGCGCCATAGGCGTTTTGATACTGATGATTTCGGTGCTTCTTACCACACGCCAGTCCACGAAAAAGATGCTGCTCCTTGGCGGATTGTACATTTTTGCAGTCTTCATGACATACCTTCTGGCCGGGCTGGGGCTTATTTACTTCCTGTCAGGGCTGCCGCTTTACCTGAGCGAATACGTCGCAATTGCTGTTGGCATCCTGATAATCATTGCAGGGCTGTTTGAGATTAAGGACTATTTTTGGTACGGAAAGTGGTTCTCCCTTACTATTCCCGGGTATTTTGCCAAGAAGCTTCACGACTACGCTTCCAAAGTGACAGTTCCGGGGATTATGCTGCTTGGCGCTTTTGTTGCAGGCGTTGAGCTGCCGTGCACAGGTGCGCCTTACCTCGCGATTATCATGCTTCTCTCCCAGTATTTTGACTTTTCAGCCTTCCTTATGCTTGTGCTTTACAACGTGATATTTGTCGCCCCGCTGATTGTCATACTCCTGATGGTGGCAGGCGGCAAGCGGCTTCATGAAGTTAAAAAATGGAAGCAGGAAAGCCGGGGCACAATGCGGCTGCTTATAGGCTTGCTGCTTGTGGCTATGGGCTGGCTGCTCATGCTGATAGCCAATGGAACGATAAACTTTGGTTAGCGCAGGTGGTTTGAATGGTGAAAATGGCAATTTACAGGGCGAGAATGAATGCGAAAAGGCAAAAGCCGCGAAAGCGAAGGCATGGCCACAGCGAGAGCGTGCACTGCATTGTCAAGCGTGGCAGCAATGTGTGCGAGGGCTACGATGAGAAGAAGGTTTACGGCTCTGCCTACGCTGCCTGCTATGTTGTGCTGATGAAGGAGAAGGACTGCGAACGGATAGCTAATGCTGTCGCGAGGACCATCACGAAGCACGTCCATAAGAGGAAGGAAGTTGCTTCGAAGGACCTTGCCAGGCTTGTTGCAAGGGAGCTGAAGAGGCACAACTCTCACGCAGCTTTTATGTACGAAACTCATAGAGATTTATCTTAATTTTTGATCAACCTTTCCACATCGCCAATGCGATGGGACCAATCGCAACAGCGATTTGGTTTCCTAAAAAGGTTGCATGTACGAGACGCACAGGGATTTGGCTTAGAATGGCAGATGGGGAGTTCCGAAGTGTTTGTTGCAGGCTGAAACCGAAAGGTTTAAATAGTTACTTTTGTATATTTTTGTAACGCTATGAAAGTTATCACTGCTAGGATTGATGATGAGTTTTTTGATGCTCTAAAGGAAATAGAAAAAGATGAACATACAGAAAGGGCTGAAGTTGTTAGAAAACTGTTGGCTAAAGCTATTGAGGACTGGAAGTTAAAGAGGTCTCTGGATTTGCTCAAAGAGCACAAGGTTACAATAAGGAGAGCTGCAGTTCTGGCAGGGATTTCATACTTAGAGATGTTTGACTTAATGTCTAAATCAGACATAGACATTGGCTACACTCTAAAAGACTTGAGAAAGGACTTGGAAGAGATCAGCGCATAGCTCAAAAAAGGGGATGCGGGATATGGCTGTTGTTGATTCTTCTGCACTGATACACTTGGGCAGGATTAGTAAGCTGTCCTTGCTTAAAGAGTTTTTTGGAAAAATCATGATTACGAAGGAGGTCTATGACGAGGCTAAGGAAGGGAGAGGCGCAAGCGAAATAGATGAGGCATGCAAAACATGGATTGAAGTATCAAAATATTCTACGGGCAAGCGTGACGAGTTAAGCAGGCTGGAGGGAATCGAGCAAGCTGACGCTTCAGTGCTGTTGCTGGCGCAAAAGGAGAACGCCATCCTGCTCTGCAACGATTATGCCCTTATAACAGCAGCCAGGAGCAAAGGCATCATTTGCTGGTGGATAACCGGTTTCCTATTTCGGTGCCTAAAGAAGGGGCTGCTTTCAAAAAGGGAGGCAAAGCAAGCGCTTTCTGATTTGATTGAGTCTGGAATGCGGCTAAGCAATGAAGTCTATGCAGCAATGTTGAATGATATTGACAGCCTTTGATTTGAACAGTCCGCTGCCTACCATCTCATTGAGCAGGTTCGCTTCCGCTCCTCTGAATTTCAGGGTCAACGTAGTTTCAGCCATAAAAATTGCATTATAGTGATAAAACTTTTATAGTAAAAGTTGTTTCCTTGTGGCTTGATGGACGCCAAAACCCTTGAAGCCATAAGGCGAGGGGGGCCGTTGCAGCAGCGCTTGCTGCCGAGGGCTTGCCAGTTTATGCCTTGGGCGACCTTGCAGACCTGATAGGGCTCAGCGTTAAATGGGCAGAGAAGGCTTACGGTGAGCTGAAAGCGAGCTAAAATAAGCAAGGGCTAATAGTATTGGGACAAGTAAGGACGGGTAAGGGTTGATTGTTATGGGGATTGAAGATTTGGCAACAGGGTCGAGAGGATTTGGAAGATTTAGGACTGCCGCCAAAAAAATCAACAAAAGGTATTTTGACGCTATACCTGAGGACTTATTGATAGAGCTGAGTAAAGCAACGAAGGTGGCAGAAGCAGCAACAAGAGACCTTGAAAATTACATCGCCAGAAACTTTTCTGCCAGAATTTCTGCTGGAATTGGAAATTATTCTCAGTCAACGAACAGCCTTATCGCAGGCTTGTCAAGGCTGTGGCTGTCTGAGCTTAGGAGACTTCGCTTTTTAAGGAAGGCCGAACTAGACCTAAGCGGATTAAGCGAGTTGGATGATTACACGCTAATGCGCCTATACAAGCCGCCACATAGCGAGTACCTTAAAAGAACAGTTGGGCAGTTAGCTTCACATGTTGAAGCGGAATTAAGCGCTATAGCTGGCACATTGCCTGATGAAGAGACAAAGGCTCTTGCCCCTTTGCTACTCTTTTTGGCACAGACCAAAACACCAAGCGTAGCTGAGTTCCTCTCAACAACTCGTGGAATTTCCTTCTCTCGTACTGATACAGCTTACTTAGAAGTTCTAGTGAACGAGGCAGTTTCCGGAAAAGGATATTTTGTTCGTCAAACTCTCAGTGCTTCTGAAGTAGTGCGCCTTTCGCCTGTTATTTCGAAATTAGGCATAAAAATAGATCAGCTAATGCCCGAGCAAGCGTTTTTAATAAGGCAAAATGGCGTTGACCGCGGCTTCATGATTGTTCTGGACGAAGGAGGGCCAAAGTCTCCCCCTTACATTTTCCCTTTCATAGAAGGCGATGCTGCGACAGCGTTAAGGCTTCCTAATGCGCTCGCAAAGTCTCTCGGCTATGACGCTGTAAAGATAAACTTATTGCTGGATAACGCTGCAATTCAGGCTGCTGCGGATGCGGAGCTTTACTTGCTCGAGACAAGGCGCTTAACGGCAGGTACATTGGCAGGTGTTTTTGTTGACGTTTTAAGTGCTGGCGAAGCAACAAGGAGAGCTTATGGGGCAGCCACCAAGTCCAGATTAGAATTTGTTCTTGAAGCGGCTCAAGAAAAAAGCGACATGGAAACAATTGTGGCCGCAACCTGGACAAGCTTAACAGCCAGAGAGGTCATGCTTTCCAACCTACCCGGGAACAAAATTAGGCACGTAACCCTTGAGGTTCCAAAGAAAGATGGTAAAGAGACTTACGTTTTTAGCTTCGATAAGAATCAGAAGCCCACATCCAACCGTATATATGTGTTCAAAGGCGACGGAAGCGATGCAGACCCAGCGAAAGCAAAAGCTGTCAAAGCGGCAGCTTCCAGAGTTGCCAAGTTTTTTAACGGCTCGGTAACGCGATTGAACCCGGAAGAGTTTACTGCTGAAGGTGGCGGCAGCTCTGGCGTCTTTTACTGCGCACACACAAAAAACTTGCCGACTGCGCTTGTTAGCGTTAGTGCCAACTTTTCGGTTGACAATGTGCTGCGTTACGTTGCTTCAAGGGCTAGGGCTGCCGGTTATGAACGAGCGCATGTAGACGTATGCTACGACAACTTAAGCAGCGAAGAACTTGCAAACAGCGTGCTGCCTTCTCGCGAAGTGGCGATTATTAAGGAAAAGGTCTCAACTAATTATATGCCTGAAGAGTTGTTAGAGGCAACTTTGCCCCAGAGTATTAGCGGCGCAACTATAAAAGTCATTAGTCCTTCTAATACGCACCTTGTTGTGCGTTACGAGCTAAGCGAAGGCGGGCCCCAGTTGGTTATCATCCCTGACAAACCTGATTCGCAGCCTGACAAGCAGATTTTGGAAGAGGACCTTAACAGAATAGCAGGCATGCTACTGAACCATTATTACACGTCAGAGCCCTACCAGCCGCTTGTCACTCCCTTAAGCGCTCCATCAATCGATGGTAGTTCGGCTCTTATAAGGCTGAATGCCCTGCCATCCCCTGAGGGGCTAAAAAGAACATTTGATAAGTTTTCCACAGTAGACTCCCCAATAGACTACTTCGTTAAAGAGCTACGCTGGAGAACCGTTACAAGAACAGAAACAACGACACGCCCTTACTCTTAACGGGATTTGCCTTTTAGTACAAGTGCTTCTCTACTTCTGCCACGGCATCCTCAGCCTGAGTTTTGGCTTTTTCTCTTCGTCGTCCTTGATGCCTGTGCTCAGCGCTTTGAGCTGCTTGAACGTGAGCTCTTCAACAAAGGCAACTATCTTGTCCCTTTTTTCGCCCTCAATCCTGAGCGCCTTTAAGAATTCGTCAAGCTTGCTGTTTTTGCCCACGTCAAGCTGCTTCTGCTTCCTTTTTCTGGCTGCCACGGCAAATCTCCCTCCTTTCTTACCCTTAGCATACTATCCTTCCAGAGTAATTAAATCTTTCGCTGCATTTGGTACCAAAGCGAAGGTTTAAATATGTGCAGCACCATAGCACACCCGTAAAAGTGAATTGCCATGGTTGTCGACCAAAAAGTTGCAATTGCTGTGTTGGCTGCCATTATTGCCTATGTGGCGTACAGGATTTTCTTCTCTCCCAAGGATGCGTCATTGACGCGCTACGAGCAGGAGGTTGAGGAAATCCTGAATTCTGACAAGTACAAGGTAAAAGGCAGGTTTGAGACTTAGTTCTGTTAACTTCTATTAGCCTTATTTGTTATTCACTGCCGCCATACCCGCTCTTACCCACTCTGTTTCGGAATGTTGGGCTCAACCTTCCCGGTGGTTAGGTCCTTGTAGGGGCTTCCCGCAATCTGTGTCATTTGCCTGAAGACGTAGGCGCCGTCTTTTTCTACAGTTCCAACGCTTGGCCAGATGGCGTTGAGCTGCGTGTAAGCTGAAACTTGCCCTGTGAGGATAATGGTTGGTGCTGCTTTTATGCTGTATTTTGAAACTAGCTCCCTGCCTTCCTCGCTGCTTGCATCAACGGATTTTATGGATTCAAAGTAGACCTGGAACCTGTTCTTGACTATTGCAAGGTGCATAGTGACGTCATAGCAGCCCGTGCAGCTGCTGTCATTCAGCAGGATGAGGCTTGCAATCCCGTCAACTTTTCCGGTTGATGTATTGTAATAGGGGGCATTTGAGCCAAGCGCTATGGCACCGCCTTTCTTAACAGTGCCAACCTGCGCAAGCTGGTCTGCTAAAGGGTATTCGTTGACATCACTTGAGATGAGAATGCCTGGCAATCGTGCCATTTCATAATCTACAACAAGCTTTTTGCCTTCCTCGCTGTCCTTGTCAACAGCCTTGAAATCTGCCACTTTTATTTGCGCCCTTAGCTGCTGCACAACACCCATCAGGTCAGGGCACTCCTTGCAGCTGGAAACGTTCACGTACGTTAAGCTGACAAGGCCTTTCACATCACCTGTTGCGGCGTCAACATAGGGTGGCTGCTGTGAGTAAATAAGTGCATCATCTGCTTTTGCGAAGCCAGTTAGACTGATTCTGTCGACTTCGCCAGTTATAACAACGGTTGGCAGCCGTTTAATGGAGTACTTCACTACCAGCTCCTGCGCCTCTGAATCTTTTGACCCTAGCGTGGTTGTTTTTGTTATGCTGACTTTCGCACCTTCAACCATGCTTATAGCCTGCTGCAGGGGTGCGCATTCTTCACAATCAGCGCCAATTGTCGTTAGTTCAATAACCGCTGGCCTGTTAAGTTCCTGTGCCTCTGCTGCCATGGCATCAAGCTTTTGCGAAAGCGTAAAAGCCTGGAACGCCTGTAGAACAACTATGGCAAGCAACGCGACAGCAGCAACGGTTGTGATTGTTGACAGGTTCAGTCCGCGTATCTCCGGAAACGGCAGCGTTATCCTGATTTCTTTTTCTTTACTTTTTTTTGATTCAGGATGATGAGACTGGTGCGTAGAATGATGCTCTTTTGTTTCTTTTCGCGCCTCTTTTTGTTCAGCCATTTGAGAAACCCCCCCATCTCCCTGCTTTCGGCTCAGCACCCGCCAACCATTGTTGGGAGGTCCTGTATGCTGCTAGCGCTGCGCGCTGCCCCACCGCTTCCGGAACTTGCCACTGCGCTTCCGGAGCTTACCTGGCTTTTTGAGCCAGAGTTGGTTGAAACAGAAATCTTTCCTTCCGAAATCTTTTCTTTCAGCGCGTTAAGCTGGAAGGCCTGTACCGCTGAGACTAATATCAGTGCTACGAGCACAACTGGCAGAATCTTGCTTGCGTTAACCATTCTTGTTCACCTCATCATATTTTAACAGCCGCCGACCATTGTTGGCAGGTCTCCGATGCTTGTTGTATCACCGGCCTTTACCTTCTTCAGCAGGTCCCTGTCATTAAGGACAGCAGGCGTCAGCTCAAGTCCGTTTTCTAACGCTGCTACTGCCTTCTCCACCATGTTTTTGGGGTAGTATAAAGATTTCCATCTTGTTAGCTCAAGCAGGACTTGGTCGTCTGTCCATTCGCTTGGGTGGTTTTTTATCAGGTATTTTGACAGCCCCTTGAATGATGCTGCGTGTGAGCACCCGCACAGGCTCCTGCCGCTTTCATCAATGACAGCAGGCGCGCCGCAGCAGAATTCACAGCTGATTTTTGTTCCAACATTCACAAACCTTGTCATTTCCTCCTCAGTCAGTGAGTTTGTTGGCACCTGGCTGTCAAGGTTGGCAAGTATGTCTAGGCTGTTCACGGGGTCGTCAAAGCTGACTCCCAGCTCTGCGCCGTAAATCGGTGTTCCGGTGGGCACAACTGCCTTTATTGCGTCCTGCACAACATCGCCCGAGAGCTTGACGCTGAGCTTTGTTCCTTTTGATGACCCTCCGCTGCCTCCTGTCAGGTCGGAAATGGCCATTATCTGCCACTGGTTTATAACAAGGACAACTGCAGCTACAGCAACAAGGATAAGCAGTTTTGTGCTTCTGTCTTTTTGGAGAACCATTTTGTTTTACAATTATCGTAAGGACACATATTTAAATCTTTCGTTGTAAAGCTTTACAAAAGTAGAAAAATATTTAAACTGCAGCGTGAGCTATCTGCTCAATGAAGCAGCTTTTTGATACTGTGCTGAGCCCTCTCGAGAACGACGTCCTGAATGAGCTCTGGCCGGGCAGGGCGCTCAGGGTAAGGGAGATTTACCAAAAGCTGAAGAAAGGCAGGAAGGTTGCCCTTACCAGCGTTGCAGTGATTTTGGACAGGCTTTTTGGGAAGGGCGTTGTTGACAGAAAGATTGAAACAGCCCGGGGGGGATTGCGCTACGTTTACTTCCCGAAGAAGGACAGGAAGCAATTCGAGAAGTCTGTTGTAGAGGAAGCAGTTAACAAGCTCATTGCCAAGTTTGGGGATGTTGCCGTTGCCTACTTCAACGAGAGGTTTGTGAAGGGCAAGAGATAGTTGCAAAAGAATAAAAAAGGGCAAATCTTCGCTTTACCCGAGGTATAAGGCAAATGTGCACAGAATGTACCATCGCATTTTTTTTGAGCCCGCTGAAGTCTGGCATAGTTGCCTTTTCGTTCTTGATAGCGATTGCTGCGCTTGTTATGCTGAGAAGGCTTAAAACTTCCGACACGAAGAAGCGCCTTACACTTTTGTACGTTCACGTCTTCGCCTTTGTTTTCCCGTTCCTGTTCTTCATCTTTTTCAGGGGATGCCAGTCGTATTTCAGCGGCTGTGACAAGGCGAAGGCAATCATCGCAATGCTTGCGCTTACTGCCCTGATTTCAACACTGGTGGCAGCGGCTGTTGCCCCTATTGTTTTTGTGAAAAGGCAGGCAAAGAAAGGCGCGCTCTTGCAAAACAGCTACTGGAACAGGTTTGTTGGGAAGCAGGCTGAAGCGCTCTCAATCAGGCAGCCTAAGATATATGTGCTGAATACAGCCGCTCCTGTTGCTTTTTCGTTCTCGTTCCTGAGCCCTAAGATTTTCCTGTCCGCAGGGATGTTTGACATCTTGGCAAAAAAAGAGATTGAGGCGATAATGCTGCACGAGCTTGCCCACATAAAGAACGGCGCTTCTTTGCTCAGGCTGTCTGGCCACGTTGCCCGGCTTTTGTCGCCTTTTGCCCGGCTTGCGAACTTTTTGGGAGGGGGCAGCGTTGCAGGGGAAGAAGCGGCAGCTGACGATTATGCTGCAAGGGTGCAGCGCACTTGCAGGCATCTGAATTCTGCAAAGGCAAAGGTAACTGATTACAGCAACTGCAGCCGCAGTGTTAGGGTTAATGAGGGTTAAGAATGGAGAAGCACCTTTGCAGCGGTTGCGACAAGGAATTCAGCACTGCTGAGAGCCTGGAGCAGCACAGGCAGGCGAAGCACACCGCGCAGCCGAAAGCGGTACCGAAGAAGAGCGGCTCCAAGAAGAAAATAATCCTTGCAGTTGTTGTTTTGCTTCTCGTAGTTGGCGGTTACTTTGTCCTCGGTAACAAAGGCGGCGGTGACAAGCCATTAATAACGCCTGACGACGGCGGCAGCGCTGGCTTTGACGAAAAGGCGTTCGCAGCCAAAATCCCGAAAGGGGCAATACACTGGCACCCGCACGTTACAATACTGATTAAGGGCAAGCCAGTAACGATTCCTGCAAACCTTGGCCTTGAAGGCTCCGTTCATAAGCCTGTGCACACGCATGAAACCGACAATATCCTGCACTGGGAAGTGCAAAGCCCTACAGTGAAGAACATGCAGCTCGGCTACTTCTTCAACGATGTCTGGAAGAAGAAGCTCAGCAGCGAATGCCTTCTTGACTACTGCAACGGACCCGATGGCACGCTGAAGATGTTCGTCAACGATGTTGAAAATGCCGAGTTTGACCATTACATGCCCCGTGATGGTGACGAGATAAAAATCGTGTTCGAGTAAAAATGGTTGCAGCCTTGCGCATCACCGCACCATTATTGCTTTTCCTGCTGCTTGCTACCACTTATGCTGCTGCCCAAAATGAGCAAAATTCCGGCATAGAGAAGCAGCTCAGCATCTTTGAAAAGCTCCAGGACTACAACCGCTTTACGGCTGAGTCAACGCTTAGGAACGTTTCCTTCCTTATTGCTTTCCTTGGCGGCATCCTGAGCTTTCTCGCGCCGTGCACCGTAGCCCTTCTCCCCGCATTTCTTGCGACAACAGCTAAGAGCCGCAGGAGCCTGACGCTTGAGATGCTTGTGTTCTTCGCAGGGTTCTCCTTAACCTTTGTCATTATCGGCATTGCCCTGACTTCGCTGGGCAAGATTTCCTTCACGACATTCCAGCAGGACGCCGCTCTCCTGGTTCAGACTGCAGGGGTAATTCTGGTGTTCCTCGGCTTACTCATGTTTTTCGGCAAGGGCTTTTCATTCATCCATCTCAGAACAAGGCTGCCGAAGGACTCTCCAGGAACGTTCCTGTTTGGGGCGCTGTTCGCTGTCGGCTGGTCCGCCTGCATCGGTCCCATAATAGCTGGCATATTCACCATGGCAGCTGTCTTCCACAATTACGCATACACAGCTCTTTTGCTTTTCTTTTACGCCCTCGGACTGGCAATCCCGCTTTTTGCAGCAGCGTTTGCTTACGATAAGTTCAACATTGCAGGAAGCAGGCTGCTGCAGGGATTCAACCTTACGCTGAAGATAGGCAAAAGCGAGCTGGTGCTGACAAGCGCCAACATGGTGTCAGGGCTGCTGATGATGTTTCTGGGTATTTTCTTCGTATTAAACAGGGGCACCACTCCCATAACCGCTGCGGATTTGCTCGGAATGATAGCCCTGCTTGCAGCCATATTTGCGGCAGCGGCTTTGATTCACAAATTCATAGTATCCAGGCTTATAAGCGGCAATAACGCAAGGAAAATTGCGGCCGTTGCCGAAATCCTTGCAGGGATTGCCGCCTTCGCTTACATCACGAAGCACTACGCTGTCCGCACAACCGGCCTGGCCGAGCGGCTGAGCGATGCCGTGCTTGAGAACACGGCAAAATTCAATTTTGTGGCTGCTGCAATTTTGGTTCTGTTCATTGCGGTGCTTGCTTATTTCATCAAAAGGCAGCTCAAAGGTGGGAAGAAATGAAATCAACCGCTTTGCCGCCGCCATTGCTCCTGTTGCTGTTAACCGCGGCTGTTGCATTAGCATCTTGCGCTCCACCGCAGCAGCAGCCGCAACAACAGGGTAAAATTGACGTTTCACTGCTGCAGCCGGCAGAGGTTGTGAGGCTTTACTACGAATCGTTCGACAAAAAGGATTATGCGGCAATGTACGCGTTAATCTCTGACGGCTTTAAGGAGATTGAGCCGACAGCGAAGACCTATGGCCTTTTTGCTGCGGAAATGGGCAAATATTTCAAAAGCGGCAGGGGCATGAAGGTGCTTGAGATGAAAGAGCCGGAAGTTGACGGTGACACGGCAGTGGTTGGCTACAGGGTAGTGCTGCAGCTTAACACAGGCGAGAGGGAGCTGGACAGCGTTTTTACGCTGAGGAAGAGGCATAACGGCTGGAAGCTCATCCATCCCTACGGCCAGAACATTGACACGGGCTAGTTTAGGAGGTGAAATCATGAAAATTCTTGGCGAGTGTAAAGTTGTTGGCGTTATTTTAGTGGCATTTTTGCTAATGACGGCAACCGCAATTGCTCACGAAGACGAAAACGAGATTGCCGAGGGCAAGGAGCTTTTTGACAGCGGCGTAACCTGCGACAAGCTTGGCAACGAGCAGCTTGAAGCTATTGGCGAATACCTGATGGGGCAGATGCATCCTGGCGATGCGCATGATGCGATGCACAGGATGATGGGGATTGATGAGGGAACCGCTTACCACGACCAGTTCCATGTTAATCTTGCACAGGCGATGTACTGCGGCACAAGCACAGGCACAGCAATTGGCAGCGGCGGAATGATGGGAGCAGGCGGGGTGATGCCTATGATGAACATGATGCAAATGATGAACTTCGGAACAGAGCAGAACACGCAGGGCATGGTGGGAAGGTTCGGCTATGGCGGCTTTGGTAGCAGCTACTGGACTTTGACAAATATTTTGTACGTAATACTGCTGCTCGGCCTTGTAGGGCTGGTATATTTCTGGCTGCTGAAGATGTGGAAGGCTGCAAAAGGCCAAAGCCATACTATTCATACTATTGTGAGGAGAAAGCATGGCAAATAAGGCAAAGGGCAAGGCAGCAGCAAAGCCGGCGCCAGCGGCTACGGGTTTGAAGGAAAGAATCATGAGCGCAACCAGCAGCGCAAGCGGCCTTATGGGCGTGTTCAGCTCATGGACAGTCTGCCATAACGTATGCACTGCTACAATTGCTCTGCTTGCCATAATAGGAATAACAGTTGTTGGCATGCCCCTTCTCTTTCTTCAGAAAGTGGCTGTTCCTTTGTGGACGGCCGCAGTTATCCTTTTTGCTGTTCTGCTTGTATTGAAAATGCGAAAAATGGGCTGCCTCTCCGGCAAGGCACTGACGCTTAACGCAGGGCTGATAGTTGCAGGCACTCCTTTTCAGGCTGCGCAGCACTTTTCGCTGGTTTTCTGGGCAACAGGTGGGGCACTAGTGGCATTGAGTGTTATATTATTAATCAAGGACAAGTTAGCTAGGAAAACAAAAGCGAGAGTGGCAAAGACTAAATGAGGTTGGAAAAATGAAAGTGAAAGTTAAGGAGGACTATTTGATATATGGAGTTTTAGCTATCGTCTTCGTCGCTCTGATTTTTAGCATTTCCTCGTTTGTCAATTTTCAAAAAGAAGCTGGTGGCGAAGCAACAAGCAAGCCAAGTGAGGTTGACACGAATAAAATGGGCAGCCGTTTAAGCCGTATGTCCTTAACAGGCTTTGACGTGATGTTAGCAAAGCAGTTTATGGATAAAGATGGTGATGGCAAATGTGACGCATGCGGCATGCCTGTTGAGATGTGCATCGGCTCTGGCCAGCTTCAGTGCAACATGGACCCTCAATCAACCATTGGCGTGTTGGGTTCGCAGCACATACATGCTGACTGGAAGGCCTACATTGACGGCGTAGCTTTTGATTTTGAGCCTTTTGCGATGGACATGTCAAAGATGGATGCCAATGCAACCAGCAGTTTTATTCACGTTGATAAAGGCGCGCAGCCTCCTGAAAAAACAAGCGATGCTCTTCACATGCACGCCAAGGGCGTTCCCTTATGGCTGTTTTTCAGGAGCATAGGCGGGGACTTTAATGAAACCTGCCTTACTTTGCCAAACAATCGGCAATTTTGTGATTCCGAAAGCAAAAGGCTAAGGTTTTATGTTAATGGAAAGCCTAACAGCGAATTTGGAGACTACGTCTTTAACGATCTGGACAAAATACTTATCAGCTATGGCAGCGCAGGAGCAGATGCCCAGTCTGAGCTTGACTCTGTAACGGATTTCGCCAAGAATCACTAAAGAGAAACTTGGAGGTTCAAAGAAAAAATATTTAAGCAACTGCAGCATATTTGCCTTTGCTTGCTTGTTTCAGGCAGGGTTCAATGAAGTTCAATTAGCGTGGAGGTGACTACCAATGTGCGGAACGTGCGGATGCAGCGATGAGATGAAGGAAAAGAAGGGCGGCAAGAAGAAGAAATGATTAGTGGCAGTGAAAACAATAAATATAAAAGACACCGCTGCGGCTATAGCCTTTGATGGCCACTTCAGCAATTAACCCTCTCGATTCTGCAAGGAAGCAGCTGCGTGCTGCTGCCGCGATTCTGAAGATTGAGCCTAAGGTCCTTGCCGTGCTGTCCGAGCCAAAGAACGAGCTTACTGATGACATTCCTGTCAAGATGGATGACGGCAGTACCCAGAACTTTAATTCTCTCCGGGTTCAGCACAATGATGCTTTAGGCCCCTTTAAGGGCGGCATCAGGTTTGGGCCTGGGGTTTCCTTGGACGAAGTAAAGGCCCTTGCCATGTGGATGACGTGGAAGACATCGCTGGCTGGCCTGCCTTTTGGGGGGGCTAAGGGTGGTGTCATCTGCGACCCGAAAAAGTTCTCGAAGGGCGAGCTTGAGCGGCTGAGCAGGGGCTACGTGCAGCAGTTCGTTGAGCACCTTGGCCCTGGCAAGGACATTCCGGCTCCGGACATGTACACGAATGCCCAGGTAATGGCATGGATGCTTGATGAGTATGAGAAGCTTACCGGCCATCATGCGCCTGCCGCTTTTACTGGCAAGCCAGTTGAGCTTGGCGGAATTGGGGCTCGCGAATCGGCTACGGGCTACGGCGGCTTTGTGGCGGTGCAGCAGGTGTCAAAGCTTCTGAAGCTAAAGCCGAAGTCTACCGCTGTTGCCATTCAGGGCTTTGGAAACGTCGGCCACAACGCGGCGCAGTTTCTTTTTGATGCCGGCTACAAAATAGTTGCGCTTAGCGACTCGCAGGGCGCCATCTACAACAAGAAGGGGCTTAACCCGGCAGCTGCCATGACTTGCAAGCTTGAGAAGGGCAAGATTGCAGAGTGCTACTACCGCGGCTCTGTGGTTAACGGCAGCAAGTCGGGTGTAATATCCAACGATGAGCTTCTTGAGCTTGACGTTGACATACTCATTCCAGCTGCTCTGGAGAACCAGATAACAGCAAAGAACGCCAACAGCATTAAAGCTAAGGTTGTAGTTGAGCTTGCCAACGGCCCAACAACTCCCGAGGCCGACAAAATCCTGCAGCAGAAAAAAACAACCGTTGTTCCTGACGTGCTGGCAAATGCTGGCGGGGTTGTTGCGAGCTATTTTGAATGGGTGCAGAACAATTACGGCTATTACTGGACTGATGATGAAGTGCACGACAAGCTCTCAAAGCTTGTAACAGCCGCCTTTGCGAAAGCAGTTGCGGAGTCAGGGGAGCACAATGTTGATATTAGAACAGGAGCATATCTGCTGGCACTAAGCAAGGTGGCAAGGGCAATAGAGCTGAGAGGGGGAATTTAGATGGCTTACGAGTTTGGCCTTATCATGCTGAGCGTTCTAATCATTAGCCTTATCTCGTTTGTTGGCGCGCTCACCATGATAATACGGCAGGCGCTTCTTAACAATGTGCTTTTCGCGCTCACCGCTTTTGCGGCAGGCACTTTGCTGGGCGCTGCACTGCTTGACCTTGTGCCTGAAGCTATCACTGCAGGTGAAGCTGCCGGTGTTGAGCTGATTACAGTTCTTATTTATGTTCTTGGCGGAATCCTCGTTTTTTACTCTATTGAGCGCTTCATCCTGTGGCACCACCATCACCACCGCGAGCTTAAGGGCGAATCGCATAAGGAAGTGCACGCCTTTACATACCTCAGCTTGATAGGGGATGGTGTGCACAACTTCCTTGACGGAACGATAATTGCAGCAGGTTTTCTGACTAACACCCAGCTTGGAATCACTACGACAATTGCCATTGCCCTGCATGAGATTCCCCAGGAGATTGGCGACTTTGCCCTTCTCGTCTACGGCGGCCTTAGCAAGGCGAAGGCGCTCTTTTACAACTTTCTGTCCGCCCTTACAGCTGTTGCTGGCGGAATTGCCGGTTACTTCTTTCTCAACAGACTCGCCCATCCAGCCATGTTCTTGCTTGCGTTTGCAGCCGGCGGCTTCCTTTACATAGCCACTGCCGACCTCATACCAGAGCTTCACAAGGAGCGTGGCATTGTCAAGTCTGTCGCGCAGTTTGGCTGCATGTTTGGAGGAATTGCGCTCATCTTCTTTATTATAAGCTTGTTTGAGTGAAGGATGGCGAGTGACCCTGTATGTGGAATGGAAGTCGATGAAAGCAGCAGCGATGCGATAATTGCAGTTGTTAACAGAAAGAAAAACTATTTTTGCAGCAACGAGTGCAGGGACAAGTTCTTGAAAAACAAAATGTAAATCAAAAATAGAAAAAATGCTAACAAGGCTCATACTTTTCCTGCATGCAACCGTGCATCTGACAAAAAGCCTATGCTCAATAGGCTAAAAACCGTCGCGTCGCTAAACAGGTGGGCTTGCCCCAGTCCAAAAAGGCTGCCAGTCTGGGTTGCTACCCACGCTCCTCCTCCTATCATTTTTCAATACATCAAAAATTGATATATCAAAAATGCAAAAGTATTTAAATGTTTCGGTCATATGGATACTCATGGCACCGGTTAAAATTACTAATCTTGTGAAAGTTTATGCCCTGCTGCTTCTGAAAAAAAGGCCGATGCACGGGTATGAGATTATCAAAGAACTTGAAGCTTACATGTTGAGAGCGATAAGCGCGGCTCATGTTTATCCATTCCTAAGAATGTTGCAAAAAAGCAAGCTCATAAGCTTAAAAGAATCCGGCAAAAGGGAAAAAAAGCAATATGAGCTTACAAAAGCCGGGAATCAGTTTGCGCAAGAGCTGATAGATAAATTTGCTGAACTGGTGGAATTAAGCATAACTCACAATATAAAAACATGCGCACACTGCCACTGCAAAATCATAGAGGGCTGGCACAAAGAAAAAATGAAAGGGAAAGTGCTCATATTTTGCTGCAGCAGATGCGCAGACGCATTTAAAAAGAGTTAATTCAGAAAAAATGGCAAAAGACGTAATCTGCGGCATGTACGTGGATGAAGGTAAAACACCATTCCATACAGAGCAGGACAGCGCGAAATACTTTTTTTGCAGCGGCAAGTGCCTTGAAACCTTCCTCGCTCCGCAAAAGGAGCTGAAAAAGCTGAAGCTGCTCACGGCTTTCGCGTTTGCACTTGGCATCCCGACAGCAATTTTCGAGTATTTTTACAAAATCAGCTGGCTGCTGCCGCACAATGTTTGGCTGTTCCTTCTTGCAACACCAGTACAGTTTATAGCTGGGTGGAGGTTTTACAGGGGAGCTGTTGATGCAGTGAAGGCGAGGCAGGCAAACATGGACAGCCTCATTGCGCTTGGCACCTCGGCAGCGTGGCTTTACAGCACAATAGTCACTTTCCAGGGCATTCTCTGGCCGCAGCTATTCCAGTCAGAGCACGTCTACTTTACTGAATCAGGGCTGATTATCGGCTTTATCCTTCTTGGCAAGTACATGGAGCATAACATGAAGGGCAAGGCGTCTGCCGCAATCAGGAAGCTTCTTGATTTGCAGCCGAAAATGGCAGCAGTAGTCCGTAACAGCAGCGAATTAACCATTCCTGTTGAGAAAGTGGCTGTCAACGATATAGTGGTTGTCAAGCCCGGAGGAAGCATCCCTGTTGACGGCGTTGTTATATCAGGGCAGTCAGCTGTTGACGAGTCTATGATTACTGGCGAGTCGATGCCTGTTGCCAAAAAGCCGGGCAGCGCAGTAATTGGGGGCACAATCAACAAGAGCGGCCTGCTGAAGTTCAAGGCAACAAAGGTTGGCAGCGATACAGCATTAGCCAATATTGTGAAGATGGTGCAGGAGGCAATTGCGGCGAGGGCTCCCATGCAGCGCCTTGCTGACGTTGTCTCAGCTTATTTTGTCCCGACCGTCATCGTGATCGCTTTGGCGGCTGCTGCCTTTTGGTATTTTATTTATGGTCTTTCTTTCCCTCTGGCTTTGTCAATCCTCATTGCCGTCCTTATCATTGCGTGCCCCTGCGCTCTCGGAATCGCAACCCCCGCAGCGATAATGATTGGCGCGAGCAAAGGCGCCCAGAACGGCATACTCATCAAGACAGGAGAGGTTTTGGAGAAGGCAAGGAAGATTCAGGCAATTGTTTTTGACAAGACAGGCACCCTGACAAAGGGCAAGCCGGCAGTGACTGACGTAGTGCTGATAGCCAGCAGCTACGATAAAGGCAAAATCTTGCAGCTTGCTGCAGTGGCTGAAAAGGGCTCTGAGCACCCGATTGGCACTGCAATAGTGGAAAAGGCGGCAGCGTTGGGCATAAAGCTGCCGCAGGGGAAGCTCCACCAGACAGTTGCCGGCAAGGGCATAAAGGCGGATTACAATGGCAAAAGGATTTTTGTTGGCAACAGGACATTCATGAAAGACAACGCTGTTAACATAACAGCTGTAGCGGAAGAAAAAGTTGCAAGGTTGGAAAAAGAAGGCAAAACCGCGGTCATTGTAGCTTTTGGCAAGCAGCTTATTGGCGTGATAGCTGTTGCTGACACTCTGAAGGAGAACTCAAGGCCAGCCATTGGGCAGCTTCAGAGGATGGGCAGGGAAGTGATAATGATGACTGGCGACAATGAAAGGACGGCAGCGGCCATAGCGCAGCAGCTGGGAATAAAACGCGTATTAGCTAACGTTTTGCCTGGAGAAAAGGCAGCGAAGGTGAAAGAGCTGCAGCAGGAAGGCAAAGTTGTTGCAGCAGTGGGCGATGGGATAAATGACGCTCCGATGCTGGCACAGGCCGATGTTGGAATTGCGATTGGCGCCGGCACTGATGTTGCGAAGGAAACCGGCGGCATAGTGCTGATGAAGGATGACCTCAGGGATGTTGTGGCAGCGATTGACCTCAGCAGAAAGACTGTGAGCAAGATGAAGCAGAACCTTTTCTGGGCGTTCTTCTACAACGTTGCCTTAATCCCGGTAGCTGCTGGTGTTCTTTATCCCTTTACAGGCTTGCTCCTTAATCCAATCTTCGCTGCGATAGCGATGGCTTCTAGCTCCATAACCGTTGTTGGCAACTCGCTGCTTCTGAACAGGTATAAGGTAAAGTGACAAGCTGCGGCAAAAGGGTTTTAAACGCGGCTGCATTCGCTGTTGTTATGGAACAGCATAGGTTGGAACAAGCGGTAGAGCTAGAATACATGCATTTTAACCCCAACAGGCCACAGTTTCCAGATACTATTGACTCGCACATTGCTGGGGAAAGTATAGCCAAGCTGGGCGAGGCTAGGATTGTCTATTTCTGGCGTATAGACAGCTATGGAACGCTTCAAAGCGTTGTCGTGCCGGGAATTGTGACCAAGGAAAGGTACAGGAGGGATGGGAATGGCAATGAATATTCGCTGGTTAACCCTGTCGGCGAACCTTTAAGGCCGGGCTTTGAAAGGCTTGTATGGTTTAATCTGGTCACGCTGTCAGGCCTTTTTCTCCCTGAAAACATAAAGTTTGATTACTGGTCTTCTTCAGACGCCACCCAGCGCCCTCAGCAGCGTGAATAACCCAATCCCGATAAACAGCAACCCTGACAGCAGCCTGATTGTTTTCTCGCTCAGGTGCTTGCTGACGTATTTGCCAATGCTGAGCATGATTACCAGCACAGCAGCTATCCCTGCAAGCGCCCCAAAGAGCGCCAGCAGCAGGTTGTACTGGGTTCCGAAGAGAAGGGCTGCGAACTGCGACTTGTCGCCAAACTCGCTGACGAAGAACAGCACGAAGGCAGCGATAAGCACTGACCTCTTTGATAACAGGCGCGGCTTCTTTTCCTCCTCCTTCCGCAGCAGTGTGTAAATGCCAAACGCCATGAATATTACCGCTGCTGCAACAGCAACGGGAACTTTGGGAATGTATCTTGATATGTAGCTGCCCAGCACAACCGCTGAGCCGTCAACAATTGCTGATGCAGCTATGGCTCCAAGGAATATCTGCGTGGTGTGCCTGTGCCTCGCAGCCATCGCCATCATCGCAAGCTGTGTCTTGTCGCCAATTTCCGCAACGGCTATGGTCACGAATGGAATAAGAAAGTCCTGAATCATGGCTGCCTTTTCTCCTCAAATGCCTTTGTCGTAAAAGTGTAAATCCTGACATTCTTGTCTTTCCACATCTCAGGAGCCAGTCCTGCTTTGCGAAGCGCGTTTTCAACCATCTCCCTTGCGGTCCACTTGAACTTTCTTGCGTCTTCGGGCAGCTGCAGCCCCTTGAACACGCCGTACTCGACGTAGATGCCGTGCCTTCCGGGCTTTATGCTTTTCACGGCAGCGGCCTTGAATTTTGACAAGGCGTCTATCCTTATCCGAAGATGCCGCAATTCGCTTTTCTTCACCGCCTTAAACCTTGGGTCGTTGAATGCCGCATCCCTTGCCGCCCTTACTACGGCATCAATCAAAGGGTAAGTCTGCTCAGGATAGCCCATGCTTCCTCTCAGCTCCCCAGTCCTAAGAATAGTGACAAACACTCCTGGCTGCTGCGAAAATGCTTTTTGCTTTCTTACAGCAACTGGAACATTGACTGTTTTGTGCTTAAGCGCTTCCTCAACGGCTTTCCTTGCGAGCTTCAGCAGCACACTACCCTGGGCTTTTGTGAGCATGCGTGCTCACTTTGCAGAAACTGTTTAAATATGTTTTGGGCTTACCTGAATTGTGCGCGTACGGTTCTCATGAACTCTTCTACACGCCTACCGTCAACAGGATTGTCTGTGATGCCGCCAGCTTTGAAATATTTGCCAACTATTGCGCCGTCAGCATGCCTCAGAAACTCTGGAACCAGTCTTGGCGTCATGCCGCTCCCGACAATGACTGGAAAGACGTGGCTGGAGGTTTCTGCGAATCTCTTCACATCATTAACTGCTGCCAAGGTTGGGGCAGATCCGGTTGCATAGGTTACAACTACGCCATCAGCGCCGTAGTCCACCGCTCTCTTTGCAGATTCTGTGAGTGGCTCGTATCTTCCCGAATCTTCCAATGTCAATTGCTTGTCGCCCTTCGTGTGTATGTTGACGAACAAAGCGGCACTGGTTCCCTCGCGGTATTTCCTGACGTCGGCAGGGTCTACCACCACGTCAAACTGCACGCCTTTGGTTTGTGTGAAGTACGTCATTGCCCTATCGGTGTAGACGTCCAACTGCACGAAGGACAAGCCCTGCTCTCGCGCAATCCTGAATGCCGCCCTGTAGTCGTTGGGGGGGACATTCACGCCTATGACCGCGTCTACCTCGGTGACTATTGCGTCTATGACTGACGACATTCTCTTTACCGTTTCTTCAGCAACAAACGAGTTGTTGGACTCTTCTTTCAGGTTTTCGACAAGAAGCGCATCAACGCCTTTGCCTCCGAGGTGCAGGCTGCGCGCATCGGCCAATGCTCTGGAAATTACGTAGTCCAGCCCCTGCGGCGGGTAGAGGTCGGCAAGGTGAACCATTCCTATTATCGGCTTCTTCACGCCGAATATGCTCTCAAGAGTCACGTTAAGGGGAAGAAATTTTGTTGGATATAAAATAATTTGCCTCCTGCACGCAGTAAGCAATACAAAAATTAATAAAGAATCAAATTCAGGGCGGCAGTTGCATGAAAGGCCTGCCAGAATACTTCAAATCAATGTACGCTGTCACCGGCGCTCTTCTGCTGCTGTTAGCAGCTGTTGCCAGCTATAACCTGAAGGTGTTCCCGACTGGTATTTTGATAGCCATTGCAGCGTGCTCTCTGCTTGATGTTGTGGTTAAGGTTGCGTTTCTCAAAAAGCCTGTTACTTTCCCTTCCTCTGCAGTTATCAGCGGCACTATTATCGGCTCGATAGCGCCAATGAATGCCCCGGCAGCTGCAATTTTAGTGGCTGCTGCCATTGCCATAGCATCAAAGTATGCGATAAGGCTTAAGGGCCACCACATCTTCAACCCCGCAACACTTGGGCTGCTGGTTTCCCTTTTCGTGTTCGGTCTTGGCGATGTATGGTGGGCTGCGGAAGCCGGAATCAGAATCAGCGATTTTTTCCTTCCACTGACACTTTTCCTTATCATCGCAAATTACACGGCAGGCAAGCTTATGGCTGCAATTCCGTTTCTCCTGGCAACCTCTGCGCTTTATGCAATAACCCAATTCGTGGCTGTCCCGTTCACTGCTTCCGGACTGCTCAGCTTTTTCACCAGCATGCCGTTTTACTTTGCTTTCATCATGCTCTCCGAGCCGAAGACATCGCCTTACCCCCCAGGACAGCAGGTTGTTTTTGGCATAGCAGTCGCGGTGGTGTACTTCCTGCTTGATTTCAGCCACGTCAGGTTCCCGTTCTTCATTGCACTGCTGCTCGGGAACCTGGCTTATTCCGTGCATAGAAACGGTTTTTTTGCAAAAAACCATGTTAATAAACCCGCGTAATACGTTATTATTTTCACTACCAAGTGATAAGAATGAAAACATTTATATACGTCTTGTGATTACGTAGCGTTTATGACGTCACCATCCCTAACAGATATCTTGAAGGAAACTGGTAGTATCTTGAAGCAAGCTGGTAGACAAACTCTAAGGGGTGTTAGGGGAGCTATTTGTGGCGGACTTCTGCTGTACGCGATACCGACTGCTTCAAGGAAGTTTGATGCAGACTCCTACTCTCTCGAAGGCGCTGAGCTAGAAAGTGCAGGATATCGTTTAGGATTTGGAACAAACTTAATTATACTGGGCGTAAGTTCTATAGACTCAATTTTTAGTTATGCGGTGCAAGGTTCCCTTGCATTTGAAAAACCCACGTCTATACTATCAACTCTTGCGGGCCCAGCGCCTATACTAGCAGCTCTTGCAGGCAACACGATCTTGGGAGCCTACGAGCTAATCAGGCAGAGAGTGGTAAACAAGGCAGAGAGTGTTAGTAGGAGTTGGTAGATAGGCAATATGGAGCAAAAAGAGAAAAAGTTAAGTATTGTTGCACTCAATTTACCACTATAGTTCCCCACAGGCTCGGATTCAGGTGGTCGTGGTATTTCCAGCTGCCCTTCTCGTTGAAGACGAATGTGAAGCTTTCGCCCTGTGCCAGCCCTTTGCATGCGTCAAACTTGCTTCCTATGCAGCCGCCGGGCTCGGGGTAAACCACGTGAGTCGGGTGGACTGCTGATGCGGGCCAGTGCTGTGCTGTGTCTTTGTTAACAAACATTACAGTGTCTCCAGACTTGGCTGTCAAAGTGTTAGGGCTGAATCCTGAAGCTGTTATCTCGATCGTATTCGCCGATGCCGCTTGCCCTGCCGCGGGTGGTGGCGGAGGTGGAGGTAGCGCTGCCGGAGATTCTGTGGCGGCAGGAGCCTGTTTAGCTCCCTCATTAGTGCCGTATTGTGAGCAGCCGCTGATTAGCACAGCGGCAGCTATGGCGAAAAGAATGAGCATAATTGTACCTTTTTTCATGCTCCTACCTTAAAGCGAGGTTGCTTATAAAACTTTTGCCTTAAAATTTTAGGGTGCTGCGTAATTTGCTGCCCCGTAAGCGTCTATCCTGCCCCAGCCATAACTTGTATCCTTGCCGCTCTTTCCTAAATCTTTTGCTGTATTGAGCAATGCGCTTTCTATCTGGGCAGCAGTATATTCGGGATGGGCGGACTTGACTAAAGCTACTGTCCCGCTTACCATTGGAGTTGCCATGCTTGTTCCGCTTGCCGTCTTATAAGAAGTTCCAAGCCAAGATGAATATATGTTAACGCCCGGGGCTGAGATATCAACCGCATTTCCTTTTCCGGACCATGTGGTAATTTTATCCTTGCCGTCTACTGCACCAACTGTTGTGGAATAGCTTATGCACCCCGGAATTGAAACTCCTGATCCGCCACTGTTGCCTGCCGCCACAACAACAATTACATTCCTATCCCTTGAGTATTTAATTGCATTTGTCAAATCTGGCAAGATGGTATCACAAAATCCTTTGTAAGTATAAGGTTGTGAAGTTCCTAGGCTCAGGCTTATAGCATCGGCATTGAAGTCGTCAAATGTGTTGGCAATTCCGTCAGGGCCGTCTACTGCCCAGTAAATTGCGGCAACAACATCGCTGAAGTACCCTGAGCCGTCTGAGCTGAGGACCTTCCCTGCGATTATTCCCGCTGCTGGCGCAACGCCCCTTGCCCTGGCATCAACGCCGTCCGCGGTTATGATTCCGGCTACGTGGCTTCCGTGGCCGTTATCGTCAAGCGGGTCGCCATCGCTGTTAACAAAGTCCTTTCCTCCAAGGTAGCTTGAGCTTAATTCTGCATGGTTGTAATTGTATCCTGTGTCCAGCACAATCACCTTCCTTCCCTCGCCGGAATTTCCTGATGATTGCACCAAATCGGCCTTTATCTGCGCGTTGGCTCCGGAATCCATTGCGAATACCTGCAAGTCCTCCTGCAGCCCTAATGAAGAGGCAACGTCCTCTGAGCATAGCAACGCTTTCAATGTCTTGGCTTCCCTGACCACTTTGCAGCCCTTTTCCACGGCATCTGATACCTCTTTATCAGTATGGGCAATAACCCTTGCCTTGCCATTTCCTCCTGCTTGTGCGGCGATTGCCAACGCTAATGATGAAACTACCAGAACCACACCCAAAATGACCAGATAAGATTTTGCCCTCATTTTTTCCCTTGTACCCGGAAGCGTCTGTGTATTTAAATTTTTTGGCATTAAAGGAGTGTTCTCAAATGCCCTGGCTTCTGTTGCCTTACCACCTGAACTTTTTGAGCTCCTGCTTGAGCTCGGCAACGTCCTTTCGCAGCGATTCTGCAGCATCAGTGACCACTTTTCTTGGCTTGGCCTCACCGTCTGTTTCAATAGTCATCCTGGGCACTCCGACAAGCGGGTGTGCGATGTTGTACGTTGCTATCTTTACATGCTTGTTCGCCCACAGCTTGGACTTTAGTATGTTGCACAATGTGTGGCCCTGCCCTTTTATCTCAAAGACAAGCCTTTTCGGCGTTTCCTCAACTACAGAAAGCTCCATAAGCTTTGCGTCATCAGGGCTTATTTAAAAGGTTTTCTGTGGGAGATGGCTAAAGCGAAAAATCCTTTTTTTATTAATTTTATATAAACCAAAATGTTTATAAGTGGGCGTACTTTCTGCCACCTGTATAGACTGGGAGAAGGGTGATTTTGGGTGGAGGTTCGTAAGGTTCAGCGCTCGGGAAGCACGTTCTACCTCTACCTGCCTGCTTCGTGGTGCAAGGCTAACCTAATCGGGAATGACTCGCAGCTTATTCTTGACATGTCCTCTGAAGGCAACCTTGTTGTTTCAACCAATCCACAGTCAGGCGAGGAGAAGCAGCTTATGTTGTCCTTCTCGGAGAATGGCGGGAAGCTCGACAGCAGGCTGATTAACATGTTCATAGTCGCCTCTTACCTTAATCCTGTCAGGTCCTTCAAAATCAAGCTGAACAAGCCAATCTCATCGCTGGATATCCTTGACCAGAAGCGTATGATGAGCAGCATTGAGCTTGTTGAGTTCGGCGAGGATTTCATAAGCTGCGAGTCAACCGTCTCAGTAGAAGACCCGGACATCATTCTTAAGACAATGATAAGAAAGGTGATAAACATGACCCGTGTCATGCAGACCAACGAGGCAAAAGAGCTTGTCCAGAGGTATGAGGAAGAGATAGACAGGAGTAACACCCTCATCCAGAAGTCGGCAATAAGCTCGCTCATGTTCAAGCGCTCTTCAAAGCTGAGGCACATCGAGCTGTTCTACACTGCTATGCTCTCAAAGAGCTTGGAAGGGCTGGCTGACCATCTCATCCTGCTAACCTCAAAGCAAACCAGAAGCCTGGCAGAGCCTGTTCATGCCCTGCTGTTCAGCCTTCTGAAGTGCCTTGACGCCCTTGACTACCGCTCGGCAGCTGCGTTCGCGACTGAAGTGCTTTCAGCTGCCGACAGGTTTGACGACAAGGATATCCACGCCCACAGGATTAAGGCGCTTCTGCAGCAGCTTTCCGAAACGCTCATTGACTGGGCAGTTACCAATGAAGTTGAATCCAAAAAATAAGGGAACAAGCGATAGCTACTAATTAGTTTACGGTTTCCATTTTTTCAGCTTTATTATCCGTAAATTACGGCTTCATCCCCAGATTAAGATTGCTAGGTAAAAAACTTGGGGTGAGTTCTAAAACCGGGCGGCTTCTGCAGCCCGTATGGCAAGTCCATCTGAGATGCTTACTTTCCTGCTTGTTTTCCTGGTTGGCTTCATAACAGGGAAGCTTTTTGCAGCCTTGCAGTTTGCCCGGATGAGGAACATTGGAAAAGCCGAAAGGGAGGAAGCCAGGGTGAGAAGAAGCGTTGACAACCTGGTGCGGCTTGGCAGGAAACTTTAGGCCCTTTCTATCCTGAATAGTCCAATTTCAACCAGTCTCATTCTTGAGCTGTGGAAATCGTATGTTCTTTTAAGTTGCAGCTGCAGCGGCAAGATGTTAGTGACATTAAAGCCGTTATCGGCGGCAATCTTTTTGACAAAATCAGCTGTTTCTATCTTGTGAAAAGAATAAACAGTATCCGCAACTTTGAATGCCTGCAGTAGGAACTGCCTGTCAGCATGCTTTGTCTTGGTCCCAAAAGGCGGGTTCTGCACGACAGTGTCAACTCTGCTATGGAAATCCGCGATATCAGCAGCCATTAGCATGGCCTTGGCAGCATCTTCCTTGCCGGCAGCCTCTGCGATGTTCTTGCCGCAGCTAACGATTGCATCTTTGTCGCTGTCAACGAAGTAAACCTTTCCGGCTCCAAGAAGCAGCGCTGCTATTCCAAGCAGCCCGGTGCCGCACCCAAAGTCAGCAACCACTTTCTTTTCGATGTCGCCGTTCATGTACGCGAACCATATTGCTTCAGCTGCGGCTTCGGAGTCTGTTGCGTATTGCTCTTTCAGCAGCTGTTGCTTCCCGAACTTTTCAAACACTGCCAGCTTTGAAAGAACTATTGCAAGCTTGGACTTGCTTTGCGGAAGCTGCTGCCTTTTCATTTTGTTTAGTGTTGCATTCTTGTTGCGTTAAGAGCAGCAATAACTATGGCGTTATCAACAGGAGTTGTGTATTTCCCGGCAAAATCGTGCATTTCACCCAGGTGCTTTAGCAGGGCGTATCTGGCAGCTCCGCCTCTAGCCTTTTTGTCTTTTAAAGTGACTTGAATTATTGATTCGTTAGATATTTCAGGAGGAATCCATATTGGCAAGCCAAGCAGTTGCAGCAATTCCTTCTGCTGCTCCAGCTCCTGCTCTGAAAGGCCCTCCAACTTGGCAGATATATTCCCAGACACCATCATGCCCATTGACACGCAATCACCGTGCAGTCTCCTGTAGCCGCTTAGCGTTTCTACCGCATGACCTATTGTGTGGCCGTAATTCAAAATCTGCCTTAAGCCTTTTTCTTTAGGGTCCTGCTCGACCACTGTGCCTTTAATCCTGCAGTTCTGCTTTGCAACATATAGCATGGTTTCCGGATCGCACTCTAACACCAGCTTGGCATTTTTCTGCAAATATGCAAAGAAAACAGGGTCGCGGATAATTCCGTGCTTAACTGCTTCCGCAAATCCGCTTACGTAACCCCTATTGTCCAGTTCTTTCAAACTTACCAGTGTAGCAACATCAATGTAAACCCTCGCCGGCTGCTTAAATGCCCCAATTGAGTTCTTCGCGTCTTCGGTGTCAACAGCGGTTTTTCCGCCTATTGAGGAATCCGCCTGTGCAAGCGTTGTAGTTGGGACTTGTATGTAAGGAATGCCCCTGAGATATATGGCCGCAATTAATCCTGCCATATCGCCAACCACGCCGCCACCTAGCGCAATGATTGCAGAGTCTCTGCCATAGTCTAGTTCTCGCATACTTTTCATTAAGCCTAAAAAGACAACAGCATTCTTGCTTTGCTCCCCCGCCTCAAAAGGGAAAATATCTGCCTGAAGACCTGCGGATTCCAGCGCGCTTTTCAACGCAGCGCCATATAGCCTGTTAACATTTGAATCTGTTATTATGGCATACTTTGAGCCCAGCCTCACTTTTGCCAAATCTTCTGCAATCTGGGGGAACAGATTTTCACCAAAAACAATATCATAAGAATCATCAACGATGCTTTCAAGACCAATCCTTAAGGTATTCCCAACTGCAATAACCATTCTGTGCTGGTGAACGTAATGGCGCTTTTAAATTTTTGTATGTCGCTTTTTCAAGATTTAAACGAATGACCTCATTAACCTATCTTTTCAGCCACAGAAAACTATTTAAAGGTGCGTTCGGCTGGCAGTGGCTCCTTTTGCAAATCATTGTTGACTCTCATTCAATGTTCATTGTTGGTTGTAATTTAGTGGGAAATTTATTTTAGGGGGTGAGTGAAGTGGAGAAAGTTGGGATTAGTGGAAATAATACTCTGGGCAGCGCGCTAAATCTGGCAGGCTCCGATGCTTGCACCGTTGAGTCATTGAGGCAGCGGTTTGATGCCGCGTTGAAGGGCATTCGCGAGGAGTTTGACGATCATCGTGAGAGCATTAACGACAGCACCAATGAGATAGAGGCTAACTACGAGCTCGTATCCAGGCTCGAATCAAAGGTTGACAGGCTGCAGGAACAGCTTGAGCATCTGCAGCTTTCCCTTGCCAATGTGCTTGGCTCTCCGGCTCAGGCAAGCGCTCAAAGCTGCATTGACCTTGACGAAAAGGAGAAGGAGGTCTTCCTTGTGCTTTACACCGGATCCGATGAAAAGCCGCTGACTTACAGGGAAATCGCGGCTGCTTTGAAAGAGAGCGAATTCCTGATAAGGGGATACATTACAAACATGATTGAAAAGGGCGTGCCTGTAACAAAGCGCTACCTTAACGATGTCGCGTTCATCTCGCTTGACCGCTCATTCAAGGACAGGCAGGCAAAGGAGAACATCGTGAAGCTAAGCCAGAGGACTGTCAGGGAGTTTGCGGTTTAGGTGACTAATATCATTTGCTGAATCTTATTAAACTTTATCCTGCAGAAACGTTGCAAAACGTCCGCAGATAACATGCCATCCGAAGACAAAGTTAAGGTAACAGTCTCAAATTTTCGAAATATTTATAAAGTAATCCACAAAAGAGGTTAACGTATGGTTTCGCTAAAAGAAGCGCAAAATGCAGATGTTACCGCACTGAAAACTAGCGTGCGTTTAGAAAAAATTGAATATCAAGACTGGAAGCAAATGATTATGGACTGGGAAGAAGTTCGCAGAGAATTTAGGTCTATAGATTGGGGTATCTGGAACGTTCGTAATCTATTATCAGAATGCATAAACGAAATTGCACAAGGTAAACAAGATACTGGTGGCCGTGTGCGCATCAATGGAAATTGGATGCCTATAAGGGACATCCGCAACAATCTCAACTCCAAACTTAAAGAGATTAGTAATAGTTGTTTAGACGTTTGGCGCAGGCTGATGCATTTTGAGAGGTACGAAGATGACCTTTCCAAAAGATCTGGTGAGGTTTTGGAAGAAATGAAAAAGATAACTGGAAGAAGGGCAGACGAACCGCTTTCCAAGCTCCTCGTACCAGATGAAAGATATACTATATCGGTAGGCCAGAATGTTGGGAAGGTTATTAGAGCTTTACTAGGGTCGGTTCAGGCTATACAGGCATCAGCCACTCGCATAGCAGGCACCCTCCAAACTGGGAAAGTGCACCCCAAAAAAACTCTTGTTCGCCTTGGGTATGCTGAAGATTTAAAGCTTCAGCTTCGATTAGGCGTTCCTGTTGATCTGCAGTTCGCCGAAGAAGAAGTGAACAGTTTATACACATATTCTGTTCAAACCTTTAACCGTATAGAGAGCCTTCACGTGGTCATCGAGACTCTCCGCGTGCGAATAGTTGATGCTCTAAACAGGACAGCAGCGTATTCAAAAACCGCTTAAAAATCAGCCAGAAACCCCAACAGTGATTTCTTTAATCTCCTTTTTAGGAATTCTTTGGGATGCGTCCAGTATTTCAATAGCCATTACCTTGTTGTCCTTTGTCTTGTCAATTATTATGCCTTCGTCTACTTCTTTGCTTACCCCATACCTGCCTTCTCTGAACTGTATACGCATTATGTTATGCTTCGGGTCAAAGGTTATTTTCATTTCATCAAATACCTCTTTGGTTTGGTATAATACGCCGTGATTGCCATATAATCCTATGCTTCGGTCTCAAAAACCACTCTCAGAAGAAGTTTATTCCCGGACATCTTGTGCGCAATCTTTCTACCTTCTTTACCTTCTACGTGCTTTGTTGCTAGTTCAGGGCAGAAGCTAGCGGTGGTGCAGCCGCTGCTGGCTGCCCTTCCGCACTTGCGCTTGCTGCCTGGTAATTTTTGCCCCTCAGCAGCTTCACAGCCTGCTCATAAAAGGTTGTTTTCTTGTCTGCCTTTTCAAGGAGCGACCTTTGCTTGTTTACCTCGTGCTGAACAGCGGGCATTATTGTGTAATCTACTGTTCCTATGACGCTCACGAGCTTTTTGACAGCCTCTGTGGTTGCTGCGCTTCCTGCCTGCACTACGCCAGTAAGTATCTGGTATGCGTCAGTAACAGCTGTTGCCGTCTCAACAAGCTGTGGCAGCAAATCGTCGGCCTGCCTTGTTCTCTGGACAAAGGTCAGGAACCTTGTCACGTAAGAATGCACCAGCCGAAGCTCATGCAGCCCCATGCGGACAACGTCTTCCTTTGCCCTTACCTGCGAGCTTTGCTTGTAAGTGTCAACAACCTGCTGGCCCAGGATTTCCAGCACATTTTTTATTTCCTTCTGTGACCTTAACATATTGTTGAGCTTTGCCTGCAATGGAACGTACTCGGGACTGCCCATTTGCGTTTTCGCAAGCTTGTTTGACTTGGCCTCCACGGCCTTTTGCATTTTGGCTTGCTTTTCCTCCTCTTCCGCGAGTTGCGTCTTGGCGCCGTCAAATTCCTTCAGGAGGTCGCCGTCATAATCCTTAAGCTTTCTTACTATTCCTTCCGAATGGTCTACGGCCATTCCAACCTGTTTCTGCATTGCTGCCATGACTGCTATCTCTTTGCCAACGAGCGTTTCGAGCGATGGCACAGGCTGCGGGAACAGCCCGTGAAATGCTGTTAGCAGGCCGCGAGAGGTTGCTTGGTAAAGCGCCGCTTTTGCGCTCTCAACTGTTCTCAGGGCGCTGCTTTCGTTCAGCTTTGCATGGTAATTAACCAGGCTTTGAAGCCTGCCAAGCTCAGCCATGTGCTCCATCGCTGCCTGGTAGCAGGCTGGCGCCCTGTCTGCAGACTGGTTTCTTCTGTGGCTTTCCTCGTATAGGTCAGAAAAATCCGTATCAGGCTCAGCGCCTGCCTTTCCTCTGGCTATTACCCTTGTGGCTGCAAGCCCTTTTCCGTGGCCATTATGATTGTTTTTGCCTCCGAATCCATTAACCATGCTTCCCACCTCTTTGTTGAGCCTGCCTATACTGTTCACAGCCTGAGCTACTTCCACGACCACACCGAGGTCTGTCATTTTGATGCACTCCCTTTCTGAAGCTCACTTCTGGCTTTGCTGTGATGTTTTTTGAGTGCCATTCTTTGTGCCGTAAGCCGAGTCAATAAGCGCCTGAAGCTCGCTGCCCAGGATTCCGCGCTTTGAGTCATTGCTTATGGCAGGCCATTCGCCAACAACAAGCCCTTCGCGTTGTGGTGCTCCGATGCTTTGCCACCAGTAGTCAACCTTGCCGCACAGCGGTCCTGACGGCCCTTTTGTGCACGGCAGCGAAACACTCTCATCTCCGACTTTGTATTGCAGATAGGTTTCAATGTTGCCAGTGCCGTTCTTCTTGCCCTGAATCGAGAGCGATTTTGGGCTCACGTAGCCCTGCTCAACAACAGCGCTGTTGCCGTTTATCCCGTCTAGCACTGCATTGCCTCCAGCAAGCACACCTAACCCTATCAGCCCTGCCGCTGCTGTCCTCACAACTAAAGCTCCAATTCCCATCTTCCTCACCTCATCTGTTTCTTTTGCTGCTTTTTTTCCAATCTCAGCAACAACAAAATTCACGAAATTGCATTCTTTTCGCACTGTTTTGCTGTTGCTGCCGCATTCTGTGTGAGGCACTTTTAACATGCCTTTCGGCGAGAAATAAGCAAAATTTACGTTGAGAACGGAAGATTTTCGGCAGTTATCGGAAGCTTTTCATTAAAGCGCCAAAAAAGCGAAAATTATGCGGCAAAACCGGAAGAAAATAAAGCGGAAAATGGGAGGGGTTAAATGATTGAATTCTCCATTTTTACATATGTGTAGTCCTTGCCGAATCCAAGAGGTCTAAGTGAAAGCCAACAGACCTGTATTTTTGTCCCATTAACTCTCTTATAACTTCTTTTTCTTCAGCAGCTACAGGGTCAAACACTATTCTGGCATAGTTAGAAAATAGCGCGTTTCCCTTACTTAGCAAATAACCAGCCACGATTATCTTAGGCAGATCAGGATTCTGTATTAAAAACGAATATACAAATGCCGTAACCTCCTCTAATCTTTTCACTACTTCTTCTTGACCATTTCCTCCTTCGAGCCCTGTCACCAAATTTTCAAGTGTTTGTCGTAAATATGTAAAGCTTGGTCTCCTGTTCGAACTGATAGCTAAATCTGCTATTTCCCCCAGGCTTATTCCAAAATATCTGCTTAATTTGTGCAATGTGTCAATGGATGCGGTCTTATTCCGACCTAAGAAGATATTACTCATAGTGGCCGTTGATATGCCGGTAAATTGGGCTAGTTGAGCTTGATTCAAACCCCTTTTTTTCATTTCATCCCTTACAAGCAAACTTAGGGGAGAGATGCTGTGCTCTGGACTAATAAGAGGTGGCCTATATGCTACTAACACTCGTTGTTCAATAGGAACGAGGTCTATCCTCCCTTCCTGTTCAGGGCTATAAATTAGGTAAGCCATATATGTTTTGCGTATTTGCACATATTTAAAAAGCTTTTGATTTTGTTACCACTATATGATACTAATTTTTAGTGAAGCACGCAAGCTATTACCAAGCCCTGTAAAAGTTGCAATAAATTAATAAAGCTGGCTTTAGCCTTCTTGTAGCTATGGACAATTTCAAGGCGGCGATTGTTGCGATGCTGCAGCCTCGCATAAGGATGGATGCTTCAGAAATCGAGCCAAAAATCGAAATCCCTGCAGACGATGCCCTTGGCGACTACGCTTTCCCGTGCTTCTTTCTTGCGAAAGCAATGAAAAAGAGCCCGGCAGCCATTGCAATGGAGATTGCGGCAGCCATTGGCAACGACTCGGCCAAAAGCAAGCTGATTGACAGGGTTCAGGCAGCAGGGCCGTACGTCAACTTCTTTGTGGACAAGGCAGCACTAGCAGAAGCTGTAATTGAAGCTGTTAGCAAATTAAGCCACAATTATGGCAGCACCAGCAAAACCAATAAAACTATCATGGTTGAATACTTCCACGCCAACACCCACAAGGCAGTCCACATTGGGCATGTGAGGAACATCTGCCTAGGCGAATCCATCTGCAGAATCCTCGAATTTAGCGGCAACAAGCTGGTCAGGGTCAACTACCAGGGCGATATCGGGCCTCATGTTGCGAAGTGCATTTGGGGAATCCGCAACCTTAACGTTGGCAAGCCCCCAGCACAGAACAGGCTGCGATGGTTGGGAAACGTTTATGTCCAGGCAAACACTGCAGTTGAAGGCAACGAGCAGCTGGAAAGCGATGTTAAGCAGCTGCTGCTTAAAATTTACGAAGGTGACAAAGACCTTAACAGGTTGTGGAAGGAGACGAGGCAGTGGTGCATTGACGAATTCAATGACATGTACAAGGATTTTGGGGTAAAATACAATGAGTTCTACTTTGAAAGCGAAATGGAGCTTGAAGCGCGCAAAATATCCCAGCAACTGGTAAAGGAAGGCATCGCGCAGGAAAGCGACGGCGCGATAATAATGGACCTGAAGCCCTACAAGCTTGGCGTTTTCATTCTGCTCACAAAAGACGGCACTGCGCTTTACTCCTCAAAGGACATTGCCCTTGCCCGCAAAAAGATGTCACAGTACAAGCTGGACAGGTCAGTCCACGTTGTTGGCAGGGAGCAGGAGCTGCACTTCAAGCAGCTGTTCAAGACTCTGGAGCTTATTGGCGGCAGGGAAAAGGAGTTCTCTGCCAAGTCATTCCATCTCATCTACGGCCTTGTAATGCTGCCAACTGGCAAGATGTCTTCAAGGGCTGGGAGTGTTGTGTTTTATGACGACCTTAGGAACGAATTGCTGTCAATCGCTGCTGGAGAGGTCAAAAAGCGCCACGATGACTGGGGCGATTCAGATGTTTCAGCAACAGCAAAAAAGATTGCATTCGCCGCATTGAAATTCGGAATGATTAACCGCGATAACGACAAGGAGCTTGTGTTTGACTGGGAGCAGGCAATGAAGCTGGAAGGCGAGACAGGCCCTTATGTCCAGTACGCAGTTGCAAGGATACACTCAGTATTCCGCAAATACGGAAAACCGCTGCCGCAGCCAAATAAAATTGATTACTCGCAACTGACCGCAACGGCTGTTGAGATGAGGACGATTAAGCTGCTAAAAAGTTTCCCCACGGTTGTTGCAGCTGCAGCGGCCCAAGTAAAGCCGGCATTACTTTCCCGCTACCTTCTCGACCTCGCACAGTCGTTCAGCGGCTTCTACAACGACTGCCCAATTCTTACAGCAGAACCGAATGTCAGTGATGCAAGGCTGGTGCTTTGCAACGCAGTGAAGCAGGTGCTTGAGAACGGCCTGAAGCTTCTTGCGATTGATGTGCTGGAAGAGATGTGAAAACCAAACCCAAAGCCTTTTATACAACCAAAGCATGTTCTGCAGGTATGGCGACGGGCAAGAAGCGCGAGAAAAGTGGAGCAGCAGCAACTGCCAAAGCCGTTGATGCAGAGTTCAATTTCAGGACAACAAAGGAGCTGAAGGTTTCCCAGGTCCTTATTGACCAGATTGTTGGCCAGGAGGACGCTGTCCAGATTATCAAGAAGGCTGCGAAGCAGAGAAGGCATGTGCTGCTTATTGGGGATCCGGGAACGGGAAAGTGTGTTGGGAAAGATTCAGCTATCCAACTGTCTGATGGAAGCTTGCTGACTGCGGAAGAGCTTGCTCACCAGCTAAGTGAGGGAAAACAGCCTTACGCCCTAGCAGTTAACCCTGACCTTTCCCTTTCCCATAGCAGGATACTCAGGGCAGGGAAAGCA
>JACPTF010000004.1 GCA_016192915.1 Candidatus Woesearchaeota archaeon | reverse complement strand
AGCTCTGGCTAGATGTGGGACTGCAGGCGCTTTCCTTTTATATAAGACACTAGAAAATCAGTTTGAGGCTATTGACGGCAGATTAAAGAGTATACCCATCTCAACTTGACTTGAAGCAATTAAGCCCCTCCAGAAGGACCATGCGTTCTTTGTGTGTGAGAAGCAATAACGTCAGCAAAAATATCCCTGAACTTTCCATCGTAATGGTGGTCGCTCTTTGTGTTGTTAGGAGGGTTTGTAACAAGTAACATAATGGAACCTATGGAACCTGTGCCATTTCGTGCCACAACAGGGTGCTGCACGTAAGGCTGCACACTAAACCCTTTTATGTACCCGGCCTCTTGGCCCACTCCTAACTCCAATGGTGACGCATTCCCCATCCTCGTTCCCGTTCTGAAATCACGCAATTCAACAGAAGCTGTACCGCCCAGCAGATAATACGTTTCTCTGCCTTTTTCATGATGATGAACTGATGTATGAGCTACAACATCTTTAGTGCGCCAAGCCTTAGGGCTCAGGTACTGAAGCAGTATACCGAACTTATCACTTTCCCCAAAGTAGAGTGCATCAGAATCTTCAGAATCAGACCCTACAGGGTCATGTAACTTAACTTCAGAATCCACTGCAACAATAACATCAAGGTCTCCAACTCTTAGAGGTCCATGCCATGCAAGGTGCGTCTGCTGCTCCAACTCAGGAGTTGGCTCGCCGTGTTGTCTGATTACGGCTGTAAGGATTGCAGCTTCAGGCGGCAATAAACTAACAAATTGCAAGGTTATGCGCCTAACAAACAAAGAGTTATTAGTATTCGTAACGTAAATAAGGCTTGCCATGTTTCTACATGAGGAAACCTGCCTCGCTTTTTATTTGTTGCTATTACCGGAGTTATCAGCTTCAACAGCAAAACTTTAAAAGCCCTCCGCCAACACTTTGCCCCATGCTTACCCTCTACAATACGCTCACAAGAAAGCTTGAAGGCTTCAAGCCGCTCAAAGGCAAAAAAGTCGGGCTTTACTCATGCGGGCCTACGTGTTATGATTACCCCCACATCGGCAACTACAGGGCTTATGTCTTTGTTGACCTGCTGAAGCGCTACCTTTTGTACAAGGGATACAAGGTAAAGCACATAATGAATATCACAGACGTTGATGATAAAACAATTCGCAACTCCCAAAAAGAGGGCGTCAGCCTGAAGGATTTCACAAGGAAGTACGAGCAGGCTTTCTTTGATGACATTAAAACCCTCCACATCCTTCCAGCCAACAAATACCCGATGGCAACAGGGCACATCAAGGAAATGGTTGCAATAACAAAAGCGCTTATGAAAAAAGGCATTGCCTACAAGGGCGAGGACGGCTCAATCTACTATGACATCGGCAAGTTCAATGATTATGGAAAGCTGGCAAACATTGACACAAGCAAGCTCAAGGCAGGGGCATCAGGCCGCGTAAAAAAGGATGAATACTCCAAGGATGACGTGCAGGACTTTGCGCTTTGGAAATCATGGACAAAGGACGATGGTGCAGTGTTCTGGCAAACCGAGCTGGGCAAGGGCAGGCCGGGCTGGCACCTAGAATGCAGTGCCATGTCCACCAAGAACCTTGGGAAGACGTTTGACATCCACTGCGGCGGCATTGATTTGATATTTCCCCACCATCAGAACGAGATTGCGCAGTCCGAAGGCTGGACCGGCAAAAAGTTTGTCAACTATTGGCTGCACAACGAGTGGCTGCTTGTCAACGGCCAGAAGATGTCAAAATCGCTCGGCAACTTCTACACACTCAGGGACGTTTTGGCGAAAGGATATTCCCCCGTTGCTGTCAGATACCTGCTGCTGTCAACCCACTACAGGCAGCAGCTCAACTTCACGTTTGAGGGAGTTGACGCTGCAAAGGCAGCGATAGAGAGGCTTAATGAACTGATAAGGAGACTCCAAGGTCTTAAGAACAGTGACGAGAACAAAAAAACACTTTCAACTTTAAAAAATGAGGTCAAAGAAGGGACAAGAATATTTGAAGCCGCAATGGATGATGACTTAAACATAAGCGAGGCGCTTGCTGCAGTTTTTGATTTTGTCAAAACCGTAAATGCTTCTGTTGATAGTGGCGCAATGGGCAAGGAATCCGCAGCAGAAGCCCTCAGTTTTCTCAAAAATGTCGACAGCGTCCTGGGTGTAATGAGCTTCGCGGCCGAAGAAGATCTGCCGAAGGAGTTAACGAAGCTTATTGAAGAGCGCGAAAGGCTCAGGAAGGAGAAGAAGTTCGCAGAGGCCGACAAAATCAGGGCAAAGCTGCAGGAAAAGGGCATCCAGCTTGATGACACTCCTGAGGGAGTGAAGTGGAAGAAAATAAAATAACCCAGCATTAACCCAACAACAAACACATTTGTCATATCTGTGGAGTAGTGACTTTAGAAAGATTTATAAAGCCTTGTGAGTTCTTCTCCTCAGAAACTTTGGTGGTGGCTGATTTGGCTCCGAGAATAATTGAGCACTCATTCGAACTTCCGCTTTTGGAAGAGCTTGTAAAAGACACTGAAGGCAGACCATTATTCACACAGATATCTCACGGACTGCAGGCAGCAAACCAGATGACGCTCTGGGAACTTTACCTGAGAAGCGGTTTGCCGCTTCCAAAAGGGGCGATTCTTGATGCTGGCTGCGGGGACGGTTTGTTCTTTGCATTGGCCCCTCACATGGTTTTCAACAGACCTGAAATAGGCAGAAGGAGAGTAATAGGCATTGACCTTGATCCAAATAAAATTAAAACTGCCCGAATTGTTGCGGGGTTAATCGCGAAAGGCTTTGCAGAGAGCACAAGAACCACTGAAAGGCCTGAAGGTCTCTCGTTGGCATACCTTGTGCAGGACCCTCAAGACCTGGCACGGATGGACACAGAACACATAATCATCAATTGGGAGAAAAAGGGTCTCCCAGAAGTTGCCATGGTGTGGTCTAATTCTATGTTTCATTGGATAAGGGAGCCAGAAAACAAATATGCGGCTTTAGATAATTTCAATTCCGTACTGCAGCCAGGTGGCGTTCTTTGCATTAGTATGTCAGCTGGAGGTACTGCAAGGGATTTCTTGGATGCTTATAACCACGTGATAATTTTGCAGTTAAGAGGCTATGATTCTCAGCACAATCCAAGAGGTTATCACAGGGTAGGCTTTGAGACTGACCCTATAGGGAGCAGACCCTTGGATGAAATTGTGAATATGATTGAGGAGAGTGGATTTGACGTGGCTGCAGGTATAGAGCTGCCCGAGAGCATTACATATGATGACCCGAGGCAATACTCCCGTGCAGTTGAAGTCTATGGCAGCAAAGCATTCTTAAGACCTGTTCCTCATTACAGCAAAGCTGGAATGCGGAAATTATGGGGCGATATTGAACAGGAATTCTTGAACATACTAAGAAAGAAAGGGTGGAAAGATGGGCAGCCTTGGACTTATACGCAGTTCAACAATTATATTGTCGCTGTCAAAAAGGCAGAAGTCGTTTCTCCTGAAAAAAGAGTTGCTCCAGTACCGGTTACATCTTTTTTAAATGAGAGATTCTTAAATGCGTCTTATAAGGCAATGTTAAGCCAGAGTAGGAGGAATATGACTATCAGCTTATCAGGAAACCAGGAAGAGGTGGAAGGTGTTGAAACCACAGTGAATATTCATGACATATTTAAAGCCATTCTGACATATGCTACATCTAACTGGGTTAGGGAAGATGTAATGCCTGTTTGCACAATACAGTATCGTGTTGCTGGAGAGCAGTCACTAGTTTTAGGGATAGACGTCAAGCCCACTGAAAAGAAGCCTGTGCAAAGCCTTTTTAGGCCGGGCGTACTTAAAAGGCTACAACAATCCAATGTTGGCATGAGCCATACAGACCTTGAGAATGGGATTAGAAGGTACGAATTCAACGTTCCTTTATTCTAAACCAGATTATTTCCAAGCTTTCTGCTCATTGTAAAGACAAATTTGCTTCCATGCCCTGGCTTTGACTCCATCCATATCTTTCCGCCGTGTGCCTCGACAAGGCTTTTCGTGATTGCAAGCCCCAATCCTGTCCCGCCAGCTTCCCTGCTTGCCTCCATATTCACCTGGCTGAACTTTTCGAACAGCAATTTCTGGTTGGCTTCAGAAATTCCGATTCCTGTGTCCGAAACTTCTATTTGCAGAAATTCAGGCAGTACGTGCAGCTCTATTTTAATTCCTCCTTTTTTAGTGAATTTAAGCGCGTTACTGACCAGATTTGTCATTATCTGCCGTATCTTGTCCTCATCAGCCTTGATAATTGGGATATTTTTTGGCAAGATTAAAGAAAAGTCAAGACCTTTGGCTTTGCACTCCCGCTCGGCTTCCTTGGAATATTTTTTAAGAAAGCCCATAAAGTCAAAATCCTTGAAAATGTAAATCATCCTTTTCGCCTCTATCTTCTGTACGTCAAGGAGGTCGCTTAGCAGCCTGTACAAGCGCATGCTTTCGTCTTGCACTATTTGCAGGAATTCTTTTTGTTGCTGGTTAATGGGCCCGCATTCGCCGTCACGCAATAATGAAACGTAGCCAACTATGCTTGTCATGGGCGTCCTTAGCTCATGCGAAACTATTGAAAGGAAGTCTGTTTTTACCTTATTAAGATACTGCAGTTCCTCATTTGCGTTTTTAAGTTCTGTTGTTGCTTCATTGACTTTCTTTTGTAAAACTTCGCTAAAACTTTCAATTTCTTTAAACAGCTCAGCGTTTTTAATTGCTATGGCTGCCTGTTCGGAAAGTGCCGAAATAAACAGGAGGTCATCATTGTCAAAAGAGTTTAAATTGTTGCTTTCAACGTTGTATACGCCCATTACTTTGCCGCCGTATTTTATTGGAATGGCCATTTCTGATTTTGTTCGCGACGATTGTTCTATGTAGAAGTCACATTTTGAGACATCGCTCACAATGAGCGGCTTCCCTGTTTCGGCAACTTTTCCGCAAACGCCCTCACCCATTGCGGCGCTGTAGCTTGCAATCTCATCGCTGGTGAATCCAAGCCCTGCCCTCGCATAAAGCCTTCCATTCGATATAAGGAGTATGGCTATTGAGTCATAATTTAGCTCCTTTGAGCTGGTCTCAAGTAGAGCTTTAAGTATCCCGCCAATGTGCAAGCTTGAGTTTATGGCCTTGCCAGACTCGTAAAGATTTGAAAGCCTTTTGACATTATCCGCATAGGACTTGTAAAGTCTCGCATTTTTTATTGCAACTGCAGTTTGGTCTGCTAGTGCCGTTAAGAGTTTTAAGTCCTGCTCTTTGAACGAATTTATGTCAGGGCTTTCAAGGTTGAAAACGCCAACAACTTTTCCATCAATTTTGACAGGGACTGCCAGCTCCGAGAGCATCTTTGGTCTTATTCCTATGTATCTCTTGTCCTTCCTCACGTCCCCAATGTTAAGAGGCTGGCCAGTGGCTGCTACTGTGCCGGTTATTCCTTTGCCCAAAGGTATGAAATAGTTGCTGTCTCCCCATCTTGGGTGGTTCAAGGCGGCTTTCAGCAAAAGCCTTTCACCTTCCAAGGCCAAGAATGAGAAATCTCCTGATCTGAAATGCACGCTCATGATTTCTACTATGTTTTTTAGTATGGTAGCAATGTCCAAAGTTGAGTTTATCAGCTTTCCTGTTTCGTATAGCACTCCAAATATGTCTTCTGAATCCTTATGTGGAGTTAGCTTTTTCATGAACAGAAAGATTCAAGATTCGAGGAACTCATCTATTTTCTGAAGCAGCTCATCCTTTTCAAAGGGCTTTGTAATGTAGTCCATTGCCCCGGAATCTATTCCTTTCATCTTGTCCTCGAACTGCGCCTTCGAGCTGAGCATCAGTATTGGAATATCCCTTGTTGCGGGATCAGCCTTGAGCTTCTTTGCCGCTTCAAACCCGTCCATCTTCGGCATCATCACGTCAAGGACAATAAGGTCTGGCTTCTCTGCCTTTGCCTTCGTGATGCCTTCCGCGCCACCTGAAGCTTCTATCACATCGTAGCCCTTACTAGCGAGAATGAAGGAAACAAGCTTCAGAATGTTAGGCTCGTCATCCACAACAAGTATCTTTTTGCCAGCCATAAGCCAACCCCAAAGACGCCGGTATCATGCTTCGCATATAAAAGTCTTTTGGTGGCAGGTTCTTAAAACAAAAACATATTTAAACCTGCATGTTATGTTCAGACTGAGAGGCAGGAACCCAAATCGAGGAATCTCGATTGGGCCCAGTCGCCGCAGCGACTTGGGGCAAAAAGGGGTGTTTTATTTTGAGGAAGGTTTTGGGTGCACTTTTGGTTGTGCTCGCGCTTGGGATAGCAGGATATACGTTTATTGAAAAGCAGCAGTTTGCTGATGCGCTTCTTTCAACAGCCGCTGTTATGACAACCACAGGCATTCCTGGGAGTCTAAGTCAGCCGGGCAAGCTTTTCACCGCAGCCCTCATAGTCGCTTCAGTCGGAATTATAGCTGCAGCGGTGGTAAGGTTCTTCAACCCTCCAATAGAGGACAGTGAGGAAACCCTTACAGGCTTTTTCGGCGCTTCAGGCCAGGAAAACCTCATCATGAAAGAGGTCATCGTTAGCAGGAAAAGTTCCCTATCCGGCCTGAGCAAGGCACATATACTTCAGGGCTACGGCGTTGTTGTTGTTGGCATAAAGCACAGGGCAGGCTTTGATATCAACGTTCCCCTAAACACCAAAGTCAAGTCTGGCTCGACAGTGCTCCTCCTTGGCTCGCCGGCAACGCTGCTTGACGTTGAGAGGAAGAGAAAAAGGTGAAGCACAATTAAACGAGTCAAGGAATCAAAATGTTTTGATGAATCTTTATTTACCGCTATTGCAAGCGAGAAAGCTTTGGCAAAGGATTGGCTTAGCAAAGAAGACGAAGAAGCATGGAAATATTTGCCAGCCACCGCTCCTAAAAAACCAGCTTCAACTCCTTCCCGTAAGAAACCTTAACGATATTGTGCGCGGCTTTCAAGTCCTTCTCAACAGGCCTGAACTTCTCCGGAACCACAGCCTCCTTAACCTCAGTCTTCAATGAGAGCCCTTTTTCCGTGTGCTGCTTCCATATTGCCCTGTTGAGGTCCTCAAGCTCTGCCCCTGTGAAGCCCGGCAGCTCATAGTCCTCGGCAGCAGGGAATTCTTCGGAGTGGACGTCCTTGCCGTAAAGGTCGTTGTAGAGCCTGTAAGTTATCATCGGCACTACCGGAGCCAGGACAAGCAGCAGCCTCTCCAAACAGTAGTAGAGGGTTGCAACAGCGGCTTTTTGCTCCTCTTCGCTGAACCTGCCGTCAGTGTTGTAGGCCCTGTTCTTCACCAGCTCAACGTAATGGGAAGCAAAGGTTTCCCAGAGAAAGTGCTTTGCATTGGTTGAAGGATTATGAAAGTCGTACTTGTCATAGCCCTCGTGAGCCCCCCTCACAAGGTCATTCACTTCGTGCCTTATCCACTTATCCAGCGGCAATAAGGGCGCAGATGCGCCCTTATCAACCCTCGAAAATATTGAAACAAACCTTGCAACGTTCCACAGCTTTACAATCGACTTGCCAGCCCCGTCAATCCTCTCAAACGAGCAGCGGAAGTCGCCAGTTGCAATGTTGCCCTCAATCGCAGCCCACAGCCTGAACGGCTCAGCGCCGTACCTCTCAAGGATGTCGTGAGGGTCAACAACGTTGCCTTTCCTTTTGCTCATCTTCTTGCCGTGCTCATCAACAACATAATAGTTAATCCAAGCATCCCTGAACACAGATTTTCCTGTTAAAAGATAACCTTTCAGCAGCGTGTAGTAAAGCCATGTCCTGATGATGTCCTTTCCCTGCGGCCTCAAGGTGCACGGGAAGTTTTTCCTGAAAAACGCTTCGTCGCGGTTGTACTTGAGCACGTACAAAGGCGTGTTGCTGCTGTCAAACCACGTGTCCAGGACCCGGGTTTCGCCTTCAAATTCTTTGCTGCCGCATTTGCCGCAGCTTTTAACCGGAGCCGGCTCTTTCCAAGGCTGATAATATTTTCCTTTCGGAGGCACAACCACGCTGCGGCATTTTTTGCAGTACCACAGCGGAATCTCAGTGGCATAATACCTTCTCCTTGAAATTGGCCAGTCTATGTTAATGGAATTTATCCAGTCAACCAGCATCTGCCTGCTTGAATCAGCAAAAAAATTCAGCTCACCCGCGATTTTCAGCAGCTGCTCCTTAAACTCGACCTGCTTTACGTAGAACTCCTTCATGGCTATGAATTCAATCACGTCACCGCTCCTGTCGCATACCGGCACTGTGTGAGTCAGGGGCATCTGCTTTTCCAGCGCACCTTTCTCCCTGAGCAGCTCCACAACTTTTTCCCTTGCCTTCTTTGTAGGCAGCCCCTTCAAAGGACCGGCTATTTCTAGCATAAGCCCGTCTGGGCCAACAGCCTGTATCGGCTTTATGTTTCTCTTCCTTAGAAATCTCACAGCGTCCTGGTCGCCTCCGGAAGCGCTCATAAACACCAAGCCTGTTCCGAAGCTTGGGTCTGCTTCCTCATCCTCAATTATCGGCACTTCCCTGTTGAATACTGGTATGATGGCTGTTTTGCCCTTTAGATGGCTGTAGCGGTCGTCTTTAGGGTTGTAAATCACCAGCACAGCGTTGCACAGCAGCTCAGGCCTTGTTGTGGCTATTACAGCTTCTTTGCCTGTCTCCTTGACCTCGAGCCTGACAAAATTAAGGAATGCAGTGGTCTCCTTCCTTTCAATCTCAGCGTCAGCCAGAGTGGTCTTGCAGCCAGGGCAGTAGTTGTTCAGCCTCTCGTCTTCGTAAATCAGGCCCTTGTTCCACAGGTCGATGAATGTTTCCTGGGTCAGCTTTCGGTAATCCTCACTGTCAGTTTCGTACACTTCGCCAATTCCTGTGCCTCTTTTCCAAGAGTTGAAGCCTATCCCAAGTCTCATGAAGCTGTCAATAGAGGCAGTCCCTGACTCTTCCAGCACCTGCCTGCACTTCTTCAGAAACTCTTCCCTCGGCAGCTGGTGAAATTTGATGTCAAATTTCTTTTCTGCCGCAACTTCGATTGGCAGGCCGTTGTTGTCCAGGCCCAGCGGAAAAAGAACATTAAAGCCCTTCATCCTCTTATACCTGGCGAACATGT
>JACPTF010000019.1 GCA_016192915.1 Candidatus Woesearchaeota archaeon | reverse complement strand
GATTACAAATCGTATAGTTGAAAAACCTGAGTCCCCAGTCTGAGCGTTATTCACAAAGTTCTCGTCGTTTATGTTATTCGGAGTAAGTGTCCAAGTTGAAGGGCTCACAAAGGCGGGAGTGCTTCCTTTGCTTTGCCCTGCCACGTTCACGCCTTCAGAAATCGGGTCAAACTCCAAAACATACATCGTGCCTAAAATTGAGGTGTTAAGGAACCACGAGTAAGTGCCGTCGTCTTTGGCTGTGTTGCTTATTAAAACCCTAAACTGGTTGTTCTGGGCATTCAGTAAGTTAAAAGTTATTCCTCTGGTGATTAAGCTGCCGTTGTTAAAAATGCTTATGTTTGTCACGTTCCAAGTTTGGCTTGTGGTGTTAAACCTTTCCAGACTACCAACGTAAGCGTCAGAAGATAGGGTTACTTCCTTGTTCACGCCGATGTAGTTGGAAACATTCATGTAAGCATAATCCCAAGCCTTATGACTGAACTGCGAATAGTTAAACCCTCCTTTGCCGGCAACTTCAAAGTTTCCGGAACCGTCAGGCCTGATTGTGTGCCCTTTGTAAATTATAGGTTCTTCTGCAGAGCTCACGCTACCAGCCTGCAGCAGGATTAGTGAAAGAGCTATTACGGCGAAAATCAGCACAATTTTTGTTCCTAACACATGCCTTAATACGGTTTCTGTCATTTCCCAAACCTTTTTCACTTCAAACCACCTCTCAATCGTCCTATTTTTATGTTTATGTGATTGTGACGTTCAAAGCCTCCACATCACTCCATGACCCATTCACTGCTGTGAAATTGGCAGCAAAAGTGCCAGTGCTCGTGTAATTGTACGCAACAAAAACAAAAGCTTCTTCCTGAGGCTGCAAAGTTATCGGGCTTGTGCTGCTTACTATTCCGTTGCCTGTGTTCAGGCTCCAGCTTACATTAGTCATGTTAACTGTCATGTAGTTCCTAATATAAGCCTCAAAAGTCCTCAGGGAGCCGCTGCTGTTAATAACTGAGAAGTTGCTCACGCCAAGATACTCAACCTCTGTAGAAATGCTGGAGGAGGCTGTAAGACCGCCGCCCTGAGCAGTAGCAGCGATAGAATAATCACCTTGGGCAGAATAATTATGCTGAACATACACTAACAAGGATTTGCTGGAGTTGAGATTGGCATTTTGAACACTGCTTACTACATTTCCATCACCGAAGTTAAGAGTCCAATTAACACTAATGTTGTTATCGCCGCTGTTGTTAATGGCAAACTCAAACACTTTCTCAGATAGGTTGGAATAAAGTACTTTTAAGCTGCTGAGGGAAAGTGTGCCAGCCGAACTAATCACCAGTGTCTTAGTGGCCGTTACGCCCTCAGCAATAGCAGTAGCATTTGCAGTAACAGTGTAATCACCTTCGGAACTGTAATTGTATGCCGCATACACTCTCACGGTTTCTGCCACAGCCAAGCTTGTATTGTACGTGCTGTTCACAATAGTGCCATCACCCAAATTCAGCTTCCATGTTACGTTGTTAACTGCAGAAGTGCCATTATTCTCCATAACAAATTCAAATACTTTGTTAGTGCCATTAGAATAAATCTGGGATAGGCTTTGTATTTTCAGCGATACTACTGTTGGCTGCGGAAGGTCATAGTATATCTCCATACTAGAAATGTTCATCAGACCTGCTGCTCCAGAGTAAAGGGTCAAGTTTACATTGCAGTACCCTTCTGCGTCTGCTGTGCAATTAGCTAAAGCATTCACAAGCTGGGCATCGAAATTAACTATCCATTCAGAATCGCTATAATAGTTTGCAGTAGACCAAACCTGAGTTCCATTTACGTATAACACGGGTTCTTTTACAGTTCCAGCTACTGTCACATTATTGGAGCTCTGAACCTTTGTACCGTTTGCTAGGCCATCGCTTGGCATGACTTTACAATACCAAACATCAGTTGGTGTTAGGTTTCCTTTCAGCAAAACCTGTGAATTGATGCTCTGGTTCACGCTGTTTTTCCACCACTCGTAAAACGAGTTTAGCTCTGTAAAGTTTTCAGGGTCTGAATAAGTGTAATTGCAAAATAAGTTATCGCCCGCATCTGCGCTTGTTGGCAGCACTAAAACACTGGAGGCATTTGGAGCTTCATTTGTCCTATAACAAGTTTGGTCGTTGTATTGCAGTGTTAGGTTTGCTTGGTAAACATAGAAGTTCACGTCCTGAAGCTTATTTCCGTTAACGTTGCTTGTTCCGCAGCCTGCATTCCTGTATAAATTGTTGTTATTTTCACTTGTACTGTCACTTGTGGGCGTATCGTCATCGACGTAACCTTGGTAGCCATAAGCGAAGGTTTTGTGGTTGTAACAGTTTATACTACAGTCCTCATTTATCTGCCCAATTTGATTGCAGGCGATTGTATTAGGAGCGCATACTATGCGACCATCTAAAGCAATATCGCTTTCATAAGTCTGGTCGCTATCAGACTGAGCATGGGCCCTTGAGCCTTTCCACAAATAATCCATTGAAGTGTAAGCTACATCTCCTAGGTGACCTGTAAGATTATCAAACCAAGGTGTTGGCGTGTTCTTAGCGTTATCAAAAAATCCACCAATACCTTCAGTATCACAGTCAGTGTGGCCTGAAGGCGGATCAGGTTTAGCATCCAAAAGCACAGTTCCAGGCCCGTCATAAGTAAAGTTATAGCAATAAGTTGCATCACTCGAATTATAACTTGTCGTGGAGCACTCTTTTTCATCCACTACTGTCAATGTCCACCCGCACGAGCTTGAAAAGGCCTGCGTCCAGTTGCCGCTGCAAACATTAACTATGCAGTCCCTCACGCATGTATTGCCTGAACATGTAATGCCATTATCAGTATAACCACTTGGACAGGTTGAGGGGGTGCAATCTGTGTAAGCAGATACTCTTGTAGCTGCGAAGAGTATGAGCGTCATGCAAATTACAAGCCAAACACTAAATTTTGACCTCATGAGCCTTTTCCCTCTAGCCTTAGCCGTGAATAGGCTATTGTTGCGTTCTTTGGCAACCTGACACTAACTGTCTTATTAGCAGCGGCAATATAATTCAGAAGCTTGCTGGAAGCGCCATCAGAGAAATTTCCAACAAAATTAACGGTTTGATTGAATACATACACGTCAATGAAGGCAAAATCTGTCAGGCTCCCATCAGAAACCTCCACCATTATGGAATAATTTCCTGTGTCATTGACAGTAGTTTGCCACTTTCCTGAGCTGTTGAACGGTGAGCTGAAGCTGAATGTCAAAGCATTTCCGTTAGGGTCTGAAGCAGCAACCTCGCCGCTGGCGTTCAAGTCAATCAGCGCTCCTACTCTAGCTGTAATGTTGCTGATGTTTCCAAGCTGCGGTGGCTGGTTGAAGCCTCCAGCAACAGCCAGTATGCCATATGGCGAGCCTTCCCTTTTCAGCGCAATCTCTGCCTTCCCATCGCCATCAATATCAGCTATAGCCAAAGCACTGTCTACGAACGCATTGAAATTATAAGTGAAATTCTTTTTACCGCTACCATTGATGATGTAAACTTTTGAACCATTGTTTTCGCCAAATATGATGTCATACCTGCCATCACCATTCATATCTGCGATGTCTGGAGCAACGAAAGATGTTTTCAAAGTATTAAATTCGTCATAGCCCCATTCTTGACCGCCAGTTGAAGCATCGTATGCAAAAATTTCTCCGAGTTCAGATTGTGTATCCAACCTGGAGCTAATAACGATTTCATAATTAGAATCAGAATCAAGATTGGCAATTGTCGGAGTCACCCTTGAATAAACGCTCAAGCTGATTGGGCTTGGTCCCTCATCAGCGCATGTCTGGGCATTTTTGATATAAAGCTTATTCGAGCAACTTTTCGAAGCGTGGCAGAACTGGTTTGCTGTTGTATAAATAAGCTCGTATTGGTTATCCCTGTCTATGTCATAGACAACAGCAGAACCATCAATTACTCCGCCTGAAGATGTAGTGTCACATTTTTTCGTTAGTTTATCAGTCGCAGAAGAATTATAATCGTAAACAAAAACCCCATAGAAGGACGGCACTATTATTTCGGGATTGTCATCGTTATCAACATTAGCTACCGATACAGAGCCGAAAGCTCCTCCATTGCCAAATGTTGCATTTCCTTCTTTAGCTCCTGTAGTTCCATCTAGTATGTATACTTCTCCCGGCCAATCTGGTGCGCTTGACTGTCCAGCATCGGCTGTTATGACTTCATAGTTGCCATCTAAATCTATATCGGCTACAGCAGTGCCTCCGCCGTAGCGAACAAAGGACATTCCTGCTTCTGCTGAGTATTTTTCTGGAATGTTGTACCTCCACTTTTCTGCAATGCCCCAGCCGTCGTTGGTAATATCGTAAGCTATTAGTGTACCATTTTTTAATCCAACCAGAACTTCCTTTTCATTATCAGCATCTATATTCGCAAGTGTTGGCGGGAGATATGGATAAGTGAGCGGTATTTCTTTTTTCCACCTTTCCTCAGTTTCTATCTGCCACGGCGCATACCATTTCGGTCGTCTTTCTATTGCGTGAATTTCAGTATTGCTGGCTACTGTGCCGCCGCTACTTAGCTCGTAAAATACGGTCACAACTTCTTGATGACCGTTTCCATCTATATCTGAAATGCTTGGCCTAATCAAGATATCACTACTAATATTCTGCTTCAAAGCAACATTACTGGCATCGATATCAGATGCTTTGTTCACGTCACCCTTCAGCAAAGTAAAACCAGTCCTCCTATAATCGTGGTGATCGGTAGGCCAGTCAATCTGCACAGCATCCCAAAAAAGCCTGTAAAGTCCGGCTACGGCGCGCATAGCGTGAGGAATCTCGGCGTTACTGATATCGTTCAAATGAGTAGCAACTTGATCCGTAGTATTAGCCGTAAGGTTCACAGTTTCACCGCTCCATAGAGATGGATTAAAAGTTTTCTGAGCACCACTCAGATTAACATAGTAGTCATTACCTTGCTTATTGTCGCTTGCGAAATATTGAGAACGTTGAGCTGTAAACCAAAATAGCCTGAATAACTCAATGGCGTCCTTATCACTAGCATCTACTTCAGCCCATAAGGAAGAGGTAGTGTTTGGAAGGTCTTCGTAATAATAAAACTTGTTGGAGTAACTTGCACCGTGATAATTATTAAAAACAGTTTTTGAATAGTCTTCAAAAGTATCGGAAAGCGGTCCTACAGGCGGATGGGCATCTACATGAGCGTGTGCTGGAATAGCTTGGTCTTCAAGAAGATGTACCACACGACCAAACCAGTAATAAGATTGGTTAATATCTCCCCTCAGATATAGAGGAATAACTTTTGTCTTCCACCACTTTACCGCTTTTCGATAAGCACTACCGAAGTTTCCTACACCATCATCATAGAAACCGTAAATTGCGTGGGAATTGGGCGCATCAGGATTCCATAGATGATTCCTTGTATTGATGGAAGGTCTATCTTCTTCGCCACTTCCAAGGATGATATCATCGCCAGCGTCATAATCCTCATCATCTATACTTTTATTAAGAGGGTTAAAAAGGTGAGACTTGATTTCGAAAGGAATAAGCGGCCAAATCACACCAGACTCGTTTGTAATATATTGATGAACGTTGGTTGGAGGATCTGGACTAAAAGCTTCAACAAGAAAAGAACAAGATAAGAAGAATATTATAGAAAAAAGGAATATAAGCCTCATTTTCGTCTCTCCTTTAGTAGATCAAATAGTTTCCCTACAACGGTAGATACTATAAGATAAGTCGACCCAGCGATTATTATTGACAGAATATAATCGTGGGTCTGTGAAGAAGAGGTTGCGCGTATATGCGTATTTAAAAAAAAGTTTATAGCGGTTGCGATAATTTCGCCTATAAAGTTATAACCTAGAAGTAGAATAGCGAAAGGGAATTCAATTAAAGCAGAAAGTTTAAGACGCTCTCCGATGAACATTAATGCAAACAAAAATAGAGGCAAAATGAGGCCTAAAAAAATCCCTGTAATAATTCCTTTCTGCCAGTTTTTTAGTTTCTTCCACCATTTCGTTATTTTCATAACTCGTCACCTTTTAAGCATGTGCCAACGTACTTTGCCCTTCCGTTTGCCGTGTATTTTTCATTAAATTTGTAGCGCCACTTCTCACTGATAGTCATGCCACCGCTGGCAACGTCGTAAGCTATTAAGGTGCCGTTTCTAACTCCGATAAGGACTTCTTTTTGACTGTCGCTATCTGTGTTTGCTAAAGTTGGAGGCAGCAGTGGGTAGCTTACTGGCACGCTTAAGTGCCATCTTGGCTCTGTCCGCATCCACCATCTGTTCAGAATCCTGTCACGCCTTTCGATCGCATAAACATCAGAACCAGCATCACCAAGAGGATGGATGACCGTAACAACATCCTGATGCGCGTTGTTATCTAGGTCCGACACGCTCGGTCGTATGATAATGTCACTGGTAACAGAGTCCTTCAAGGCCACGTTACTAGCATCAACATCAGCAGCCTTGTTCACGTCGCCTTTCAGCAGCGTGAATCCAGTACGCCTATAATCATGATGGTCAGTAGGCCAGTTAGTAATCATCGTATTACCACCGTCACATTCACAATGTCGTAAGCTTCGTAATAGACGTTGCAGAATCTTCTGCCGTTACAGTAGTCAAGTTGTATGCCAGTTATTTCCAGAGTAGAATTCTCGTCAAGGTCAAATTTTGAAGGCACTACTGCATTTTTGTCGCTATTTGCTGAAAGAGCGCCTGTAGTGACGCCATTTACCCTAAATGCGCACGTTTTTGTATTATGATTGCAAAGAATAAGGTGTATTGCGTAACGGTCGTAGCCCATTTCAAATCCTCTAAGATTATCTTCTTTAGCACCTGCCGTTAACCTTGTTTTCACTGTTGAATTTTTTGAGAGCCGTTCGTATTGGATGTCTGAGAAGTTTTTGTAAAGTTTCAAGTAATCAGTTATGTATGGCGTGTCTATTGAGGTGTTATTGACTTTGCTGGCAAGCCTGGGGGTTTGATTACCAATGCCTGATAAGCTAGCCATTACATTTACGGCTTGCTCGCTGGTTTGATTTGGTAATGGCGTTACGTTTTGCAGCAGGATAATACTTTCAGGTAGCATCTCTGGCAGACTCGGTAACAGGCTGTCGCTTGTTTGATTCTGGTTAATAGACGGTGTGTTAGACTGGTTGATTCTGTCTGTTAAATTTTGCATGTAATTATCTGGGCTTAGAGTTTGATTGACTGGAGTTTCGTTTCCTGTTGTGTTAATCACAACAGTATCAGTAATATTCAATAGCATGCTAGGAGAACTATTGTCCGATGTGTTACTTAAAAAAGTAGAATTTGATGACGTATCATTGAAACTTGCGGCAGTAATCGCTCCAGTAAACACAATCAGCATTGCAAAAATAAGAAGTGCTCTGCCATTCCCTCTTTTATTAACCGTGCCAACCACCCCATTTAAATATGGCTGCTTCAACAGCCAAACCCCAACTTCACTGCCTTGGTTAATTGGCCTTTTTAAACCTTTGTATGATATCCGGAAGTTTTCCGACGAGAGATTAATGCCAGTTTGCAGAATCCCTGAGCCACTCAAATGCCCTTCGCAGTCCTGCCTTTAGGCTGACCTTTGCCTCGTATCCCAGCTCTTTTTTTATCTTTGAAAGGTCGGGGCAGCGCCTCCTTGGCTCGTCCTGCGGGTAGTTGTCAGGGTATTTTACCAGCTTTACGTGGGCCTTGCTGCTGAACACGCTTTCTGCTATTGTTTCTGCAAGTGCCAGCATGTTTATCTCTTCTGAGCTGTTCCCGACGTTGTACACTTCTCCGTTCCTGCCGCTGATGAGCACTTTGAAGAAGCCAATTGCTGCATCGGTTATGTAGCAGAATGCCCTTGTCTGGTTCCCCTTGTCGTGGACTGTAAGCTCTTTTCCCTGCAGGCCGTTGCTTAGCATCGTCGGTATTACCCTGTAGTCTGTGCCTTTCATTCCAGGGCCGTAGACATTGAAAGGCCTCACAATCCTTATGGGCACTTTATGCACGGCGTAGTGTGCCATGCACATCGTCTCGCCTATCCTTTTTGACTCGTCATAGCAGGACCTCTCTCCTATTGACGATACGTTGCCTTTGTACGTTTCCGGTGTTGGTATGAAGTTTGGGTCAGGGTCTCCGTAGATTTCGCTTGAGCTGAAGTAGAGCAGCGACTTGGCGTTTTTGTGCCTTGCAAGCTCAAGCGCGTTTTTTATTCCGAACACGGTGCCTTCTATTGTTTCTATTGGGTATCTTTTGTAATAGACTGGTGATGCTACCCCGGCCGCGCTTATTATGTAGTCAACAGGCTCATTTATCTCGATTGGGAAGCGAACGTCGTGCTTCACGAATTTTATGTGCTCGCTGTCAATCTCCTTGATGAGGTTGTTTTTGGAGTTTTGCCCTGTGATGTAGATGTCAAGAGAGATTACCTTGCATGGCTTTGCCAAATATTTTCTGTTCAGGAGGTCGATTGTGGCAACAATGCAGCTTCCTATGAATCCCGAGCCTCCTGTGATGAGCACTGTTTTTCCCGCAAGGGCTTTGGCTTCCTCTTTTATTGCCTCTGCAATTGTGGCAAGGTCTTCCTCCACGATGTTATTCAGGATTTGCGGCTTTGGCACTGGTATTATGAATTTGCTGAATTCAGGGCATTTTTTCATTATGGGCTCTGCGAAGTTCCATGCGAGTATTAGGATATAATCCGGCTTTCTCCTGCTTAATTCGTCAAAGCTCACAACCTGTATGTGCGTCCCTGGCGTGTAGAGGCCCTGCTTCCATGGGCTGTCGTCAACTATGTAATCAAGCGTTTCAGGCCCTATCCGGAAGTAGTTTAGCAGTGTGTTGCCTTTGGCTGGGGCGCCGTAGCCAACTATCTTTTTTCCTTTTGACTTCACCTCCTTCAGGAGCTCAAGAAGCCTTGCCTTGTTCTGTTCGATTTTTTTTGCAAATTCAGCGTACGTTGCCGCTTCTGAGAGGCGTTTGGCGTCTTCCATTTCAATGGATTTTTTGACGGTGTCCTGGGTTTTGTGCGGCCCTCCTGCTTTTTGGGCATGCACCCTGAGCGAGCCTCCGTGGGTGTCTGTCTTGGCAACATCGAAAACTTCCATCCCAAGGCGCTGCAGCAGCCTTGTGATTGTCTTCACAGTAAAATATGAAAGGTGCTCATGGTAGATTGTGTCAAACAGGTTTTTTTCAAGCAGCTCGTAGAGGTAGTAAACTTCTATGATGAAAACTCCGTCATCCGCGAGCAGCTCTTTTACGCCCTGCACAAACCCGTCAAGGTCGTCAACATGCGAGAACACGCTTGTTGCCGTCACAAGCTTTGCCTTCCCTTTTGTTCTGGCGATTTCCTTTGCAACTTCAGGGTTGAAGAATAGTGGCAGCGTTTCTATCCCGTTCTTTGTCGCCATTGCAGCTATCTTTTCTGCAGGGTCAATCCCAAGGACCTTCATTCCCTTTTCCTTGAACGGCCTCAATAATATGCCGTCATTGCTTCCGACATCAACTACTAGTGAGCCTTGCTGCATCTTAAAGCGCTTTGCCACTTGTTCAGCCAGCTCTTTGAAGTGTTCTACAAACATCGGTGATGTTGACGAGACATAAACGTAATCCCTGAAAAGCAGCTCTGGCGATACAACGTGCGTCAGCTGTACGAAGCTGCAGTCGTTGCAGAATGAGAGCTCAAGCGGGAAGAAGTGTTCCTGTTTGGTGAGGTCTTCTTTTTTTACAAACGCGTTTGCCGGCGGAGTTTTGCCAAGGGACAGCACCTTGCTGAGGTTTTTGCCTGCGCACGCCCTGCATGTTGTTCTTTCTTTTGCTGTTTCATTCGTATTACTCATTTGCCCTAACCCTTACTGTGTCTTCCTCGTATGCTGCATGGTGCCTTGATTCTGTGGCGAGAGCCAGGAATACGGAATCCTCCGGGAATCTCATTATGTGCACCGTCATTGGTGCGCTGTAAACCATGTCTCCTGGCTCCAGCGTGGCTGTTTCTTTTTTGCTTTCGTTTCCCACAGGGTATTCTGTGTATTCCATCCTTCCTGAGAGCATGTAGGAGTAGTGGGAGTCTTTCTTGTGGTAGTGGTTGGCCCTGGTTGATCCTTTCTTGCATGTGATTAGCAGCACGCTCCTGATTGTTGTTATGCCATCATCAAGCAGCCTGCTGATGCCTCCTCTTTCATCGACGAATTCTGGCTTTATGTTCCTTAGCACTTTCATTTCCAGTTCACCGTGGCTGGCAGGAAAAAGCGCCTTATTTAAAGTTTGTTGCGAAATATTATCCTAAGTGCATCAGCTTCTTTGCCATGTTCAATTCTTCTTTTCCTATGCCCTTCACTAAGAACAGGATTGCTGCGTATAATGCGCCTGCTACGGGTATTGTGACCAATAGGTGGACGTTTTTCATCAGGATTAGCGCGGCAGCCATGCCAGCCCCTGCTATTGCAGGCTTGTAGCTGAGCTTGATGATATCAATGGGGTAGCCGTTTTTTGTGCTGAAATAGTAAAGCGTCAGGACAGCTAGTCCCTGTGTCGCAACAGCAGCTATTCCTGCCCCGATATAGCTTTTGGACGGCACAAGCAGGATGTTAAGGATTATATTCGCGGCAGTGTAAAAAGCTGTTGATATCGTGAAAAGGTGCTGCTTGTTTATCGCTCCTAGAAGGAAGCCCATTATGTAGTGCAGGAATAATAGGGATTCTGCCAGGATAAGTAACCTGAGGACATCTGCTGCTGGCGCGAAGGCGCCGCCGTAAAAGAACACCGTAGCCCTGTCAGCAATTATCGTTATTCCGATAATCATGGGCACTATTATTATTAGCAGGTAGTGGATTGTTTTTTCATACAGGGCGGATAGTGTTTCCTTTGACTGCAGATGCAGCCTGCTCATTACTGGAAAGACCGCGGCTATCAATACTAGCGGCATGAACCTTAAGGATTCGGTTATTCTTGATGCTGAGCTGTAAATTCCTGTAGCTGCAAATCCGTGCATTGCCGAAAGCATAAGCACGTCTACCCTCTGGTTGATCATCCTTAAAAGACTGGCGCCCCCGAACATCACTGAGCTTTTCAGCATTTGTATTATGCCTGAGGTTTCAAATCTTATTGAGAATGCGGTGAATTTTTTCCTTACTATTGTGGTTGTTATCAGGAGGGAGACCAGCTGGCCAAGCGCAAAGAAGCTTACCACATAAATCAGGCCCCGGCCTGATGCAAGCATTGCAATCCCTGCTACTGTGAAAATGGCCCTTTCAATTATTATTACAATAGAATAATATGACGCGCGCTCATAAGCCAGGAACACGCTTCTGAATGGGTCGTTTAGGAAGCTTATTGCTGTCCCCAAGGTTGCCAATATTACTAAAATCTGTGTTTCTGCGGTTGATGCTGACAGCAGCGCTGCGATAATCCCTGCTGCTATAACGATGGGCGCCATGATCAGGCGCAGGCCGAGTATGTTGCTGATGTAGGAGCTTGCCTTTTGTTTGTCCTTGGCTATTTCGCGCATCAGGTAAGTTGGCAGGCCCAGGTCTGCAACATTAAGCAGGATATCCATAAACGCAAACGCGAAGGCGAAGGCGCCCAGGCCGACATTTCCCAAATGCCTTGCTATGGCTATGACAAGCAGGAATGAAAGGACTCTTGACGTCAATTCGCCAACTGTAAGGAACAGGGTGTTTTTTGCTATCGTTTCCCAGTTTAAGTGGCTTGGCATCTGCCCTTTAAGCTCTGGCGCTTTTCTTTTTAAATCTTCTTAGTTAAGTCGCAAGCTCAAAAAATTTATATAAAGGCGCTAAACAGCGAAGCCAATGGCAGCAAATTCAAAAAAGTTTCTGCAGCTGGTTCCGTTTTATCCAACAGCTCTCGAGCTCCATCCTAAAGAGGACTATTTCCTGATGCCCGCAGATATAATGAGGGACAAAGGATTTGAGGTTGAGTTTGTGACCCTGAGGAACACGGCTCCAACTCCGGAGTACAAGTCATCCGCTGATAACATTGCGCCTGAATTTGAGGTTGTTAAGGGCTATCCGGTTAAGCGCTTCGGGAGCATGTTGTCCCTTTTTGGCTACATGAGAAAGCAGAAGGGAGCTATCGTGCAGGTGCACCTCAGGCCCTATCCTCCTTCGCAGTTTGCCCCCTTTTTTGTGCCGCAGAGGAAGGCTTTGAGGGCATTCACTTACCTTCTTGGCTCTAATAAAATTGTTGAAATCCTGACAAAGCTGTCTGTGCCCAGATATGACGTTGTTTTCTGCTGCACTCCATACGAGATTGACATCTACAGGAAGGCAGGCGTTAAGGAGGAAAGAATCCGTCATGTCCCCCTGTCCATTGATTACGAGTGCTTTTCTGCCAGGCCAAATGACGTTAAAGCAGTTGCGGAGAAATTTGGCTACGCTGATTCGGAATTTGTTGTTATCTCGATTGCCCAGATTCGCCGCCATAAGCGCTTTGATGACGTGATGAGGGCTCTCAAGATTGTCCGGGAGAAAATTCCAAGTGCAAAGTTCCTGGCTGTTGGTGATGACTGGCTTCCAAGGCAGGGCCTGCCTGATATAATGGCTGCAGCTGAATCGATTGGTGTTAAGGACTCGGTGATTTGGACAGGGTTCCAGGACATGAAAACGGTCAGGGCTTTGCTGCATGGCTCTACTGCTTTTGTCCATGGCGCTGACAACGAGTATCAGGGCCTTGTAAGCTATGAGGCAGCAGCAGCCGGAGTTCCTCTCTGCCTTTCCAACATAGGCACTCACGCGAGCGTCTTTGGCGACTACGCATTGTATCACGAAGTCACCGACCACGCGACGTTGGCCAAGAACCTTCTTCGCTACTACGAAGACAGGGCACTTGTCAAGAGGAACACTTCTTTCTTGAAGGAGAAGATGAAGGATTGGGATTACGGAGTCATCAGGAAGAAGATGGGCGACGCTTATGATGAGATGGTTAATTGATGGTTGCAGCAGCTGTTACTTTTTTTCAGAAACATTTAAAAACCTTCTGTTAACAGCCTTTCTTGTATGGCTAAGTTTAGAATTCTCATTACAGGGGGGGCAGGCTTTATAGGCCATCACTTAGTCGAGGGAATTTTAAAAGAAACCGATTGGGAAATCGTAATCATGGACAGGCTTGATGTTTCTGGAAGCTTGGAAAGATTAAGGGATATATTCGTTTGGGAAAAGGAAAAGCATCGGGTTAAGTTTATCTGGTGGGACTTAAAAGCGCCTATCAACCAGATTACGGCAAACCAGATAGGCAAGGTAGATTATATCTGGCACCTGGCGGCTTCAAGCCATGTAGACAGGAGTATTCAGGACCCGCTGTCATTTGTAATGGACAATGTTGTGGGGACTTGCAATATCCTGAACTTTGCCAGGGAAATTAAGGGTTTAAGGCAATTCGTTTACTTCTCTACTGATGAAGTTTTCGGGCCTGCTCCGGAAGGGGTTCTCTATAAAGAATGGGACAGGTACAAATCAGGAAATCCTTATGCTGCCACCAAGGCAGGAGCAGAAGAATTGTGCATAGCATTTGAAAATACCTACAAGCTTCCAATCATTGTAACCCACACTATGAATTGCATAGGAGAACGCCAGCATCCTGAAAAGTTTATCCCGATGTGCATTAGAAAAATCTTGAGCGGCGAAACTGTAACCATTCATTCGGATAAAACTAAAACAAAATCTGGCACAAGGTTCTATATCCACGCCAGAAATATTTTCATGGCATTATTATTTCTTACAGGAAAAGGCCAGGCAGGTGAGAAATACAATTTAGTTGGGGAAAAGGAAGTGTCAAATCTCGATTTGGCGAAGTTTATAGCCAAGGTAATCGGGAAAGAATTGAAATACGAGATGGTGGATTTTCATTCTTCAAGGCCGGGTCATGATTTAAGGTACGCGTTGGATGGCACAAAATTAAAAGAATTGGGCTTTGAATACCCTAAAACGTTTGAAGAATCCCTGACAAAAACAGTTAAGTGGACACTGGAACACAAGGAGTGGCTTTAGGTAAATGCAATTCTCTGGTATAGGGCGCTAAAGAAGTGGAAAATGACGGCAGCTAAAGCAGCTAAAAGGCGCAGGGGGCAGAGCACAAGCGATTATTACGAGGGCGATTACAACATTGAGCCAATCCACAAGCCTGTCTACATTTACCGCGAGAAGGCTTATGGCATTTTCAGGAAGCTTAACCATGATGAAAAGCCGCTTAAGCTTCTTGACATCGGCTGTGAGGAAGGTGATTTCGCCCTGAGGCTTAAGTCCCTTGGCTACGACGTTTACGGCTTAGAGATTAGGAGGTCTGCTGTCAGGAGGGCAAGGGAAAGGGGCGTGAAGGCATTTGCAGGCAGCGCTGAGGAGGAATTCCCTTTCGGCAACGGCACCTTTGACGCTGTTTACGCAGGTGATGTTATAGAGCACCTATATGATACAGATTTCTTTATCGGGGAAGTCCGCAGGGTTCTCAAGCCAGCAGGGGTTTTTGTATTGACCACACCTAACCTTGCATCCCTCTCGAACAGGGTCAGGCTTTTGTTCGGGAAGATTCCTGTTGGCAGCGAGGTAAGGCTTGGAAAGGACAATGCAGGCCACATCAGGAACTACACGTTTCCAGCCCTTGAGCAGCAATTAAGGGAACATAACTTCTCCATAATTAAAAAGCTGAGCTCCAATGTGATGTTCCCTGTCAAGTACAACATACCTCTCCTTAGGTCGCTTGCCATAAGGCTAGGCGATTACTTTCCCAACACAGGAAGCCACATAATTATGGCGTGCAGAAATAGAGACAACAGTGTTGTCTCTACGCAGCATCGGTAGCGACCGATGCGCAGTGACGGCCAGATGCCGTCTCTGCATCGGCTTGGCCGATGCTGAATAGCTTAATTTGCTGTGTGTTGGCACCTTTTTAATTGACTGATTTCACGCACAGAATCTGGAATGCCTTTTCAGGCCTGTTTCTGGTGAGGAGCTGGGTCAGGTCCGAGATTATCTGCCAGAACAGCTTTGGCCTGAGCTTGATGGATGCCTGCTCTCCCCTTAGCGGCTTCCAGCCATTAATGCCTATTACGTGGTAGCCGAGTTTTTTCATTTCGTCAACAGTCCATCCTGACTTGTGCAGCTGGAAAGGGTTGTTGTCATAGCCTTGCTGGGGAAGAAAGCCGTTTGGCGTGAACACTATTACCTTTACACTTGCAATTTTTTCCATCATGCCAAGCAGCTTCAGCCCTTCTGTTTTTGTAAGGTGCTCTATCAGGTCGGATGCCAAGACGCAGTCAAATGAGTCCGGCTTGAACCTTTCTCCTATGTTCATAACATTCGCCCGGAAGTATCTGTTATGTATGCTCTCCTTTTTGCTCTTCTGGATGCTTGGCAGGGAGGCGTCAACGCCGACAGAGTAAATAGAGGCAGCTTCGCTGCCTCTACGCATCGGCTCAATTCCGCGATGAGCGGAATGAGCAATCGGGCTAAGCCCGATTTGCTTCGCCGATGCTGGCCTGTGCGAAAACTGTTTGATTGGAGAATTTTCGCCGCATCCAATGTCAAGCAGGGTCTTGCAGCTTCCAACAGCTTTTTCCAGCTCCTTCCCGTAGCTTGGGAAGATTTTCCGGTATATTGACCTAGGGTCGATACGCATCGGCCACTGCCGATGCTGGACAGCGGCAGCTACTTTCTTGACTTTATTTATGATGTGCAGGTTTACCATTGCATCTTTCCGGAAAGGCTTTTCCTGTACCTGATGCCTTGGGCAAAGCCCAAAATTGCTGCTTTTGCAGCTGCGCCATCCCTCTTCAGCAGCTTATACATTACGAGGGCTGCCAGCTCTGCAATGTAAAAGGTGGCGAAGCTTGGCCAGTGGTACCATCTTGCATTCTTCCGCATGAACACGAGCCTGTTTCTCACGTTTTGCCTTATCATGAGCGGGCTTCCCTTCTTGATTGATGATGACACCTTGTGCCATATTCTTGAGGCTGGCACGACTTTTATGTCGTAGCCCTGCCTTTTTGCCCTTATGCAGAAGTCAGACTCCTCATAGTACAGGAAGAAGTACGGGTCCAGAAGCCCTATCTTTTCAAACACCTCTTTTCTGACGAGCATTGCGCATCCTGAGCTGTAACCTGTATTTGTGACTTCTTTGAACTGGCCTTTGTCAATCTCGTTGAGGTGCTGGTGCCTTGCATCCCCGTGCCAGAAGTTGAACAAAGCTCCGGCATACCAGACCTTCCTCGGTTCGTCATAATAGTATATTAACGGCGAGACTATGCTTGTCTGCTTGCCCTTTTCAGCTTCAGAAACCAGGTGGCCGAGGAACTCAGGGTGCACTACTGTGTCATTGTTTAGCAGCAGGATGTAGTCTGCCTTATCCTCAAGCGCACGTCTTATCCCGACGTTGTTGCCTTCTGCAAATCCAAGGTTTTTGCTGTTCTCTATCAGCATGAAGCCAAGGCCTTTCGTCTTTAGCTCCTTTAGCTTCGGCACATCGCTTGCCGAGCCGTTGTCAACCACGATTGTCTTGAAATTTGGATATTTGACCTTTTTTAGTGACTCGAGGCAGTCTTTTGTCAGGTCATAGTTGTTCCAGTTTAGAAGAATTATGTGCACGAAGGGTTTTTCATAGGCGGCCGAATGCAGCCTATGCGCATCGGCCGCTGCAAATCCTGCTTTGGCAGGATTGCACAGTCGGCTACTGCCGACTTGTGCCGATGCTGTCTTTCCCTGCCGCATTGCTGACGACTTTACAGGTTTCATGATTTGCTTCCTGGGCCCCTGTGTTGCTTTAAAAAATTTTCTTCTTGGCTGGCAGGACGCAAACATTTAAAAAAAGCGCGCCTATCCGCCTTTAGTGGAAAAATGGGGATTTTTGACTTTCTAAAGCCGCTTAGCAAGCTGAAAAGGCTGAAGATGGTACTTGCGCCGTTCGAGTTTGTTGGGAAAAAGGTTGCCATTTTGGTAAATTATGCCCTGCTCACAATAGTTTACTTCACAACCTTTGCCGTCACAGCGGTGATAGCCAAAATTTTCAGGAAAAGGTTCCTTGAGCTAAAGCCAGACCACGGCATGAAGAGCTACTGGGCGGGCAGGAAGAAAGAGGATTCTGGCAAGAAAGAGGCTTACAGGGCGTTCTGATGAGGCAGGGGTTCCAATGAACATACTCGGCATTTCGTGCTTTTACCATGATAGTTCCGCGGCGCTGCTCCAAGATGGCAAAATAGTGGCTGCTGCGCAGGAAGAGCGCTGGACGAGGAAGAAGCATGACATAAGTTTCCCTGAAAACGCCATCAGGTACTGCCTTCAGGAAGCCGGCATCACAATCGGCAATGTTGACGCTGTAGGGTTTTACGAAAAGCCGCTGCTGAAGTTTGAAAGGCTGCTCAGCTCGCATATTGAGACTTTTCCAAAATCATACAAGGTTTTCGTTCAGGCACTGCCAAGCTGGATAACTGAGAAGCTCAGGATACCAGGCATGCTGAGGAGTAGGCTCAAATACGATGGCAACGTGTTTTTTGTAGAGCACCACATGGCGCATGCTGCAAGTTCATTCCACGTTTCGCCGTTTAGGGAGGCAGCAATATTCACAGCTGACGGCGTTGGGGAATGGACGACTACGGCGCTTGGCTTCGGGAAAGGCAAGGAGGTAACGCTGCTGAAGGAGCTGCACTTCCCGCATTCGCTTGGCCTGCTTTACAGCGCAGTAACGGCCTATCTTGGCTTCAAGGTCAACAATGACGAGTACAAGGTCATGGGCCTTGCGCCTTACGGAAAGCCAACCTGCTACGGCGTTTTTAAGAAAATAATAGACGTTAAAGAGGATGGAAGCTACCGCCTTGACATGAGCTACTTCACCTTCCACTATGGCGCAAGGATGTTCAGCAGAAAATTTGAGCAGGCGTTTGGGCCGGCAAGGCAGAAAGAAGGGCCAGTGGATGAAAGGCACAAGGACATTGCCGCATCGCTGCAGAAAGTGGTTGAGGAGGTAGTATTTGCTGCTGTGAACCATCTTTACGATATTACCAAGACAAAAAACCTGTGCCTCGCTGGAGGTGTGGCGCTGAACTCAGTAGCCAACGGAAAGCTCACCAAAATGACGCCTTTCAGGAACGTTTACTGCCCACCGGCTCCAAGCGATCCCGGAGCGGCTGTTGGGGCAGCAACAGTTGTTTACCATATGCTTCTCGGAAAGCCCAGAACTTCTGTGATGGACAGGCCAGACCTTGGGCCTGGATTCAGCCACGAGAAGATAAGGCAGTTCCTTGATGGCCGCAACATTGTTTACAGGGAGTTATCCGAAAAAGAGCTTATCAAAAATGTGGCGAAGCTGCTGTGGCAGGACAACGTCGTTGGGTGGTTTCAGGGCAGGATGGAGTTTGGCGAGAGGGCTCTTGGCAACAGAAGCATCCTGGCCAGCCCGTGCAATCCGGAAATGAGGGACATACTGAACCTGAAAGTGAAGCACAGGGAGCAGTTCAGGCCTTTTGCGCCGGTTGTGACAGCCGAGGACTCAAAAAGGTTTTTTGATGTGGACATTGAGGTGCCGTTCATGTCCTTCGTTTATCCTGTCAGGAAAGAAAAGCGCAAGGTGTTGCCGGCAGTAACGCATGTTGACGGCTCGGGAAGGCTTCAGACGATACGAAGGGCGCACAACCAACGGTACTATGACCTGATAAGGGAGTTTGAAAAGCTCAGCAAAGTGCCTGTCCTTGTGAATACGTCGTTTAACATCAGGGGGGAGCCCATAGTCATGACGCCGGAGCACGCCTACAGGTGCTTTACAGGCACAGGCATAGACTGCCTGGCAATGGACACCTTCCTCATCAGGCGTAGGGATAACAAAAAGGACCTGTGGGACAGCGAGAGCCTGGCAAAAGACTGAACAAGCACCAAGCAAGATGGGAAAGGAAAGCAGCGGGGTATCAACGAAAAAATGAAGGCGCTTCTTAAGGGTTATTTCCGGTACCTGTACGGTTCTGTCACCAGGGGCTATGAGCGAGCGCTTTTAGCGCTTTTGGAAAAAAATCCCAATGCTGTTCTTGTTGATGCCGGGTGCTGGGATGGTAGCAACACGGTCAGTTACGGCAGGGCTGTTGGGGCTGCGGGCATGATTGGGCTTGATGTTGTGGAGGCAGCTGCGAGTAAGGCCAGGGAGCGCGGGGTTAAGGTTATTATTTGCGACCTTAACGGCAAAATACCCCTGAAGCCGGCAATGGCTGATGTTGTTGTTGCGAACCACGTGATTGAGCACCTTTACAATGTTGGCGGGTTTTTAGGGGAGCTTTATCGCATACTTAAGCCTGGCGGCTACATTATTCTCGGAACTCCAAACCTCGCCAGTTGGCACAACATCTTCGCCCTGCTCATGGGAAGGCAGCCTTACAGCGGCCCAACCGTGCAGTTTTCGGCTGCAAAAGCAAGCGATGCGGATTCGGACTTCTCTTCTGAGATGAAGAGGGAAAAAAGCCTGAGGCTTCTGTCAGGGATTGGAACCGGGGCGGATGCGAAAACGGCAGAGGGCGCGCTGGGTCACATAGTTGTGCTGACGTACAATTGCCTTGTTAAGCTGCTGGAGTCAAGGGGCTTTGTCATTGAGAAGTCTGTGTGCTTTGGCTACCATCCTTTTCCCCCATTTGTTGCAAAAGTTCTGGCGGGAATTGATAAGGCGCATTCCCATTACGTTGTAATAAAGGCGATAAAGCCAGCCAAGCCGGCCAAGCCTGTAATGGCAACGGCTGCAAGCAAAACCACAGGCAAATCTTTATAAGCCGAATTTGTTTGTGGTTGACATATGGGTGGGGAAGCTGTATCTGCTGCCAAGGGCAATAGTGGAGGTGGTGCGAAAAGCGGCATTGTTCTGGACTCCAGGCTTTTGGGCGTCGTTGCTGTTGCTGTCCTTTTCATAATCTCGCTTTACCTGTGGACGCTGCCTTTCCAGAAGAACAGGCTGCCTTTCGGGGAGGGGGATGCGGCTTGGCACTTTGCCATTGGCGATCACATCGCTTCCTCTGACAAGGCAGATTTCAGGCTTCCTTATTACGTTGGCGTTTGGTATTTTGGTTATAACCGCATTCTTGGCGCATTTGCTCCTGAATATCCCCCTCCAAACCATGTCAACTATGCCTTGATGCAGATTTTCGGGGGTGAGCGCTTTGTTCCCTTAATGATTTACAGGGCGTTCGCGAGTTTTCTTGGCGTGTTCGCTGTTTTCTTCCTTGTCAGCAGGCTTTTCGGCGTTCTTTCGGGATTTCTTGCAGGGCTTGGGCTCTCATTTTCCATTAGGGAGCAGCTTACGTCCCTTTTTGGCCAGCAGCCCGCCCTTACGTCGCTGGTCATCACGCCCGTAACAACCTATGCGTGGTATGCATACCTTGCATCATTCTACGATGCGCATGCAGCTGGCGGCATTAATGCTGGCAGCAGCCAAGACGGCCAAAGGGGCGGCAGGAAAATCTATCTTTACCTTGCTTTCGCCCTGCTTGCCTCGCAGTTCCTGCTTCACATGCAGGGTTTTGTTGCATCATCGGTAATTATGGCGGTCTTCACCATTGCAATGGCCGTTAAATTCCGTAAATTGCCTGTTTCAAGGTCTAACATTAAGGCTTTTGCTGTTGCGGCAATCATGCTTGCTATCGTGGCCGCTCCTTTTTTGGCAATTTATTTTGGCACTCCGGATACCCAGGGCACAGGATTCTCGTTCAGTCTTCCGAGGCTGCTGCAGTGGGGCATCTCGCCTGAATCGGTGCAGGGCAGCTTCCCTGCTGCTTTTGTGCAGTTCTCTGCAGAGTACGGCAAGTTTCTGCTTCCTTTCCTTTTTGCAGGGATTGCCCTGCTTATCCTAAGGCTGTTTCTGGTGAGGAACAACAGCAGGGAGCTTTTCCTTTTAAGCTGGCTTATAGGCACTTACATAATCCTGCACCTGGATGTTTTCACAGGAGCGTCTGTTCCGAGGCTGGCCAGGATGCTTGTAATTGAGAATTACGCCTTTTTTTCGCTAATCGCATTGAGCGTCGTGTGGATCCCCCAGACCATCTCTTCGATTTTAAAGCTGGATGCCTGGCTTGCTTCTGCCGCAAAGTATTCTCTCGCTGCGGTTTTGCTTTTTGTCCTGCTAAGCAACGGCTGGGGCCAGACCAGTGACAGGCTCAAGGCCGCTTACGGCGGGCTTGAAAGAATTACGCCAATTCAGGCAGAGTTTGCATCAGGTTTCCTTGCCAAGCTTCCTGAAAAGGCTTTCGTTTACGACCCTGTTTTGCCAAGTGTCGGCGGCTTTCCTTATACGACGTGGCGTTATGCGAAGATGAGGTGGATGCTTGCAATAAGCCAGCGCTACGTTGGCCGTGATGTGCCGGAAAAAAGCCTGAATAGGGTAGCTGACCGCAACGAAGTCTATGAGCTGTTTGACTATTCTGACCTTGCTGTTATGGCGTCTTCTTCTGATGAGGGCACAAAGCAGCTTGGCATGGCTTTGGGCAGTGAGCTTAGGAAGATTGAGGTTCAGATGTTCAATAACACCACACCGTTGTACGACAATAACAACATCAGGCTTTACAGATACCCGATGCCAGTGGAAAACTCATCTGCCCTGGAGGCAGCAACATGATCCGCATTGGCCGTGATTATGCGGCGTGGCTTGTTGCCATGGTTGTTATTGCAGCAGTAGCCTTCGCCCTTTTCGGGATGCCTGGCTTCCGGGCGATTGTTGGAATAACGGTGCTTTTTGCCCTGCCTGTTTTGCTCCTGCTGAAAAACACTGGTCTGGATGCTGAAGAAAAAGTGTTTTTCTCATTGTTCGCCGGAATTGGCCTGTTTCCCTTGGCTGCGTGGCTTGTCAACAGGGCTGTGCCTTCTTTCAGGCTTTCGGCTGTTCTGGCCCTTGCTGGCTTTGTTGCTGCTGGCTTTTTCGCTCAGAGAATTTCTGCCAGGCTAAGGAAGCTGCAATGATTGCTGCCGGCAGCAGTATTGTCTGGTTCTGTATCTTCAGCCCTGCAAGGCCAAGGTAGTAGCTTGCTATGCCGTTTATTGCCATAGCCGCAACTGTCCCGGCAAATAGCCTCTCAATGACTTCTAAGTTTTCCCTCCAGTGGAGCATGATTGCGTAACCAGGCAGCACAAAGAGCCACATTACCGATGCGGCTGCCTTGGTTATTCCAAGCAGGTCCTCCCTGTGGAAAGCTATTTTCAGCACGATTGCAGCAATTACAAATGCCGCAGCAAGGTACTTTGCTTCCTTCCTCAGTGCCCGCAGGAAATCATTAGGCAACGCAATCACCGCCGACGTTGTTGTTTTTCAGTACGGCAACATAATTGCCCCGGTATTCAACTGTCATGTTCGCTTTCAGGAATCCCTGCAGCAGGTAGTTGTTTGCCTGTGCAAACTGCTCCTGCATTGCGAGGTCAACAAGATAATAGTCCGAGCTGCAGATGTCAATTGTTCCAGACATTGCAGTGTCTTCGCCGTGCAGCCCGAAGCTTAAAAGCCCTTTCCGGTAAGGCAACCCTATGCCGCTGTCTGAAGGAAACATTACCTTCGTCATCCTGCCGAATTTTCCCGTTCTGGAAATGTTGTTTATGGCGTCCACAAACTCCTTTATGTCAAAAAAGTAGTTTACCCTTTCCGTGTTGTAAAGCACTGAGGTCTGGCTGTAAAGCTGGCTGTACAGGACGTAGATGCTTGCATCTTTCGGCGTGTTTCCTGCAATCCAGCGCATTGCCTCCCAGTGTTCCTTTGTCATCCCTTGTGAGAAATTTGGCTTGTAGTAAGCTGACAGGACTGCAGCGCTTAAAATAACCGTGATGATTGCAGCAACAACGACAACATTCGCTTTTCTGGATGTGGCGCGCAGCACTACCCTGACTGCCTGGTAAGTCCCAAAGCCCGCAAGTGGCGCAAGCGTTATTGGCCAGGAAAACCTTGCTTGGAACGACCTTACCCCGAATCCTATGTATGTTCCAAGTCCGACCAGGATCATGTAAGCGCTGAACAGGAGAGTAAACAGTTTGGGGCTGGAAATTATGCTGCCGAGCTCTTTCCTCCTTTGTGCAGCAAAGATGGCCGCCGCAGCCAGCCCTGCAACTATGGCAGCTAGCATGAACCCGAAGTCCTTGAGGAACACGGTTGCGGCAGGGAAGCTGGCGCTTACTGTTTCAACGCCGAAGCGGTAAGGCTGGCTCTTCAGCCAGGTGCCAATGAAGATCAGCAGGAAATAAGATGTTGAAGCCGCTGCCAAGATGATGCCAAGAATCATGTTCCTGTTTTCTGACAATGTTTTCCTTAATCCGCCAAGCTTGTGCCTTACGGTGTTGGCAGCCAGCGATGCCCCAATCACGATGGAGATGATTATCAGGAAAAATATTGTTTCGGAAGTATGGGACATTATGGTGCCGGAGAGAAAAATTGCGATCAGGGCATAGCTTTGCCTTAGGCCAAGCTTCGTGGTGGCCCATCCCGCAGCCACCAGGAACAGGCTTGCCAGTGCGAAGGGCATCTGGCCAAACGTGACCATCCCGAGGAAGGGCTTTCCTGTCGCGGCAAGCAGCATCAGGGGCAACGCAAGAAGCGCAACCGGCCTGCTGAGGTTCCTGGCAAGGTAGTAAGCCATCATCGCCCCTGCAGAAATAGCAAGCCATACGATGATGAACAGGGCATCGTAGCTCGGCAGCCCGCTCACGTCCGCCAGCAGCACGGAAACGTGGTATAATAAGGGCGGGTAAAACCCGGTCACGTCAGTAAGCCCAACAACCATGTAGGGGGCTTCGTATTTGTATTGGCCTGCCTGCCGTATGGCTTCTGTCCTCACCTGGTGCTGGTACGAGTCGCTTGCCGAGTACCCGGTCGGGAACTCATGCGTTATCCTGTGCTCGGATGCTGTTCCGGGCCCAAGGTAAAGCATTGCTGTGAAGAACGCAATTATCAGTGCGGTCTCTATTGCTGTTTCCTTATCCATTCCTTTACTGGCGTTTTATTGGCAAGTTATAAAGTTTGCGGGCAGTTTATTTTATCAAAAGCTTAATCACAGCCGCCGCAAACTCCTGCACATTCCCGGCAGCAACAAGTGTTCCTTTCTTCAAAACCTCTGGATGCGAGCCTATGTTAAAAGCAACAGCCGGCTTCCCGACAGCATTCGCCTCAACAATCGGGATGTCAAAGCCCTCCCACATGCTGCACGTTACATAAGCATCGCATGCGCCGTAGTAAGCTGGCAATTCCTCATCAGCCACAAACCCTGCAAACACAACACCTCCAATCTCCGAAGCCATTTTCTGCAGCTGCCCCGAGTATTTTGGGAAAGTGTGCTTGCCAACAACAACAAGTGTCGCCGCAGGCATTTTTTTTTTAATAATCTTGAAAGCATCCAGCAGCAGATGCACGCCCTTGTGGGGCGATATCCTTCCAACGTAAAGCAGCACAGGTTTTGTTAATCTGTATCTTTTGGCAACAGCAACTGCCTTTTTTTTGTATTTGGCTGCGGTATTTTTGTTAAAACGTTTTGTGTCTATTCTCACGTACTTTATGGTGCTGTCAATCCCTGTTTCTTTTTTGAGCTCGCTGCTCAGGAACTTGCTTATTGAAATTGCGGCATCGGCATTTTTAACCGTCATTCTTGTAAAAGCCGCAAATATTTTCATATAGGTCTTTTCTAGAATGTTGTCAAAAAGCTGCGGGTAAGCCACCCCAACATCATAGTAGACATACCTCAGCTTCTCCTTGTATCTTTTCTTTGCGAGCATCGCGGGAAGCGTCATCGGGTAAAGGAAGCTTATCGCTTCATCAAACTGCCGCAGTCTCTCAACAATTTTATTCACTTTCAATATGTCAGTAAAGAAAAGCAGCCTGTAAACCCTTTCAAGCATTGGGCTTTTTGGCATTCCAATTGCTTCAACGCTTATCCACTGCTTCTGAAGCTGCTGAACATCAAAGTCTGTTTTGAAAGTTAGTATCGTAACCTTGTTTCCTGCCGCAGCTAATTCTGTAGCTTCATTGAGCACTACCCTGTCAGGTCCCGAGAACTTCGAGAACGTTGGGGTGAGTATGGCAACTTTCATTTTGGTTCACAAATGGAATTGAGAAAATGGTATAAAAATCTACTTCTTTTTCCAAAGTCGACTTGCATCGACTGGGCCCAGTCGAGCTTCGCTCGACTTGGGCTTTTCCACGGCAGCCTTGAATATCCTCGCTTCCCTCTTTATGTCTATCATGTCAAATATCTTTATTTTTGGGATGAGTGGCAGCAGCATGAGCACGAACAGCAGGGCTATTAGGTACCTTGCGAAGAAGTCTGACTGAAGGGGGTATAGGTTGAGGAGGTAAATGCCAAGTATCAGCAGCATGAGCAGTAGCAGCGCGAAATAAAGGGCTATTGCTACCCTGCTGCCTCTTTTTTGTGGCATGTTGCCCTACTCGGTTGCTGCGTTTTTAAAGCTTTTTATGATAACCTATAAATATCAGCTGCAAGATCTAACTGCTGCATGCTGGATTCTGTTGTCGAAAAGGCCTTTATCGGGATAAGTTCTTTAGCCTTTAACATCGCTCTCGAGTATGGCTGCATTATTACTTCTATTTTGGACGTGCATATTACTGAGTTTCCCATCTTTTCGCAGTACGATGCCAGTGGCTTGCTTCATGACGTCAAGGAGGTCACGGCCTTCGCCATGTCTCAATACGCGAATCGCAGAGCCGTTGCTAGGCTTGTTGACGGGACTAATCCTTCCCACATCATAGGCATCTCGGCTACTGCTAGGCCCAGGCTTCTTATAGTGCCAGCCTTGATTGACGTTCCCGCTCTTGCCAATAGTGGAGATTCCGTAGGATTAGTTTCTGCAGTTGGCATTTACACCTTGCGCCCAATAGACAGGAGGGTTCGTTTTGATGCTCCCTTCACCAGCGTTCCGTATAATGAGAGGTAGCTCCTGACGTTTTCTTCAATCGTAAACCTCTTGAGCGGTGTCTTGTGGTATTTTCCGCTGTGTATGCTTGTTACAGCATCTGCTATTTCCCTGCTGCTTTTTGGCTGAACCAGGATGTGTTTGCCGCTAACAACTTCCGGCAGCGATGTGGTGTTGCTTGCAACGATTGGCTTTCCCATCGCTGCTGCTTCTGCAGCAACGTAGCCGAACCCTTCGCTTATTGATGGCACAATCACGCAATCAGCAGCCTTTATGTAGTTTGGCAGTTCGGAATGAGGAACTGGTTCAACATCTATTATTTTGCCATTCAGTCCTAGTTTGCTTATCAGCTGCAGTAATTGCTTGTATTTTCCAGCATACTGCTTATCCCTTGACAGCATCAGCAGCATCTTTGCAGCAGGCAGTTTTTGGCCTATCTCCTTCATCGCAGTTATTGCGTACTCGATTCCCTTGCTTGGCCCAGGCCTTCCGTAAACCAGCATGACATAGCTTTTCTGCAGCGCATATTTCTTCCTTATTTTGCTGCCGTCATATTTTTTGGGATTAAAATAGTTGTAATCAACGCCGTTGTAAACGGTTATGATCCTGTTTTCCTTCTTTCCAATCTGCAGCAGCTGCTTTCTGGTTGAGTTTGAAACTGCAACGTATTTGTCAACGGCTGGTAGCAGGTAAATTAGTCTTTCAACTAAGTCGTGCAGCGTTGCACTGAGCCAGCCAAAGTCAGCGTATTCCCTCCATTTCCCAATCCATACTTCATGGATTGTTGCGACCAGTGGCTTCCCAGAAAGTTTTGCCGCCAGCCATGCGGGGAAGAATCCGTTGAATGTGGTTGTGTGCACAAGGTCTGCTTTTCTTGCGGCAGAAATTGCGGCCGGAATTGATAGGAACGTGAATAAGTACCTGCTGCCAAGGCAGCTGATTCTTTTTACTTTTACCCCGTTTATCGTTTCCTCTGTAGCCGTGCCTTTAAGCCTGTGTGTTATTATCGTTGCAGTATGCCCCCTTTTGACAAGCCCTTCCGCAAGGTTCTTAAAAACAACTTCGACTCCGCCTATGTGGGGCAGGTAGTTTTCTATCACGAAAAGGATGTTCATTCTGATTCAGAAGTTGTTAGTTGCTGCAGCGCCTATTTAAACGTTTATGCTGCGCAGAAATGTTCAGAAGAGAGCCGGTAAAAGATATGCCAGACCTAACCCAACAATTACCGCGCCGATGCTGAACGATGCTATCCAGAATTTTTTTGTCCCGCCCTTCCGCAGGAAAATCCAGACCGGGATCAGGCTCAAAGACTGGACGAGGAAGTCGTTCCAGAAGTAAAAGCTCGTTACCATTCCTTGAAATCCGTAGCCGAAGTGCCCGAAAGCCCCACCAGTGTAATATCCGAATGCTGCGGGAATTACTGTGTAGCCTATTATGGGGCCGCACACCTCAATCAGCCTGGTCCACAAAGCTATCTTAATTCCTGTTGCCTTTGGGTTGAAGTTTGAAAGGAAAAGTATGCCAAAACCGATGCCATAAAACATTGTGTCATACAAGCCGCCTCTGAATCCGGTCCTTATGCCGCCGGAAATGACTGCCAGCAGACCGTTGATAATAAATACCGAGGAAATCAGGGTTAGAAGTTTGCTCCCATTCCATTTCAGCCTTATGCTTGGCTTAAGGAATTCCACGAAAAGGCCGAGCGCAATCAGGTAATAGGCCAGCTGGAACGTCAGGCTGAGGAAAATCCCCCTGCTAAGGGGGCTCATTCCCTTGACGTAATCAGGCAGTTCATGCACTCTGGTGTCGGCCAGATTGACAAAGTCTATGGTGCTGACAATTATCCAGGACACAATTGCGGCTATGAAAAGCAGGAGAAAGCCCTTTACGATTAGCTTTTCTTTATCCACAGCTCTAGCCGTTGCCATTTTTCAAGAACTCCACTTCCCTCTTCCTCTGCCCTATGTCTATGGGCGTTTCCAGGCACACGGGCTTGCCTGCTTTTTTCAGGAGGCTCTTTACATAGCTTAAGTCAATATCACTGTCGAATATGCTTATGTGATGGCCTCCTGCGGCTAGCCTTACGCCGCTGAGGTGGAAGTACTCGGGCTTTAGCCTCATAAGGTCTGCCACGTGCTTGCCGTAGTCCAGTCCCAGCTGGTGGGCTGTGATTGCGGCATGCTCAAGGTCAAGGCAGAACCCTGCCCCGCTTAGCTCAAGCACTTCCTTCATCTGCTCGTGGCTGTAGCAGGCGTAGTACCTGCCCTTGTCCACGTAGAATGTGCCTTTATGAACGCCGTTTTCAATCAGTACGCGGCCATAGTTCGCGCTTCTCGCCAGTTTTGCGGCATTTTTAATCACGTCCTTCATTGACTTTTCATCAATGGCTTTCCTCATGTAGCCTGTGTGCATTATCAGCGTTTCAGCTTTCAGCTTTTTTGCCGCTCTTATTGCGTGTTCAAGGAGCTTCCTGCTTTTTTTCATGTCGAGCAGGGGGCAGAACCCGAACCCTTCATGCGGGACGTGCACAGTGTAGTTGTGCGGCCTTCTTGCAAATTTTTCCAGGCTTTTTTCGCTTCTTGGCAGAACCTCTATGAAGTCGGCAAAATCTGAGTCCTTAACGTACTTGACAGGATTAGAGCTCCAGAGTTTTATTCCTACTTGCATTTTGTTCACCAGCTAAGTAATTTGGCCACAGCGTGAGGAGTAGCGTGAGTATTTTCTCGGCAGCTGTTTTTTATTTTTGTTTTTCTCTTTTTTTGCCCGTTTTAGTTTTTTGATTGACCTTTTTTCTAAAAAGGTCAGGTTCCTGCGCCCTTTCGAGTGCGAGCTGCCTTACTAGCTCGTCAAGCCCTTTCTGGACTTTCCTCACGACCCTGTAAGTGTAGAATGTGGCTGCTATCAGGAACATGAAGCCAATGATGATGAAGAGGTCAAGCTTTCTTCCGAGCTCAAGCACGGCTATTACTGGGTCAAGCACTTGCGGGAAAAGCGATACACCACTAAACGTCAAGGCAAACAGGCTCCAGAACGCCCATTCATTGAACGTAAACTCCCTCTTTTTCCACTGCAGGAATGTCATGTAGAGCATGAATGCCCCGAATACGATTCCGAAGACCTGTATGCCAAGCGCCATGCCCGTTTGGCTTTCTTTGCTGGTTTATATGCTTTTTGCTGCTGTGGGGATTGTTGATTGCCGCTTTCACGCCTTTTGGAAAACGGTCAAATCTGGGTGAGTGTACGGGAGCCTTACTTCCCTGAGCATACCGAGCATAGCCGCTGCTTCTAGCATCTTCCTGCCCTCCTCGCCTTCGCAAATATCTTTGCCGTGTATTACCACCCCTCCTGTGCGGAGGGTTCTTAATATTTCTGCAAGTTCTTCTTCGGTTGCATGTATGTCCTTGTAGAAAACAGCGCCAAAAGTGCCATCGGCGAAAGGGGATTTGCCGAAGTCACCGAGAACGTAGTTCCTGCCTTTGGCGAATTTCCTTATAAATTCAAAAAAGCTGGTGAATCCATCATCTTCAAAATTCAATCTGAGTTTCACACCTTCAAGAATGATGTCTAACACCATTTTGTCTAAGTACGTTATTTCTTGTTGTGCAAAGGCGGATTCAAGTGTATCATCAGTACCTGCGCCCGGGTAATAGATGCGTGTGATGTTAAATTGCTGCCGCAGCAGATTTAGGAAAGTTGCTGTGTCTGCTTCTGGATGAATGATGGTTTCAAGTGTTCTGCTGCTCATTTTCACCTCCCAACTTTCCACCACAGCATTTTCATAACGATGTTTATCCCGTCAAAGACTGTTGTGCCCTTGTACCTGTCAGCATAAATCGTTTTTATCGGTAACTGCGAGAACTTGAGTTTGTATTTCCCTGTTTTTGCAACTATCTCTGATTCTATGCTGTAGTCGTTTGAGATAAGCCCGAGCCTTTCGTATGCCTTTCTGGTCATTGCCTTGTAGCCGCACTGCGTGTCCCTCACATTGATGTGAAAAAGGATCCTCATTGTCCTGTTGATGAATGAGTTGCCGAACTTCTTTACAGTGGGCATGTGCGTGCTTGCCCTGTCCCTGTATGTGAAGACGATGTCGTTGTTTTTCAGCTCACTAAGAAGCCGTGGTATGTCTTCGGGGTTGTGCTGGCCGTCGCTGTCCATGTATATGAAGGCTTCCGCACCTTTTTTGTGTGCGTAGAGGCTTCCTGTTCTTAGCGCCCCTCCTTTCCCGAGGTTTATGATGTGCCTTAAAACGGTTACGCCTTGCTTTCTTGCTTGTGCTGCGGTATTGTCTTTTGAGCCGTCATCAACTACTATGATTCTTTTTGAAGCGCAGAATTTTTTTGTTTTATCTATCACGGCTGCAATGTTTCTCTCTTCGTTACGGGCTGGTATTATTGCGTAGAAGTCCATTTTTTCGCCCTTATCGGAGGCTGTCCCAGTCGGCCTTGTATACGTATACGCTTGTTCCTGTCAGCCCTGTTTGGTGCGTCAGGAGCTTGAAGTGTTTCAGCCCTGTTCCTCCGAAGAAGAACATCTTCGTGAACATTCCCCCTGCGAGTTCAGGGCTTGCCAGTATGCTGGCGTAGCTGTTTCCCTGCGGTATTAGTATTGTTGACAGCCTTTGCGGCACTGTGTTGTTTGTGAATATCTTTTCAACAACTTGTTGCGTTCCTGTTTCGTTTGAGAGGTAAACAAGTGATATCGGGTGTAGGACGCTGCCGTCCTGCGCCTGGAAATAGGCGTCGTATGTCGTTAGGTTAACTGCCAGCCCATTGCCGCACCTTACTAGTATTCTTTCCTGCTCGTTTTCTGGATTGGCCAGTGTTTGGCAGCCGCTTACGTCGCTTGAGAAGCTTGGCCATGGCGCTATCCACGTGTTTGCTTCACGGTCATCTTTTATCCTTCTAAGTTCGTTATAAACCGATTTTGCTTTTTCATCGCTGTAGTTGAACATGTCTCTCATTTCTGTGACCGCTTCCTTTTCACTCTTGCTTCTCATAGTCTGCCATATTACTGCCTTTTCAAGGTCCCAGCTTCCAAAGTGCCCCCATACTCCGGACTTGCCTATCATGTCCTCTGAGGCTATGACGTAGCCCTCTGGAGGACGTTCGCAGTGCGTGTACTTTGTGACGTTTGCTGCCTGCTCTGCATTGAGGCCATATTCCTGCGTAAGTGCTTTGTCAGCTTCATTCTTTGAGGGTGTTTGTGTCATCCTGTATATTATCTTTGTAGAATTTGGATAGTCGTTCTTAACGCTGTTTAGAGCATCGAATGCCGTGTTGCTTCCGCAGTCAAGCATTCTTAGTATGCCTGCCGCTTCTGTCTCGCTGCTTATCATGAAGAGTTTCCCTACCCAGTGCGCCTGCGGTCCCTGCTGGGTTGTGCCGTCAAATGTCACCCTTCTGTCTGTGATGGCCTTGAAGTGGTGGCCGAAGTCCCACCAGGATGTTATTGTTGCGTCTTTTGTTGTGCTGTTGGAATCTTCTTTTATTGCAGTAAGTGAGCTGTACCATGCGTCGTTCATTATTGGAGTGTCATGTTTGGCTACATTGTAAGCGTCTTTTATCACATCGGTTGAGTATGCTGCCATTGCGAGGACTGCGAATATTGCTGCTGCTGTGGCTACCTTGTTTATTTTCAGGAAGTTTTCGTTTGTCCATGTTGCTGTCTTGAATATGAGCCCTAGTGTCATTCCGAAGCCGAGCCCTGCCATTGGGGCCAGCAGCAGCACAAACCTTATTCCTTTTGTTGACGCGTAAATTGTTCCTATGAACCATACTGAAACAAGGGTGGCGAAGAATATTGAGTAAAGCGCGTTTTCCTCTTTTGGCTGGAAGTGCTGCCTGAGCTTCTGGCTTGTTTGGTTTTTCATCAGCGGCAGCATGAAGTGTATGGCCGCGAGCGCAACTAGCAGTGCTGCGCTTAGCAGCGAGAGCCAGAATATTCCTGGCTTTATCTGGCTTATGACCTGCTGTAAGCTTCCTTCGTTCAGCTCTGCCACTGTTGTAAGTACGTTTGGCCAGTAAGACTGGGAGAGCACTGCGGATTTCAGGTGGCTTATGCCGAATATGATCCTTGGCAGTTGAATGATTCTGTCAAAGCTCGTAAATATGCCGACAAAGAATGCTGTTGCTATCAGGAATACAGCTGTTGGTATTGTAACAAGTTTTCCTACTGTGCCTATTGTGGCAGCTTTTATTCCGTCAATTGCTGCCTCTGCTACACGACGTCCTTTCGTTAGCGAGGAAATGAAGCTGTTCAGTGCACCTGCTGCAACTGTGGCTGCTGAGGCCGTTATTATGAACACCAGTACGAACCACCATCCTCCCCAGCCAATGCTGAACACTGCAGCAGCCAGCCCTGCGAGTGCTGCAAGTGCGAGTCTTTTTATCGTTTTGTTTGCGTATATTGCCTCTACGAACAGCCATAGGGTCAGTATTGCAAAAAACATGACTGCTGCATCGTTGTCGCCGTGTATTGTCCTGTTGACGAAAGCTGCGTGCAGCCCTGCCATTAGCGAGCCGAAGAATCCTGCCACGTTGCCCGCTATCTTTCTGCCTATGAGGAATATGAGCAGCACAGTAAGTGCTGACAGCAGCGCGGGGTACACGTTTGTCTGCACTTCCCACAGCGTTGCCGCGTGGTTAAAGAATTTTACAGTCTTGTACAGATAGGCGATGAGGTATGGAAAGAAAGTGTCTTCTGGCAGGATTTGCCTTCCAAATGGGGCAACTTGGTGGTTGTCCCACTCCAGGCCGTTCTTTACTTCATCTCCAATGTGGCCTGTCTCAACGATGTTTTTTGCATAGCGGTACCAGTAGTACGGGTCAATATCTGGCGAGTATGGCTTGCCGTTTTCGTCTTTGTAGAAGCCTTTTATGAATTCTGCTGTTGATTTAACCTGGTCTTGGATGTTTATTGTCTGGCCTGTGTACTGGCCTGTTTTGAATGTGTACGTTTTGCTTTTCCTGGCCTTTGCCAGCTCATCGCTTAGTATCTGGTTTTTTCTCGCTTCCGGGAGGTTCGGGTATTGCTGGCTTATGGCGCTGCTTATGTCACTTTGTATTGTGTTGTAGACAGAATTCTGGGCCCATTCGTAAGTGAATGGCAGCGCTGCAACCTGCGTTCTCACGTTTGCAGTGATGCCCATGGCTATCAGAATGCCTGTTATCAGGAGTATCAGCATCCCCCTTTTTTTGAGAAACTCAACTGCGGCTTGCGGGTTGAGAGAAACATCTTCGCCTTCAGCGGATTCTGTTCCCAAGTCGGCTTTTGGGACTGGGCCCAATCGTGCTTTGGCGCGATTTGGGTTTGCTTCCTTCACGCCTTTGAATATGCCCTTTATGCCGGAAACAAGCTTGCCCACGTCTATTTCCCCTTCATCATCCCTCCCATGTTCTGTTTTGTGCTCGGCTGCTTCTTTTTCAGCATCGGCAGAGCGAATCGGGCTGTTGCCCGATTGCTCAGTCGGCAGCTGCAAATCCTGCTTTGCAGGATTGTACAGTCCGCTCGAAGCGGACTTGTGCCGACTTGAGCCGATGCGCAGAGGCGACTTCGCCGCCTCTGTTTCTTCCGGCTTTTGCTTGAAGAATGAGAGGATTCTCCCAAAGTTTATCTCTACATCTTTTTCTTCCTGAGGCTCGGCCTTTACGACCTCGATGCCTTCTCCAAAGTCTTTCCCTGCGTTTTTCTCTTCTTTTTTGCTTTGCGCTTCAGCCACTTTTGTTGCCTCAACACCTTCGACTGTTTCCTTCCCATGCCGAATTCGGACGCTATTTAAATTAGTTGCGGATTTTTAGTAGCGGACATTATTGCTTACTTATTATTATCCGCTACTAAATTTAAAACGACACATATCATAAGTTTAAACTTGTGTCGTTTTATATTTGCTTCCATAATCGAAAACCTTCAGAACAATGCTTTCATCGCAAGCAGAATCAGCTTTGGCTCTTTTAGCAGGAGCTTCAGCGCAAACTTCCTCGGCTCATCCCTGTCATAACTTTCCAGGATGGCCTTGTTCTTTTCCTTTTTGAATGTTGCAACAAGCTGGTTGTATTCGTTGTTGTTGAACCTTTCCATTGCCTTTCTCATCAGCAGCGAGAGGTACAAGTCTGTCCCCATTTTTTCCTTCCACAAACTTTCGTAGTTCTTATTTTCTGTTATCGCGGCCGCTGCAGCTTCTGCCCCGATCAGGCTCTGGTTTATCCCTCCCAGTGTGGGGGCCTTGACCATCGTTGCCGCATCCCCTACAAGAAGCACTTTCCCGTCCTTTGTTGCGGACTTTAGCTTAGGGTCGTAAATGGGTATTGGCCCTGCCTGCCATCCTATTATCTTCTTTTCAAATCCTTCTCCCACCACAGCCGTGATAAATTTCCTGAAGTAAGAATTTGCTTCTTTTTTCGCTGCAATCCCAACCCTTGCCACTCCGTTGTTTTCCGGCACAAGCCACGCTATGCCTTCCCTACTTGGATAAAAGTCAATCGCGTTGTCGTTCTCAACAGGGATTGTTACCTGTATTCCTGAGTAGAACTGCCTGTTGCCAAACAGCCCGGCCGCCTTTGCAACAGAGCTTATAGGCCCGTCAGCCCCAATCAGGTAATTTGTTTCAATTTTTTTAGTTTCGCCTTTTGCTTTATCCTTTACGGCAGCGATTATTTTTTTAATTTCGCTATTGCCATATTCAAACGTTTCAAACCTGTGGTTTGTGTAGAACTTTGCCCCCGCCTCTTTCGCCATTCCCGCAATGTGCCTGTCGAGCCCTGCCCTGTCTATTATTATGTCATTCTTCAGCTTTACTTCAATAAACTCGTCATTGGGTGCAATTATCCTTGCCTTTGCAATTCTGTTAACGATGAGTTCCTTTGGCAGCTGCAGCCGCTTCGTCATCACATCTGCAGTAATAACTCCAGTACAGGCTACAGGCTCCCCTATTGTTGCATGCTCTTCGAAGACTTGCACTTCAAATCCTGCTTTTGCCAGCAAGTAAGCGGAAAAGCTTCCAGCAGGGCCTGCACCAACAATCGCTATTTTTTTGCTTTCCATACTTCCATCTCCTTGCTGCCATGCACTGCATGCAGTTTTTAATTGTTGCTGCGGCTATTACAGCTTATCATGTTTTCATTTTAAAGTAGCGTCACTTCCAAAAACTTTAAATAATAGGTCATCCTTCAGCGTTTTTAACAGCTGTTGCTGGGGGGTTTCAAAAAATGACGTCATTCAGGCTTTTCTTCATTTCAGCTGTTCTTCTTCTTGCTATCATCTCGGTCTCGGCGAATGCTGCGGCAGCTGAGAAAGTCGTCAAAATAAGCAAGGTTTCGGCAGTCAAGAACTCTGAAGCCCTCGTGATTGTAAGCCTTGAGTCGAATGCTGATAACGCTGACTCAAAGGTAACTGTTTCCATTCCTGAGCTTGGGCTTAGGGAAAGGCGCAACGTTGATTTTTCAAAAACAAACAAGAAGTCGGTCAATTTCGAGCTATCCTTCCCTGACGTATTTGACCCCTTCGTGAGGGTTGTCTTCAACAGCGATGATGGCAGAAGGGTAAAGCACAGGCCGTTAATCCTGCAATGATATCCAATGCTAATCAATATCGCCAATATCGCAGCATCGCTGCAGCGTAAACTGCTGCCAAGTTTATAACCACTATATAATAGATAACAAAAGTAACTACTCTTGTATGCTAAAAAATCGAAATATTTATATAGAAGCTTCCTTTATCGATTGAAACGCAGTCCATAAGGTGTATGGTGACTATTAAATCAACAAGTGTTGGGGTGGTTTGAAAATGAATGTGTCTAAGAGTATGTTTGTTGTTCTTTTGATGTCTGTCATCAGCTTGCTGATGCTTTCATCCGCAGCTCTTGCAGCTGCTCCAAAGGTTTCCTTTTCCGGCGTTCCGTCAAATGTTGTTGCCGGAACTGCGTTCGATGTAACGGTTTCAGCCGCAAACGACACTACTGCAAACCAGTTTATACAGGTGATTACAGTGGCAAGCGACCTTGGCTGGCAGGTTTCGCCCCAATCAGTTAACTGTGGCTCTGTTCTTTCATGCGTAGCTAAGTTTACTGTCTCAGTGCCTTCAGCAGCTTCTGTTAATCAGAAGACAAAGCTCACTGCACAGGTTACGACAAGCACCAGCGAGTCGGGTTCGGCAATATCTGGTGACATAGTTGTTTCAGGCGCGCCTTCAGCAGGCAATCAGGTGCCTGTCAAGGTTGATGCTGTAGAGATTGACAACTTTGAGTTGAGCGTTTCCAGTAATAATGTCCGTGACCTTGAAAGGGGCCAGGATTTCACCCTCAGGATTAAGCTCACCGCATCATCTGATGCAAAGGATATTGAGATAAGGGCTTTCGTGACAGGCTTTGAGTTCTCCAAGAGCCAGGACATAAGCGACTCGACCTCGCCTTTTGATGTTGAGAAGGGTGTCAGCTACGTCAAGACCTTGAAGCTCAAATTGCCTGACAGGGCTACTGAAGACACATACAGGATTAGGGTCATCGTAGCTGGAAGGGACAATGACGAGATTGCCCAGAACTACAGGATAAAGGTTACCCCAACTGACCACGAGGTCGTTATCAAGGACTTTAATGTTAACCCCGAGGACATGGTACAGGCCGGAAGGGCTTTGCTCGCTACCGTAAGGGTTAAGAACCTTGGTGACAGCACAGAGCGCGATGTCAAGGTCAGGGTTAGCATTCCAGAGCTTGGCGTTACAGCAAGCCCTGACTTCATTGATGACCTGAAGTCAGATGAGTCTGCCACTTCAGAGGAGTTTTTCCTCAGGGTTGACCAGTGCGCGAAGCCTGGCACTTATGATGTGAAGGCCGAGGTTACTTTCGAGGAAGGTGACAAGACGGTAACTGGCACAAAGCAGATAACTGTTACAAAGGGCGCATGTGAAACACCAGCAACTTCAACATCTGTTTCGGCAAACGGCGTCAGGATATACAGCCCTGAGCAGCAGGATGTTGCGGCTGGCGGTGTAGCCGTTTCATACCCGATAACGATAACAAATGACGGCACAACCGGCAAGAGTTTCAGCTTGTCTGCAGCTGCTTCGGACTGGGCAACTGTAAAGTTCAGCCCGAGCAACGTTGTAGCAGTTAAGGGCGGGGACAGCCAGACAGTCTACCTTGTGGTTTCGGCCAATAAGAATTCACCAGCTGGAGCACAGGTCTTGGTCGTGAGGGTCAAGGACCAGGCTGGCGACGTTGTGAAGGAGTTCCCCTTGCCTGCTAATGTTGTTTCAGCAGCAGGCGCTGGCAGCCCGAACCTTGGCAGCACCGTGCAGCTATTGCAGCTCGGCCTTATTGCCCTGATAGTTGTGCTCGTTGTTGTGGGCGTTGTTGTTGCTTTCAGGCGAATGAAGGGCCCGGGCCAGGGAGAGGAAGGAACCCAGACATACTACTAAGTTCTTTTCTTTTTTCTTGTTTTTTATTCTGTTTTTTTCTTCTTTAATGCATAACCTTAATTCGCCCACAAAACCTTTAAATAATAGAACCTATTTTGAAGTAGTAACTTATTTTTCGAGGGGGTTTGATGAGAAATAACGATCCTTTTGTCCTTTGGCTGGTTGCTGCTTTTTTCCTGTTCCTGGCAACCATCCCGGTTCTGGCGTTTGCGTTTTACTTCAAAATCCTGCCATTGCCACGTCTTGATTATGGCAGCATCGCGGCTGTTGCTGCTGCAGGCCTTCTTGTTGTTCCCTTTATCTTGCTCCTTATTGCGGCAGTTGCCCTGGCTTCAGCGAAGAGGAGTGAATTCATTCCAAAGCCAAAGCATTATCCCTGGGAAGGCGTATTCAAGCAGAGGGAACTTGCTGCTGCAGCAGCTGTTGTGGTTCCAGGCAGGAAAGTTGCTGCTTCTGTTGTCACGCCAAACCCAAGTCGTGCAGGGCACGACTGGGCCCAGTCGAGCTATGCTCGACTTGGGAAGGGCGCCGGCATTAAAGCTGTCGCTGTTGTTGCAGTGGTTGTCCTGGCTCTCGTTGCTCTTGCCTTTTTTACTCCTAAGCTCAAGGAGTTTGCCATTGGAACAGGCGCTAACGAAACGGCTAAGGAAACAGCGAATGTTTCAGTAATGGCAACTGCAAATATCAGTGAGAAAGTTATGGTTGCCAATGTTTCCAAAACCAACGAGTCCCAAAACCTTATTTCAGCCCTTTTCAAAAAAATCCGGGCAGGCAATAACAAGAACGAAACAATGAAAGTTGTACCTGTTGAGGTTGCTGGAAAAGCTGCGCCGGCTAATTTTAGCAGGGCCATTGCAAATGTTCGCAGCTCAATCGGCTGGTCTGCGGCAGGTATTAAGTCCCGCATCGGAAAAGTGCCTTATAAGGTGTGGCAATCAGTTGCGGCAGCTGTTCTTGCTGTTGTCCTTGCAACAACTGTTTTCTTGTCTTACAGGACTGGCCAGCTTTATGAAGTTGTTTTGTGGGTTAAGGGCTGGGTAGCTTTGCTTTTCTCGTTTCCTTCCGCAATTATGAGGAATAAGCTGAAGTCACTGGCCATTGCCCTGGCCGCCGCTGTTATTTGCGCTGGTGTTGCTGCTTTTGTATTCAGGATTAACCTTTTTGCCAATCTTGGCGGTTTTGCTTCAGCTTCCAAGGCAGCGGCATCCAATCTGCCGTCAAATGCCGGCCTTGCAATATTCAGCCTGCTTATGTCTGTGCGTAATTTTCTTCTTATTTACCGCCTTTACGTCTTTATAGGAATATTAGTCCTCTTGGCTGTCATTGGAATCCTTTACACGCTTGAGCGCAAAGGCAGGAAATAGTGCCTAGCCGCTTATTACTTTTAGCGCGGCGTACGCAGCGTATATTATTCCAAGCAGGAACATGAGGGTGAGCGCGGTTGATAAAATCCGTGTTCCGTTGATTGCGTATTCTGGCTTGAGTTCGCTTCTTTTCCTTTTTGCAGCGGCAGTGTGCATTCTGACGAGCAGTATTCCCTCTGTTCCGCCAGCAATTGCTCCTGCTATTCCCAGCACAGCTATGAATCCCTTTACCCCAAGCAGGAATGCAATTATTGGGATTATGCATGTGAGTGCCCACGCTGTTTTTTTGCCGAGCTTGTAATCGTACTGGTACATTTCTTTTAGTGCCAGCCCTAGCGCTATGAACGATGTGCTCATTGCCAGAACCGCAAAGGCATTTGCCATTATTGCCGTCAGTTCGCCCAGCCTGCTGCCAAGGTCGGTTGTTGCTATCTGGCTGGTTGATGCCCCGCTCATTCCGACAATGGCGGCAGCAAACAGCGCATACAGGGCTATCGGCACAAGGCCCCCTATTATTATCGCCTTTTTCAGCAATTTTCTGCCTTTGCCGTTTCCGAGCTCTTCCTTCATCTCTGGCACTGCAACTGCCCCAAGTAATGCGAACAGCACAATTCCGTATGGCAGTAACGCATTCTGGATGCTTATTTTTGTGAAGTTTGCAGCTGAGAACTTGTCAGATGCCAGTGCAGCCACTATTATAATAGTAATTAACATAACCGTGAAGAACGCCAGTAGCAGCTCTGATTTTTCAACTGCCTTAAGCCCGAGGTAGACAATGGCTGCTGCTATAGCAAAGAATATTATGCTTCCATAAATTGGCTGAAGTTGAGGCAGTATGGCATTAAGTGATATGCCTGCGCCTATGATGTAGGCAATTAATGCCCCATATATGCCCGCCGCCATGGAAAGTGCCATTAGCCTCTTGCCTGCCTTGCCAAGGTACTTCTCTGCATAGCCTGTCAGCTGGTGGTTGCCTTTTGTCCTTAGAGCTACTTCTCCCAGCATCAGATTTACAAGAATCACTGCTGTGCCTATAATCATAACGTGCAGCAGCCCCACACCCAGGCCGGATTTGGCAACAACGTATGGTATGCCCAGCACACCGGCTCCAATGGTTGTGCCTATGAGCGTTGCGACTGCCTCAAAGAACCTCTTTTTCATGCATCATTACCCGCATCTAAACATTTAAATATGTTGCTGCAAAGCCTTAAATTTTGTGGGGACGTAGTATAAACACCCGCGGCTCTTGAGTAGTGCTGCGGGATGGTACAACCCGGCATTATGGGGGCCTCCAGTGATTGGAGAACTGAGCCGACAGCAAAACTGAAGGCGATGACTAACCCATAGTAGAAAGCCTCGGATCTGGGTTCAAATGGGTAAGGACAACTGTGCCTTATTCTGGGCGTCCCAGCGTCCCCACTTAATTCTTTTTAACATCTGTTTCAATCTTTGTAGCTTTTTGGGGTAAGAAAAGCTTATC
>JACPTF010000017.1 GCA_016192915.1 Candidatus Woesearchaeota archaeon | reverse complement strand
GAGCAATGTTACAGCTTCTGTTGCGGACGTGATTTATTATAATGTTTACCGCTCGACTAACGTGAGCTTTGAGCTGTCTTCCGCAACCAGGGTTAAGAATGTGAGCATGAACTTTAATAAGACGACGGACTTTCCGGGCGTGAATGCGAAGTATTATTACAAGGTGACTGCTGTTGATAACGCGCTGCTTGAGTCAGCGGCAAGCAACGAGGTCAGCACGACAGTGACAACGGCAGTTGGCGCAGTCTTCGGCACGCTGGCTGCCAACCAGACTATTGTAAGGAACGGAAGCTCTGTGCTGTTCACGTTCACAGGCAACAGGATAGGGTTCAACGTGAGCATTAACCAGTCCGAGATGAGGAACCTTGACAACACTTCAGGCGCATTGCTGCTTAACGACTCGGGCGTCAACAGCGACTTCCTGATGGGTGACGCGACTTATTCTGCAGCTTACACTCTGAGCATGCTGAACAATGAGAGCGACGGCTTGAAGCAGCTCATTGCCGAGGTCAACGACTCGGCTGGCAACTACTTCAGGCCAAGGGTGAACATCACGCTTGACAATACGAAGCCGAACGTGAGCATAGTCATTAACGACAACGTGGCTCTGAGTATTTATCGGCTTGTGAAGCTTACGGTAAACGCAAACGATTCTGTTGCGATGGATTCCTGCAGGTTTGCGAATGAGGACCGTGTTTTTGGCGACTGGGAGGCTTGTGTTACAAATAAGGTATGGCAGCTTACCACATCTTCAGGCAACAAGACCGCGGTTGTGCAGGCCCGTGACAAAGTCGGTAACGTTCAGGAGTCTAACGATACCATTGAAGTAAAGCTGCCTATACCGCTTGGCCCGCTGACAGTTTCGCCCGCAGTTGTGAAGAACGGTGACAACCTTACGTTCTTTTATGACTCGGCATCAGCAGGCCTTACAGCTCTGATAAACTTAACAGAGTTGCAGAAGCTTGATAATACCTCCACGCAGGCGCTGGTGATGCACGACGACGGTGTTGGCATTGACAGTGTCGCTTCTGATGGCATATATGCTGCCAACTACACTATCGGTGTGAACAACAATGCAAGTGATGGCGTGAAGAAGCTGACAGCAACGGTTAATGACAGCGAGGGCAACTATTTCAGGCCGGCTGTGAACATCACGCTTGACAACACAAGGCCTAACGCGACCATCTCAATCTTCGGGCTGAGCCCTGCCGGCTTCACCAATGTCAGCACCGAATACACTTTCAGCAGGGCTGTGACTCTTGTTGCCGCGTTTAATGACACCTCTGGGGGAACGGCCACAACAGTATCCGGAGGAGTCAGCAGCTGCCGCTTTGCGAATGAGAACCAGCAGTTTACCGATTGGGAGGGCTGCACGACTGCGAAGGCCTGGCTGCTCTCTGATGGCAACGGCAACAAGACAGCCATCGTGGAAGTTCGCGACCTGGCTGGCAACGTGAACAGGACTAACGACACAATATTCCTGAACACGTCAGGAGTAGGCCTTGACATCACTCCGCCAGGCATCCCGACTGTTGTTGATGGCGGCACGTACACCAACATTGATTCGTCGCTGCATGCGAGGTGGAACTCAACAGACCATGAGAGTGAGCTTCTGCACATCCCGCTTGAGTGGGAGTACAGGATTGTCTTTGACAACTTTACAAGGCGCCTTAACGAGACGTGGCAGTATGCCGGCATAGCTGCTGAAGTTACTGTTTACAGCCTGAACCTGAGCAACGGCACAAACTACACGTTTGAGGTCAGGGCCATTAACACAGCCGGCTTGAGGAGCGCTAACGGCACATCAGATGGCATAATTGTGGACATCTCGCTGCCGGATGCGCCTTCGGTCAGCAGCACCCATTCGCAGAGCGCGTGGAGCTCGAACAGCGCTGTCTCTTTCAACTGGTCGGCGAATGATACGCTGTCAGGTGTAGGCTTGTACAGCTACGTCCTTGATACAAACGCTACAACCATTCCGGATAACGTGCCCGAGGCCGAGAACGACCACGCAACGCTGGCCAGCAGTTCCAACGATGGCAAATCAACCATGCTGAAGTTCAACAGCACAGGCAACGCCTCTGCAGTGTTTGTTGAGGTTAAGGGCAACCTTTCTGCCAATGACGTTGTCAGGGTAACTGTGCAGCTGGCAGAGGCCTCTACAGGCTCGCCCGATGCCATGGGCTTCAGGGTATACGTCATTACAGCAGTTCCAACATCATTTGCGATGAACGGCAGCAACATCAGCCTGATTGTGGACACGAGCAACGACATAAGCTTTGTGAGCTCAATTCTGGATGCAACAAGCTACACTGTTGAGGTTCCGATGACTACTTCGGTAACGGGCTCAAGGTTCTTTGTTGCAGTTGCCGGTGAGACTGATGATGACAACAACAGGCACAACCTGCTGCTTGCTGTTTCCAACAGCTCAATTGACAGCTCAACGCAGAGCTACCAGTGCGGCGAAGTGCTTGGTGTATGCAGCAACACGACAAACACTTCCGAGTATGGCATAAAAGTGGACGTGCGCGACTTAAAGCAGGATGGCATCTGGGACAGGGCTTACGCTGTTGGCGATGGCAGGATGTACTTCCACGTGAAGGCAAAGGACAAGGCAGGCAACTTTGGCGCCACGACAAACTACTCCTTGCTGGTAGACACCTCACCGCCTTCCACTCCGCAGATGACTGAGCCTTCGAAGTACACTAACACGACCTCTGTTGCATTTAACTGGACTCAGAGCATGGATGCTGACTCTGGCGTTGACAACTACAGCTTGCAGGCGGATAATAATTCTGACTTCAGCAGCCCCGAGTTCTATGCCTGGGTCGGCAACACCACCAACTACACCGTAACAGGCCTTACTGCTGATGCAACTTACAACGCCAGAGTGCACTCCCGCAACTTGGCCGGCGTCAACAGCAGCCTGAGCAGCTCTGTAAGCACTGTGATTGACACAACCGCCCCATCAATCACGTTCAGCAAGCCGAGCTCAAGCGGCGTTCTTGCTTCCCAGGATGTTGTGCTTGCCTTGAACACCAATGAGAAGGCGATATGCGCTTTCAGCCTCAACAGCGCGACTTACCTAAACTTTACCTACACCAACAGCACCTACCATGAGACGAAGGTGAGCGCCAGCACGGGCTCGAACACCGTGTTGGTCAAGTGCCACGATGCCATCCTTAATGAGAACACGCCTGCCTCCACAACTTTCGAAGTGAGCACAACCTCTACAGCGTCAACCATAACGCTGCAGAGCCCGACAGTTTTCACAGGCGACGTTGTGCGAACCGATGTAATTGTGACAACCTCGTCAAGCCAGAGGCTTGGCGAGCTCGGCGCTGCTGCCTTCACGGTAAAGATTAATGGCGGGGCCATCCCGGCATCTGTGTTTGACAACGGCGCTGGCAACTACACGCTCGTGTTTGACTCTCCTGCGACAAACGGGACTTACACAATGGGGGTTGATGTTGGCTCTGCCACTGCCACAACAACCCTGTCTGTCAGGGCTCTTTTGTTTACCGTGCAGTATGTGCAGTCCGGCATTAGCAGCAGTTCAGGGGACAGGCTCATCTACTTCGTTACTGGCAACTTCTCGCTTGGTCTTGCAACAGACAGCAGGAGCTTTGACAAGTCGTCAACGAGCTCTGCCCTTAACATGACAAGCGATGCAAGGGCAGGCACCGCTTACATATTCGTCACGAGGCAGTCCGGCGGTGTTGAGAGGGTCGAGAGCCTGCTCAAGGAGAGGAAGTTCCTTGACTCAGTGAACCCGAGCTTTGGCTACGCAATCGACCAGGACACCTTTGTGGTCTTCACCGACCTGGAATACGATGACATAGCCCTTTCCGGAAACAAGACGCTTACAACAGGCCGCTACAACCTCATAATAGAAAACAAGGGCTTTGATGCCACTTTGAACAAGACCAAGCTGGAAGTGAGGGTGCAGTGAGAATGGCAGGGCTTCTGTCTAACAAGAAAGGCCAGTTTTACATACTTATTGCGCTGCTGCTCATCTCGTACGCATTTGGCCTTGCAAGGCATGATGTTCCTATCAGGAAGTCAAAGGACACTTTTCAGCTGCTCCATGAGGGCTACGTTACCGAGGGCTCTGCAATTATTAACAACGCAGCTTATGATGGTGCAAATGTTACGGAAAGGTTTTCAGCGTTTACAAATGATTATCTGGCGTTTGCCCGCTCAGCCGAGCCGGGCTTCAGGCTCGTATACCTGCTGAAGTATAAGGGCGTGCTTGCTGTTGGCAACAGGCTTGATGATGGCTTGAACGTGTCTGTTGGCAGCTCATCTTACCTTGTGGGTTCAGGCTCCAGCTCTGAGATGAGTGTTCCTGCGTCTGCCGCAAGCTTTAAGATTTCGGGCATCTCTTATGACTTTTCATTTTCGGATGAGGAAATCCAGCTGAAGGCAGTGTTCCGCACTTCGGATAAGCTTACAACCAGTGTGTTTGTGAAAAAGTGATGTGCAATGAGAAATAACGTGAAAACCAGGCATTTGAATTGTTTGCAAGGCAGAGGCGGTAGCGGCAAGAAAGGGGTCTCCGTGTGGATTTCGTGGGTGCTTCTGACTGCCCTTGTTGTTTTTATAGGCACGTTTGTGCTTCAGTGGAGCAAGGGCCATACCACTAAAACAGTTGAGGACCTTACTGAAAAGGGCGAGATTCTGACGTTGTGCCAGGAAACCAGCATATCCTTAGCGGGCTACTGCCAGAAACCGCAAACCTTAAATATCAACGTCACCAATAACAACAACCGCAAAGTCGATGGGCTGAAAGTGCGCGCATTTGACATTTACAACAACCCGCAGGGCGGCGAGAAGAACGTCAGCATTGCGCCTCAAAAGACCATGAGCATTGAGGTTGTGAAGCAGGGCGTGCTGAAGCATGCAGAGTTCATGCCAATAATCGTTGTTGGAAAAAAGAGGGCAGTGTGCCAGAGCAGGAAGATTACGGTTGAAAGCATTGATTTTTGCTGAACCAGCAATAGTAACTAAAAATAGTAACTAAAAGAGGTGAATTGGTTGCAAAAACAGAGGGCAGGCCGATTGGCTGGAAGCTCAGGAGGCGCAAGTGCTGAAATGGTCCTTTCGCTCGAGATTGAAAAATCGAAGCTGAACCGGGAAAAGAGCTTGCTGCTGCTGGACAAGTCGCTTCTGATGTATTTTGCATTCCTGATAATCGGCGTTGTCGGCTTTGTGAACAGGTACCTTGACGCAAGATTCCTTAATATCATGATTGCGCTCAGCTTTGGAGTGCTGGCCGTTGGCCTTGTGCCTTACATGCTCACGATGAGCAAGGAGGAGAAAAAGCTGAACGAGCTTATTGAAACGTACAAAAAGAACAAGAATTGGAAGCGTTCCTGAGGTGGGTTGCTATGCGTAAAAGTGTTTTGGTTTATCTTCAAAGGGGCGGCAGCGGTAAGGGCAAGAGAGGCGTTTCTCCCCTGATTGCAACTGTCCTGCTTATCGCATTTGCTGTGGCTCTTGGCGCTGTAGTCATGAACTGGGGAAGGAGCTTTGTCCAGCAGCAGACCGACCAGGCCGAGAAGACCACCCAGACCAAGCTTGGCTGCAGCCTTAGGGTAAGCCTGAAGGTTGCCGAGATTGACAGCACTCCCCAGCTATGCTACGGCGGGGGCGGCGATGCCGGCTACCTTGAGGTAAGGCTTAACAATGAGGATGAATCAAACGCAATAAAGGGGCTCAGCGTTTCTATTGGAGGTGAAAAGAACATCTATAATAATGACACCATTAACACCACAATTCCGGTTGGTTTGTCCGCTTTTCTGAACATGAGCTACTCTTACACCACTTATGGCAAGATTAAGAACGTGAGGATTGTTCCAAGCATACTTATAGGCGGCGTCCTTGTTCCTTGCGGCGGGAGTCCGCTTGAAAAAAGCGCTTCAGAGATACGCAACTGTTCTGCATAACCTTTTTAGGAAAAAGGTTAATCAAAAAACGGGATAACCTTTTTAGGAAAAAGGTTAATCAAAAAATGAAAATGCTGCTTAGTGCGAAAAGGGGCGCGCTTACGGGCAAGAAGGCTGTTGCGCTGATTCTTCTCGTAGTCGGTGTCATGCTGATGTTTTTCATAATAAGCCAGGGCGTAGGCATTTACAAGAGCTCCAGGGAAGGCACCGATGCCCGTAATGATGCAGCAAGGTGCGTTGGCTTCCTGTACACAATCAGCGGCATAACAGCTACTGATGAGGAGCTCCAGTTCACGTTCAGGAATGAGATATCAAGCACTGAGGACATCCATAACCTTACAATAGCCGATTCGGTTTCGAAAAAGCAGTCGTTCGCTGTGAGCATACCGGTTGGTGCATCAATGGCTGTCAGGGTGCCTGTCAAGGTTGATGGCGACTTCACTGTTTATCCTGATGACTGCTATGTTTTCCCTGCCAAGTGCGATGTTGAAGGCGAGTGCGCTTACCACTGACTTACCGCTAAGCGTGTTTTGTGAGTTGCGAGAAAAATGCTTCACTTTGATCCCAAATGCAAAAAAGGCGCAATATGGGTTTCTGCCGTAATTTACGTTCTTGTAGGCATTATTGTGCTTACTGTCGTGATTGAGGCAGGCATTCCGTTTATTAAGAGCCTGCAGGAAAGGAGCAATGTCAACCGCGCCAGGAACACCTTCTCCTCGCTTGACCAGCAGATTCAGGATGTTGCAAAAGAAGGCCAGGGCTCCCAGCGCATAATTCCGCTTGAGGTTTCAGAGGGCTCGGTAAAGGTTGAGGACGGCAAGCTGCGGTGGAAAATTGAAACTAACTCGAAGGTGCTTGAGCCCAGGACAAGGGTTGAGCTTGGCAATCTCGTTATTGCCTCCGACGTTGACGTCTCTGCAGCAGACTTCACTAATTACCATGTCCTCCAGAACTCGAGAATTCTTGTGAACTTTACCAGATATGGCAGCAAGGACAACCATACGTCCATTAACACATCTTCCATTATCAATTACATCCGGTTCAAGGACACCGGCTCGCAAACAACAGGCGCTTTCACTTTTTTCATAGACCAGAATGCCAGCTCCACCAACGGCACAGGCTACACTGAGCTGCAGCAGACAGGCTCTGGATTGGCCAGTGCGGCATTGAAGGCTTACGTTAACTCAACAGTTTACGAGTACGACCTCCTTCTTACGCTGGACAGCAAGGCCGACTTCCTGAGGGCCCAGATTGAGAACTTTAAGGCGAAGTAAGCTAAGCTCGGGTTTATGCCGTGAATATTGTGAAAACGTTTAAATATTGCTGTGCATGCCTTTTTCCCGAATAACATGTTTTTTAAAAAGCCTTCAAGGCCAAATGCTGCAGCAGCTGCCGCCAAATTGAGGCCAAAATTTCCAGCCTTTTTTGGTAATGGCAATGTTAACTTATCTGCTCATGCTCTTCTGAGGCAGGCTGTTGAGCTTTTCAGGAACCTCAGGCACGCTTTAAAGCCAAAGACAGTCTTTCTCCTTGCTGTTGCCCTCTTTGTTGTTGTCATTTTTGGCAGGAACCTCAAGGATATCCTTCTCGTTGGAGTTCTGGCATTCGTCGCTTCTTACTCAACAATTTACAAGCGCACAATCCGCGTGCCCTCAGCTGTTGAGATGGTGACCTTTGGAACCGTAATTACTGGCGCGGCTTACGGTCCGGCTGTCGGAGCAGTGTTTGGAGTCGTAACCACAATAGCTTCAGAAATCATCAGCTCCGGTGTGGACGTTAATACGCTGTTTTATGCCATAGCAAGGGGCATTGCGGGCGGGCTTGCCCAGCTGCTGATAGTGAATTTCGGTTTGGGCGTGGTCGTGACTGGCATGATTGCCCTGGTCATCTTTCACATTGTCTCAGATTCGATTTACATCATTTCAGGCGGCATCGAGGCAGTGCCCAAGATAATTTACTTTATCATTGTCAACACCATCTTCAACCTTTTGGTGTTCGCGTTCTTCGGCAAGCTGCTCCTGAGCTTTGCAATGCTGTGATGAAGAGCGGTTTCGGTTTCCGGGCAGATAGTACCGTGGAATTCTTACAACTTACAACCTAAACCTTTAAATATTCCAGTATACAAATATCAACAAATAAGGATTATAGTGTACTGGATAGGGCATCGTATAGCTATCGTTCGGCAGCGGCAGCAATGGTGCCTTGGGAAGTTCCCAATGTCGGCAAAAGCCGACAAGGTTTTCCTCTCCGGAAAACCATGCCCCAAAACTGGTGCAAAAGGTGGTGAATGGATGAATGGCTGAGGCGGTTTCTGAGTTTGGGCCGATGGGCCAGCAGCCCGCTGCTGCGGCAGGGGCAGCAGGTATTCAGCTTACGCCGCAGCCCGCCATTACTTCGGGCGAGCAGGGCGCTCCTGAGTTCTTTATTGATTTGAGGCCCAGGTTTGTAAAGCTTCCTGACATCAGTGAGAAGGAAAAGATTAATATCCGCTATCCGCTGCTGCCACCTTATGCCTTTGCTCACATATACTGGGACAATACTGCAAAGGAGCTTTTGTATTCTGTTGAGGAGGTGCTCCTTACCGATACGGAAAAGGAGCTTCTGAAGCTTATCCAGCTCGGCCTTGAGGAGATGATTAACATCAGCTACGCCTACGCCTCTAAATCCGAGCTCATTATCAAGTATCTTGAGAAAAATGTCCAGTCCATCCTGGCTGAGCTTGGCGCAAAGGTTTCAAAGCAGTCTTACCTGAAGATAATGTATTATGTCTACAGGGACTTTGTCGGGCTTAATGAGATTGAGCCGATGATGCATGATTTCTACATTGAGGATATTGAGTGCAACGGCAGTGAAACGCCCCTCTACATAGTCCACAGGCGCTACCAGAACATGAGAACCAACGTAGTCTTCTCTGATATTAAGCGCCTTATTGACTTTGTTGAAAAGCTCGCGCAAAAGACAGGGCGCTACGTCAGCTTTGCCAAGCCGCTTCTGGATGGCACTTTACCTGACGGGTCCAGGGTGAATGCCACTTACACCAGTGATGTCACCACCCATGGGCCTACCTTTACGATCAGGAAGTTTACAAAGGATCCGCTAACGCCTGTTCATCTGCTGGGCTACAAGACAGCGAGTCCTGAGATTTTCGGCTTCTTTTGGCTGGCTATTGAGCACAAGTTCAACATCATGACTATTGGCGAGACTGCCTCTGGCAAGACAACCCTTCTTAATTCAATTCTGCAGTTTGTGCCTCCAGAGGCGAGGATTGTTTCCATCGAAGACACCAGGGAGCTGAATATTGCCCATGATAACTGGATTCCTGCAGTAGCCAGGGTCGGGTTTGGCATCCCTAACCTTCTTGGCAAGCAGTATGGCGAGATAAGCCTCTTCGACCTTTTGAGGGAAACGTTCAGGCAAAACCCTGATTATGTGGTTGTGGGCGAGGTCAGGGGTAAGGAGACTTATGTGCTCTTTCAGGGAATGGCGTCCATACCTGGTGACCAGAAAGTCATGGTAATCCAGGACAGCAGGCCAAAGTTAACAAGGATTGATGAAATTACTGACGTTAGCAACTGCCAGACGGTAGCTTTTGACACAATGACTTGTGAAGTCAAGCTGCTGCCTGTCAAAGCCCACATAAGGCATCCTGAACGCTCTGAATTGGTTAAGGTTACTACAAAAACAGGAAGGGAAATAATAGCTACTCCTGACCATTCGCTGTTTGCCATTGGCAGCCAAAACCAAATGGTCGATGTCCCTGCTGGTGCTTTGAAGGCCGGGGATAAGCTCGCAATAGCATCGAGAATTCCTTGTGGTTATGCTGACATCAACAAATTGAATCTGATAGAAATTATACCCAACATACGCATTTACGCGCCTGAGCTGATTAAGGAGGCTTCGCACAAGCTTGGCTATTACAGGGCTTCAGCTGTTTGCGGAGTGGCATCAATAACAGATTATTACGGCAATTTCAAGAGGGCAAGCCCTGCCTCAATGAAAAGGGACATGTTCTTCAGTTTAATGGAGGCTGCTGGTACACCGGTAGAAAAGGCTGAATTGAGTGTAAAACTTTTAAGAAAAAGCAGGCCTATGCGTGCGGAACTGGAAATCACCGATGAATTCCTGAGACTCTTGGGCTATTTCATTTCAGAAGGCACTGTCAACTTTTCCGGCAAAAACAGTGCCGTAGCCCTCTACAACAAGAATCCGGAAGTGCTTGAAGACATGAGGCGTTGCTTGACTGAAGTAACAGGCATTATACCTGCAGAGAGGGTAACGGCCCGCGGTTTTGGAGAGGCGACAGAGCTCAAAATTGGCAACAGGATTTACGCTGAGCTGTTGAAGGCACTATGTGGCAAAAGCAAGGAAAAGAGGATACCTGACTTTATTTTCGGCTTATCCAAAGGCAGGATAGGTCAGTTCTTGTCTGGATTGTTCACCGGCGATGGCCATACAACGCACCAGTCGTTTGGCTACACTACCATATTAAAAGAACTGGCGCGGCAGCTTCAGCAGCTCCTGCTCGTTTACGGAATAGTGGCGAGTGTTTACTGGAATAAATCAAAGAAAACATACGGCGTTGCATTTTACAGGGAAGAAGACAAGGAGGAATTTTTTAAGCACGTTAAGGTTCTTGGCAGAAAGGACTTTTTGAGGAAAGCAAAGACAGTTAACTGTAAAAAGGTGAATGATGTTTACTTGGATACCGTAAAGGAAGTGGACGTGATAAACCTTGAAAAAGCTGTGCCGGTGTATGACCTGTCTGTTCCGAAGGCTGAAAATTTCCTTAGCGCGACAGGCATAATTCTTCACAACTCTGGTCACCCAAGCTTCAGCACCTTCCACGCTGCTTCTGTTGAAACCCTGGTAAGGAGGCTTGAGACCCCTCCAATTAACCTGCCTGCTTCCCTTGTTGACTCGCTTGACATCGTCTGCAGCGTTATCCACATTAAAGACCAGAGGAGGAATATGAGGAGGGTTAAGGATGTTAAGGAGATAATCGAGGTCAAGCAGCAGGTCGGCACTGTAGAGTCCAACACGCTTTTTGAGTGGAACCAGATTGAGGACAAGTTTGTTTACAACGGCAATTCCCATATCATGGCCATAATAAGCAAGAGGACAGGCACCACCATCAAGGAGCTTGAGGAGGAAATAAGGTGCCGTGGGCTGCTCCTAACGAAGATGCTTGAGCGCAACCTTACCCATTACAGGGACGTTACAAAGTATGTTAACGAGTATTATAAAGATCCGCTGTCTGTTTTGAAAGTCTTTGGTATAAAGTAAGCTTTAATTTAAAGTAAAATGGAAAAGGGGAAAACAGCTTCTGCAGCCCAGCCCAGGTCTTCGCTCGGGGAGCTGGCTGGCGTGACTGATGGCATCTCAAAGACAAGTGCTCTGGTCGGGCTTTATGAAAAGTATGCAAACTCCGAGCAAAGGAGTCAGGCTGAGCTTGAGGAAGCGCAGCGTGAGATGAAAGTCATAAAAAGTGATATCCTTTCTGAACTGATGCGTGCACGTGGCATTTTACGGAAATTGCAAAAAGGGTATGAGGCATAATGATGCATAAAAACGCGCCGCAGCTGCTTAGGGAGGTTACCGAGTTTCTTGCTGAGCTTGAGGTTTATGCTGTGCAGAGGGATTCTTTTCTTGCCGACCTTAAAAGGGTTGATAGGGAGTATCAGGAGGGAAGGTATGGCTACCTTAGGTATGAGGAAAAGCAGAAGGCCCTGCTTAGGGGCCGAAGCAGGGAAGAGTGGGCAAGCTATTATGCTGCCTGCATTTACTCCCTGCTTAAGAAGGTCGAGTTCGTAGTTTCTCAGGTAATTGCCCTGGTTTATGATGACAACTCTTTCAGCGCTCTGAGAGTGAGGGGCGCAGCGCAGGGTGTTGCAGCGGTTTCAGCAGTTAAGGCACCAGCACAGCAGCTGATACGACCGGCTGCCTGGGCCAAGGTTGAGTCAAGGATGGAGCCAAAGGTAGAGTCAAAGGTTGAGGTATTTAACATTGACAACGAGATTGACCGCCTTAAGAGGCTGCTTGCCTCAAGGAATGTGAGCCCTGAACAGCTGGAGGAACTTGCCAAGGCCGGCGGCAGGCCTGAACGTGCAGCAAAGCTGGCAGAGACCCTTGGCACGATTAAGGCTGTCATTCCAAGGTTTGAAGACGTTGCAAAGGATATTGAGGAGGCTGAGAGGAAGGCTGAAAAGCTGCGCTCAGAAAGGGCGCGTCTGGCGCTTAAGAAAAAGCAGCCTTTGTCACCTTCGCCTTTTAATGCCTCTGCAGCTGGCAAACTCAAACTCGGCTTGTTGAAATTCGCTTCTAATGCCGCAAAGGCTGTTCTTAAGTTTGTGATTGATGTTCCTGTGACTGCTGCCAAGTCATTGCGGGGCATTGTGAAACTGCTGCCCAGAAAGAAGGCGAAGACAATGTTTGAGCCTGCGGCCGCTGTTTCTAAGAAGCAGGACAGGATTACCTTGGCTGTGCCCCAGAAGGAAAATGTTCTTTCTGCAGTGGGCCAGCTGCTTGGCCAGAAAAAGAAGAAAGGCATTTTTGTTGAGGCAATCGTTGAGATGGAAAAACGGGCCAAGGTTAGCGAGGCAGCTCCGTTGGCTGAGCGTAAAGAGCCAGCTGGCCTGGCATTCGGGTGGTTCTCTGCCAAGGGCATGCTTCGGGAACTAACTGAGAAATTCAGGTCCAAGCAGGAGCCGATACTTGCAGAGAGGACAGCCATTCCTGTGCACATGAGGAAGCTTAAGGAGATGCGCCGGAAGATTTACGAGGAGGAGCGCCTGTCGGGCTTTGACACGACCTTGCTTGCCCAGGAGGCAAGGAGGATTAAGAAGATTCTTGAGGTTGAGAAGCCTGAGGTGTATCAGGGAAGCTCTGTCGGGCTGATTGCCAACCTTACTGTAAGGAAAGTAAGCCTGTTCCTGGTTGACACGTTCCCGGAATTTTTTGGCTTTCTTTACAACGGCCTGAGGGCTGCCAATGTCAAGGTGCTTTCAAACACTTATGTCAACATAATGATACTCTCAACGCTTTTTGTTGTCGCGGTGTCATTCTTCATGCTTAACGTTGTGTTCTTCACGCTGAACTATTCGCTTTACCAGATAATCCTGCGTGCAGTAATCCTAAGTGCTGTTGCAGGTTTTGCCTGTGCAACTGTATTTTACGCTTATCCTTTCATGAAGATCAAGGAAAGGCGCCGCAACATCATGACAAACATGCCCTTTGCAGTTAATCACATGGCTGCTGTTGCCACTTCAGGCGTTCCTCCTGTAGGCATGTTTGAGCTGATAGCTGCTTCCAGGGAGTATGCCGAGATTGGCGTTGAGGTCAAGAAGATTGTTGACTTCATTAACATCTTCGGCTACGACCTTCTGACAGCATTAAGGACCGTTGCAGCTACAACCCCAAGCCCTCAGTTTAAGGAGTTCCTTGAGGGCATGGTTAGCACCGTTGAAACAGGCGGAGACCTTGACAGGTACCTGAGGCAGGAAGCTGACCAGGCAGCCCTCACTTATAATCTTGAAAGGCAGCGCTACAACGAAACTGTGAGCACATACTCCGACATCTATACTGGTGTGCTGATAGCAGCTCCCTTGTTTTTCGTTGCTGCAATGGCCCTTGTTAACCTGCTTGGCGGCACTCTTGGAGGCATTGGCGTTGACGTGGTTATGGCTGTTGGCGCCTATGCTGTTATACCGCTCCTTAACATAGCCTTCCTCATATTCCTGCAGCTAACGCAGCCGGACGTGTGAGGCAGCAGCCCTGAAACAGGAAAGCTTTTTATATGATGAATAGGAGAAGGTGTTTGGAATGGAAAAGGCGTTGAAACAGTTGGATATGGTAATGCGGAAAGGCATTGAATTAATAACGTTAGCCAAGGTTAGGGACAGGGCTAGGATGGAAAAAGCTGCAGAGGTTCAAGACAACTTGCGCAAAAAAATTAAAGGTGGTAAAGGCTGGAATGGTGCTGCACAAGTGAGAAAGTGGAGAGCTACTAGGCATGGAGCTGCTGGTACTTGATACTTCCGTAGTTCTGAAGTGGTTTAATGAAGAAAGCCATTCTGAAACGGCTTTGAAAGTAAGGGATAACTTCTATAAAGGCTTGTGCGGGATAGTTGTGCCTGACCTGCTGCTGTACGAGTTTTCAAACGCTTTAAGATACAACCCAAATTACACGCCAGAAGACGTCAATAAGGCTGTAGAGTCCCTGTTTGAGTTGCAAATAGACATAGTAGTCCCTACGATTGAAATTTTAAAGGACTCCGCCAACTTAGCTATGAACTGCGACATTTCGGTATACGATGCTGTTTTTGCCGCATTAGCAAAGTCACTCGGCGCTGTGTTTGTTACTGCGGATGAGAAGCTGCACAGCAGGGTTAAGGAGCTAAAATTTGTCAGGTTCATTGCTGACTTTAAATGACTGGTCACGACTGTTAACTTAGCTGGAGCTTACGCAGCCGGAAGTGTAGGCAGAGGCTTAAGCTTTATGATTATTCAGGAAGCTTGCTCAACCCACGGCCTTATCACTATCCGGTCTAGTGCTTCATACGACCGAATCAAACCATCAACCAATGCCCTGTCTTTGCACCAGTAGGATGAGGTGCCAACTTTTAATATCAGTTCAAAAACTTCTCTGATCCTATTTTGAGGGTCTTCATCTGCCGCCAAAAATTTCAGGTAAGTTTCCAGATCCCTGACAAAACAAGCTTGCGAATCATAGAATTCTTCTTCGGGCACCGGTTCGCTACTTGGCCTTTTTTGTTCTTGATAATCGAGGTTTGTTTGAACCAATATGAGGTCCTGTAGGGAATGGAAATAGATTCCTCCTCTTCCCATCCAATGAGTTGCGTCAGGACCAACGCTAATGCCTAGACCTGCCTGCCGTGTGTGCATTTCCACCATCAGCCTGCGTTTTCCTTCAGCCGTAATAGGTCTCTCAAGCTGTTGTAGCTCTCGTAGCAGTGTTTCTAGCATAAGACTTGGAAACCATATTTGCTTTAAAAAGCTGCTCACCTGCTGTTCAAATAGAAAACTAATTAAACTGCTTTTCAGCAAGTAAATGTTATGGTGAGGATACTGTTTGAGGGCAGGCACAAGGTAGCGCTTGTGCTTGGTTTGTTGCTGCTTTTCGCTGACGTCTATTTTTTTAAGGGCAAGATATTCTTTGTGCCTTTCCTTGCCATCGTGGCTATTGTTGCGACATTGCCTCACTGGCTTGACATTATGAGGGAGAACAAGCGGCAGAAGGATATCGAGGCGCGCTTCCCTGAGTTTGTCAGGAACCTTTCCGGTGCCATTAAGTCCGGCATGCCTGCTGCCCAGGCAGTTGTTCATGTTTGTGAGGGAGATTACGGCACCCTTACTCCTTATCTTAAGAAGCTTGCCAACCAGATTGAGTGGTCCATTTCGCTTCACAAGGCGTTTATCGGTTTTGGCAAGGAGACTGAAAACCCTGTCATTAGGAGGGCCATAGCCACGGTCATTCAGGCAGAGCAGGCAGGCGGCAACATTGAAGACGTTCTGACAGCAGTTACTGAGTCCCTGCTTCAAATTAAGAAAATCAAGGAGGAAAGGAAGTCAAGCATCCATGCGCAGGTCATGCAGAGCTACATCATCTTTTTTGTGTTCCTCGGAGTTATGATTGTCATCCAGAACCTTCTTATCCCTTACATGCTTAAGTTTGGAGCTTCTAACGCGTCTGATGTAGGCATAACCACTGGCCAGATAAGTGGTGGTGTCAGGCTTGAGGCGTCGCTTGATTTTTCGTCACCTGCTAATTTTATCTTATCGCTTGGCGGCTGGGTTCTGAGCCTTAACGGCATATTCCTGCTCATGGCGCTGATTCAGGGATTTTTCGCCGGGGTTGTCCTTGGAAAGCTTGCAGAAGGCGATATGACCTCGGGGCTGAGGCACTCTCTTATTATGATGACTGCTGCCTTTATGGTTATTACTTTGGCGCAGAGCGTGCTTCAGCATGCAAGCATGGCAGTTCCTGGGATTTAAGCGTTTGCTTGTGGTCATTATGAAGATTGTGCTTGACGTGAGAAAGTCTGTTGATGGCAATGCCGCTGGCTACTTCGAGAAGGCAAAGAAGGCAAGGAAGAAGCTTGAGGGTGCTAAATCAGCCCTTGAAAGGACCCGGGAAAAGCTGCAAAACCTCATTTCTGAGCAGGAGCTTGCCCAAAAGAAGTCAACAGCAGAAGCTGAGGAAAGGAAATCAGCATCTTCCCTGGCGCTTGGCAGGGAATGGTTTGAGAAGTTTCGCTGGTTTATCAGCTCAGAAGGCTTTCTCTGCATTGGCGGAAGGGACGCAACAACAAACGAGATAATCATAAAGAAGCACACCGGCAGCACTGATTTGGTGTTTCACACCGAGCTTGCCGGCTCGCCCTTCTTTGTTGTAAAAAGCGGCAGCCACAGCGGCAGTATCGGAGCTGCGACTATAGAAGAAGCTGCCATAGCAACCGCTAGCTACTCCCGCGCTTGGAAAGCAGGGCTGCAGTCTGCTGACGTGTATTGGGTGAGGCCTGAGCAGGTAAGCAAGGAAGCCAAGTCAGGGGAATACATTTCAAAAGGCGCTTTCATGATTTACGGCAAAAAAAACGTTGTGCCTGTTAGGGTTGAGCTTGCAATAGGCCTACTTTCCAATGGAAAGCTAATGGGAGGGCCTGCAGCGGCAGCCGCAAAAAACTGTGCAAAACACGTGAAACTCTTGCAGGGCGATAACAAGCCCAGCGATGCCGCCAAAAAAATTGCAAAGATTCTCGGATTAAGCAGCAATAAGGGCAGCTCTACGCCGCCCTTATCAACCCTGGGCAAAAGCTACATAGACGAAATAATCAGGGCAATGCCGGCAGGGGAGTTTAAGGTTCTGTCGCTGTAACTGTAAGATTTAGTTTCTGAGCTTCTTCTTTATTTCTTCCCCCAGCTTTTTGATGTAGAGGTTGAACTGAAGCTCTGCTTTTTTCCAGTCATCTGAATCCACTGGCGTGCCATAATAATTAATTCCGTTCCTTTTTGTCCTTACTTTTTCGAAGAAATCCCAGTTAAAATCAAGTTGAGGGTGTTTTTCACAAAGGTATGCAAATAGGCACTGGTGATTGTCGATTTTTACCTTTTCAAACTGTAAAAATGACTCGGCTAGCTCGTGCAGTGCATCATAATATAATTTGTAAATGCTATTCCACTGGTTGCTTTTCTTTGGGAGATTTTTCTTAAGAATGTTTGCAGACTCCACATCTCCATCCGCAATAGCAAGTGTAGCTTTTATTTTGTCTTCATTAATCTGCTCTATGATGATGAATTTCCCTTCAGTTTTGCATTTCCCAAACGCTTCCTTCTGAGTCAGGTATTCAGGCATTTATCTCAACTCGCACAAAATCAACATCGCCTTTGACAATGTTGCCTTTAATTATGTTTCTTATAAGCCCTTCGCCAAATTTGTGCAGTTCCTTTTGGTCACGGCAAGTGAAGACCTGCACATCCCTCTTGAGCTTCATTTCATACTCTGCCAGTTTTAAGCCTTCAGGTTCGCCATAAACAAAAAGGTCTATATCGCTGTTATCGTACCAGTCTGAGCGTGTAAAGCTGCCAAAAATTATTACCGTTTTTGCCTTTGGCAGGGAGGCCAAGTGATCCAAGAAACCGCTGTCATATAGCTTGTTTAGCGCGAATAATTTCTTCCTGTTCTTATAGGGGGGGGCATCATAATTGCTCACATAATAAGGCATTTTGCCCCGCTCTTTTATTCTTCTGATTAGCCCCTCTTCAATAAGCTGTTTTAGCCATTTATCGGTCTTGCTTCTCGTAATTTTCGCTTCTTTTATAATCGCCTCAAAATGCCATTCCCTTGTGGGCTTATTGAAAAACAGCCCGAGGATGTTTTCTTCCTTGCTTTTCATAGTAGTTCCCATAATAGGAACTAATTTATAAGCTTTTCCCTTTCAAAGGCGGTTTGTGATTTAGCTGGGGCTGCTGTTTCCAGCTTTTTCAGTTGCATCTCCTGCCGAAAGCTCTGCAGCTGTCAATCCATTTCTTAGGACAATCTCTATCTCGCCAAAAGTTTCCTGCTGCATCAGGTCAAGCTTTCTGTGGTCAAAGTTTGCAAGGTGCAGCAGAGGCATGAATGTGAGTATCTTTGCCTCTTTCGTTGCATCCTGCGGAAGCAGCTGCGAGAATGTCATCCTGTTGTTTTTGGTGAAAAAGCCAGTTACCTTGCTGTAGACCTCGCCAATGAGCTTTCCCATGTCCACCTTCCTATGGGGCACTTCAATGGTTCCCCTTGGGATGCTTCTCGCAACCCTTCTGTCCCTTACTTCAAGGGCCTTCTGCAGCGAGATGACAAGGTCATAGATTGAAACCTTTCTCTTCCTCGGCTGCGGTGTCCTGGGCAGCAGCGGCTGGGGCTGGTATTCCTCATGGATTCCGTGCCCGTAGCTGCTCTCAAGGTCGTCATAGAATCCCTCGTTCATGCTTTCCTCGTCTTGGGGTGTCATGAGCCTGTCAAGCTCTGCCATCCCCTCACCCACAAGCAGGTTGGATTTCATCTTCAGCAAAATCGCAGCAGCAAGCACCATTTTCCCTGAAACGCGAAAGTCCAGCCCCTTGAGCTTTTTCAGCATTTGCACATACCTCCTTGACAGGACAGAAACGTCGATGTTCCATGGGTCCATCCCCTCGCTCCTGACAAGGTCGTAAATTATGCTCCTCCACGTGATTTCGTTGCTTTCCTTGCCCAGGACTATCCCGATGATCCTGTCTTCCATGCTGCTCTTTCCCGGTTTACAGCTATTTAAATGTTGCTGCGTCTTCCCGTCGCTGCAGCTGCTGCGGAAACTTTATAAGCAGTTTTCAAATTGCTGCCCTTACGGGCCCATGGTCTAGTGGTTATGACGTCTCCCTTACAAGCGACCCTTTTGCAAGCAAAAGGTTCGATCCAAAAACGTCGCTGAGAGCGGAGAAGGCCGCCAGTTCGAACTGACCTTTTTACTCACCGCGGTGAGCAAAAACACAAGTCGAGCATAGCTCGACTGTGCGCAGTCGCTAAAAGCGACTTGCGGCTTAACCAAAAAACGTTAAGTCGTTTTTCCGGGGGCGCGCAAGTCGTAAAACGACTGCGCCCAGTCGACGCGAGTCGACTTGGGCTTTTGCGAGTCGCAACGAGCAAAAGGGTCCTGCGAAAGTCTGGCTGGGCCCATTCTTGTTTTTATAACAAGTGAAGTCACTACCTAAGACAAAAACCCAGTTACAATAAATTCATGCCGGTACTTGCACGGCATCACGAACAGAATTCGCCATTATTCCAGAAGAATAAAATTTTCCAGATGAATAAAGTGGCAAGCCCATTTCCTCTATAACCTCGTTCCACGCAGTCTTTTGAGGCAATCTGCCGTTGCTAGCGACAATAATGCTAAGCGGCACAGCCCATTTGCGGCCTTGGCGAAACTCTGCCATGGAAACCAGCGTTACATAGCGCTGCACTTCCATCCTCCCGACGATGGCTTCAATTGTAGGAATGCCTGGTGAGAAAGCATCAGGGCTTGTTGCGCCATCTGTGCCAAACAGAACACATTCGCCGCGGGCAGTTCCGTCAATAGCTAGATTGTACTGCTGGAAAAACCACAAGCCACTTCTTAAGCTGCTGTTGTGGGCTGAGTTGTACGAGTCACTGTAAAGGAAACCTTTTTTGTAAAGCCCTAAGGATGCTTGCTGCAAAGCAGAGTCTACGCTTCTTTCAAAAACACTTGGAGGCGCTTCACCCACCACAGCCAAACTAGTTGGCAGCACTGCAGGCCCGGGCGCGAATGAGAGGGCAGGCAGAATGGCATAACCCTTCTCTTGAAGTAATTGCGCAAAATGCTCATAAGAGCCTTTAGCAGGCATTCGGTCAGGCGTAACAGCTTGCCCGGAGGCATCGATTATGTCTGTTCTTACCAGGTTTCCGTCTTTCCAAGTTTCCCTCAATTGAAGGCTCAGTATTTTTACCAGTTCTGGCAACATAGAGGCAAAGCAATCGCATTTGATTTAAAAAAATTTCGCCAATGGCAAGGCAGATTCTTTACAAAACATTTAAAAGAACGCCTTTAACTTTCTTGATTGACCCTCTCGTAAGGGTTGATAAGGCACAAGTCGGCAGAAGCCGACTGTGCACAGTCGCCTCTAAGGCGACTTGTGGATGCGAAGCGGCCCTTATTGCGACGGTGGTCCAGCGGTAAGACACGACCTTGCCAAGACCCTTTTCGCTACGGCGAAAAGCGCCTCCGGAAAAGCCGGAAAGCGAAAAGGTCGTTACCCGGGTTCGAACTGGCAGAGTAATGCCGCGAAAGTCCCGGCCGTCGCACTTTTTTTCTCCTTATTTATTTTGGCACACAATATTTATAAACAAAGTTTTTTGTCGCTGGTGCTTGATGGGCCCGTAGCTCAGCTTGGTAGAGCGCCGGTCTTATACGACCGCCATCGGTTCACGGCTAGGAAAGCCGGTGGTCACGTGTTCAAATCAACCCTTTTGCTCGCTGATGCTCGCAAAAGCGTTGACGGAAAAATGAAGCGTCAACCAGCGGTTGTGGAAGTCACGTCGGGCCCATTTTTTTATTCATTGCGCGTTGAGCTGATTCTTATGGTTGATGAAAGTGTTGAATACTGGCGTAATCTGCCCCTTTCAGATCCTGCTAAGGTTATAGGCGCAACAAAAGGGCATTTTTGCCTTCAGGTTTCAGGCATTACACCTTTGTCGAGTTCAACTAATGATTACGAGGCTACCGAAATTCGGTTGTCTGTCGGCTTGTCAAACGGCGAGAAGTTGCCATGCATTCTTCTTCTAAGGGTGGGAAAGCCGCAGGTCAATGAGAGAAGCATTGCAGAATTTCTTAATCAGAATAGCGGCAAAGGCCTTGAAGGCGTTGTTGGAATTAGGCTTTATGGGGAGATTTTTACACAGAAAAGTGTGGGCTATCTGAAGGTTGAGACGCTTGAAGCGGTTATCTTTAGGAGGAAGGCCGTTTTTTATTCGGCCGCCCCGGCTTAGCCCTGATTTTTCTTTTAGCGCTACAGAAAGCTTTTTAATAATGCTTTTTAATAGGCAGCGTATTGTGGGAAGAGGTGGGTTTTAATGGCTGTAACCACGCCAGATAAAATTTCGGAATGGGAGGCTCTTGACGTTAAAGTGTCAGAGTCATTTACGCCAATGACCCAGCGCCGTCTGTATGTTCTTAGAGGCGCGCTTACTTGCAAGCCTGCCGCATCGTTTTTCATTAGCAATAGCCTTAGTCTTGAGTGTCATATGGCCTTCAAGGATGGCACTATTTCGCCATTACTTAGCTTCTTTATCATGTATAACTCTGAATTTGTGCGTGATCTGAAGCCTTTTCTTATGGGTTTGCCGAATCATCCTCATGACTGCACTGCTGGCATTAGTGCGAGATACAGGGCAAGGACCATTAATTACGTCAGGTTTGATAATGGCATTGCCATGGTCGTGAAAAACGGCAGCATTAAAGACTACTTTAGCCCTTCTTCCGCCATGCCCCCTTCGAGTTCAGTATGATGGAATTTTTAGCCCTACAGAAAGCTTTTTAATAACGCTTTTTAATAGGTTAATCGTTGCAAATTGTGGTGAAATTGTAATGGCTGAGAATGGCAAAAGGCTGATAATGTTTACGGGCACTGAGTGCACGCATTGCCACGAGATGAACCCTTTGGTTGAGAAGCTGGAGAAGGAGCTTGGCGTGAAGGTTGAGAAGCTTGAGGTCTGGCATAACTCTGAGAATATGGCTTTTCTTCAGAAGCTTGACGCTGGCAGGTGCGGCGGCATCCCTTTTTTCTTCAATGAGAAAAGCGGTAAGTGGATTTGCGGCAACACAAAATACGGGAAGCTTAAAGAATGGGCTCTTAGCTGAGTGACCGGCTGTTTAGTGCGGCTGCAACGGTGTGTAACATGCGGATTCAATTGGCGGCAGAATCAACTCACGTTTATGGCGGCAAGCCGGGCTGGCTTAAGATTAGGCCTCCGACAGAGACATTTGCAGAGCTGAAGGAGCTTGTTGCGCATTTTGGGCTGCACACTGTCTGCGAGGAGGCGCACTGCCCTAACATGTCAGAGTGCTGGAGTGGGGGAACCGCTACTTTTATGGTTCTTGGCGATACGTGCACCAGAGGCTGCAAGTTCTGTGCGGTGAAGACTGGGAATCCAAGAGGGATTGTCAACAAGGCAGAGCCTTCCATGCTTGCCATGTGTATTAAGGAGATGAACCAGCTTGGCAGCAGCGATAAGATTGATTACATCGTGATTACATCAGTTGACCGCGATGATATTCCTGACCAGGGGGCAGGGCATTTCGCAAGCTGTGTGAAGGAAGTAAAAAAGGCCGTGCATGGCATAATGGTTGAGGTGCTTACTCCTGACTTTCGCGGTAGCAACGAATGCATACGAACCGTTGTTGAAGCTGGTCCTGACGTCTTTGGCCACAACCTCGAGACGGTCAGGCGGCTGCAGGGGAAAGTGAGGGACCCAAGGGCAGGTTATGAGCAGTCGTTGTCAGTGTTGGCAACAATAAAGGAGATTAATCCTAAAGTGTTCACAAAATCCTCAATCATGCTTGGGCTGGGAGAAACTGAGGAGGAGGTTATTCTGGCGATGAATGACCTTCTGGCAGTGGGCGTTGATATCCTTACGCTTGGCCAGTATCTTAGGCCGAGCGCTTTGCATCTTCCTGTTGCAGAATACATCGCGCCAGAAAGGTTTAATAAGCTGAAACTTGCTGGTGAGAGCCTGGGCTTCAAGTACGTTGCTGCAGGCCCCTTTGTCCGTAGCTCTTACCGTGCAGGGGAGCTTTTTGTGAAGAATGTTTTGAAAGCAAAGGATTTGGAGGATTACAGCTAAAATGGCGGAGAAAGTCTTAAAGACGTTCACTGTAAAATATCTGCAGGTTCTTGATGAGAGCGGAAAGTGTGATGCCAAGCTTATGCCAAAGCTTTCCCCAAAGCAGCTTGTTGAGCTTTATGAGCTGATGGTTCTGTGCAGGAAGTTTGACGAGAAAGCCCTTTCGTTGCAGCGGCAGGGAAGATTGGGCACTTATGCTTCTTTTTTGGGCCAGGAGGCCGCACAGGTGGGGGCAGCGTACGCCCTTGGCGGCTCTGACTGGGTTTTTCCCACTTATCGTGACGCTGCTGTTTTGGTTGTCAGGAATCAGCCTATGGTGAGGCTCTTCCAGTACTTCGGTGGTGATGAGCGCGGCAGCATTCCTCCAAAGGGCGTTAACAATTTTCCAATCGCCATCCCTGTTGGGACTCAGGGCTTGCACGCAGTAGGCGCAGCAATGGCGGCAACGATAACGAAAAGGAAATTCGCAACTTTGGCGTGCCTTGGGGATGGCGCTTCGTCTGAGGGCGACATGAATGAGGCATTTAACTTTGCAGGAGTTTTCAAGGCGCCGGTTATTTTCCTGTGCCAGAACAACCAGTATGCTATCTCTGTTCCGGTGAAGCAGCAAACCGCTGCCGAAACACTTGCACAGAGGGCTGTTGGCTTTGGCTTTGAGGGCGTCAGGGTGGATGGCAACGACATCCTCGCTGTGTACTCAGCTGCAGCAGCTGCAGTTAAGAAGGCTTACCTTGGAGAAGGTCCCACGCTTATCGAGTGCTTTACTTACCGCTTGGGTAACCACACAACAAGCGATGACGCCTCAAAGTACCGCTCAGAGGCAGAAGTCGCTGCCTGGCGAAAGAAGGACCCTGTGCTGCGCTTCAGGAGGTTCCTGGAGTTAAGGAAGCTTTGGAATGCAAAAAAAGAGGGGGAGCTTTTTGTCCGGGCTGAAAGGCGGGTTTCCTCTGCTGTTGGCGAGTACGAAAAAGTTCCCAGGGCTGATGTTGATGACATTTTCAAGTACACGTATTCGGAGATGCCGCAGCTTTTGCAGCAGCAGATGGATGACTACAAAAAGCTGATTGAAGGCAGGTAAATTAAGATGGCAGTGATGAATCTTATTCAGGCGGTGAATTCGGGCTTGAAGTGCGCCCTGGCTGATGATGCAAGAGTGGTTGTCCTTGGCGAGGATGTTGGCGTTGACGGCGGTGTCTTCAGGGCTACTGAGGGCTTGCTTAAGCAGTTTGGCGGGCAGCGTGTAGTGGACACGCCCCTTGCTGAGTCAGCAATTATTGGCGTTTCAATTGGCATGGCCGCTGCCGGCTTGCGGCCTGTTCCTGAGATTCAGTTTTCAGGCTTTCTTTACATGGCCTTTGCCCAGCTGATTAACCATGCTGCAAGAATCCGAACCAGAAGCCGTGGCAGCTTCACCTGCCCTCTTGTTGTGAGGACGCCTTACAGTGGCGGAATCCGCGCATTGGAGCACCATTCCGAGAGCCTGGAAGCGATTTACGTTCACACTCCAGGGTTGAAGGTTGTTATCCCGTCAAGCCCTTACGATGCGAAGGGCCTTCTCATCAGTGCAATAAAGGACGATAACCCGGTTGTGTTTATGGAGCCAAGCAGGCTTTACCGTGCTGTGAAGGAGGATGTTCCGGAAGGGTCATACACTGTCCCGCTTGGGAAGGCAAAGGTTGTCAGGGCAGGCAGCCAGGTTACAGTCATCAGCTGGGGCTCGATGCTGCAGCAGGCCAAGCTCGCCCTTGCTCATACAAGTGTTGATGTTGAGCTCATTGACCTGCGCACCTTGAAGCCGCTTGATGCTGATACCATAATTGCTTCTGTGAAAAAAACCGGGCGATGCGTTGTGGTCCAGGAAGCGCCGAGAACCGGCGGCCTCTCATCTGAAATCATTGCCCAGATTAATGACAGTGCTTTGTCAAGCCTGCAGGCGCCCGTAATAAGGGTGGCAGGGTTTGACACCATCTTCCCGCTTTACAAGCTTGAGGACCATTATCTTCCGAGCATAGAGCGGATTGTGGCTGCAATTGAGACGGCGGCTAGCTTTTGAGGTCTGGTTTATTTTTGGCAGTCACAATTTAAGAATTATGTGATAACCCCCGCAAACAAGCGACTCTTCATTTGTCTATAAAGTATTTTCTAACCATTTCATGCAGAAGCCTCTTATTCCAAAGCTCAACTGGTGCTTCTTTAGCTTGCTGTTCTGCTTGAACAGTAAAGTCAGACGTTGTGATTATGATGGCCTTATTGGCTTTGTACTGCCACATTGAGCCAAGAACATTCTGTACAGTTACAGCGCCAACGTGATTGCCTGCAGAGTTTTGCTTTACCTGAATAGCAATTGTATCCTTTGAGTTTTTGGCTATGACATCTATGCCGAAATCTCCTGTTTTTCTTGTTACAACTGCGTTATACCGCATTTTCCTAAAAAGCTCACCAATAAACTCTTCAAATTCAAAGTGAGATAGGTGTGCAAAGTTTTTGTCGAGACCAATTTCTACTTCCTTCCACTTCTTAACTTGTTCAGGCGTACCCCATTTACCGTTAAATTTAATTAAGCCTTTGGCTTTCTGTTCAGTTTCAAATTTAGCTATCGCTAATTTTTTATTTTTTTCAAGGTTGGCCAACTTCTTCTTTCTTTCAGTTTCTTTAGCAAGTTCCATAGCTTTTTGATTGTCTTTTTTGGCGGTTCTATAACAGTCCCAAGTGGTAAATGGAATTATGAGGACTAAGAAGGACGATTTATCAAATGCTATCAACAACCACACAATAGTTATCCATACTGCTGCATCTAACCATCTTTTTAAATAAATATAGCCTGCGGAAAAAGGAAACAAGAAAAAGGCTAATGCAGCCGCCAACCAGGAATTCTTCATAAAAGTCCGATTTCACTATTCGGAATAAAAACCTTTTGTAAATAATCACCTGATTACTTGTCTGCAATTCACATATACCCGAGAGTGCCTATTTTTGAAGGGGGGGATTATTTGAGTTATCGGGTGTTAAAACTTTTTCATTAAGAAAGAACTTATGCTGCCTCTTTGAAAAATGTATATCAAACAAAGAAAAGATTGTATCTTGTCCAAGCACAATTGAAAAGTCAGTAGCAGAGTTAAAATCCTCCTTAATCCAATGAATACTTGCTGTGATTTCCTTTCCGTATATCACCAACTTAGCAGGTACAACACAAACCTTAACAGGCTCTTTTCCCAAACCATTAATAGTATGGTCAAATGGCAAGCCAGTTAAAGTTTCAATTTTCTTTTTGGCAGTATCATCATAATTCAGTTTCAAACCCATAGGTACTCCCAGAGTTACGTATGATAATGTAACATCTGAGCCGGAATCAACAAGCGCATCGAAGTCTTGGACTGTATCTCCATATTTTAACGTCACTCTGATTATAGGTCGTAGCCTCGGTTCCGGACTCAAAGGGGGGAACGCCTGATAAGAAAAGGGTATACTCATTTTTACTTTACCATGGTAGCTTTAATATTAGGCACACACGTAAATACTTTATCCTCACTCTTAACACTCATTAGCCCACGAAGTACCTTATCGGCATCAGCATCAGAGAATTTAACCTTACCTTCGACTATCCCCAAGCATTTACCTTGATATTCAACTAATTCATCTTGACTAAGCATAGACAAGCCTGAAGGTCGCAACACAACCTCCTCTTTTTTCATAGCTCTATCTGAGCTAGTACCCTTTAAAAACTTTTTCTTTAACACCTTTAAACCAGCCATGACCGTTCAACCCCTAAAACGGCACACCTCACGCTTGAAGATGGATAGTGCTTTATCCTACTTAAATCTTTTTGTTATGTTTCGGGCTTAACGGATTTCTCAGCGATCTGGGCACGGTGGCGAAGTATTAGCCTGGTGTTTTCCTGGTGTTCAGGTACTTTGACACCTCTATTATCACTGCGCCCATGCTTGATATTGCGCATATGAACGCAAATTGCCCAATGCTGAGCGGCACCATGTCTATGTATTTGCCGAATGCCGGGATGAATATGCCTGCTGCGATGAACGCGAATGAGCTCAGGACAGCGAGCACCAGTAGCTTGTTCTTGAATATTCCGACTTTTAATGCGGGGTAGATTGTTGACCTTGACGCGAGAGCCTGGTAGAGCTCAAACATTCCTATGGTCAGGAACGTTGCTGTTTGCGCCTGCAGGTAGTTGCCTTGCTTGAAGTAGAACCAGCTGAACACTGCCAGCGCTGCTGCTGTCATTACGATCGGATAGTACAGGAGGAATGGCTTCAGCCCGCTGTAGACAGGCTCGTCCTGCCTGCGCGGCTTTCTCGTCATTGCGTTGGGCTCGAACGGGTCTGTGCTTAATGCGAGCGCTGGCAGGCCGTCAGTCACAAGGTTTATCAAAAGTATCTGGGTTGCCGTGAGAGGCAGCGGGAGCCCGAAGATTATGCCAAGGACTATTATCAGAACTTCGCTTATGTTCCCTGAGAGCAGGAATGCTATGTATTTTCTTATGTTGTCGTAGACGCCTCTTCCCTCCTCAACCGCGTTGACTATTGAGGCGAAGTTGTCGTCGGTAAGTATCATTGCGCTTGCTTCCTTGCTGACGTCTGTGCCTGTTATTCCCATTGCTATGCCTATGTCCGCTTTCTTGAGTGCAGGCGCGTCGTTAACCCCGTCCCCGGTCATTGCGACAACATGCCCTTTCTTTTTTAGCGCGCTGACTATCTTTATCTTGTGCTCAGGGTTGACCCTTGCAAACACTGCCACGTCTTCAACTATTTCCTCCAAGTTGGTTATGGTGTCAAGCTGCGCTCCTGTGAGCGATTTGCCTTCCAGCCCTATTTCCCTTGCAACTGCCTGTGCTGTTGACTCGTGGTCGCCTGTTATTATTACGACCCTGATTCCTGCCTGCCTGCATTTTTCTATGGCAGCCTTTACCTCAGTTCTTGGCGGGTCAATCATCGCCTGCAGGCCAACAAAGACCAGGTCTTTTTCCGGTGCCTTGCCAGCTGCCCGATTGTAGGCAAAGCCCAGCACCCTGAGTGCCGTATCGGCAAATCCCCTGTTGACGTCCAGTATGGTCTTCCTTGTGCTGTCTGTCAGCTTGAGCTCCCTGCCTTTCAGCAGTATGTGGCTGCAGGCCTTGAGCACGATTTCCGGCGCGCCCTTCACGTAGGCGATTTTTTTGCCATCCCGCTTGTGGATTGTTGTCATGATTTTTCTTTCGCTGGTGAACTCTATCTCATCAACGCGCATGTATTCTGCTTCCAAGCTGGCCTTGCTCATGCCTGCCTTTGCCGCGCTTACTATCAGCGCGCCTTCCGTCGGGTCGCCAAGCACGCTGCCGTCCTTTAGCTCTGCGTTGTTGTTCAGCGTGCCAAGCTTAAGGAGAAGCTTTGTTTCGTCATCAATCCTGGCTGGCTTTTCATCGCGCAGGAACCCGCCCTTGGTTTCATATCCCACTCCGGTTACGTCTGTTATTTTTCCGTTTGCAAAGAGCTTCCTGACAGTCATCTGGTTTGTTGTTAGCGTTCCTGTCTTGTCAGTGCAGATTACGGTGGTTGAGCCCAGTGTTTCGACGCTTGGCAGCCGCCTTATCAGCGCGTGCCTTTTGAGCATTTTCTGCGTGCCCAGCGCAAGGGACAGCGTCACTATGGCAGGCAGCCCTTCTGGTATTGCCGCTACTGCTACTGCTACCGCTACCAGCAGCATGTCAATCATTGGCGCTTTTTGGAAGATAATTCCCGCAACCAGGACTATCGCCGCAATTGCCACAACCGCCTTGCTGAGCGTTGTGCCTAGCCTGTCCATCTTTTTCTGCAGGGGCGTTGGCTCTGGCTTGACTTCGTTAAGCATTGTCGCTATTTTTCCAATCTCGGTTCGCATTCCGGTTGCCGCGACCACCGCCTTGGCCTTTCCGCTTACCACAACAGTGCTGGAGAAAACGCAATTTTTCCTGTCTGCTACGCTTGTTTCTGCCGCGAGTGTGCACACGGCCTTGGCTATCGGCGTGGATTCGCCGGTAAGCGAGGCTTCCTGTGTCTGGAGGTTGTGCACTTCAATCAGCAGCGCGTCAGCTGGTACCTTGTTCCCTGTCTCGAGCAGGATTATGTCTCCCGGAACAAGGTCCTTCGCGTCAATCTCCCTTTTCTGGCCGCTTCTGAGCGCAATTGTCTTAAGCGGCGCCAGCTTTTTTAGCGCTTCTATGGCTTTTTCCGCGCGGAACTCCTGCACGAATCCCAGCACTGCTATAAGCACGATTATGACCAGTATCACTACTGCATCTATGTACTCCTTCAGGAATGCCGATATTACTGTGGCAAAAATTAGTATCCATATTACGACGTTCTTAAACTGCCTTAAGAAGATTTCAAGCGCTGATGCCTTTTTTCCTTCCTTCAGCTCATTTGCGCCGAATTCGGAAAGCCTTTTTGCGGCTTCCTCTGAGCTGAGCCCCTTTTCAGAAGTGTCGAGCTTTTGGAGGACGCTGTGTATAGGCATTGTGTAGTGCTGTCCACTTAATTTGGTCGATTCAGTCAACGGCTGCACCATCTTTTTTTATGCTCTTCAATACCCTTCACTCGCTGGCAGGTTTAAAAGGTTTTCTGCGCTGTTTTTGCCTGAAATCCGCAAAACTATTAAACTAGCTAGTTAAAGGGGCTCTGCAGGGGTTAAATCGTGGCTTACGAATTCAGGTTTCCGGATGTTGGGCAGGGAATAACAGAGGGCGAGATTGTAAAGTGGCGCGTCCGCGTTGGTGATGCCGTAAAGGAGGACCAGGTTCTTGTTGAGATTGAAACAGACAAGGCAGTTGTTGAGGTGCCCAGTCCCCGAACCGGGATAATTCTGTTCCGGCACAAAAGCAGCGAGGGCCAGAAGATAAACGTTGGCGATGTTATTGTTGTTATTGGCCAGAAAGTCGAAAAATACGTTCCTGGAAAAGCAACTGATGTAACGGCAGCAACTGCAGAGAAGGTGCTTAAAAAAGCTGAAAAGAAGGATGCAGGCGCAGTTGTTGGCTTCCTTCCAGGCTCGATGTCTGACATTGACAAGGGCGTTTTTGCGATGCCTGCTGTGAGAAGGCTTGCTGCTGAGCTTAAGGTCAGCCTTTCCTCAGTCAAGGGCACAGGACCTGGCGGCAGGGTTACTGAAGAGGACGTTAAAAGTGCAGCCGGTGTTTCTTCAGCACCAGCAGCCGCAGCAGTGAAAAGTGAACTGCAATCATCATCCGGCCAGCAAATCAAAGTCACCAAAAAATACGACATGTGGGGCTACGTGCAGAGGCTGCCCCTGAAAGGCATTAGAAAAGTAACAGCTGACAGGATGTCGCTTTCAGCTTCAAAAACCGCGGCTGTTACCAATTTTGATGAAGCTGATATCACTGAACTGGCGGCAGTAAGGGATAGGGAAAAGAAATCTGCGGAAAAGAAAGGCTTCAAGCTCACTTTCGTGCCTTTCATAATAAAAGCAGTTGTTAACTCGCTGAAGAAGCCTGAGCACAGCATAGTCAACAGCAGCCTTGATGAAACAGCCCAGGAAATCGTGGTAAAAGAATATTACAATATAGGCTTTGCCGTTGCTACAGATTCTGGATTGGTTGTCCCTGTTGTCAAAGGCGCCAATGCAAAAGCAATCATGGCAGTTGCCAAGGAAATCCAGGGCCTGGCTGAGAAAGCCCGCAGCCGCAAGCTGGACGTGGCCGACATGCAGGGAGGCACATTCACCATAAGCAACCTTGGCTCAATCGGAGGCACCTTCTTCACTCCAATCATAAATTACCCTGAAGCCGCAATCCTCGGCATCGGCAAAATTGTTGAGAAGCCTGTTGTCAAGGATGGTAAAATCGTTGTCCGGAAAATCATGCCCCTCTCATTCACTTACGACCACAGAATAATTGACGGAGCGCAGGCGGCTGCGTTTCTGAACACTGTGATAAGTTATCTTGAGAATCCAGCTTTATTGCCTGTTGAAAAATAAAAAGAACCCAAATCGGCAATAAGCCGATTGGGCCCATTCGGCGAAGCCGAATTGGGAATCGGGCTCCGAAATTGGTGAACCCGAAAGTTGCTGCGAAGCCTTCCGGGTTCGATTCCCGGGCCCGGCGCAAGTCCTGCTTTTGCAGGACTGCGCAGTCGGCTGCTGCCGACTTGCGCCCATAGCTTGTTAATCTGCAACGGAACGCTCACCGTATCCTTTTTAAGGAATGCACAACTCCTTTGTCGGAAAATGGTTGGAATCGGTCTTGTATGTGCTGTTGAATGGGAAGTTCCTTCAGCACTTCCTTTCAGCAAAGAGCAGGGGGAGATTGTGGAGGTTCCGGTAGGTGGCCATTCCGTTTATGTGACCGTTTCGGGAATTGGACAAACAAACGCGGCCAACGCGTTAAGTACGCTGTTTGAGGCGTACAAGCCCGATTACATCTTATCCTTAGGCATCTGTGGCGCGGCACAGGACAATCTCGGCGTTGGCTGCCTCCTTGTCGCAAACCGCGTGCATTACGGCGACCACGATATCCCCGTGCAGTCTAGCCTGCTTGAAAAAGTAGTCGGATGCTTATCTGTGCAATCGATACCTCATCATGTTGGGGCGTTCCAAACCTTTGACCATCTGGTGGCTTCTAGGGAAGAGGTTCTATCAGGTATTGTTGGCGTTGATTTGGAGTCGTATGGACTGGCAGCCGCAGCAAAAGCGCATGGCGTGCCTGTTGTTATAGTAAAGGCAGCGACTGATATCCTTCCTGTGAAGGAAAGCTTTGAATCTCCTCACTACGTTGTAGGTAGCATTGAAAGAAATTTTCCGCATGCTAAGAGGCAACTAGACACTTTCTTTGACCAATATACGGCACTTCCTTAAAATGTCCGGTGGCTCATCTTAGAAAATTCCACTCGTCTGCCGCATACCTTTCTTTTACAAGTTTCTCCGCAGTAGCTTTCTCATTCTCAGTCAAAGCGCCGAATTCAAACTCCTTCCCTTCTGTAAAAGCGGCAACAAGCGCTTCCTTCAGCTGCTGCTCAGAAATCTGCGAATTTATATCGGTTACAGAAGTCACCCTCTGCTTGACATCCGCGATGAATTTGTCAGAGATTTTTTCTTTTGGCACTTTCAGCAGCGAGAACATAGTTGCAACGTCCAGCTTGTAGAGTATGGTGCCGTGCTGCAGCAGTACGCCTTTCCTTCTCGTCTGGGCGTTTCCGGAAATCTTCTTCCCGGCAGCGATTATGTCGTTTATCGGCTTGAACTCTGCAGGTATCCCTATCCTTCCGAGCGCATCAACAATCCAGCCGCAAATTAAGTGGTAGGACTCTGTAATTCCCTTCGGAAACATTGCTTCGTGAGCGATTACGCTGTATGTTAGCTCGCCGTTGCTGTCGTGGTAAACTGCCCCGCCGCCTGTCCTCCTCCGGACAAAGTCAACACCGAGCCTCTTGCAGAGGTCAACGTCAACCTCGTCTTTTAGGCTTTGGAAGTAGCCAATTGACACGGCGCTCGGCAGCCACTTGTAAAACCGTATTGTTGGCAGAGAAGCTTTCGTGCGGGCAGCTTCGCTTATGGCTTCATCCAGCGCCATGTTCATGGCTGCAGTGTTTACCGTCAGGTCTATTACCCTCCACTTTGGCATTTTTTCCCTCGCAAAAAGAGTCACTGTGGCAGGACCGGCTGCGCTATCGCATTGGCTAATGCATTCCTGAAAGTCTTTGCTATTGATTCGGGCGTTATGCCAACAAGCTCTGCACCTTCGTCTTCAATCAGCCTGCTTAGCGCCGCAGCTATTGATTCCTCGCTGTCTTTCTGGTCAAGGTTGACGAGAAGCTGCTCTATGTTCTCCACAAATTCCTCGGGGTGTATGAAGAAGTCGCCTTGCATCTGCACGTCCTCTATTAGCCCGCCTTCCGGGTTGAAGTCTACTTTCATCCTTACCAGTTTCCCGCCTGGAACTTTCTCGGTGTGTACGCCTTGCATAGCTTTGGCGGCTGTGCGCCTGCTTTTTATATTTTGCTGATTTTCTTTGTAAGTGTTGCACAGGACAAGATTTAAAAGCAACCTATTGTTCGTTTTTGGATTGACCCTTTTCTTAAAAGGGTCAGCCCCTGTAGTCTAGACCGGTCAAGGATGTGGGCCTCTCGTGTGACCTTCTTTGGCAAGCAAAGAAGCCCAAGTCGAGGTAAGCTCGACTGGGCCCAGTCGCTGAAAGCGACTTGGGCCCAACCAAGAAATCCACAGTCACGGAGAACGCCCGAGACGCGGGTTCAAATCCCGCCGGGGGCATTTTTTTGAATTATGGCAGTGGAAGGTGTGAACATGGACAAATGGGAAAAATTGGCGGATGAAGAATCAATTAAAAAAACCGTTGCAGCTTTGAAAGCCAACGGCATAGAGGCATTTGTAACCGAAAATGGTGAAGAGGCAAGAAAGAAGGTACTTGAAATCCTGCCGAAAGGGGCTGAAGTTATGGACATGACCTCTATGACGCTTGACGCAATTGGCGTTTCTCAGAAAATACTTGAGCCAGGCATGTTCAATTCCGTAAGAAAGAAATTGGATGCGCTGAATTGGAAAGCGCAAGGTGCAGAAATGCGAAGGCTGGGAGCCGCGCCTGACTGGGTGGTTGGCAGCGTTCATGCAGTTACCGAGGACGGCAAGGTGCTGGTTGCATCAGCTTCCGGAAGCCAGTTGCCGGCTTATGCCTACAGTGCCGGCAATGTAATCTGGGTGGTTGGCGCGCAGAAGATTGTCAAAAATCTTGATGATGGCATCAGGAGGATTTATGACTACACCCTGCCATTGGAGGACGCACGCGCCAGGAAAGCTTACGGAATGGGCAGCGGCGTCAACAAGCTGCTGATACTAAGCAAGGAGTTTGCACCTGGCAGGATTACATTGGTTCTTGTTAAGGAAAAGCTTGGGTTTTAATGCGCACCAAATGCGTGCTACATTAGTCTTTATTCAACGCAATCAACTTTTTATAGCAGCAGCATCACCGTTGCCGCATGTCTAAGTTTGTTGTTCTGTCGCATTTTCAGGCATCCGAGATAGCCAGGGCTATACTCGACAAGAAGGATAAAATCAGGATTTCAACAGACCTTGGCCTGACAGCATCAACAGCAACAATGGATTACAGGCGGCAGGTCGCTGTTTTTTCGCCTGATGAGAAGCTTACATTTGATGAAATATCAAAAATAGCAGCAACCGAGAATGTCTGTTTCGTTGTTGAAAAAGGGAAGACGGCAGCAACAAAGATACAGCTTTTCTCGGCAGACACCAACCGCTTTTACAAGCTTTTCCCGACAAAGGATGCACCCACCGCTGAAATCTCCGGCATAAGGATGCACCGCGTTCAGGAGCGCTCGCCTTGGGAGGACACTGAGGACAAGATAAAATGCGTTGAGCCCCTTTCCGGGATGGTCCTTGACACCTGCTGCGGCCTCGGCTACACGGCAATTGCGGCAGCCGTGAGCAAAAAAGTCCAGAGAGTGTACACGTTTGAAAGTGACAAGAACATGGTCCTGTTAGCGGACTACAACCCGTGGTCGCAGCCGCTTTTCAATGACATAAAGATAAAGCTTTCACTTGATGACATTTTCACGGCGATAAGGTATTTCAGCGGCGGCTTTTTTTCTGCAGTCATCCACGACCCTCCACGGCTGCAGCTTGCTCCTGAGCTGTACTCGCTTGAGTTCTACCGGCATTTGTTCAGGGTTTTGAAAAAAGGCGGCAAGCTTTACCACTACACCGGCAGCCCGGGAGAGAAAAGAGGCGTAAACATCCCAAAAGGAGTTGTTAAGCGCCTGAAAGAAGCAGGGTTCCAGAACGCTGCGGAGAGGAAGGACGTGCTGGGCGTTGTGGCAACAAAATAATTACGAAAGTTTCTTAAGCATTATTATATTCCCCAATGCCATGAATGTTACGGACTTAGCAAGTAGGATGCTTGAATCGCCCGGAAGGCAATTTGATGTTGGAAAGGCAATTACGCTTGCATTGGAATTTCCTGTTTATCTGGGAAAGCCGGAACCCGATATTGCAGAAGTTGTAGCTCGGTGTGATGGAATAAATGTCGGTTTTGCAATGCTTTTTGAGTCTAATGGTGAGCTGCTAATAGAAAACCCGATGTGGACTTATTGTAGGCCTAATCTTGAATATCTGAATGGGGTTGGAATAGAGGTTCATCCGGATTTTCGGGGGAGGGGAATTGCGGCTGCTATGCTTAGTGCAGCCATTGCTGTGACTCGTTCCAGATTTAAATCAGGCGCACCTGCTGTGGCCAGAAGTGCTGTTGACGCTCTTGAGTTTTACCGGGCATTTGGCTTCGATATTATTGAAACGCCATTAAGGGAAGGAGTGATTCATTACGGGGCGCGCTACGTTAAACCAATTGTTCCTGAGATAATGATACGGTAAACGAATACTCCTCCATATTTCTCCTGGGCAAAGCTTAAGAAGGAGCGGAAATTTGAAACCGCTCCGATGATTGCAATATCACAGCGTCCAAAAGCTGGAGATCTGGAAAAGAAAGTAGATTCTCCGCCAACGCAGCTAGGCAGCTTTGATGGTAAAAGCCCGCCTCCAAGCAGGCCGACTTACCAGGGTCCTGATGATGGTAATAACCTGTTTCGCGATACTAAGCCGTTTGTTTTGGGCACACATCCTCATGTGCCTTCTTTGCAGCAGGATTATCATTCTGAGAGCTCTTCTCAGGGCAAAGATGGCAAGGATAGCCATCCATATGACCTCCGCAACTGATATCATTAACTTTATAAACAACCCTAAAATTTCTTTATTCGCATGAAGCGATCATCCCGTCGTTGGAAGAAAAAGCGCCAGATGCGCTGGAAGTGGCAGCGCAAAAGGATAAAGCGCCTCAAGCGTGTCAGGAAGCGCAGGTCTGCAAGATACGTATAAGGTTATTCTCTAGCATTAATGCCTATTATTAATGCCTATTATGAAAGCTGTTTTTCCCTTCTTACGGCTAGAAACAGCTGCGGCAAATTACGAACAGTAACCTTTATATATAACCCCTAAGTTATGACGTTTCCCGTCATGGATTCGTCTATGGCGGCGTTATGACCTCCGCTGTGAGCCAGAAATGTTTCACGTTTTTTGGTTGAGCTTTTTGCATCGGCAAAAAGGTCATTTCACGGTTTCTGTCCCTTAGCGAACCGTTTAAGGGTTTACGATCAAGTTGGGATGAATGCCTGACATGCTAATGTCATGCACGATGTAGGCAGAGTGCATCAACAACTAAGCAATCGCAATTTTGTGATTGTCCTTGTGATGTGCAAACCAATAATTTCTTTAGGTGAAAAGCGATAGTGCGACCATACCAAGTATTCCCGACAGGATAGTTGGAAGCAAATGCTGCTGCTATTCAAATGCGGCAAGCAAAACAACAATTTCCGTTTATCCTGCGGACGAGCGCAGCTATCTGGATCCGACTTAGCCATGCAAGTTTTCCGAGAGGAAGCAGACGGCTCAGTAACGCGTCGATAATCTACACTAAGGTCTGGAATAACCTTGCGAAAGTGAGGATAATGCCGGATAGGGGAGAGGCACTGGAATGTCTTGTCCCTGAAACGCAAGGCCTTAGAATGAGTCGGCGTCCGATTAGGTAGTTGGTGGTGTAACGGACCACCAAGCCAAAGATCGGTAGGGGCATTGAGAGATGTAGCCCCGAGAAGGGCACTGAGACACTGGCCCTAGCCCTACGGGGTGCAGCAGGCGCGAAACCTTT
>JACPTF010000006.1 GCA_016192915.1 Candidatus Woesearchaeota archaeon | reverse complement strand
TGACAGCAGAAGACCTGCTTGGCGATATCGACCCGATAAAAGCACTCAAGTTTGGGCCAACTTCGCTGGAAGCCTTCTCTCCTGGAAAAATATTCAGGGCAAACAACGGAGTCCTGTTCTTCGACGAGCTAAACAGGTGCCCACAGAGGCTGCAGAATGCGCTGCTACAGGTCCTGGAAGAAAAAAAGGCAACCCTCGGCAGCTACAAGGTCGACCTTGATGCGGATTTCATATTTATCGGTACATTGAATCCGTATGATTCCAGCACAGAAAAGCTCTCCGACGTGTTTCTGGACAGGTTTGACCTCATCTACATGACTTATCCCGAGAATCACGAAACAGAAAAAAGGATAGTCATTGAGAAAGGCAAAAGGACTGAGCCGGTTGAATTCCCACAGCAGCTCCTTGGCTTCACAATAAGCTTTGTGCGGCAGCTCAGGGAAAGCAAAAAGCTGGAGAAGCTGCCAAGCGTCAGGGCAACACTCGGCCTCTATGAAAGGGCGCAGGCAAACGCCCTGCTCAGAAAACACAAACAAGTGCAGCAGGAGGATGTCAAGGACGCAATAATGTCAGTCCTTGCCCACAGGATAGGGCTCAAGCCCTCTGCACGATATGCGATGAGCCCGGAAGAGTTCATAAAGGAGGAACTCGAAGACTTCTCGCAAGACCACCAAATGCTACAGGGTGATGGCCGGTAGCCCGGAACAAAAGCCAAAAGAGTTCTCGATAATAGAAGAGCTATCCGGAAAGCTGAAGTCAGACCCTGAAGAAAAGCGGCTGATGAAAACAATCCTTGAAGACGACAAGGAAGCAACAGACAACGCCCACCTCATACTTGAAGCCATAAACCAGGGAATAGGGGCGCTAACACCGGAGCTTATGCTTGAGCAGATAGTAAAAAACTACAAGCTCACAAAACAGCTCACCGGAGAGACCATAATAAGGGCGCTAACAGGGTATGAGCCTGAGCAGATTGAGAGAAACCTCAACATTCCTGAGTTCAGGCAGGAGCTCAGGGAAAGAATAAGGCAAAAGCTCCAGCAGCTCCAGAAGCACAAGCTGATAGACACACAATACCAGCTTACAGACAAGGCACTAAAGCTCGCAGCGCTCATGATCTTCACAGAAGAAATCGACAGCCTGGCAGCAAAGGGCTACGGCGAAAAGCACAGGAAAAGAACAACCAGCTACGGCGAAGCCGAAGCCACCAAGCCGTACAGCCGAGAAAGGTACAGGGACATAGCAATAAGGAAAACGATAAAAAAAGCCGCAAAAAGAGGCCACACGGCTGTTCAGATAGAAGACCTCGAAAGCCTTGAGCGCGAGTCAAAAGGCAGGAACACAATAATCTACGCCCTGGACGCATCAGGAAGCATGAAAGGAAAAAAGCTCGAGCAGTGCAAAAAAGCAGGAGTCGCACTGGCATACAAGGCAATCGAAGGCAATGACCTTGTGGGAATGGTCGTTTTCGGGAAACAGGTAAGGGCAGAGGTGAACCCGACAAAGGACTTCAGCCACCTCCTGCACGAGATAACAAGGATAAAAGCCCTTGAGCAAACAGACATAGCAGCAACCATACGGAAAGCAGCAGAGATGCTGGAAAGGGAGAAGTCAGAGTCAAAAAAACACCTAACGCTAATAACAGACATAATGCCAACAGCAGGGCAGGAGCCGGAAAAGGAAACGCTTGAAGCCGTATCACAGATAGCATCAGAAGGCGTAACGGTATCAGTCATAGGCATAAGCCCTGACGAGGAGGGCAGGAAGCTCGCGGAGAAGATTGTCGAGATAGGAAAAGGAAGGTTCCTCGTTGCGAAAAACATTGAGGACGTTGACGTGCTGGTGCTTGAGGACTACTATGCTACAATTGCATAGACATTTTTAAATACAGCACTGCAGAAGTTCATGGACAAGAAGATGAAAACTAAAAAGTTCAGGGTACTCGCGTTCAGCGACCTGCACGGCAGCGAGGCAGCGCTCAAGGTCCTTGCCAGAAAGGCAAAAAGGGCAGATGCTGTCATCTGCGCCGGGGACTTCACGGTCTTTGAGCACAACATACTGCGCATAATGAGGAAGCTCGACGCAATCGGAAAGCCCATAATGCTGGTGAATGGCAACCACGAAGACGCCATGCTTGTTGCTGAGATATGCAAGACGCTCAAAAACGTGAAATTTGTGCACAGAAAGATTTACTGCGGCAGCCAATTTCCCGAATACGCTTTTGTCGGGCACGGAGGGGAAGGGTTTGACACTGTAAGCGAGGACTTTGAAAGGTTTGCTTCTGCCACAACAAAGAGGATTAGGCAGCTGCAAAAGCAAAAGAAGAAAATCGTGCTAATAACCCACCAGCCGCCCCACAACACCAAGCTGGACTACATATGGAGGCACCACGGCAACAAGAGCTACACGAGGTTTATCAGAAAAATTCAGCCGGTAGTTGCCGTGTGCGGGCACCTGCACGAGACGCAAGGAAAGAAAGACAGGATAGGAAAAACGCTGATAATAAACCCCGGGCCGAAGGGCGAGATTGTTGAAATTTAACCAAGTGTCCAGTGGCTTCTGAAGGCGTTTTTGGCGGCTGCCGTGAGTAAAAGTGTGAAAGGTTTACGGCTGTTGCCAGAAGATTTCCGGAATTTTGGCTTCACTGGACACTGGACAGGTGCGGCTAGGGCTTATAAGCGGGTTCTGCAATTGTGTGCTGCAAAAGCGAAAACATTAAAAAGGTGGCGTACTTTAAAGAGTACGCTATGGAGTACTACAATGCATATCGTGGATGTGTACCTAGGGCAAGAGATAGAAGAAAAGATATTGACAAAGCACAGCGTGCTGAGGGAAGAAATAGAGGAAACCTTGCTCGCAGACGAACCGAAACACTTCAAAGCCAGAAGAGGCAGATACCTTGCAATTGGCTTCCTGAAAAGGTTCATTAGCGCAGTATACGAGAACAGAAGTGGAATCGCAATGATTATAACAGCCTATCCGTCATCAAACTGGCAAATCAGCCTTTACAAGAGAAAATGAAAAGAAGCATAAGTAAGGAAGATGAGGAGATAAGGGAAGAAGATATCATCGGTGAGGTAAAGGTTACTATAGACAAGGATGCTTTCAAAAAGCCTATCAAATGCTGTGGCAAATTAACTGAAAGGACTTGGAAAAAAACAAGTTATAGGGGCATAGAAGTCTCATATGACGTCTGGCAATGCAAACGATGCCATAAGGACTACCTTGACACGAAACAGGCAAAACACCTTGAAAGATTCTGGCAGATGCAGATGTTTTTCGAGGGAAAGGCCCCGAAAATGGAAAGAAGCCTGAATTACGACGGAAAAACGTATTTTGTGCGGTTCCCGAAGGACCTGACAGCAGGTTGGGCAAAGCAGAAAAAGGAAAAGGCACGCTTAACAATGCTATCGCCGGACAGGTATCTTGTAGAAGTGGCTTAAAATGCAAATCAAACTGGTAGTGGAAGATGCGAAGAAAGGAAAAATAGAAATTCCTTTAAACAGGGAGGAAGTGGCAGCCATGTACGATTTGCCATTCATGCTAGACAAGGACTGGAGAGTTTTAAAATTGAATAAGGCAGATAAGCCTATTCTTTCCATAACAAAAAAATTCCAGCATGTGGAGCAAGATATTATTGGTGACGGCAGAGCTTACAAATTTGATGGAAAAGGCAAGTCTACACTCTCTAAGCAAAAGTTTTGGATGGTTAAAAAGCCTAAATGGAAAAAGTCTAGTTAAACGCCTCGGGAGGCCTTCCCGTCTGGTCCTGGCCTGGGCGCTGCCGGGGTGGGGAGCGCTGCGACTCGTACTCCCTGACAATCTTATCGGCTTCCTCTTCCTCACTTGACCTTTGCTGGGCACCTCGCCCTCCACTGCTGCCACCTCTGCCAAACTTGCTGAATGGGTTTGGGAAGCTGAAGCTGCCGCCGCCTTTCTTTTTGACAATAAAGAACGCCCCACCTCCAACAGCTGCTGCAACGGCAATAACGGCAATCACCAGAAGAATTTTTGAGGAAAGGCCCTTGCCGCCAGCTCCCTTGCCTTCTCCTGTAGCGTTCTTTTCAGACTCGTTGCCCGCCGGCTGGCTGACGTTTATAGTAGCTGTATCATCTCCGGCCTTCAAACTCTGCACCTCAGAGGTTTTAAGCACAATTGCAAATACCGACAGCCCAGGAGAGCTTGCGGTAAAATAGTTGTACAGGACGTCTGAGCGCGTAAAAGACGTGTCAAGGGAAGTCCACAGGTCACTGAAGTAGCGCTGAAGCACTATATTCTTGACAGAGCCGGAGTTCTGGTCAAACCACTTCCTCTCAATACTAAACTCAATCTTTACGTTAGAAACGTCAGCTTCCTTGATGTTTGCCTTGTCAATCTTAATGTACTGGTAAACCTTGCCCCGGACATCCCGCTTCACAACCGGAGCACTGGCAAGCTTAGTCACAGTCATTTCAGCACTCGTTGCTGAGTTGGCAATGGTGAAATCAATCGTCCTGAAGCCTATTTCTTCCTTGGAGATTGTCATCGAGGCATCACCTGCAGGAAGGATGTCCCATTTCTTTGAAACCTTGACGCCCTCATCAGGACCGGGAGTGCCTCCGCCGCCTCCACCACCGCCTCCACCACCACCTCCACCACCACCGCCTGCGGTTGTAGCAGAGGTAGTAATATTGGCATAGTTGCCGGGTGTAAGGACTGAAAGGTTCACGTTGCCACCATCATCTGCAGTGAGAACAGCAAAATGGTACCTTGTTACCTGAGAGAGCCCGGTAACCGTAGTTGAATTTGTTGCGGTTCCTGAAATGCTCCTGACAAAGGTGGTGAGGTTAGACACGGTCATATTGCCGCCGCTAAGGTTAACAGACTGGTTGGCGTCAGAACGGTAGATGTAGTATGTCAGGTTGAAAAAGTCAGAGCCGTTAAGGACGTCTTGGGTAACGTTAAGCCAGGTGATGACAACGGAAGTGTCTGAAGGCGCAAGGCTGATATTTGCAGGCACCTTTGGAATGACAGTATCATTAACTGTAACGTTGTAGTTGTTTGACACGTTGACGCCAAAAGTGCTGTTTTGCAGGTTTCCTGTCGCGTCAACAGCGGCAACGGCGTAAAAGAAAAAACTGCCATTCAGTGTAGTGTTATCAACGTAGGTCTGTACGCCCTCGCCAATCCTGGCTGAAGATGTGAGGTTTGTGACGTTTATAACTGAATTGTAATTTATGCCCGTATAGTTGGTAAGGTTGCTCCCAAGCGTGCTTATGTTTGTAGCTGACCTAAAGATGATGTAGCTCTCACCCGTCTCTCCAGGAACATCAGTCCAGTTTATCACAACATTGCCACCAGGCGTTGCATTAATTACGGCAAGCACAGGCGCAGCCGGAGGGGTAGTATCGCCGCCCTGCGGGCCGCCCTCGCCGTCAGAGAAATGCGGCAGGTTCACCCAAACATAGTTTGTAGTTGCATTTATGTAGCAGGTTGCATTCGTGGAGTTTCCGTCCTCTGAGTTGGTGCAGGGCATGCCGCCAGAGGTTGTATTAAGCCATCTCGTGTCATAATCAGACCACTCTGACGGTATGCTCGAATTAGGGGTTTGGCTGCCATTCCACACCAACCGGCCAGTGTCATCAAAAAGCCCGTTCATTGAAAAGTTAATGGGCTTTGAATCATCAAGGCGCGAATAGTTGTAAGGGATGCCAACAAAAACCATATCGTAAATGTTGGGCGCAGCGCTGCCAAACTTGAAGAACTCCTGATAAGAGGTAGTATTGGTCTTTGTGCTCAAGGCACTATCGCTCATTGAAGCCTCAGGAGGGCCGGAAGCCATCATGTCAACGCCAACAAAATAAATCTTTACGCCGGTAGTGTTAATCTCCATGAGCATATTGACCTTTCCGGTTGCCATGACCTTCAGCGGATTGAAACCGCCGGCATCAAAATCTTTTGGAAACAGCCGGCAGCTGTCAACACTGGCATTAAACACGTTGCAGGCGGCGCTGTTCCTCATGAAGGTAAGCCTGAACTGCCCTGCCTTGCTGCCGGAGAAGTCCTCAAAGCTGCCATTAGCCTGGAACTTCCTGGGCTTGAAAGCGTTCATCGTAACCTGTATTATGCCGTTTGGCTCTTTTGAAGCGTTAGTCACGTTGAGCTTGAACTTGAGAGGAGCGTACTGCCTGTTAAAGACCAGCAAGGTTGCGTTGCTGGCGTTAATGATTGGGAGCCGTATGAGGCCTCCGCTAAGCTGGTCAACCATGTACCTGAACGTCGGGAAATTCGTCTTGTGGCCAACCATGTCAACCTTGATTTCGACATGAGCGTCGTCCAAAGGCAGTCCGTTTGCGTCTGAGATGTTTATACTCACAAAACTGGCGTTCAGGTTTGAAAAGCCCGTAACTATCGAATAGTTTCCTGCAAGCCTCTTCAGAGTTAGGTTGTGAAGGATGCTGCCAGTTATTGTAAAGTTGCTGAAATACGCAAAGGTCTCATAAGAGCCAGAGCCCGTTGTAGTTGCGTTGGCTGCATAAAACTCAAGAATCTGATAAATCCCGCTACTTGAGCCCATTACCGTAACGGAATAATTGGCAAGATGCTGATCGCCGCCAGATGTCTGATTTACCACAGTACCGCCTGGAATCTGAATGTCAGAATTAGGAGGCACCATTCCAGCCATGCCAAGCTTAACAAGAAGCCCGGTAACATTAACAGTAGTTGAGTTGCCCTCAACCGTAATGTTGCCTGAGATGGTATACATGCTGAAAGAAAGGTTCTTCTTCAAGTTGATAACAAATTCTGTTGCCGAATAGTTTGACGCGTTCTGGACAGAAACCGTCTGGGGAGGCATCGCAAGGTTAAACGGGTTCAGGTCTGTTGGTTGCGGCGGCCGCATCATCATAATCGTATAGTTCTTAGCCCTTGGCACAACAATAGAGGCGTTGAAAACCAGCGTCATGAAGTCTTCCGAAATCGGAAAGCCCAGATAATCGTCGAAAATGATGCGGCTAAAGCTAACATTATGAGTTTCGTTAGTGGCAGTTAGGTTTAAGGTGGCAGCCGGCTGAAGGTAAATCGTGCTGTTGTCAAAAAATCTTAACAAAGCGCTTGCCGGCACAGGCGGTAACGAAGGACCAATTTCCCACGCATTCCAGGTTGTTGCGTTGTAGGCAACAATCTTCAGGGTGTACATTGCCATGCAGCTGCCCGGGCCAACCTTCAAGGTAAAGTTGCCGCTGGAATCGTTTGTTGTTGTCATGTTTATGAATGTCGTCTGCGGCTCTCCAAACTTCTCCTGGGAAAAGCTCAGGTTGTATATGGAAACGTTAACAGAGGCATTCCACCCAGAGGTAATGTTCGTTGTTGCATTGTGGAAGCTGCTATTGAGGACGTTGCCGTTAAGCACAAAACTGCCTGTTAGAGCAGGGTCCCATGGACAAGGAGGACCCTGACCTTGCTGGCCGCTGCCCAGAGAGCTGAACAACAGGGTCAACACAGCACCAAAAACTGCCAAGGCAGCAACGGCAGCCACTGAACCACCTATAAAACTGCCTATAAGCTTGCCCGCCTTACTCATAATCATAAAACGCCTCTTTCACACCGTTTTCCAAACCTTTGTGCGGCAGAGACCGTATTTAAAGTTTTCTACTCTGGCACGGGGCGCGCCCCAGCCTCACCCGCAAAAACATTTAAAAACAGGCAAAATGCGGGCTTTGCATGGGAGTTTTTGGCGCCGTCCTCAACCCGAAATGAAACCACTGCTAAAAAAGCTGCTGCTGCTGGGAATAACGCTGCTCGTGTGCGCGCTGCTCATTGAGGTTTTCTTCAGAACCTACTGGCCATACAAGTCGATATACGTTCCTGATGACCAGCTCAACTACAAGCCAAAGCCGAACTTTGAAAGCGTGTACAAAAGCCCCGAAGGTGATGTCAAGTTCTGGACAAACAATGAGGGCTTCGTGAACCATGACCCAAAAAAGGAAAAGGAACCTGGAACGACAAGGATATTCATTGTCGGGGACTCATTTGTTGAAGCATTATACACGGAAAAGGAAAGCCATTTCACAACACTGCTGCAAAACAAATTAAACGGGCTTGGTGAAAAATATGAAGTGGTCAGCTACGGGACGAGCTCCTGGGGAACAGACAACGAGTACAAATACATAACAACGCAGGCTATTGAATACTCACCCGACGTAATTGTGCTGGCTTATTACCAAAACGACTTGCAAAACGTTGCGGCAAGCAGACTTTTCAAGGTTGAGGGCGGGAATGTAATACCAACTGATGTTGGGGGAACAAGGCTTGGCAACAAGATAAAAAAGCTGGTGACAAGGTGCAGCTTCTACTCTTCATTCTGCAGCTACTTCCAAATACATGCCGGGGGCTTTAAGTTTCTCCATCCAATACTGCACAGGCTCGGATTCAGCGTTGGAGAGGGCAATGCAAGCATATTCGAGGTCGACTACAGTGCACAACCGTACCTTATAGAACCACCACGGCAGTCAATGGAAGCAATTGAAGACGCATGGAAAAAGACGGAACTGCTGATTAATGAAATAAGGAAAGCCTCTGAACAAAAAGGGGCCACGCTGGTGCTGGCGTATGTTCCTGCAAAATGGGAAATCGGAGAAGGGCAATACAGGAACTTTCTCAAAAATCACAATCTAACCGAAAATGAGGCAGACATGAACGCATTCAGAAAGAGGCTGCAGGAAATAAGCAGCAGGAACAGCATACAATTCATAGACCCAACAGACGCGTTTGCGGCTGAGGAGAAAGGCGGAAAAAGCCTTTACCAGTCGTTTGTGCATTTCACAAAGGAAGGCGACAGGCTTTTTGCAGAGGAGCTGTACGAAGGCCTGAACGAAGGCACAAAATTTAAAAAAGCGGCAGAAACCGGACCCTAACATGGATGAAACGAAGCAGCAGCAAGACTCTAGGATTGCCAAGATCCTGAAAAAAGACAAGAGCAACATCGTCAAAAGGCAGCTTTCAATCGTTTGGGAGCTGTGGAGCTTCATGAAAGCAAGGAAGAAGTGGTGGCTGCTGCCAATAATAATAACACTCGCGCTTGCCGGACTGCTCATAATATTCGGGCAAGCTTCCCCACTCTCGCCATTTATCTACGCCCTCTTCTGAGAAAAAAACAGAAAGATTTATAAACAGGCGTTAAAAATAATTAACGTATGTTAAGAATAATTAACAATCTGAAGCCTTTTTTTGAGGACTGCTACAGAAGGGTAAGCGTCAGGGAATATGCAAAACTTACGGGCTTTTCTCCTCCAACAGCTTCGAAAATGCTCTCAGAGTACCATGGAGAAGGCATCCTTGTGAGGGGCACATACAGAAATTACATCCTATTTAGCGCGAATAAGGAAAGCAGGCTCTTTATTGCAGCCACGAGGATTTACTGGCAGGACAGGCTTAAAGGAGTGGTTGAAATGCTGGAAAGAAAGCTTACAAGCCCAACAGTTGTTCTGTTTGGCTCCTTGTCAAAGGCAGAAGCCAAGCAGGACTCTGACATTGACCTGGCTGTTTTCGCCATAAAAAGAGAACTGGACTTTGACGAATTTGAGAAGAAGCTTAAAAGAAAGATACAGGTGTTCTTGTTTGGCTCGGTAAGCGAGATAAAAAGCCACGAGCTTGCCAACAGCGTGATAAACGGGCATGTGCTCGCAGGGAGGCTGAAACTCTGATGGACTGGGAAGAATGCTGCTGGAAAAGAATAGCAAAGGAAGTGAAGATTGACGAGGACATGATAAGCAGCCTAAAGAAATCGGGCAGCAACAAGCTTGAATCACAGGGCAAGCTCCCAATGAGCGATGTTACAGCCGCTTCGAAGCTTTCCCTCGCCTACGACTCGTTACGGGAACTTCTGGAGGCACTGGCACTCAGAAAGGGCTACAAGGTTTACAACCATGAATGCTACACGCCATTTATCAAGGAAGTGCTAGGAGAAAGCGAAAAAGGGGATGACTTTGACGAAGTTAGAAAAGCAAGAAACTCTGTCAACTATTACGGCAAAACATTGACGCAGGAAGAAGCAGGCAGGCTCATAGAAGCCATAAAGGAGCTAAGGAGCTTCGTGGCAGACTCGCTTGGGGCCCCAAGGGGAAAGCACCAGTCGCCATAGTTGCTACCTCCTCCTTCTGGCTACCTCCGAGAGCAGGTCGGTTATCTTTTCCTTCTCCCTAAGCCTCCTAGCATTCACAATAAAAATAGCGGCAAAAATCAGCAGCACGGCTACCACAACAGCAATAACAAGCTTGCCTTTTCCCCCCAAAAGCCTCTCCGCCATCTCGCTCTTGGACATCTCAGCGGTCTCATTGGCAGCTGCAACACCTGTTATGTTCTGCAGCTGCTTGGCAGAATCGTTACTTACCGCAGCAGCAACAGGCTCCTTAATTTTCTCCTTCCCAGCAACGACTGCAAACAGCGAGAACGCAGGCAGCTCGGCAGAATAAAAGTAATAATCGCCGTCCTCGGCAAACAGAACAGGCCCAAACCTGTCCCACGAGCCGCCGGAGTAGCGGAAGAGGATAACCTCCCTCGGGCCGAAGCCGCTGCCGGACAGCCATTGCTTCGGCACCCTGAACTCTATGCCTGCATCGGAGATGTCAAGGAACGTCAGCCTTGAATTTATGTTCAAATACTGGTATACTGAAAACTCTGCCCTGTAAGGAAGCGAAAGGTTGTGCTCCACCCTTGACCTGTTAAGAAGCTCAACGTCAATGTTCACGTTTGACAAAGGAGCAGAGGCAGTAAAGCGCACCTTTGTGAAAGCGATGCCGGACTTATTAATCCTCATGACAGCAGTCTGGCCGGCCCTAATCGCGGTAAACACCTGGGAAACCTTTGCCAAAGTGCCGGCTCCCAAAATCTGGGCAGCAGTACCACCGCCTCCACCTCCACCTCCACCACCGCCACCACCTACATCCTGCGTCTGCGGGCTTGGCGAGGAAGCAGGCTGCTCCCTGGCTGCCGTGAAGCTAGTGTTAGTTATCCTGTAAAACTGGCTGCTTTCTACGATTGAGCAGTTGTACCTGCCTGCAACCCCGGGGCACGAGACAAGGGTTTCATTCGCGCCGGTGCAGCCGCTGCTCACGTCGCTAATTGAGGAAACGTCAGCGTCCTTGACGCAGACGCTGTCGCTGCTGCTAATCCTGTTAAGGGTAATGTTCTTGGCCTGGCTCTGCTGCAGCGCAAGCCCCTTGATAAGGATGGAGCCAACCGAAGCAGTTGGGCTTTGCACGTCAACAGTGAAATTCAACGAAAGGTTGCTCAAGCTGAAATTCCAGTAAAATTCCAGCAGCGGCCTAGTGCCATTTGAGATATTCACAAAAAGCGTATCGTTCAGCAGCTGCGACATGTTAGCTGAACCGTTAATGGTTACATTGATAGCTGAAGAGGGTAGAGTTGAAGAATTAAGCGTGCTGAAGTTACCAAATATTGAGTCAAGAGCGTTGGCAATTCCGTCGTTGTCAAGGTCAGAATCGTAAATGTCAGGAACTCCGTCGCCGTCAAAGTCATGCCTGTCGATCACAGTAACGTTAAAAAAGCCAACGCTTGATGTGCCGAAGTCTGTTACGTTAACCATGAAATGGTAAATTCCCGAATCTGTCGTGTTTGTCTTCCAGCTGAAGTTTGCAGCAGACTGGTTTTTTGTCGTGAAATTAAGCCGCAAAGTGTCATTGGCAGTAAAGTTGAGAAGGTCGTTCTCAGCGTCATCTGCAACAGCTGTTATGTTGGCGAAGTCTGACTCGTTAACGGTAATGTTTGAAAGCGGGAATAATGTCGGAGTGTCATTAACTGCTGTTATGTTGACGAAAATCACTTCCGAAGCGTTTGCGAGGCCGTCAGAAGCGTTAATTGCCAGATAGAAAATGCCGGAAAAGTTACCAACTCCCGATAGATTTAAGGTTATGTTGCCTGTCGTTGAGTTTATCGTGAAGTTTATCGTGTTGTTGACGAAGTAAGTTATTGAATCGTTATCGAGGTCTGTTGCGGTAACGGTGAAATTAAGGGGCGTGTCTTCTGAAACTGTCTGGTTGGAAATATCAGCCCATGAAGGAGCCCTGTTCGTGTTGTTGACTACTAACGTCCAGTTAATCTGGGTTGCAAGGCTGCTGTCGGAAATGACTGCGGTTATGTTGTAAGTGCCGTTTGCCTGCTGCGATGCCTGTGTGAAGTTGCCGAGGAACGAGAAATTGGTGTTTCGCGCTGCTGCCTGAATGGTTCCGTTTACATACCAATCTACAGTCACGACATCGTTCTCCGCATCAGAATAAGTGAGGTTGAACGTCTGATTAGCTGGCTCTGCAATGTTGGTATTGACACTTGATGGCAGAAAAGAGGTAATATTCGGGGCGGTATTGTTACTGAGGATATAATAAGCAACAAGAGAGTAAGTCTGATTAGGCTGCGGAACAGAAGAACCATTAACCTTCACAACCCATGTGCCGTTCATCGGGCTGCTCACATACACCTGCTCAACATTGTTAATCGTGTCTGTTTGGTTCTGCAAGGCAGCGTTCGTTGGCGCATCCTTATCCAAAGTCCACGGGTAGTACCTTGAGCCGTTAGGCGCTGTCACAATAAGATCAAGGTCATTCACAAGCTCCTTCGACGCCAAAGGGTTTCCAGGGTAGTCATCCCAGACAAGTGTTACACTGAAAGAACTCTTGTTAAGGACAGAAACAGTAAAAGAGTCAAAATCACCCTGTCCTGTAATGTTATTCTCAACAACGAGCACAGTCCCGTTAGTGTCATTCTTAATTACATCAATTGCCTCTGTAGCGTTAACCCTCCCCCAGCCGAACTGATAATCCGGGCCGGTGTTGCCCAAATCAGTTGCTGTGTGGATGAGAATCGCCTTCGCTGTCGAAGGCAAGATTTCAGTTGTGTTATCAGTAATGAGAAACTGCTGCAGCATAAGGGCCACAAGCCCGGCAACGCCAGGAGTAGCCATGGAAGTGCCGCTAAGCGTAGCACAGTCGCTAACAGAATCCTTGTCAGTAGAGGAAACAGACACGCCAGGAGCAACAACATCAGGCCTAATCCTGCCATCATCAGTAGGACCATAAGAAGTGAATGAGCTTATCGCGTCACTGTCATCAACAGCACCAACAACAAGGTTATTCTTCGCCGTAGCGGCAATGCCCGTGGTGTTGTAGCCATTGTAGGAGCCCCACGCGTTCGCGCAATCGTAAGCGCGCTCATTGCCAGCAGCCCAGACAGTGATGAACTTTTTGCCAAGGGAGCCGCGCACAATATTATCAATAAGCCGGGCTGTAGTTTCATAATCACCGTTCCACTCGCAATTGCCAGGATAATTAAGGCCGACGTTAGAGCCAATTGAATTTGTTGCCAAGTCAGCACCATAAGTCAGGATTGAGGCGTTATAGTTTGATTCAATGTCCTGCGAGGAGTTGTACAGGCAGAGGGGATCGCAACTCTCGTAATAGTACGACACAATGGTAGCGTTAGCGGCCATGCCCTTCTGGCAGGAAGTGCCATTTCCAGCCACTGTGCCTGCAACGTGAGTGGCGTGCTGCGCAACAGAACCAGACTCCCCCTGCGTCACCCTACCGCCAAGGTCATTATGGGAAGTGTAAACAAGCCCTCCGTCATAAACAAGAACCGTAATGTTGCTGCCATTCAGATTGTAAGGGGCAGCCTGCGCCAGATTAACCCCTGTCCTCGCCCTCAGCCCATCATTCAATTCAGTCAAAGGAGGAGAAAGAGGAGCAACAAACTTAACCTCATGAGCCGCAGCCAATCCACTGACCGCTGCAGAGTCAACCACAGCCTGAACTGCATTAATAGACTCAAAGCGCTTGACAACAGTGCTCCCTAGCGACTCAAGAACATTCTCACCATCAGCCAGGGCAACATCCTCAAAGAAATAAACAACCACGCCAACATTCTCACTGCCCCTGCCACCTGATGCTGGGACGCCTTTAAGCAGCGAAGAAGAAATCTTGTCGCTTGGAAGAAGATTGCCTGCCCAGAGGACGTAATCCAGAGCCGCTACGTCACTCAGGGACCTGGCAGTGACAGCTACCCACGCATTGTCAGGAATGTAAGACAAAAGCCTAAGCCCCTGCCTCTCAAGGGCCTTCTTGTCAGCATCTGCAGGCACGCCACCAAGCTGCACCAGGATGTGCTTCTTTCCAGCCAGGGAGGAGGCAGGCGATGCGGAATGCCCTGCAACTGCAGAAATCCCGGCAGACTCATCACGGCCACCAGGAACAAAAACGCGCGACTTCAGAAAAATCCTTTCAGTAGCATCTGCTTTGGAAACGTCAACTTGGGCGCCAGAGGCATTACTCCTGTGCCCGCTGGCGGCCGAATCAGCGCTTATGACACTCCCTGAAAAGGCAATTACTGCAACTACCAGAAAAGCTACTGCAAAAGCTGAAAAAATGCCGCTTTTCATCGTCCAACCAGCATGCTACAAAAACCTATTTAAATAAAAATCGCTTTTGGAAGCGAAATGACAAAGATAAAAGCAAGTGCTGCAGCATTAGTGCTAATGCTGCTTCTCATGCTCCTCATTGCAGGCTGCGCACAAAAGGAAAACAAGCACGAATCCGACTGCGGAAAGCTGCCGACAGAACAGCAGGCAAAGTGCTGCAGAGAGAATAGCCAAGGCGCGGTCGTACAATGCCTTGGCACTTGGCAATACAACGAAGAGATAAGCCAGTGCGAGTTTAAATGCACAGAATAGCAAGAAACTCAAAAGCAACAGGCTGCTTCCGCCAATAATTCTACTTCATAACCTTCTTCCTGCCCTTCAGGAACAGCCAGGCAGCAACCACGACAACAGCCACAACAACCACCAGAATCATTGTGTTTAGAGGAGTTGGCTTCTTGGCCGGAGGAGCGGCTGGCTTTTCCTCCTTCTTCACTTCAGGGGCAGGGGGCACTTCAACGGCTGGAGGGGCTGCCTCAGCCCGTCCCTGCACGGCAACAGTGCTTGTGCCGATGTTCCTTATGTCCTTGTTAATGGCGTAGCTAAGGTCCTTATTTTGCCCTTTGCTGATTTGTGAAAAGAACCACTTTACGACAGGGTCTGCCTCAAGCACTATGGGCTTTTCGCCCTTGAAAGTGACCTGGTTGACGTTGCTCGCTGCCAGCTTCGGAATAACCTCAACAACCTCAACGTTCTTCAATTCCTTGTCAGGAGGGGCCTGAACCGAAAGCTTGACAACAGACACGGTTACCTTGTCATTTGTTACCTTATTAGTTGCCTCAACCACTTCAATTGTCTTTTTCACAGAGCCGCCAGACGCCTGGACAGTAGTTGCGCCGCCACTTGAAACCGCCTGCTGTATGCTGCCAAGCTCCTGCTGCGCAGCCTCTGTCTTAACCAAGTAATCAACAGCATACTCAATGGCTGATGCGGTTGCTTCTGCCTTTGCAGGAACTTGCTTAATTTCAGGAGCAGCGACAGTCTTATACTCAACATTGCCAGCATCAGCAGCAACCTGGAAAGTCGCAGGCAAGGCCTCTTTAACCGCCTCTACAGTTTCTTTACTGGGCGCTGGAGCCGGTGTTGGAGCCGGGGTTCCCCCTCTATCGCCTCCACCGCTGGGGCCGCTTCCTCCTGTGTCAGGAGTAGTTGTTGCCACAGCCGTAACTGTAAAGTTCATGTTTGTTATGGCAGTAAGGTTCCTTATGCTGCCGTTGTCGTTAACCTGAACAGCTGTCACGTTGTACGTGCCGGCAGACGCTGTTTCTGACGAGGCAAAGATTTTGTAGCTTAAGTTGAAATCCTTTCCGCTGGAAGGTATGGTGAAGTTCCTGCTAACCACAGTTGACCCGGTAACAAGGGTGAAGTTAGCTGATGTGATGTTGTAGCGCAGCACGCTGCTTATGTTCACGGTGAAATTCACTGTGCCAGAGGTTGTTATGCTCGAAGCGCTGAGGGAAAATGCCGGTATGGTTATGCCCGCGCCGCACCCCGCTGCCTGGCACACGCCGCTTGAAGTAGAGCTGTTAACTGCAGTAGAGCCAGAGCAGCAGATGCCGCTTGAGCAGCCATTGGCGTAGCTGCACGTGCCGTCATTCGCTGTCAGGGAAACTGAGAGGTTTGTGTCGTTGACTAAAAGGTCACTGCAAGTCCAGCTTGTGGCGTTAATGCCCCAGACTTTCAGAAATGCTGCGCTGCCAGAATTGCAGCTAAAGTCAACGGCGTACTTACCACTGCCCACAGAAGGCAGTGAGCCAACAGTATAAGATTTGGCAGGGCTTGATGAACTGCCGATAAAAGCATCAACGACTGCTCCGTCTGTAGAACTGCTTCCTCCTATTGTAACATTGCCTTTAAAGAAATTAACCTTCTCATACTGCGCATACACGCTTAAAGCTAAAATTCCAGCTAAAGCAAAGATGGCGAGGATTAACGCTGCCTTTTTAGCATCTGTCATCTTGTTCCTTTCTCCCCTCAACACCACTAAAAGCAGAACCTTAAAAAGTTTGTTGTTTGCTCAGTTTATTTCTATCCTTTCGGTAGCAGTAGCGTTAATCCAGTAAGTTGTCTGGTTTGTAAAGTTGGTAAGGGTATTACTGGTGCCTCCTACAATGAATGTTTCCCAAGAGTTGGTGTTTGCAGTGTAGGCGTAAATTCTCGTGAAGTTTCCCGCTGCGGTTCCATCCATCAAAGAGGCTAACACACGGGTAACATTGTATGTGCCCGGACTGACTAAAGTAGTGTCCGCCAACTGCCCTGTTGAGAGCACAAAGCTTGACCAGCCATTAGCACTCGCCGTTGAAGGAGCTGCCTGCAAGTAGTTAGGCCACTTGCTGTCAGTCTTTCCCGGGATTGTGACGTTCCAGCGGCTTCTCGTGTCAACGCCGAACTGGAACTGGCTTGCAGCACCTTCGGCAGCCGTGAAGTTGCCGCTTATGTCCTTGCAAGCGTAGTACATTGTGTGGCCGCCGCTTGCTATGTCGCGCTGTGAGCCAAAGTTGATCCTGTGCGCCCTGCTGACGTTGTTGCTCATTGTGCTTGTCATGTCGTCATAGTAAGTTACAGCCGTGTCAAGGGAGTACCTGCAAGTTGCGTTGGCTGTTGTGTTGACCAGGAAGGTGTAGACACCTGTGCTGCTGTTTGCCATACCGTTCCAGACGCCTTCAAGGAATGTCAGGTTCTTTGCTTTCACGCTGCTAGCGCCGTTCTGCACCGTAATCTCAGCGAATACGGACGTGTTCTGGTTACCGGCTGAGTCTGTGGCGTTAATCCTTACCTTGTAGTCGCCGTCAGCCAGCGTGGTTGTGATGTTTGTGCCGTTAAACGCGACGTTGTTAGGCTGGGTTGCTGATGTGAATATAGTCGCGTTTGTTGCGCTCATTGGGAACCAGGATGTTGTAACTGAGGCGCTCTCAAACCTGTAGAATATGCCGAACTTGTTGCCTTGGACAGAGGTTTCGTTTGTAATGCTGATGTTTACAGGAAGGTTGTCTGTAATAGTGGCGTTAAACGTCATTGTGCCTGCAATGCCTGCGCCTCCGCTTGGGGCTGGGCTTACATTGGCTACAGAGAAGGCAACGCTCGGCGCAACGTTGTCAAGCATGACGTTATTAACCTGGACGCTGTTGTTCTGGTTGCCGGCTGTGTCGTTAACCATGAACCTTATGTTGTAAAGGCCATTAGACACAGTGCTGAACGTGAAAGTCGCATTGGTCCTGTTGGAGTTTTCATTTGTAATGTCTGTGGTTGCAAACTGCAGGGAAAACCAGCTGCTGTTAAACGTTGCGTTCTCAAGCCTGAAAGCTGAACCGTTAATGTTGGTAGTGTTAATCCTGCCAAGCGGCATGTTCCAGCTTGATGTGTCATTTATTGTAAGGTTAACGACAAAGTCGCCTGTCTGGTTGGTTTTGCCAAGCGCACCCATTGCCGCAATCAGCGGCTGGTTATTGTCAAGGATAAGCTGGATGTAAATTGAGGCGTTCTGGTTGCCGGCAGCGTCTGTAACATTGAGCTCAATGCTGTAGTTGCCATCAAACAATGCCGGGGTAACTGTCAGGTTGGTAAAGGTGCCGTTGAGTGCGGTGGAAGTGCCGGTCATTGTCACCCATGGGCCCTTCTGGCCCGCTGAAGCGCCGTTGCTGTCATTAACCCACCTGAACCATGCTGTGGCTATGTTTGACTCGGTCACTGTAGCGTTTACAGTGAAGTTGCCAGACCGGTTTTGATTATTAGCAGGGCTTACGAATGAAACGCTAGGAACTACAGTGTCAATCGTAACATTTACTGTGACAGAAGTGTTCTGGTTACCAGCTGTGTCTGTAACGTTAAGCCTTATTGTGAAGTTGCCGTTGGATGCGTTAGTCAGCTCACCGCCCCAGTGAGTGAAGTTGGCATTGTTAGGGCTGAACAAAACGCCTAGGACAAGGCCGCCAAAGCTGCCGTAAGTTACTGAAGGCACCCAGGGCCAGTTAAAGCTGCTGTTTTCAAGCCTGAAGCTGACATTGAATATGCCCGACTGCACGCCATTCGCGGCGTTGCGCGTTTCGTTGGCAATTCCTGTAATGTTGGTAGTGCCCCAGCCGCTAAAGGTTGTGTTGCCCCTGTGGAAGGAATTGGAAGCAGGAACAGTTATGCTCACGTTTAACGGCCTTGTGGAGTCAAATATCACATTCGTAACGTTTGTTGAGGCGTTCTGCCTGCCTGCGCTGTCTGTCGCGTTGATTTCTATGCTGTAGTTGCCATCAACCAGCGAAGAGATGTTCAGGGTGGCACTCCAGTAGCCCTTGGCATTGAACTGGCTGTTGGCGCCGCTGTTGAGCGTCATCGGCATCCAGTTGCTGACGTTGCCGCCTTCGGCGAAAGCGTCAGCGTTCGTGAAGTTCCTCCACCTGAACGAGACGTTCCTCAACGGGCCGACAGAGTCGTTCACTGACGCATTAATAGTGACATTTGTCGAATAATTTGTTGTAATGGAAACCGGGCTTAGTATCGTAACGTTCGGCCCTAACGCATCACTGACGACTGTCAGGTTTAGGGTGTCGTTGAACCTTCCCAGAACGTCTGAGAAGTTGAAGCGGAAGTTACACTGCGAGCCGTCAACATCGCTGATGTCGCAGAATTCGGTCAGGTTGAATATTCCTTCGCTTGCACCGGTGCTAGAACCGTTACCTATCGTTATGTTCCAGGAAGAAGTGCCGGAAAGCGTACCGCTTTCATAGCTAAGGTTGTGTATCAGCCCCTTGTTTCCAAACACGCTTGCATTTCTGGTTACGTTGCTGGCTATGTTGTTGCTCGTAATAAGCCTGATAACAAATGAAGAGTTTAAAGCAACGGCTGAAGTAACGTTGCCTTCGGAGAGGACACCACCTATTGTGAGGTTTGTGGAAACAGACCCTGTCGGGTAGGTGTCATCAACCTCAACAGTAAAGTTTGAGTTAACAACATTGCTCACGTTGTCAGTCACCCTGAAAGAAATGTTGTATTTGCCATCACCAGCGAAGTTGGGCCTTGCCAGGTCAGTTATGTTGAAGCGCGAGTAGTTCCATAAAGACAGGGCACTTGAGCCGTTAGTGCCGTTAAGAAGGGTTTGCACATCCGTAAAGGCGCCTAACCTGTCCATAATCTCCACCCTAACAACACCAGAGCCTCCGTCGTCGGTGACAAGGGCACTCACGTTGAGAAGCAGGGTGCTGTTTATTATGTGCTCCACAGTGCTGCCGATTGCGCTGCTCGTGTTAATGCCTGCACTGCTTGGGCCAGTGGTAAGCTGGCTGTAGTTTGCGATTTGCACGTCCCTAAACCTCGGGGCTGCTGAGTCTATGGTGAAGTTCCAGCCGTTGGTTGCTGACTTGTTTGAAACATTGCCGTTGCCAACCGTATCATTTACATGTATAGAGAAGAACACCTTTGAACCATTCAACAAAGTGCCTGTTTTTATGGTATAGCCGAACAGGCTGGACGAGCCAAAGCTTTGGTTGGTCATGTTCACCGATATGTTTCCATTTTGTTCGCCCCTTCCAGGAAGCTGAATTGGCAACTGGTTTATGTTCAAGGTGTAATTGTAAACGAATGTAACATTGGCAACTCCGGAGCCGTTGTCCAGGGCTTCAACTACAATTGTTATGCCTGAGCCATTCGGAAGGAAAGTGCTGGCAAGGCTGTCAAAGTCTGCAGCCGAGCTTATGTTCTTGCTGAACGCCACACCGACAGAGTTGGTGTAGCTGGTTGAAATATTCATCAGCTTAACAGTTGGAGGATTGGCGTCTACAGAAACATTGACACTTGTGCTGTTAATGTTAGAGGTGCCGCCTGTGTTCTCAAAGGTATCAACTGTGAATGACTGGTTGCCTGCCCCTGCAGGAGGCGTTATGTTGATGTTGAAGTCTGCCGCGGAGCCAGCTGCAAGGCCGTCTGAGTTTGTGAACTTGACAAACACATCCCCACTTCCCCTGGCGCACGTCCATCCTGCCGGGCTGTTAGGCCCACACTCTATATTGCCTACACCACTTGGCTTTGTTATATCAACCCTCTTTATGGCTGCAGGGCTGCTCGCATCGTTGGTTATTGTAATGTTAAGGGAAGCGTTAGCAGCAGAAGCCAGGACCCATCTCGGCGTAAACTGCGTGGCAGGGGTGGTTGAAAACTTGGAACTGCTGACTGAAAGTATGCCAACAACCAAAGCCAGTACAGCAACGAGCAGAACCAGGCTGTAAATGGCACCTGTTTTCTGTGAAGGTAAGGAACGCAGTGAACGCATGCTAAACAACAAGCCTCAACACCTCATTTGGAATAACGCAAACATATATGACGTATGCCTTCAAGTATGATGAGTACCTGAAGTTAAGTTGTATTTAAACTTTTTGGAAATGCGCTGATGCGCCTTGATTGGCTGAACGCACCCCCTTAAAGACATTGGAAAGGTAACAAGGGCAGCTGTATTTAAATCATTGTAACTTCTTTTAAGTGGAAACTGATATGATGAGCTATGATAACAGTCAGTGCTTAAGCTGGAACAGGGGCTGTTTTCCTCGGCAACTGTTTCCTTAGCTCGTTAATAACCAGCTCCTTGTCTATCTCCAGAAGCTTTTTCACAAGCTGGTTCTTCTCGTTAAGCCTGTAGAGCTTTATTTTTCCGACAGCTCTTGTCATTTTCAAAGCGTCGTTCTTAATTAAATCAGGCATTATTGCATAGTGCAAAGTTGTCCTGCTTATTTGCGCGTTTTCGGCAATGTCGCCTATTGAGCAATCAAGGGGGTAAACACTTAACAGATAATCCAGAACCCTTACTGTCGGGCTCGTCCCAAATATTTCCATAAATACAGACTTTACAGGCACACTTCTCATTTTGATAAGCCTCGATGTTATTAAGCCCTGCAGACAGTGATGCGCCTGCCGTTGCCAGTCTTCCTTTCAACAACCTGCAGGAAGGCAACCTCATCGCCAAGCCTGGTCTTGCTCTTCCTAATCGTGCCTGCAGGAAGCTCAATGACATATTTCGCCTTCTTTTTTGGGGAATAAGTAGTGAAAGGCTTCATGCCGCCATTCATCTCTACAATGCGCAACCGGCTATCGACAAAGAGTATATCAATAGGGAAAAATACAAAGAAGGTGTGAAGGCCGATTATCGCCTCTGCCGAGAATTTAAGGACCATGGCAGACTGGGTCGGCTTTGAGAACATAAGCCCGACAGAGCGGCTGAGCACAGAATCAGCGGTCTTAGAGCGCATGGCAATAATAGTGTTCCTTGTGACGTTTTTTACAGGCATAAAATATCAATTCTGGTTGATTTGGCAGCCGCTTATTAAGCTTTTTGGATTCGGAAACGGGCACTGGACACTGGACAAATGCCCGGCGAGGGTATATAAACGACTTCTACTGAGAACTCGGAGGACCGCAGAGCTGCCAAAATTGTGATTTTCCCTTGCGCGGCAAGGTCGGCTTTACAGCCTAAAATCACATTAGGCAGCTCCGCTCAGCGTCCTCCTCGCCCAAAACGAGAGATTTCTCAGCTAAGCGCGAGAAATCTCAACGCTTGATTGAGGTTTCAGAGGTAAAGAAAATGAAAGTTATTGACGTAGAAGCGATAAAGAAAACGGCAGAGTTTGCACGATTGCACGCGCATATTAGCGGGGATGGCTATACCACACTTTGTAAAATAAGGAGGTCTGCAAAAGAAT
>JACPTF010000016.1 GCA_016192915.1 Candidatus Woesearchaeota archaeon | reverse complement strand
TATATGTTATCATAGTCCGGTAACATTTTATTTTTAGCAGCCGCAATTTATTTTTAGTTCCGTGTTTTTAGTTCCGATTTCTTTGCAGCAGCAATCAGAATTCTTTCTCAATCATTTCTATATCATCGCTCATAAGCTTCCAGCCAACCGCTCCTGCATTTTCCCTCACTCGCTCAACGGATGAGGATTTTGGAATCGCAATCACGTTTTTCTGCGAAACAAGCCAGTTGAGGGCAACCTGTGCAACAGTTTTGCCGTGTTTAGCAGCAACAGCAGCGAGGGCTTTATTTTTCAAAAGTCGCGAATTTCCCTGCGCCAAGGGACTGTAAGCTGTCAGGATGACATCATTTTCCTGGCAGTAAGGCAGCAGCTCTTCCTCGCAGCTTCTGTCAAGGAGGTTATACTCGACCTGGTTGGCCACTATCTTGTTTTTTGTGTAAGACTGTGCAAGCTTTAGTTGCGCTTTTGAGAAGTTGCTGACGCCGATGTGCTTGACTTTTCCAGCTGCAACGAGCCCGTCCATGGCTGCAATGGCTTCCTTAATTTGTGAAGTTGAATTAGCCCAGTGTATCAGGTATAAGTCAATGTATCCAAGCTGCAGCCGCTTCAAGCTTTTTCCAGCAGCGGCAATGAGGTCATCGTGTTTCAGGTGGTTCGGCAACACTTTTGTTGCAATAAACGCAGATTTTCTCGGCATATCTTTTATCGCTGCCGCAACTATTTCCTCGGCATGCCCAGAACTGTACATCTCTGCAGTGTCAATGTGCCACATTCCGAGCTTAATGGCTTTCCTTAGCGCTGCTATGCACTTTTCGTCCTCACTATGGTCTGGCTTCTCTCCAATAATGGTGCGTGGCCATTTTATCCTGCCCATGTTCCACGTTCCTATTCCTATGGCTGGCAGCTTTATACCTGCAATTGTTTTGTATTCCATCATAGTTTTTGATAAACCCCAAGTCGACTGCTGTCGACTGGGCCCAGTCGAGCTATCGACCTCGGGTCGATACGCATCGGCAACTGCCGATGCTGTTTGCTCGACTTGGGCTTTTTCGCTAAAAAGGTTTTGCTACGGCTTTAGGACTGTCTCCCTCATGAACTTCTCAACAATGACGTTTGTTGAGTAGCCGTGCTTGGAGCACCATCTTGTGAAGTCATCGTAGACTGACCTCTCTACGTTAATCATATCAAGCTTTATTTTCGATATCCCTTTCGGGGTTGCTGCCATCCACATCACCTTTGTAGTTTATTCGCTTGTTGCCTGCAGTAGCGTGTTGGTTTATGGTTTATAGAGGACTTTGAATAATCACTTATATTTAACTTTTGTTCAAAGTTCTCTCAGCGTATCGCTGAGGGATGTCAGCTATGAGCTGACATTCTCTTAGACAACTTTGCCATAAAACAGGAATAATCAAAGTTGTCTATAATTGTATTGTAGCTAGGCAGATAAAAACAGTATATGCGGTAAGGTTAAATACGTGAAGCTTCATAAAAGCAGGCTTAGGAAATAGCAAACCTTTTGAGGACGGTGTAACTTGTCTCTTGATGGCTTGAGGCTTTCGAAGCACGACCGCTACGTGGAGGAGCTCTGCACAAAAATAAGGGGCAGATATGACTCTGTTTCCAAGCACGTTACAGTCAAGGCAAAGAAGCGCATGCTGGCCGAGGTTGATGTCCTTGCAAAGAAGGGCAATGATGTTGACCTTTATGAAGTGAAATGCTCACCAAGGATTACCAAGGCAAAACGGCAGCTTAAGAAGCTCAGCCGATATCTGGGAGGGGGCATGAACATAGCAAACTGCTATTTCTACTGCGGCAGCTCGCACAGCATCATGACGATACTGCTGAAGTAAGAAAAGCCGTGAGGCTAAGCCGTTCCAGTTGCTAATATCGCTATCATCAGCCCGACAAGTATGCCAATGACGAGCCCTAGCAGGAAGTCGATTGCTCCTTTGGAAAATAGGAGGTGTGATACGTTTGGCCTTTCCAGTGCAAAGTAGTGGGTTAGGAACTGCCTTGCCTTTGGCGCGCTGGCAGGCCTTGACAGCCTTATTACAGTTCTGGAACCAGTTTTAGCCATTTTAGCCACATGTTAACCTGTTTTTTGCCTCTTTTTCCGTAATCACTTCTACTGCCTGTCTTTTTCCTTTGCTTTTTATTAAGCTTTCTGTTTCCCAAGTCGACTTTAGGCGACTGGGCCCAATCGTGCTTTGCACGATTTGGGTGCATTGTGCTTTTCTTTTTGCCTTTGGTTCTTTGAATCTTCTGTGGATGCTTCCTCTGCTTTTGCGGTTGCTTCTGCTGTGGTCTTTTCTTTTTCAGTTGTATTTTTCGTTTTGGTTTTTGTTTTTTTGTTCTTTTTGCCGCAGCAGGAGGCGCGAATGTTATTGCCCTAGCACGTGCTTTGATAATTTTGCTTATTGCCTGTTCTATCTCTTCTTCTGCAAGGAATGCTCTTTTGAGGTGCCTGTCAACTGTGGCTGCTGCGGCTGCTGGCGTTTTCGCCTTTAGGATGTCGTTCGCAAACTCGTAGTCCTGAAAAACGTCCCTTATCCAGTTATGGAAGTCGTTTTTTGACTGGCTTACGTGGTGGTAAAACGCCTGAGGTGATATGGTTTTCAGCTTTTGCCTTAGCTCGAGGAGGTTGTGCAGCACAGAGCCGTCTGCGCAGTAGAAGCAGTTCTCTGGCTTGGCATTCTCAAGTATTCCCATTTTAAAGTCCGTGCCCCCACTTTCAAACAATAACAGCAGCAACGGATTACGGTCGCTTATCAGCCGCTTATTTATTATTTCAGCAGCTTTTTGAGCTGGCCAAGCCTGTTTGCCACGGCCTTCTCAAGGTCTTCCCTTGTTTTAATCCGTCTGAGCTTCTTCGCAAGCTCGGAATCGCGTATTACCTCTTCAGCCCATTTGGCGAAGTCGTTCTTTGCGTTGCTGACATGGTGCGCGAATTGCTGCGGCGTCAGTTTTTTTGCGGCCGTAGCCAATTCTATGATGCTCTTCAGTATTGGGCCGTTGTTCACCCAGAATGCCCTTTCAGGGCTGGTGTTTGACAGTATTCTCTTTGCGTCTTCGCTGCTTGTCTTACCCATTTTTACCAACCTCTTTTTCGCACTTGCTCTTTTGCTCTTACTGGCTGAATGTCTTGTTGACTATGTGCTTAAGGACTGCAAGCTGCATCTCTGCCCTTGTTTTGGCTTTTTCAATGGCTGCGGCTAGCTCTTTATCCCCGAAAATGTCCCTTACCCAGTTCCGGAAGTCGTTTTTGTATGCGTTTACGTGGTGGTTAAAGACGTCATCGCTCATGTGCTCAAGGGCGTGCGCCATCTCGACAAAGTCCTTGAGCAGCCTTCCGTCTTTTAGAACGAATCTTTTGTCTTGGGGTGCCTCTCCTATGTTTCTGACGAGAATCTCAAGCCTTGTTGTGTTAGGAGTCTTATAGACTCTTTTCTGTACAACAGTGACTCCGTTGCTTGCGCTGCCGCTGTTATGGCCTCTGCCCCCTCTTTTTGTTTTTGCCACTTAACTCACCTCTTTTACCAGCTTTGCTTGTTTTAGTGCTGGCTGTTTTTAAAATTTGTGCTTAATAAGTCAGATGCTGTCAAGCGCTGCGTTCAGCGCCTCCTTAATGGCATTTGCCTCTCTTGCCTTTTTAAGCCGCTCGCTGATGTCAGCAAGTATGTTCATGAACGCGATAAAGCCGTCGTATGGGCTGTCGTAGGGGTTGAAGTATTTGTGCACATCACCATCGCCAAACCATTTCGTGCACATGTAGTAGTAGTGGTCGCTTATTTGCATCCTTCGCCAGTCTTCAATGAGCTCGGGGTCGCCGCTGCTTTTAATACCTGCTTCCATTGAGTATATTTGCTGTAGGGCAGACTGCTGCATCTTGTTGCCAGTCCATGCGCTTAAGTCGCGCTCGACATCCGCCCAGGAGAGGATGTTTGGCATGTTTAGCTCGGCTACGGGCTTGTGCTTTTTTATTACCTCGCTTGGCGTCGCAAAGTCATTGTCAGGGTGCTTCAGTATCTCTTCAGGAAGCTTTTTGAGGAAGTTGAATATGCCTGTTTCAGGCCACTGGTGCTCTCCAAACGTCTCGTAGTCCATGAATAAGTTTACTGTGTTGCCGTTTCCGTTGACCTTGTTTACCCAGTCTGCGAACTTTTCCGCTGTAAGGGGCCACTCCTTCCAGCTGCGCTCGCTGAACCTGAACGCGATGTCATCGGATAAGCGGTAGTTTTTCAGCAGCAGTGAAATCTTCTTTGTGTTCACTGGCTTGTAAACAAAGTTAGGGCTTCTCCAGCCAAGGATGTGGTCTGCGCCTTCTGCAAGGACTCCTTCATACCCCATCTTCTCAGCTACTGCCGCAACCTCATTATTGTAGATTAGCTCTGTGTTCCTGAACACTTTTGGGCTTTTCCCAAACAGCTCCCTTACCAGCTTGCTGTGCAGCCTTACCTGCTCCATGAATTCCGGCCGGGAGTAAACGAATGAGAGGCTGTGGTGGTATGTCTCGTCAAGAAGCTCCACCCTTCCCGTATCAACAAGCTCCTTGAACGAGTCTATGACTCTGGGCTTGTGCTGCATGAGCTGCTCAAGCGCTACGCCGCTTAATGAGTAGCTTGCCCTGAACTCGGGATGCCTGTCCAAAAGCTCGAGGATTATGTTGTTGGCCGGAAGGTAGCACTTGTTTGAGACCCTGTCGAGTATTTCCCTGTTTTTCTGCTCATCAAAATAGCCGCTGTGCCTTCCTATTTCAAACACAGTGTACGGCCTCATCCTCAGGGGCTGATGTACTTGAAAGTAGAAGCAGGTGCTAACCATGCGCCAGCCCTCCCAGCACGTTGCCGTAAACCTCTATGCATTTCTGGGCTGACTTGCTCCAGCTCATCTTGCTGGCTTCCTCGTAGCTGCTCCTGCTCAGCTCAGAGTGGAGCTCTTTATAGCGCAGTGCCGCCACCATCTTGTTCGCCATCTGGTCCACATCCCAGAAGTCAACCTGGAGGCAGTTTTTCAGCACTTCCGTTACCCCTGACTGCTTGCTGACGAGCGCAGGCGTGTGGTTCATGACAGCTTCAAGCGGCGTTATGCCAAACGGCTCTGACACAGATGGCAGCACGTAAAGGTCAGCCATCCTGTAAGCCCGGTGTATCTCCTCGTCCCTCAGGAATCCTGCAAAGAGCACCTTGTGCGCTATGCCAAGATGAGCTGCCTGCTCTATTATCCTGGGTTCCATGTCTCCCGAGCCTGCAATGACGAACTTTATGTTCGGCTCTGCCTCAAGCGCCTTTTTCGCTGCAGCAATGAAATAATCAGGGCCTTTCTGCAGGGTTATCCTCCCGAGATAAAGCACCGTTTTTATTCTGTTATTTGGATTTTTGCCTGAATCAACTTGGCCAATTTGCGGTATGTCATCCTTATCAATTGCGTTGTGGACAACCTTAATCTTTGATTCGGGTATTCCGTAGTTTTCCATTATTTTCTGCTTGGTGTAGCCGCTGACAGTAATTACAGCGTCTGCCTTTTCCATGCCTTCTTTTTCTATTCTGGAGACGTGCTCGTTTGCGCCAAGGCCTCCTGTCCTGTCAAACTCTGTGGCATGGACGTGGACAACAAGGGGCTTTCCTGAAACCCTTTTGGCAGCCAGTCCGGCCTTGTAAGTCATCCAGTCATGGGCGTGTATTATGTCGAAGTCCTCTTCCCTGGCAATTGCTGCAGCTTGTTTTGCAAACCTTTCAACCTCCTCAAAGAGGTTGCTGCCGTAAATGGACTTTTGCCCTTTCATTCTCAGCATGTACTGTTCGTAATCTGAGGGGTTCATGTAGGCAACCATTGCTGATTTAACCGCTCTCATTTTCACCTTTGATATGCTGGCGTTCCTGACTTTGAGCAGCCCAGCCATTGAGCTGTGCAGGGCTGTTGCTGCCTGCGGAAGCACCAGCGTTATGCCTATGCCGTTTTGGACGAGCCCTTTCGTAAGCCCGTAGCACGCCGTGCCCAATCCCCCGGTATTCATGGGCGGAAATTCCCACCCAAACATCAGCACTTTCATAGCTCTATCACTTCCTCTTTCTTTCGCTGTTGTGTCTGTGTCAAAGAACTCGCTGCTGCTTTGCCGTCTTGGGCCAGTGCAAATATCCTGACATACTCAGACTTTAGAACCTCGGTAACAAGCCCTTTCCCGATAAGGAATGTTAGGTGCGCCTCTACTGTTCTCCAGTTTATGCCTGTTTTTATGGAAATCTGGTTGGTTGTTTGCTGCCCGTGCGAAAGCGCTGCAAGAATTATGTGCCTTAGCTCAGTGAATGTCCTTTTCCTTCCGCCAGCTACTGCCCCAAACCCCATACTACACCTTTTTTACCGGACTCCCTTGGCCATTTTCCTGTTTTGCCTATAAAAATCTTTGTTTTAGTAAGAAGTTCATACTATAATGGCACTAGCTGTTAAGCTTAGACAATCGCCGAAACTGCTTAGCCGCAGCAGAAACCATAATTCAAACGATAATTGCCCCGGATTTAAAGGGTAAGTTTAAAAAGTCAGAAGCCATAAAGCACAAGTAAGCACAAGTAGCATCAGTTGACAAAAAAGAGGCATTTTGTAATTATGAAACCTGCTGATTACTGTTTTGAGGTTTCCTGGGAGGCCTGCAACAAGGTCGGAGGCATTTATACTGTCCTGAAGAGCAAGGCTCCTGTGATGAAGGAGCAGTATGGCGATTCGTATTTTGCTGTTGGGCCTTACTTTGTCAGCAAGGTAAGTGGCGAATTCAGCGAAAAGGTTCCTCCTGAGTGGCTTGGCAGCGTGTTCGAGAGGCTGAAAGGCGAAAGCTTAATCTGCCATTATGGCACCTGGCTCATTGAGTCAGAGCCGGACGCTGTCCTGATAGATTTCTCAACATTTGCAGCGAGGAAGAATGACATTAAGAGAGAGTTGTGGGACAACTACAAGATTGACTCCCTTGGCACCCAATACTTTGATTACGACGAGCCTGTGATTTGGGCTTATGCTTCGGGAAAGCTTCTGGAGGCTGTTGCTGCCTTAAACCATGACAAGAAAGTTGTTGCCCATTTTCATGAGTGGCTTGCCGCAGCCGGTCTTCTTTACCTTCACAGCAGGAAAGCTAAGGTTGCAACTGTTTTCACCACCCATGCCACGACACTTGGCAGGACAATGACCGGCTCCAGCAAGGACATTTACGAGTGCGTCACGTGCGTTGCTGACCCCGACCAGGAGGCTTACAGGCTTGGCGTTCACACGAAGCACCAGACAGAAGTAGCTGCCGCAAACGCTGCTGATGTTTTCTCAACAGTCAGCGACATCACTGCAATGGAGGCAGAGCATTTTTTGAAAAAGGCTCCGGACATTATTTTGCATAATGGCCTTAATATGCGCAACTTCCCGACATTTGAAGAGGCCTCAGTAAGGCACAGGCAGCTGAAGAGGAAGATAAAGGAGTTTATGATGTATTATTTCTTCCCATACTACACCTTTGACCTTGAGGAGACGCTTTATTATTTCCTTTCTGCAAGGTACGAGTTCCACAACAAGGGCATTGATGTTTTTATCAAGGCACTGGGCAGCCTTAACAGCTCACTGAAGCAGTCAAGGTCGAAGAGGACTGTTATCGCATTCCTGTGGGTGCCTGCCAACATTCGCGGAATAAAGCGGGAGCTTCTCGAGAGCAGAACCTTTTACCAGGATATCAGGGACACCATTGTTGATGGTATTGAGGTAATTAAGGATAACCTGGTTATTGACGTTGTTGCCCAGCGAAAAGTTACAGATACAGACCTTCTCTCTGCGCAAACATTGTTTGAGCTTAAAAGAAAGGTGATTAAGTTCAAGAAAAGCGGAAACCCGCCTTTGTCTACCCACGACATCTACAATGATGAATCCGATGCAATCCTGAACGCCTGCAGGGCAGCGGGCTTGGATAATTCTGCTGAGGACAGGGTTAAGGTCGTGTTTTACCCGATTTATCTTAATGGCGCAGATGGCCTGCTTGACCTCAACTATTACGAGAGCATGCAGGGTGCCCATTTGGGGGTTTTCCCAAGCATTTACGAGCCATGGGGCTACACGCCTCTTGAGGCAGCAGCTTTGGGCGTTTGCTCTGTTACAACAGACCTTTCCGGCTTTGGCAAGTACATAGCTGCCCATTCGGCGCAGAAAAAGTTTCCCGGCGTTTTCATAGTCAAGCGCTCAGAAATAAACGATGACGATTTCGTAAAAAGCCTTTCCGGTGTCCTGCTCACGTTTGCCAATTATTCGAACGAGGAGCGCATAAAGAACAAGATCGAGGCAAAGCATGTCTCATCGCTGGCTGACTGGAAGTTCATGGTAAGGCAATACGTTGCAGCCCACCAGATTGCTGTCGGCAAGCGCTTTGGATAAAGTGGTGATTTTGTTTAATGGTGGAACTCAGGAAGGACTATGTGCTTGACCGCTGGGTTATTCTGGCTCCGTCAAGGAAGAAAAGGCCCAGGGATTTTGTCAGGCAGCCTGCTGCTGTTTCCGGCAGCGTGTGCGTTTTCTGCAGGGGCAACGAGAAGCTCACCCCTCCCGAGATTGGCAGGATTAACAGCCCAGACGGCAGCGGCAGCTGGTCAATGCGCTGGTTTCCGAATCTTTTCCCGGCAGTTGAGGAAGAGGGCCAGAAGGATGTAAGGACAGACAACACGTTTTACACGTTCGCAGCAGCTTACGGCAGCCAGGAGGTTATCGTTGAAACTCCCATCCATGAAAGGCAGCTTTGGGATTTCGGTGCGGAAGAAATAAAGCAGCTGCTACAGGTATATTGTGAAAGGATAGCAGCCTTAGGGAATAAAGACGGGATAAGATACGTTGCTGTTTTCAAGAATCACGGCAGCGAAGCCGGGACAAGCCTTGTGCATTCCCACACGCAAGTGGCTTCCATTAACATCCTTCCGCCTTTGATAATGGCTGAAGCTACGGCGACAAAAAAATATCCCAGCTGCCCTTACTGCGGCATAATTAATAATGAGAAAAACAGTTATCGGCGCTGCTTCGAAAATAACTTCGCTGTTGCCTTTACCCCTTACGCCTCAAGGTTTAACTTTGAAATCTGGATTTTTCCGAAGAGGCATTTCAGGCAGCTGGCTGATGCAGCAGCAGATGAGCTGCAGGGAATCTCAGAAATCTTGGCTTCTGTATTGCACAAGCTGAAGGAGCTTAATGCGCCTTACAACTATGTCCTGCACCATCTTCAGGCAGCAGAGGAAGGCGACTTCCACTTTCACATTGAAGTACAGCCCAGGTTATCCGTATGGGCGGGGTTTGAGTTCAACACAGACATAACGATCAACTCAGTAACTCCGGAAGACGCCGCAAGGTTTTACCGCGGCGAGGAGTGACAAAGATTATTCGCAGGGGGAGGCTTAAGAGCAATGAAGATAGTTCACGTCCTCAACAACAGGGCAATTGAAAAAGATGTTTCAGGCGCTGAAGAGCCAAGCTTTTTCCTTTCCAGCAGCAATGGAGGATTTGCGCATTTTGCTGCGACAACAGTGCCTACGAGCAAGTATCAGGGATTCTTCGCAAATATAGGTGGCAGCTTATTTAAAATTGCTGAGAGTTTTAACCCTTTAACCGAAGAAAAAATAGCGGCAATAGAAAATACAGGCTACGCAACATTATCCCATCACAACAGCTTTTACGAGTCTTTCTTCACGCCCATGCACAGAAACAGCCTTGTTTACCAGCTGAGCAGGGAGCTGCCCGTTGAGCTGTTTTTTGACGTGAGGCTGGCTAACGATTCCAGGCAGTGGGGCAGATACTACAGCATAGTTGAGGAAACAGACAATACAACAGTGGTTCGGTTTACCAAGAAAACCGACGGCAGGGAAGATACTAACTCAAGCAGCACCGAATACGACATCTTTGTTGCTATGAGGCACGACGGCTTTGTGAGCAGCCTCAGTGGCGAGTGGGTAAAGAGGAATTACAGCCTTGATGTAAATAGGAACTCTGCCAGCGAAAGGTATGTTTACAAGGCAGCAACAATCAATGCCAAGACCTTAGTTATTTCAGCAGCCGCTGATGCTGCAGCAGCGATAAAGGAAGCAAAGTCAGTCTTCAATTCAATAGACAAATTGAAAAGGGCAAGCAAGGCACATTACGACAAGCTATGCCAAGCCTCTTCAAACAGCGAAACTGCAATGGCTGCAAACGCCGCAAGGGTCGCCCTCGACAAACTGGCAAACGAGGAATCACTTTACGCGGGGCTGCCCTGGTTTTTTCAGGAGTGGGCAAGGGACACACTTATAAGCTGCAAAGCTTTTCCAGCTGCTGCAGAAAAGAAAATAATTCTCAGTTACCTTGACAGAATTCTTGACAATGGAAGGCTGCCAAGTATAGCCAATGGTAGCTACAGGGGTTCACCAAAAATTTCTGCTGACGCTGTCGGCTGGCTTTTCAAGAGGGCTTCTGAGCTTGTTGAAGGAAAGAAGTTAACAACTGCTGAGGCGAAAAAGGTTAAGATTGCACTTAAAAGGTCAATAGACGGCCTGCTGCGAAGCCACCAAAAAAGCGGTTTCATAGCCAGTGGCGAAAACGAGACGTGGATGGACACGGACTTCAACGACGATGGCAGGAAAGGCGCCTGCATTGAGATTCAGGCAATGCAGCTCAACATGTACAATTTAATGCACAGGTTATCCCGCAACAAAACTTACTTGCTGCTGGAAAACTCGCTTAGGCAAAACGTCAGGAAGTTCTTCTGGAATGGCAGCGTTCTTGCTGACAGGCTCAACGACTACACAACAAGGCCCAACATCTTCGTTGCAGCTTACGTTTACCCGCAGCTGCTTTCTAAAAAAGAGTGGGAAGCCTGCATTGCCGCCGCATTAGAAAAGCTATGGCTTGACTGGGGCGGTCTTTCAACAATAGACAAAAGCCATCCTAATTTTAGCAGCAGCTACACCGGCGAGACGAACGAGTCCTACCACCGCGGGGATAGCTGGTACTGGATTAACAACCTCGCAGCAATTGTGATGATCAAGGTTAATAAAAAAAAATTCAAAAGCTATATAGAAAAAATTGATGCTGCGAGCGCAAGCGACATCCTTTGGAAAGGGGCAGTCGGCTGTGCCAGCGAGTTGAGCTCAGCCTCTTCCCAAAAGGCAGAGGGCTGCCTTAACCAGGCGTGGAGCAACGCGACTTTTATTGAGCTGGTTGATGCTTTAAGGCGCTAGCGGTGGTAAGCCTTTAAGCTGTTGCACATAATTACCTGCTGTGCTTTTCCCGAGCAAAGTAGCTGCTGCGATATTGGCCAACTCTTTCATCCTGATAGGCTTTGCGACTATGGTTATCTTGTCTCCATACATCTTCTTTAGCCATTCTGCGTGAAAATAAGCGGTTGCAGAAAGGACAACAATCTTGGGAGACGGCTCAAGCTGCAGTAGTTCATCTATCGTTTCGCGCCCGCTTTTTCCTGGCATCAGCAGGTCCATTATTGCCAGACCAATCCCTGTTCCTTCAGCCAAGCGCTCTTTAGCTATACGGATAGCTTCAATGCCTTCCCTGGCGCCGTATGTAGCGCAGCCTCCCGGCAGTTGGGGTGCAACATCCTCCTTAAAGCAATCCAGCAACATACTTACAATCTCAGGATCGTCATCTGCTATGAGGACGTGGTATTTTGCTACGCTGCCTCTGTTCCCTTCCATTTTCATCCCTCAGCAGCCACTATGCATAGCGCCTGCCCCCATGCCAAAGGCGTGTTCTCATTGTGTTTGCTTGTTCCGCCATAGTAAAGCTCAGGCATCTCCCCTTTCTCGTTCATTGCCTCAAGCGTTTTCTTTGTGTAATAAGCGTATTTTTCAGGATTGTTAAGCTGCTTGTAGATTATTGCCAGCCACGGGAAGCCGAACGTCCACTCTGCCTCAGCACCGTTTTCGTTGTAGTAACGGTCGCCAGCGTACCTGATGACGCCCCTGTTTCTCACAAGATTTGCTTCAACACTCTTCAAAATTATTTCTCGCTGTTGCGGCGTAACGACGTTGTACGGGTAAATAAGCGACAAAAGCGCGAGGTCAACTTCCTTTGACTCTGACTCCCTTGGCAACAGCTGCTGTAGAGCTTCTTCGCTGTTTTTAATAAGCTGCTGCGGGACATTTATGCCGGAAATTTTGCTGATTGCCTTAAGCCCGGCAACGCAAGCGCCAACAGACGAAGTGTGGACTTCCTCTTTCTCCTCCCACATGCCATTGTCCTTATCATGCCAGTAGTGGATTGCTTCAAGGTAGTTTACAAGCTTTTGCAGAATCCTCAAATCGTTGCTGCCGCGGATAATCCTTATGCCCTTGCTTTCCAATTCGCCAATCTTAAACAGGACAGCGCCTATTGCGTCGTTTTGCTTGTTGCCCCACTCCTCCCATACCTCACCCATTGTGAGAGGGTCAAATCTGGCATGGATGTACCTGAACGGCACTTTCGGGTGCGGCTGGCTTATCATCCAGTCAATCTTGTACTCGTGCTTCAGGAAAAGGTTAAGGAGCGCGTGGTATATCCTCTTCACCGCAGCAGTATTCTTGACTGCCTCAAACCCAAGTGAAGCGTAAACAGTATCCCTTATCCAGCAAAGGTTGTAGCCTGTCTTTATGTCCTTGCGGCTGGCGCTAAACAAGCCGGTAGGGTGCTGCAGCGATTCCAGTATTGCTATGCTTTTGCGGGTCATTTCAGTTTAACCTGTGCTCGTAAACTATAAAGCCAAGATCATCACGAAACTTTCTTGTATTTGGCCTGCCTGCAGACACTGAATCTGGATCAAGCTGTCCTCCTTCAAAACTTCCACTTTTCCTAAGAATAGCTCTGACAGCTTCGGCCGGACTTTTTCCTTTCATCAAAGGAGTGTAAATTTCTTCGGAAAATGCCTTCTTAAGACCGTCTGTAGTAACGATAAGTTTTTCACCAGCTTTTATCGTAAACAAGTTTTCCAGCGTAAGAAGGCTCATTGGCCCTGAACTTCTTTGCGCGAAAATTCTGTTAATATAAGAAGGGGCACTATTACCACCATCCAACTGAAATGGGGTGTTAGGCCTAAACAAACCAGGCGTTGTTAGAAGTGTTAACGCATTCACCTTCTCCTTTTCGTGGTATAATGCGCAGTCGCCAAGATTATAAACCTTAACCAAGCCTGATTCCTCTGCGTTCCACACCACTGCAACAAGCAATGTTGTTGAAGAGCCGGCAATCATAGTTTTGATAGTTTTGTTAGCATTACTAAAAGCTCCCGCAAGGATGGCGTCAAGACCATCAGGTTCAACTCCTGATAAGTCCAACTCTGCTATCTTTTCCAATGCACATTTCGAGCCCAAGTGGGCGTCTTTTGCGCTACTAACACCGTCAGCAACGGCAAGGATTGTATATTTCCCGGATGACTTAACTAAAACCCCATCCTGATTTACTGGCTTTCCGTTAGAATCGGAATGTCTATGGTTGCCGACGGTCAGCGCAGCATAACCGCCAGTAGGTAAAGTTCCTTCTACAAACCCCTCTTGACCTCCTGTAAGCACGATTTCCCCAAACATATCTGTATCATACTGCTCAGCCTTTATAAACCTTTCGATTTTAGTTACTTATAAGTGGTTAAAATAGAAAGGTTTATATATGGCGGAACCCTCAACAAGCGTATGCTAGACAAGCTTGTAATAAACGCTTCAGGCAATCGAGATGCGTACATAGTCAATCCTCCGCAAAACATAGTCATGGTTACAGGCATAACAGGCGAGTCAGTTGTTACGGTATATGACAGAAAAAACAGGGCAGCCGCTGTCGGATGTTTTAGCAATGCACGGGGATCTGAAGAGTTTGAAAAGATGCTAAGAGGGTTCGCTGGTGCAGAGGCAAGCGGGTTAGAGGTTAAGTTGATCGGAAAAGCGCATGGCAAAAGTGTTAGGATTGATGTGCCAGAAGACAGGCTTTATCCGATTGTGGCTTTTGAAAGCATAGGAGTGCCCACTGCCAGGATAAAGGAACTTCACCTGGCTTACAACAAACAAGCTGACATCGAATTTGACATTCGGACAGGAAAATTGAGAATAATGCGGCATCTGGCCAGGCAGGTTCCGGAAGAGGTGCACGACACGCCTGAAATAGACCAAACCGGGGCATACTACCCTCCGGAGCCGGACGAAAACGAATCACATGACCCAACAGACCCGCCTAAGTGGTACTACCCGCTGGAGCCTGATGAAGCTGCAGGGGGAGGCGTGTAAGAGTGCGAACACATTAACTTTTAACTACTAAAAAGTGGTTAAAAATAGAAAGATTTATATAGTGCTTTGCCCAAACTGCCTTTTTATGGGGGTTTTTGGTAAAGTAGCTAAAGGAAATGTGCTTTTCACGAGGCTTGCCATGCTTTTGGTATTGGCGTTGCTTGTGTTTGCATCTGGTGTTTCTGCTTACTCAGTTCAATTCTCGAAGGGTGTGAAGAACGAGCATGAGTTGCGGCAGTACTTGGCTGATTACGACCAGTCGAGGCTTCAGGGCGTTGCAGTTGTGAGCTTTACCGGCAACTTGGGCTCTGTGAAGGGCTTGTTTCTGATTGGCGGGCTGGACAAGAACAGGATAATGATTAATCCCGCATCTGCATGGAACAGGTGGCATTTTAACGCGCTGATGGATCACGAAACAGCCCATGCGATTTGCTGGCAAACACGGAAGGATGTTTCACACACCAGCGAATGCTTTAGGCAGGAAAGCGGCGCATAAAGCTTTTTATATGTTTCACAGTTTGTTTATTCAATGGTGCTCTACCTCATCGGCATAGGCCTCAACGACGAAAAAGACATTTCGGTTAGGGGGTTGGAGGTTATCCGCAGCTGCGATGCCGTCTACTTGGAGAATTACAGCTCTCTTCTCAACTGCAGCATTCCGGATTTGGAAAGGTTTTATGGCAAAAAAATAGTTGCTGCCGACAGGAAACTGGTTGAGCAAAGCGAGGAAATAGTTGCGGCAGCGGCAAAGAAAAATGTTGCGTTATTGGTGATTGGCGACCCGTGGGGAGCAACCACCCACATTGACATAATGCTGAGGTGCAGGGCAAAGAACATACCATTCAAGGTCATAAACAACGCCTCAATCATCACCGCTGTCGGCATTACTGGCTTGCAGATTTACAAGTTTGGCAAGACAACCTCTGTTCCCTATCCTGACAAGAATTTCAGGCCTGAGACTGCTTACGAGGTCATTAACCAGAACCGCATGCTGGGCCTGCACACCCTGCTGCTGCTCGATGTTAGGCCAGACATTGGAAAATTCATGACAGTTGCGGAAGCAATTGACATACTTTTGGAAATTGAATCAAAAAAGCAGCAGCAAGTGTTTACTTCCGAAACGTTGTGTGTTGGCTGTGCGAGGATTGGCAGCGGGGATTTTGTGATAAAAGCGGCAGCAGCCAAGGAACTAAAAAACTTTAATTTTGGAAAGCAGCCGCACTGCCTGATTGTGCCTGGCGAGCTGCATTTTGTCGAGGAAGATGCGCTGAGGCAGTGGAAGTAAGTTGTGGGAATAATTTTAAACTGACATATATTTGAGAGGCTTTTGTGATGAATGCAGGAAGTTTTGGAAGTTTTAAAAAGGACATGCTTACCACATATCAGGAGGGCGTATCACCTCGGCCTGAAGACCTTGCCATAAGCGGGAATAGAACAGTCCTTCTGGAATTGGTTCTTGAGCATCATATGCAGGATATGTCAGGATACTTGGGTACGGAGGTAGATTTTATAGGGTATGAGCATGCACACGCTACAGCTGAGAACGCTCGCAGGGAAGAATACCTCCATATGCAACGTGTCAATATTCTGAGAAGGTATAAGTTTTATGAACGTGATGGGTTGGAACAGTTTGTGTTTGAACAATTTATGTTTGAACAGTTTGCGCAGATGACGCTAAGACAATTAAGAGACGGTTTAGGTAAGGAGGTTTTTATTACAGGTAAAGGCGTTCCCATAGTATTTTTTGAGAGGTGGGAAGACGAAGGTAAGGCGGCAGGCTACAAAAGAATTGCGGAAATGAGTACATTAGCCTCCAATAATAGTCTTGACAGAATTTTAAGAGGAGAATTTAGTGATGCATATAATCTCACGTACATACACTTGGCATTGACTGCAATTGGAATCGAAGCCCGTAACAGGGAAATGGCCAGAAACATCTCAAGGCTGGATGAGATACTTGGCATGCATTACTTTGGCCTCCAAGGCAAGCCAGAACTGCACGGTATCGGATTTGTAGGCGCAATGCATTATGGCGTTTTAGACCTAATTCAAAATGCGCAAAATGCTACTGGAAACGTAAAGATAGCCTTGCACCCTAGTTCGCCGGGTCCTGACGAAGTACGCAGCGTATCTTATCTGAGTGAAGCACTCGCGGTTATAGGAAAAAATGTTGAGCCAACTAGTGATATAGGCCATGCAGAAGCACAGTTAGAAGGCTATGTAGAGGCACAGTTAGACACCTTGTTCGATACTTTCCAGCAGATAAGTGAGGTTATATGGGGGGCTTGTGCTGAAGGATTAATACGTTTACTCTTGCCAAAGTTTACTAGTGGCCTGCTGAACAGTGACATGTTAGGCCCGCTGCGTGTAGGTCATCATATTGCTGAGAGGTTATCACCTGATAACATTATGGAATTATCCAGAAGGATTGGTAAGGAATGGTATAATGGCCAGAAGCCTCCCTTAAGCGGCAATCAGATGAAAAGGTTAAAAAATGTTGTTAACGGATTTTTGTCTGAGATGGGTGCCCCTACTATTCCCACGACCGCGAGAGAACTTGACTACTTTGTCAAAACTTATGTTGCATAGTTTTTCTTTTCCCGTCGACAAAATCCCGAGAATCAAAACATTTAAATATATGTCTCAAAATAGAGTTTTGAGTTATTATTAGGGTTTTGTTGGTTTGTTTGGCAGGTAGGGGGTATTAAGTTGATGCAGAACAAGGAGATTTTCAACGTTTTTTTCAGGGAAAAGCCTGCAATGATGCTTCTTGGCCTGAAAAACGCAAAGACTGGCGTTTACGCTTCCTCCCTTGCAAAGCAGATTGACTGCACTTACTCCCATGTTGTCAAGATTCTTCAGCAGATGCAAAAGTCTGGCTTGGTTAATTTTGAGAAGCAGGGCAGGCTTAAGCTTCTTACGCTGACAAAGAACGGCGCAGAGGTTGCTGAACACATAGAGATTACCAGGAACCTGCTGTGATTGCTAGGGCAGCACTAGCTCGTCAAGGCCGCTTTCTACTTCATCCAGGCCAGATGTGCCTATTTCCTGCACTGCCTGTTCTGCCTGCGCTATTTCGGGCACTTCAGCCGCTGCCGGTGGCAAAGGCTGTTCTGCCGGTGTAGCAGCTGGCGTTTCTGGTGCAGACGGTTGCTGAGGCCCAGCTTCTTTTGGCGCGCACGCTGCAACCAGGAGCATTGTTAAAGCCAGAATTGCTGCGATTGCCAAAGTTGGCGTGTTTCTCATTTTGACTTTCTCCTTAAGTTGTAGTTTGTGTTTCGCCAGAGGCACTTGTCTCGGGCGCTTCATTTTCTTCAACTGCTATCTCCTGCTCTTCCTGGCAAGGCTTTCCGCCAAGGTCCCTTATGTCTTTCCGTATTTCCTCGAGCAACCTGTGGGCTTCCTGAACCAGGTCGCGGGCTTCCCTAATCATGTTTTTGCCTTCCGCAATTTTTGCGTCGTCTTCGCTGCTCAACAGCTCCTTTGCTGTTGTGAGCTTTTTCCTCGCAGAACCCATTTTGCTGCTGAATTCTGCAAGCTTGGCATCAACAGCTGATGTGTCTGTGCCGCTGGCTTCCAGGCTATCCAGTGCGCAGTCAAGCTTCTTTTCTGCTACATCTGCCCTGTGGATTACGCCGTTTATCTCCGCCCTTAACAGGCCTTGCGAATGGGCTTCGCTTGCGCGCTTTACCTTCTTTACAGCGTCTTTAAGCTCTTTTACTGCGGCATTTATCTCTTCTTTAGTTGTTGCGGCAGATATTTTCTGCCTTATAGCATCAACCTCAGATAAGAGGGAGTCAATCTTTGCAACCCTTTCCGCAGCCTCAGCCTCTGGGATATTCTCTGAGCTTTGCAATTTCTCCTTGAGCTTCTGAAGGTGAGTTACCAGCCTGTCAACAGCTTTCAGCGCCGCTCCCTTAGCCCTTTCAACCGCATCAGTTCTTGCCTTTGCGCAATCATCTGACTGTGTTTCGTTGCCGCAGTTTCTAAGCCGCTCCTTTACTTCCTTGAGGCTGTCAAGCCGTTCCTTGTACCCTTCCTTGAGCGTTTTCTCGTCTTCTTTGAGCCTTTCAAAGGCCTGCTTCCTGGCCTCCTTTGCAGCTTCTGCGATTGGCCTTACCTTGAAGTTCTCGTCTGCCTTTACAACCTTGAGTTTCGCAAGCCTTTCCTCGGCCTGTTCAGGGTTCAAATCAGCGATTTCCTTGAGCCTTGCCCTGTCAAGTGCCTTGACTTTGCCAGAATTTGCGGCTGCCACTTTTGCCCTTAGAGTCTCTCTTTTTTCCTGGACCCTTTCCTTTGACGCCTCTCCTCTTTCCTGGGCTGCCTCTCTCACGTTCTCCTTCTTCTCTCCAACCCTTTCTCCAACCTTATCCTTTACTGCTTCGCGTATTTCCAGCGTCTTTTCCTGCACCAAAACCCTCTTTTCCTGGGCAAGCTCTTTGAGCGTTTCTCTTTTTTCCTTGGCAAGTGCTGCAGGAACGATTAGAAGGGCTGCAATTGCAGCAACAATCACGAGAAATTGGATAAGCTTTGCCAACTGCACACCTTTTCCCATGCACTAAACCTTACTGGAGTGTTATAAATAGTTTTCGGTGTCCATTCAGCGACATCTGCGAAAGCCTTAAATAATAGTTATAATTATTTTTTGAGTGGTGATTATAAAATGTTTTTAGTGCATCGCAACAAGGAGGGCTTCACGTCATTGCCCGCCCAGGAAATCAGGCCAGAGGATGCGAAGAACCTGAGCTCTGACCTGGCTGTAAAGATACTGAAGCTCCTTTCTGCAAAGCCCATGTATCCCATTGAGCTTGCGAAGGAGTTGAAGGTGCATGAGCAGAAGGTTTACTACCATATAAGAAACCTGGAGAAGGCAGGCATTATCAAGGTTGTGAAGCAGGAGGGCAGGCAGGGGGCTGTAGCCAAGTATTATGCCCTTGAGAAGCCTGCTGTTGTCGTGAGGTTTAAGGGCATGGAGGAAACGCACAAGCTCCTCAACATGAAGGGCAGCTCTGAGTTCCTTGAGCCGTTCATTAAGGATGGCCAGCTTAATGCGTTGATAATTGTCGGCAGCCCTGACCCCCACGGCCCTGAAAAAGCCAGGTCAAAGGACGGCTATTATGGCATGGACCTCGCGCTTTTTCTCGGGACATTCCTGAACTACGTGCCGAAGTTTTACGTTAAGCTGGATACAGACGCCAGGGAGGAGGACCTCAGGAACAACAACCTCATACTGATTGGCGGCCCTGTCGTCAACAGGGTTACATGGATGGCCAATCCCAAGCTTCCGGTAAGGTTTGACAAGGACCAGCACTGGGCCATTCATTCGACAATAAGCGACAGCACATATCCGACTGATGAATCAGGCCTCATCGTAAAGACAAGGAGCCCCTTCAACCCTGACAAAAGCATCCTCGTTGTTGCCGGTAAGAGGTACTTTGGCACAAGGGCGGCAATTATAGCGTTCCTGAAGCACTTTGATGAGCTGGCAGCCGGGAATGTCCACAGCAGAAGCGTGAAGGCAAGGGTAGTTGAGGGCATTGACCTGGACTCTGACGGCATCATTGACGAGGCAGAGTTTAGGGAGTAAGCTCCTCACATCTTTTCTATTATCTCCTGAATTTCGCTCGTTAGTGCTGGTATCGACTTTGTGTAGTCAAGTTTTACCGGCTTGCCTATTTTAATGGCTACCCTCCCAAACTTTGGCAACTGGTGCTCGTCACCAGCCATTATTTTTTCCAGTCCGTGGTGCTTTATCGGAACGATAGGGCATCTCATCTCCTTGGCTAACCAGCCTATTCCTGCCTTGAATGGCTGGAGCTTTCCTGTCTTTGAGTGCTCTCCCTCCGGGAAAAAAAGTATGTTCCAGCCCTTGTCAAGCAGTTCTCCAGCGTACTCAATGTTCCTTTTGAACCCTTTTTGTTTCTGGAAAGGAAAAATATTTACAAAAATAGAGGCATATTCATAGTAAAACTGATACAAGATTTTCTTCAGAATTTTATTCTTCGGTATATCAAAATATTCCTGCCACGCCGCTACTGCCATTTTGCTCCGTATCGGAAGGGGCAGCGACATTAGAACATTGGGTGCGTCAAAATAGCCAACATGGTTGGCAATGAAGATTGCAGGCTCCTTGAGGCCCTTAAGGTTTTCGGCGCCCGTGATTTTTCTCCAGCAGAATATCCTCATAAAATTGTCCGTTATTGCAAGGTTGTAGGCGATTCTTATTGCCCGTACTGGAGGCCACAGGAGCCATGCACGAAATATTCTTCTTTTTACAATTTTTTCGCGCTTTTCAATCAGGCTCTCAAGTTGTGATACGGTGGTTTCTCCGGTTATTTCCTCTTCGTTCACGTCAAGGTTGAATTCCTGCTCAATCATTGACACAAGCTCCACTCTGTTGACTGATGTTAGCTTGAGGTCAATCCCGAGCTTAGCTTCTGGCTTGATGGCTGCTTTGCTGATGCCTTCTATTCTTGAAAGAAGCTCATGGAGCCTGGACTGCGGCTGCTGTAATGCTGCGCCCCGCGGTTTTTTCCTATTGAGCACAGCTTCCAGCACGAGGTGCTTTTTGATTTTCAGGGTTGTTGTTCTTGGGAAATCAGAGGCATGCCATACCGAGTAAGACATTATCTGCTGCGCCGGGTTGAGCAGCTTGTTCGATTTTTCTATAATCTGCCTCAGGTTTGCCTTGTTTTTGAGGATAAGCTCTGCGTGCACCTGCTCGCCCTGCCTTGTTGGAACTCCGACAACGCAAGCATCTTTCACGTTTCTGTCCTCCAACAGGATCTCCTCGATGTCTTCAGGATATACGTTCTCACCGCCGCTTGTGACTATCATGTCTTTTTTTCTTCCTTTCAGGAAAACATATCCTTCCTTGTCTGCGAACCCCATGTCGCCTGTTTTGAACCAGCCGCCTGCAAATGCTTCGTTTGTTTTTGCCTTGTCCCCGTAATAGCCTTGGCTTATGTTTTCGCCGCGCGCGCATATCTCGCCGTCTTTCCCGAACATCAGCTCAACTCCTGGCAGGGCCTGGCCTACAGACACCGGCTTTCTGCCGAGTGGGGTGTTGCATGTCAGTACAGGAGCGCATTCGGTAAGGCCGTATCCCTGCACTACTGTAAATCCGAGGCTGTCCCAGAACTGCTCAAGTTCTGGAGAGAACGGTGCTCCTCCAATGATAAAGTACCTGAAGTTTTTGCCAAATTTCCTGTGCACTGGCCAGAAGAGCTTCTTTTTTATCCCTGCAGGCAGTTTAAGTTGCGCAAGTTTTTTGAACAACCACGATATTTTTTTCTCTTCAGCCTCGCGCATGATTTCATCTGCAAAAAGTTTAAGGAGGCGTGGCACGGCGACAATGTTCGTTACTTTTTCTTCAGCGAGTGCCTTGAAGATAAGGCTTGGCCTTAGCCCTTTCACGTATACTATCGTGCACAAGGCGCTTAACGGGGCCAGAAGGCCAGGTGTTTGCTCCAGCAGGTGGCTCAGCGGCAGTAGCGACAGGAAGATTTGGTCTGATGTCACTTTCACGCATTTTTTAATCGCGGCAATATTGGACATGATGTTCTTGTGGGAGAGAATCACTCCTTTTGGGTTGCCCGTGGTGCCGGAGGTGAAGACTATCTCTAGCGTGTCATTTTCATCAATATCAGAAACTTCATGGTGTGCCTGCGGCAGGTTCTCAATTAGCTTGTCAAGGTGCTCCAGGATTATTTCATGCATTTGCGTGCCACGGGGGAGCTTGTATTCTGAGTGGACAACCAGCTTTGCTGAGACTATATCTTGTATTCTCTTGACGTGCTCAGGCAGTGCCATGTGGTCAATTGGCACGACTATGATGCCTTTCGTTGCCGCCGCCAGGAATACTGTGGCCCATTCAGGGCAGTTGTAGCCCCATATTATCAGCTTGTCGCCTTTTTTTATGCGCAGTCGCTCAAGGAGGGAGGCTGTTTTCGCCACTTTTTCGAATAATTGCGCATAGGTTGTTGTGAATGTGCGGTACCCTGTCTTGTTTACCAAAGCGGCTTTTTCAAGTTCTTTAAAGCGCATCACTATGTCTAGAACCGTTTTCATTTCACCATCACAACAACTGCCACGGCATAGCTCCTTTCATGGCTTATGGATACGTCACAGGACTTGTATTTTTTAAGCTGCGGGGAGGCTTTTATTTTTGGCTTGCCTGAAGTGTCATGAACTACCTCAACCTCAAGGAATTTTGGCACAATCCCCAAGGCTTTGAAAAAAGCTTCTTTAGCGGCTATTATTCCTGCCATGTGCTGCGGGTCGTTTTTCAGTTCGCTTTGGTGGAAGAATTTGCTTAGAGTCTTGTCGTTGCCAAGCATTTTCCTTACTGCCGGGACATAGGCCAGGTCAATACCGGTGCGTATGCTCATGGTCTAGGCGTATTGCTAAAAGAATATAAACTTTACCTGTAGGGGTATTGCTCCCGTGGCGAAGATTGAAAGGTTTAGAAATTCCAAGTCGCTAAAACCAAAAGGCCGTATAACTATTTGCAGCAATAAAGATGAAGTGTTGAAAATTACGGCAACGGCAGACTACGTTACAGACGGAAACCACCACTGCGTTATTTCTAATTCGCAGAAAATAAACAGCTTGCTTGAAAGAATCATAAGCTTAAAGAGGCAAGTCTGAGGTTAGCCTCTCCTCAATCCTCTTCTCAGCAAGGTGGTGTTTCGCTGCTTCTATGAACTCATCCTCTTTTTCCGTCCTTATTATTGCCCCTGCTGCCTCATGGTGGCCACCGGCCTGGCCCCCAACCTTTTCTGCTATGGCTGTGAGGATTTCCATGAGGTTGAACTCGCCCTTGACTAATTTCTCCCCTGCAAGCCTGAGGCTGATTTTTGTGAAGTTGTCCTCCGCCCTTGCCAGTGAGAGCACAAATGTTCCCGGGCTTAGGTAGCTTGATTTTGCAACTATTGACGCAAGGGTTCCTATCATTGTGGGCATGATGTTGTCTTCTGCGTTTATTATCACGAAGCCTTTTTCCAGCATGATGCTTTTTTTCTCGCTGGTGCTGTTCATTTTCAGCGTCTTCTCATACCAGGTTAGCGAGTTTGATATCTGGTGCTTGTAATCATCCAGAACCCTTAGCGCTTCTTCCTTGAGCTTTGTATTGCCAAGGCACGCCCCTATGCCAACAGAGGCTTTCCCAAGCCTTCCGCACGCATTAAGGAGCGTCGCAAACTCTTTCGCATCCCTCAAAGGCGAGCCGTCAAACTCCTGCTTGAGTATGTAAACAGGGCCGATTATTGCCTCAGGGCTTTCCAGGTTTATCCGTTGCAGCACCACCCCGGTTGCCAATCTTACAAGGTCCTCGTCGCTCAGGTCTGTCAGTTTTCTCCAGCCTCCATTATTTCCGAGGGTTGATAAGGGCGCAACAGTGCCCTTATTGCTGCTGCCTCCATTGTTGCTTTTCGGGTTTATTCCCAGCTGCTGCAGGAACTGTATGGCTGCGCTTTCGCTTCCTGTTATTCCGGGGATTGGAAACTCGCTGCTGTATTCCAGGATTTTGTGCAGCGGCTTTGTCTGAACTCCAAACAGCCTTAGCCCTGTTATCACCTTGAGTGTGCCTGCTGCTTTTGCGTCCTGAAGAATTTCCCTGTTGAAGCCTGAAAATCCGCAGTCTTCCTGCATGTCTCCAATGGCGCCTATCAGCGCTAGATGCGCAAGGTCTGTGTTTTTTCCGTTAAGCGCTTTTGAGAACAGGTAGGCGACTCCAGCCCCGGATATCTCCCTTGATGACTCTATTCCGGCAAGGTGGGGATTCACATGCATGATGTTTTCAGCCTGGTACTCGCCTTGCATGTGATGATGGTCAAGCACGAACACACTTTTCCCGGCTGCTGCCAGGTGCTTTTTAAGGATGCTGAACTGCCCTGTGCCCAGATCCGTGAAGATGTAGTGGTTGTAGCCCTCTGCTGCAAGCTGCACAGCTAAGTCTTCTGTCAGCTGCGGGACAACGGAAAGGCAGTATTTCCTGTTCTCTCTGAGCAGGGTTTTTATGACAACAGCCGCAGAGCTCAGGCCATCAGCGTCCAGATGCGATATCAGCCGTATTGTTTCTGACCTGTCAGCCTTGCTGAATTTCTCGGCTGCCTCCCTTACCATCAGCTTGAAAGCCTCTATCTTCGCAGCAACCTCGGCATCAGAAGCAGTAATTTTCTCTTTTTTCCCAGGAATCTCAGAATCCATGCCCTTTTTTCCTTGTTACGGGTTTTTAAAGTTTGTTGAATCAATCAAGAATTAACGGCAATTCAAAATAAAAAAGTCAGAAAGAATTATCCTATGATAAGCTTTACCTTTTCCGGGTCGTAGCTCCAGTCCTGCGAGAGCACGTTTTCTCGCTTGTAGTATTTCACAAGCCTTCTTATCTTTGAGTCGGTGAGCCCAAGCCCCCTGACCGCTGTCATGTCGTGCTTTTGCCCTTCAAGGTGCTTCTTTAGGGTAACGCTTCTCTTTATGAGCGCCATGAGGTCCTCAGGGATTTGCGGAAGCAGGTTTTTCTCCTTCATTATTGCTGTTGCATTTTTCCCTGCAATTTTCCTTATGTCAGGAACCCCGTAACTGTCCCTCAGCACCACCCCAATTTGTGAGGGTGTTTTTCCTTCCTTGGCTACCTTGGCCACAAGGAGCTCTACCTCCTTTGCCTGGTACCTTACCCATGCAGGCGCTGCCTTTTTAATCGGTTTTTTTGAGCCGGCGTTTCCCTTCTTGCGAGAGTGCATCCTTGCCATTTTAGTCAACGGGGGTGCTTTGGGGGTGCTTATAAAGGTTGCTGTTCGGAAGAGGTCGGTTATCACTTATCATAAATCTTTTCAAGCACAACATGAAAGTCTTTCATAGTCTCGTAGTCTTTTGGAAGGAGGTAAGCCGAGGGGTGTCTGCCGCTTATTAAGTGCCCTCCCAAGTAATAAAGCAGTGCTATAACATTTGAGCAGGTTAGCTTGCCCAGACGGTCTTTGTGGCTTAGGTGCGGCATGTTAGTTTGAAAACGTTCATTTTTCAAAAAGGTCATTCTTAAGAATACAGTTTTTAGCGCGTGAGCAAAAGAAAATTTCGCTTTGTCATTGGCAAGCCGAATCGCATTTGAAACTATGTTGTCCCTTTCCTTTTTTGAAAGATCTCTTTTCCTTAGAATCATAAAGCCTTTGTATTGTTTTCTTGTTAAGTTGAGCCGTGTAATTACGCATCCGATTTTTGGCATAGCTTCAAATGTCAGACCCCTTCCGAGGTATAGCATAACGTGATGCCACTTTTTGGTCCTTTGGAAAATTCTGGACACAAAATGGGTAAGCCCCCGTTCAGAAAGAAGGATGATATCACACTCTCTGAGCTTTTCAGATAATCCTTTCTCTTCAGTTTCTCCTGTTACTCTCATTAAAAACTGTTTGATTAGCCTATTTAAAAAGGTATTTTGCAGCAAATGCAGACTTGCTTATTTCTTACCCTTGACTTTTGCTCATTCAATAGCAAAGTTTAAAACACCCCTTCCGCCACCTTGGCGTATGCGGATAGCTTTTTTTACTGACACTTTTCACCCACAGATCAATGGCATAGTCACAAGCGTTGTAGCGATTGCGAAAAAGCTTGCGGACAGAGGGCACAGCATCTACATTATTGCGCCAAAATTCCCGAAAGCAGAGCAGTTCTCTTATCCAAACATTACAGTTTTTAGGAGGCCATCCGTACCTGCGTTGATCTATAAGGATTTTAAGTTTACCCTCCCTTTCGACCCTTGGCTAATGAAATTCATTATGGACGAGAAAGTAGACATAATTCATTTCCATACTCCCATAACGCTTGGGCTGCAGGCTGTGCTCATAGCCAAGCTTCTCAGCATTCCCCTTGTTGGCAGCTTTCACACCTTCTTTGCTGACCCTCATTATCTGAAGCACATAAGGCTTAACAACAAGGTCATGCAAAGGCTTGCGTGGAAGTGGTCAAACAGCTATTACAACAGGTGCGACCTTGTGGTCTGCCCCTCTGAGGGCACAAGGGCTGAGCTTATTGCTAAAAAATGCAGGAAGCCTATTAAAGTTATACGTTATGGAATAGATCTGTCCATGTTTGACAACGCAAAATCATGCTCGGTCAAGAAAGCCTATAACGGCAGTGGAAAGCTTCTTTTGTTTGTGGGCAGGATAGCTCACGAAAAAAATCTTCCTTATCTTTTGGAATGCTTCGCGCTTGTTCTTAAAAAAGTGCCATCGGCCAAGCTGGTCATAGTGGGGGATGGGCCCCAAATGCCGGAGTTAAAGGCAAAAATAAGGGCTTTTGGGATCTCGCAAAAGGTCATACTAACTGGGCAGATTAAGCACGAGAAACTCATTAAGGCAGGCATCTTCGGAGCGTGTGATGTTTTTGTCACGACCTCAACTACGGAGACGGGGCCTGTTAGCGTTCTTGAAGCCCAGGCAAACGGGCTTGTTTGCGTTGGGGTTAAAAGTCGCGGGATGGACGTTATAAAAGATGACGTTAACGGTTACATCATTGAACCAAGCGACAAAAGCGGGTTTGCCAGTTCAGTAGTAAAACTTTTAACAAATGAAAAAGAGTATGCTCGCATGAAAAGGGCGACTCTGAAGGAGATCAGAAAGTATGATATTAACAACATAACCAAAGTTTGGGAGCAGACTTATAAGGAACTAGTAAACAGGAAGAATCAGTCGAAAAGGCGGATTTGAGAATGTTAACTGAGCGTAGGAAAGAAGGGAACATAGTGCCAGCGGTTTCTATTGTAATTCCAACCTATAACGAGGAAAAATATCTCCATATGCTTCTTGAGTCAATTAAAAGGCAGAGGTTTAAAGATATCGAGGTTATCGTTTCTGATGCCCCTTCGAAGGATAAAACGCAAAACATAGCCAAAAAGTTTGGTTGTAAGATAGTGAAGCCAAGCTCATTGCCCAGTGTGGCCAGGAATTTGGGGGCCAAGGCTGCAAAAGCCAAGTATCTCTTATTTGTAGATGCAGACGTCATTCTGCCTGAAGGGTTTCTTTCGCGAATAATCAGTAACTTCAAGAATAAGAACTATGTCTGCGCATCAGTTAGCTATAAGCCTCTTTCTTCAAGGCTGGTTGATAAGGCTGCATTTTTATTAATTAATCTTTTTAGTTGGCTCTTTCAGCGGGTTAGCCCGCATGGTGCAGGGTGGTGCATAATCATAAGGAAGAACGTATTTGAGAAAATAGGAGGCTTTAACACAGCTTATCGCATATGCGAGGATCACGACCTTATCAAAAGGGCAGCAAAAATTGGGCGTTTTGGGTTCATGCTGAACAACTTTGTTTGGGTATCAACAAGGAGGTTTGACAAAGAAGGCAGGCTTAAGTATTTTGCAAAAGTAGTTGCTATAATTGTCCTTTACAATATTTTTGGGGTTGAAAAGGCACAGAAGCTATTCGGCTACGAGTTTGGAAAATTCTGAGCCTATTTTGTGAGCTCTTTTCTTAGGTAATCTCTGATAAATTTTGAGTAATAAATTCCGAAAACAAGGATAACATAGTAAGTTAATAGAGCTAGGTGAAGAATCTTTAGAGATGGTTTCTCTGCCGCAAAAAGCATGAGCATCACCAAGAAAGAAGCAAGCTGTATTGAAAGCATGCTTGCTTGCGAGTAGGATTTTGACACTGAACCGGTTTCCCGGCCTTTGACGTCTTTTTCGACAACTTTTCTCACGCATACAGTTCCAAATGAGGCAAAAAAGTAGGCAAAAAGGAGCAACTGAGGCAGGCTATGGTAATTTATTGCAAATAATACCAGAAGAGGCCTTAGTGAGAATGTAACGCTGTTAACAACCAGTTCAAGATAAGGCACGCGTTTAGCAACAAAGGTGTAGAAAAGGTTTAACATTAAAAAAGCCAGGTACGTATAAAATACGCTTATCGGAAATAAAATGAATCCTGTTACCAGCCCTGAGGCAATCAAGACTAGTGCAAAAATCAAAGCGGATTTTACTGTTACTTTTCCCGCAGCAAGGGGCCTTTTTCTTTTTAACGGGTGCCTTCTGTCAGACTTTATGTCAGCAATGTCGTTTATAGTGTATATGCCTCCATAAAGGAATATGGTGAAAGATATGTACAGCGCCAGCAACAGCTTAAGCAAGGAGAATGAATAATGATCGGCAAACAGCAATGCGGTTAGAATTACTGGCAAGAACTTCATATAGCTCTGGAACTTGATAAGACTTACATAATCTTTAACTGCCATTTATGCTGCAAGGACCACTAAGCTTATAATTATTCCTATCGCAAATCCTGCAGCAACGTCTAGGAAATAATGTTTCTTAAGGTATATTCTAGAATAGCCAACTCCCAAAGCCATAAGCAGCCCGATAACCAGAATCGGCCAATTTCCAAACGCTTTTATTAAGAAAATCCCAACTGTAATTGTTCTGGCTGCGTGAATGCTTGGAAAGCTGCCAGACTCCCATTTTTGGTGAAAGGTTCTGGCAGGCATAGGAATCGGTCTTGTTTTTGGGAATATTACTTTTATTAAGCCGCCTATAACTTCAACAAGAGCAATTGCTATGCCCAGTCTTACCGCAAGCTTAAAATCCGTCAAAGCGAGAAGTATAACCACTACAGCGTAAAACCCCGGCATTCCAAGCCAGCTGATTGCCTGAAGGAACGATTTTAATCCAATTTTACGCATCATCCTAACCGCGTTATGGGTTGCAAGGGGTGGTTATTATTTTTATCGTAAGAATTCAAAGTCTTATTTATAATCGTGGTTTGACAGTTGCCATATTTTCATCATTAGCTGCGTAACCAGCTTTCGCAGGATCCTTTTATTTTTCTCGCTTTTTTCCTCAAGATTCGAACCATAGTATCTGCGCAGGTCTATCTTTTACCAGAAGTTAAGCTCAACCAGTTGTGAGAAATCAAACGTGCAGGACACGGCGTTACCTTCCAAGCCCCGGAGCAGGTAAACGCTGCGATGGAAAGGTTCTTGGTAGGAGAGGTTTATCAAGGAAATTGGGACACAAGCTTTAAATCGGCAGCTATACACTTGTAGCTCATGTTTCAGGACCGCTTCGATGCCGGCAAGCAGCTTGCCGCAAGGCTTTCAAAGTACAAAGGCAGCAAAGACGTAATAGTTGTGGGAATACCCCGCGGCGGCGTAGAGGTTGCCTATGCGGTTGCGAAGGAGCTGAAAGTGAAGCTCAGCATTGCAGTTTCCAAGAAGCTGCCTTTTCCGGGAAACCCGGAGCTTGCCATTGGGGCTGTTGCCTTTGGAGGAGTCATGAGTCTTGACGACAGCTTTGCACTACAGCACGGCGTCGGCAAGGATTACGTAGAAGCGGAAAAGAAGAAATTGGCTGCAGAAATCAAAAGGCGCTATCTGGCTTACGGCATTAATTTTCCAAGCGTCAAAGGCAAGACTGCTGTTGTTGTTGACGACGGCATGGCTACAGGGCATACTGTCCTAGCTGCAGTGCGGGCGGTCAGGAAGGGCAAGCCAAGGAGAATCGTTGTTGCTGTTCCTGTCTCGTCCCAATCGGCAGTGGAGCTGTTAAGGTCTGAATGTGACGAGGTAATCTGCCTTGACATGCCAGAATGGTTCATGGCTGTTGGTGAGTTCTACAGGAGCTTCCCACAGCTAACAGATGAGGACATTATTAATTATCTTAAATTAGCAAAAGCTGCTGCAAAGTAAACCTATCACCTAACCCTCTCCAAACCTGCTGTACAAGGCCAAGTCTACTATTCCGAGAGTCAGGAAAAAGGCGGCAACTGCAATTCTGACGCTGTTGAAGCCGTAAATAAAGCCTACAGCAGCAAAGATAAAGCCAACTATCAGAGAAAACCTGCCAAATCCCTTGTAGCTGCTGCACATCAGCGGCTCATTTTTTGGACTTTTTTGCCTTCGGCTTGGCTTGCTTAACTTGCTTGGCCTCATTTGCGCTTTCCTGTTTTTCACTAATAACTGCAGCGGCTGAAGCAGTTGCGGCAGTTGCTGTTTGTGCGCTGTTTTTGTTACTGTGAGCCGGATTCGCCAGTTCTTCAGAAACTCTTTTGAACGTGTCAATCTGCTTTTCTGACAGCGACCCAAACCTCAGGTAGTTGTATTTTATGCTTCTCAGGAAGGATGATTGCTCATACAGCTTCTGGTCTATGTCAAACATCGCCTTGAATTTTTCGTCTTCAATGGGCTGGCTGATTTGCTTCATTGAGCAGGCGGTGCAGATTGGGAACTGCCCTCTGGAGCTTATCAGCACGTGGCTTTTCTTGCATATTGCGCACAGCTGCTTGTATTTTGGTCTCCATGCCATTCTAACGATAATTTGGTAGCAGCTATATTAACTTAGTGATTTATGCGTATACAGCAAATTTTTTATACCAACAGGTCATGGCATCAATAGGGTGATTGCCATGATGAAAATGAGGGGTTTAGTTGCTGCTGTGCTGAGAAAAGCAGAGATAGTAGTAAAGCCAACTTCTGCGTATGCGCATTGTGACATTCCCTGTGGCATTTACGAGACGAACTCGATGACAACCGCGGCAGACACTGTTTACAAGATGGTTGAAAAGATTCTGGAACTGAAAGGGATGGAGCTTGAGCAGCGGAACAGCTTTGTCCGAATGGTTCACGTCAAGGAGGAGCATGCCCAGAAGTGCAAGCAGGAGCTACTAATTTTGTGGACTGACTACTTCAAGGAGGAGCACCTTGCGAAGTTTCCCGACCTCCATACAAAGGTGTGGAAGGCAACAAAGCTCTGCTCACAGGCCAAAAGGATGGTTGACTTAAAGGTTGCTCAGCAGCTGAAGGAAGCTGTTGCGGAAATTGCGCAAATATTTGCGGCTACGAAAAAGTAGCTGCGGCTGCAACTAAAATGGCTTTTTCTCTCCTTCCTTTCAGCACTCATGTTGTCAAAGGCCACAGCATGCAGCCTTTTCTGGACGAGGGAGACAGGGCTGTTGTTTTCAGGTGGGCCTATCTTTTTTCAAAGCCAAAAAAGGGCGATGTAGTTGTTTTCGAATACAATGATGGCAAGGAATACGTGAAAAGAATAGCAGCGGTTGTGAATAAAACTGAATTTGTTGTTGAAGGCGACAACAGGAGTGACAGCTTGAAGACACCCAAAATTGCGAAAGAACAGATAATAGGAAAAGTTGTCGCGAAGTACAGCTAAGCCTCACTCCTTGCGCAGAAGCCCTTGTTTTGTTTCGCCGTTCCAGTAGTGTTGCACTTGTTTGTTTTCTGTATCGAAGTGGTAAATGCAGTCGTTAGGTACTTTTATGCCTAGCGACTGCCGCAGCGTCATTCCCAGAATATGCGCCAGGATTATCCTGTTAACGTACAGGTGGCCTACTATAACTGCTGCCTTTTCTTTTGAGCCAAGAATTTCTTCGACTACGGGCAGAACACGTTTTTGTAAGTCGTGAAAGTTTTCCCCGCCTTGGATTCTATAATCCAAAATGCCCTTCTCTCTTTCTGCGAATATTTGGTTGACCTCGGCATCTGAGCCGTCCTCCATTCTCCCGGCAAGCACACCAAAGCTGTAGTCTCCCAAGCCATCTCTGACTAAGACAGCGCATTTCAGTTTTTCGGCAATTATATTTGCAGTTTGAACGGCCCTTTTCTTACGGCTCGAATACAGCACCTTAATATTTTTTTGTCTTAAATAATCCGCCATAAGCCTGGCTTGTTCCACGCCTTTTTCAGTAAGTGAAGTATCGTCTGTGGGCAGTCTTTTCTCAGCGTTTGTTACCGCCTCCCCATGCCTTATAAGGTAAAGCTTCATTTCCAGTCTGCAAAAAAATTCTAATAGCCCCGCCCGGATTCGAACCGGGGTTCCCAGCTCTCGTCGCTTTTTGATTGACCTTTTTCGCTAAAAAGGTCATGCTCCAAAGGCTGGTGTGTCTAGCCTCTAGGATGAATTACATCAAAGATTTGACCGCTACACAACGGGGCTATGTCGCTTTTGTAGCTGCCGCTTGTTTTAAAAGGTTGTTGTTGCAGGAAGTGGATTTCTTGGTTGAGCTTCTTTGCCGCGCCAAAGAAGGTCACTGGACACTGGACAGCTGTGCGGCAAAAGTATTAATACTATGAAAGCAGTTGTGGTAATGACCTAGAATGTACAAGGGCAAGGCGAGCTATCTGAGCAAGTTATACTCTAGGATGGCATTCAAGACAGTGGAGTACTCTGAGAAGCTGTCCGGCTCCTCACCGCCTTCTGTGTTTATCGGCCGTTACGGTTATCCTAAGGTGGCTGTAGGGCCTCTGCTGACTGTTAAGCAGGGTGACAGCAGCATCCTTGACCTGCCTGAGGAGTGGCTTCCGGGCAACAAGACAGCTGCTGACATAGTTGATTTCAGGATGCAGCTGATAAGGGGAAAGCAGACTGTCAACATCAAAAGTGGAGTTGATGGCAGCAGGATAGTCAGCCAGCTTCAGGAGATTGCCCTTGCGAAAAATCCGTTAGGCGTCGAAGCAGAATTCAAAAAAAAGCCCGTTGGGCTTTTTTTTCATGAGGAGGTGCAGCCTTTCGGGCCGAGCGCCCCTTTGAAGGAGGTCACTCTTGGCAACAGCAGGTTTCATCCACAGCTTGAGAAGGCGCATTACGACACGGATTTGAAGGCGACGGAAGCGGTCATTCGGCTCTACGAAAAAGGCGTATTGTTCTCATCAATCCAGAAAGCATTCAGCACAGGCGCGTTTGGGCTGGAAAAGAACCGTAAGCTTGTGCCCACTCGCTGGTCAATCGCTGCTGTTGACAGCACGCTTTCCAGCCATTTGCTTGAGGAAATCAAGGCATACGAGCCCATAGAACAGTTCAGGGTGTACGAGTCAACCACTCTGAACAACCGGTTCATTATCATCCTCATGCCAACCATGTGGAAGTATGAGTGGATAGAAGCTTTTTTCCCAAGCATAGTGGGGGATAAGCTTGAGATTTTTGGTGACTATGAGCGCTTTGCCAGGAAGACAGAATACTCGCCTGTTGGCGGCTGCTATTATTCTGCAAGGCTTGCGGTGGCTGAGTTGTTGAAAAAAGAGAAAAAGCAAGCAGGGGCTATTATTCTTAGAGAAGCTTATCCGGGCTACATTCCGTTGGGCGTTTTTAATGTTCGTGAGAACGTGCGCCGGGCCATGCAGTTGGGCTGCCAGCAGTTTGAGAACTTCAACGCTGCCGTTTCTTACGCTGCATCCAGATTGAAAATCTCGCTTGGCACCTGGCTTCAGCACAGCACGCTCTTCAAAGAGGAGTTTGTCCAGAAGCAGCTTGGTGATTTTGCCACTGCTGCAATTGTTTAGCTGCTGCGGTTCTTGTTGACTGCACCCCAAATGAGCAATAGCAAGTTTTTTATATAAATATGTTAATATAGCTTTTTTAGGTGTGCAGCTTGGGTAAAAGAGGGAAGTATAGAGCTTTGGCAGTTTTTTCCCTGCTTGCCCTGTCGCTTCTTGCGCTTCTTCTGTTGCCAATGGCTGCTTCTGCTGCGCAGTACGTTGCGAAGGTCCAGCTTGCAGTTGAGAAGCCCTTTTATGGAGCTGGTGAGGAGCTGCACGTAAGCGGGAGCGTTCTGCTGAGCAACCTCTCAGCTAACGATACCAGTTTTCTGGCGGTTTCTGGGGCGTCGGTCAACATCAGCATTAGCAACAGCTCAAGCAACGGCTCTGTTATACGGTCAAACTATACCATGAACACTTCTGCTGACGGCACGTTCAAGTCAAGAAGCGATAATTTCCTAACTGGAATTGCGATGAGTGCGCCTGTTGGTGAGGGTTATTATAACATCAGCGCTTCTTATCTTGACCCGAACAATTTGGAATGGAAGGCAACAGGCACTATTCGTGTTTTTAGCTCTTCCATAGACCACATCTCAATAAGCCCTGAAAAGGCAAGGTATTACCCTGACGACGCTGTGCCAATTAACCTGAGGGCTCTGAAGGAGGTTGGCGACAGGAAGGTTTCTGTTGCTAATGTCAGCATTAATGGCTCGCTGCGCTACACAAACCGCACTGTGATTTCGACATTTTCATGCACTACAAACAACGGCGGGGTTTGCGTTGTAACGATAACTGCGCCTTCCACTGCAGCCACTTACCTTCTGGAAGCGAATAACTTCCTCAGCACTTCCGCTTTTGTTGTTGTGCCTTTTGAGGCTTTCGTGTACGTGAAGGACTCGACAGGCAAGAGCTTTAAGGAGATTTTCAAGGCGAACGAGCTGGCAACCATAGAGGTCAATGTTAAGTTAAACGGTTCTCTCCCAACAGGCGATTTCGTCTTCAACGGCACCATAACCGATTCCAACAGCAATATTATCACCAACATAAACTCAACAGCCCTTAACAGCAACAACTCATACAACAACCGCTTTTCATTTACAACTACAAACGCGTTCACCAATGGCGTTTATTACGTATCCGTTACTGTCTACAAGACAGGCGCCAGCAGCAGAGTCAGCGCGTCAACCTCTTTCCAGGTAAGGTCGTGGAGCCTCAGCGTTGTTAAGGGCGCCCAGAACTCGGGCTTTGACTACGAGTACACGTCCTTCCCCGACAGGAACGTTTCCTTTGAGATTTACCCGAAAGAGTACGAGAATGGCACAGTCATCACAGGCATCAACAGCAGCCAGTTCAACATCACCTTGAAAAGCAAGACAGGAGGCCTGCTCGCAATTGGAAACTCAACATGGAATGCGTCGTGCAGCAGCTCTGGCTGCTACGAGTTCGCCATCACGATGCCATCTGCAGCCGGAGGTTACCTTCTGACTGTTTCGCTCAACTATACTAATGGCGAGGTGCAGACTGTCCACAGGATTGTGAGCGTAACAACAACTTCTCTCTCAGCTACGCCGAGCAACGCCGATGGCCAGTTTAAGGAACTCTTCGGCACGTCAGAGTCTGTCTACATCACCCTGTCTGCCAAGAACACCACTTCCACCAGCAACATTACTGACGTGCTGGTGGAGTCTGTCATTTACCAGAACGGCACAAAGTTCAACTTCAGCGAGGTTGCCTTATGGGACAATGTCAGTTCGAACAATTCTGTGCTTGAGTGGGCTTGGAACGGCTCTGCCCAGCGCATCAAGCTTGACGCTCCAAAGACTGGAGGGAATTACCTTGTGAATGTTTTCGTCAACAACCGCTCAGCTGCCGCAAGCGCAACTTTTTCAGTCAACCCGTATACTGTTTGCGGGGCTGCGAAAAGCACTGTAGGCACAGTTGACAGCTCAACCAGCTTCTATGTCTGGCAGTACAAGACAACCGATACTGTTTACCTGGAGCTTAAGGTTAGCCAGGCACAGAACGGCATTGGTAAGGCAACTGCCAATAGTACCGGCAGCGGCTCTTTCCACTCCTCCTATTACGGCATGGGCAATGCCTGCAGCATTGACACGACAAAAGTGCAGGCGATAACAAACGCTACAGTTGTTGTTGAGGCTGTTTACAACCTCCAGACAGGAACGAAGGCAACGCTGAACACCTCTGCCACTTCCTGCTCTGCCGATGACAATTCAGGAACGTATACGTGCACTGTAAAGCCGGAATCAAAATGGGATGGCGGAAGGTATGCTGTAAAGCTGAAGGTAACCGGCTCGGATGGCGACACGGTTGACAGGGCTGACACCATATTTGAGGCGAGGGCATTTTACCTCTGGGCTTACAGCAACTCCTGGACTAATAAGCCGACAAGCAACATAACTTACAACGTCCAGTTGTATGAAGCAGGCACCAACTGGTGGAGCAATGCTGGCGGAAGCACAGGTGGCATAACCGGAGAGGTTGCAATACAAAAGGTGGAGTACAACGGCAAGGACGGCGAATGGCTCTGGCCGCCAATTGACATCGGCTACAATACGACAGGGCTTAACGCTTCAAACGTCTCAAACGGCAGGGGCACATTTACTCTGACAACTGACAGGCTGCCAAGGGGAAAGTGGGAGCCGGGCTACTATGTGATAACGATAAAGGGCACCAATACTGCAAGCGGTGAAAGCGATTATGGGCAAGCTTGGTTAGGCATAAGGCAGTGGGAAACCTACGCAACGCCTGTTGACACATCGGGCAGCAACATACAGTACAAGGACTCGTTTGGGACAAAGGAAAACGTGACGCTTTTCGTCCGCATAACAAACGCTGGAGACTGGAGCGACAGCGGCAACACCAACCTCGCTGGAGGAGCCAATGTGAGCGTTGGCGTGAAGAAGCTGCAGTACTACAGAGGAGGATCGCTCTCTGAGCTCAACAAGTCAGCTTACAGCTTTACATACATAAACGTTACAACTTCAAGCCCGTGGTATTCCAGCGGCAACTCCGGAACCCATAACAAGTATTTCCTTAACCTTACCCCTGCAAGCGGCAGGTGGGACGGCGGCTGGTATAGCGTAATCCTTGACATTAACAGCACCGAAACAGGCTACGGCTGGTTCAGTGTCATTGCATTCGGCGTTGACACCCAGCCTACTGATTCTTCAGGCGCGTACACTTACTCGTCCAGGGGCAGCGGGCCGAGGTACTTCAACGTGACAACCACAAAGAGCAGGAAGACATACTACAGCTACTACAAGGCAAACGACTACATAAACACCACTGTGAAGGATGTGATGTTGAGCGTGTGGAGGGAGGACACCTGGGCATCCGAAAAGTTGGAATATCCTGAAGACCTCAACATCTCGCCATACTGGGTCAATGGCAGCGCCCTTGTGATAGTCAACAAGTCAGGCAACTGGGTTGCCGGCTATTACTGGGGCGAGATTACCATGCAGGATGCCGAGAATTCCACAGGCACAGGATACCTGTGGTTCAGCATCAGGTCATTCAGGGTTGATACTTCAATCCGCAACTACACAATCGATACCGATGCCAACGTTTCTGTGGATTTGAACACGAGGCAGCCTGACTGGGCCAACAGCAGCGTTGTTTACGGCAACTACACTATTACAAGCATATATGAGGACGTGTGGTCAGGCACTGGAAGGAGCAGGACAACGTACACCAACTACAGGCCGAACAGTAGCGAAACATTCAACGGCACAGTAATTCTTAACATCACTCCAAACGCCGGAAGCTGGGGCTCTGGCAGCTATGGCGGCGGCTACCACTATCTTTCCGTTGTTGTCAAGGACAACGCTGACAACACACCACAGACGGGCTGGATATCGTTCAGGGCAGTGCCGTTCTCGATAACAGTGGATAGTGTTCCAAACCAGTACTCCTTCACGCAGACGAGCAATGTGACAGTGAACGTGACAGTCAAGAAGTCCGCAAGTGGGGCTGCAACTCCGGCCAACCTTACAAGGGCATTTGAGTATACCTATCCTACCCAGACGGAGTATGCGTTTGCAGTCGGGAAGTGTACTTCCACATCAAATGGCAGCGCCTGCCAGGTTAATGGTAAGCAGAACATTACGCTGGTTGCGCCTTCCGGAGGATGGCCTGCAGGGTGGCACTACATCTACCTTGAGTTCACGCCTGCAGCAGGCGGCAGCAAGACGCAGGCAGACAACTCTGTATGGTTTAACGCTGTGCAGGCTTACGACGGCTACTTCAACAACGTAGACGAGGGCGGCTATTACTACAAGTACTACTTTGGACTGGCCGAGAACTTGACAATCAAAATTATAGTGCGCAACTCAAACTACGTGCCGCAGAACGTCAACGTAACCAAGGTTGAGGTTTCAGAGGACGGAGACACCTGCTGGTCTGAGTACTGCAAGACATACGGCAACTACTCATACGTTGTGCAGAATGGCACGGGCGGCACAGGGATAGCTGGCAACGGCACAATAAGAATAACAAAGCCCGCTACGGGTTGGAAGAGGGGCCCGCACTCCATAAGGGCTACTGTGGAGGGCTCTGCCGGGAATGCTGTGATAAAAACAGGCTATGCTTACATGAAGGACATATCAGTTCCAAACATAACAATTATTTCGCCAACAAATGGCCTGGTAATAACAAACACAACATTCCTGTTCAACGCCACAAGCAACGAGAATGTGGTTTGCTACCTGAACATTGTGGACTTTGACCGGTTCTCAAACTGGTACTGTGGAAGTGGCGCCAATTCCACCGATGCTGCCTGCAACTCCTCAAGGTTCAACGGAAGCACACAACATTACACATGGGTCTACTACCCGCCATGGGGGTCAATGAATACTGGGGGCATGGTTCACCATTACAGCGTCAACACAGAGGGCTGGACCAACCAGGACTATGGCATCTATACCTTCTGCTCAGATTCAGACTGGAATTATGCTCAGGCAAGAGTTGCCTTTACTCTTAACGTCTCAGTGGCTGTAAGGCCGGTAACGGTCAACCTGACAAGCCCTGCCAACTCGGCAACAGTGAACACAACCAACACAACGTTCAGGTACAACGTTTCAGGGCCTGTAAGCGCTAACATGAACTGCAGCATCTACGTCAACGTCAGCAATACATGGAATGCTAACAAGAGCACCAGCTTCACAATAGTCAGCACCAACGGCACCAACACAACAGCCAACAACTTCGCGCTCAACGGCTTCAACAACGGCACATACGTATGGAACACGTACTGCTACCACACCACAAACACCACAAACGCTGCATGGGCGCCATCAAACTTCACCTTTACAGCAGCCATAAATTCAACATCGAACAGCAGCAATACAACCCACACTCCTGTGGCAATTAATCTCACCCGCCCCGCAAATAATTCGGTTACGAACTCTTCACCGGTAAATTTCACTTACAACGCAAGCGGTCCTTCTGCAGGGATGGCCTGTTCTCTGTGGAGCAACTCAACAGGCGTATGGAAAGCAAACAGTACAAACTCGTCAGCAACTCCAGGAGTGCAAAACGTAACACACACCTTCGTGAACGGCACATACGTTTGGAATTCCAGATGCGAGGACAACAGCAACAGCAGCAACTACGGCTGGGCAGCTTCGAACTTTACCTTGACCGTGGTAAACGTCTCAAGCTCAACTTCCACTTCCAACATAACAGTAAACCTCTCAAGCCCGGCAAACAACGCTGTAATGAACTCTTCACCGGTAAATTTCACTTACAATGTTAGCGGACCTGCGTCCATGAACTGCTCCCTGTGGAGCAACTCAACAGGCGTATGGAAAGCAAACATCACAAACTCATCAGCAACTCCAGGGCAGCAAAACGCCAGCCACAACTTCGTGAACGGCACATACGTTTGGAATTCCAGATGCGAGGACAACAGCAACAGCAGCAATTACGGCTGGGCAGCTTCGAACCGCACCCTTGTCGTTACAAACGTGAGCAGCCTGACCCCCTTGGCAGCCATAACAATTAACCTTTCAAGTCCTGCGAACAACTCAAGCCTGTCGTCTTCGCCACGCTTCATTTACAACATTACTGGGCCATCATTGCTTAACTGCACAGTATGGGGCAATTTCACAGGCACTTGGGCAGCTAACCTGACAAATAACTCTGTAGGCCCAGGAAGGGTTGATACCGGGGTGTCAGGTGTGAGCGCTGGCTTTTACAAGTGGAACTCCAAGTGCGTTAATGCCTCGGACAGCACCTCATACGCTTGGGCTCCGATTAACTGGACATTCGGAGTTGATGATATAGGGTGATGAAAATGGAAAACAAGGCATGTAGAGCTTTAGCGGTTTTAACAGCTGCAATTTTTATCGCCCTGATATTCACTCCAGAGGCATTCGCTGCATTGCAGGTCACAGCCTTCTCGTGCAACGGCGAAACAGGAACAACCAATACCCCAAACACAGTAGCGTTCACCTGCACTGCAACCATAAACAACCCTGACAAGGACACAGCTTCATTAGGCTCTGTCAGGCTTTACATTGACGGCACATGGGCAACCCAGGCTTATGACGCTTCAGGCTTTGCAACATCGCTGAGCACTGGCGCTTCCACAACAGCTACGTTCGTTGACATCACCCCAACCACTCCCGGAAGCCACAAGTTCTCATACATCATGCTTGACGGTGTTTCTGACACGTTTGTTGCAGACACTATTGTCAACGTTATGGACATAAGGGTGTCAAAAGCTGTGGCAAACATTTCGTCCGCAGCCCAGAACGCCAACTTCACAGTAACAATGGAGGTCTTTATCGGAGGGGCCGTGAGCGTAACCACCACACTAGACCCTTCAGACTGCACACTTGCAACTGGCGAGCAGGCTTCAAAGACAATTGGCTCATTGAGTGCGGGCTCGCAGGCAAGTGTTTCCTGGAATCTCATTATGGGCGCCAACGATTGCTCCTACACTGTAAGCGTAACAGGAACAGGCTCTGGCAAGGTTAGTGACGATGTTTCAGGCTCTGTCACATCAACAGGCAGCGGAAGCAGCCCATCACCAAGTAGTAGTCCAAGTGGCGGAGGAGGCGGAGGAGGCGGAGGAGGTGGCGGGGGTGGAGGTGCAGCTCTTGTTGATGAGAGCGTGCTGCTAAGCTCTATACCTGCTGGAAGCGTCGGAACCTTTGCGTTCGCCAAGTCAAAGGACTTCGCTGTTTACGAAGTGGCGTTTACAGCCAATGTCAACCTCGAGAACGCCAAGCTGACTGTGAAGGAGGCGAGGCTTGCAAGCTCATCGCCATTGCCCGTTGAAAAGCCAAGTGAGGCAGTTTACAAATATTTCGCGATAAACAGGGAGAAGGTCAGCAATGAGCAGATAAGCTCTGTAAAGGTAAGGTTTAAGGTTCCCGACAGCTACTTCCAGAAGGAGCAGGTCATTCCAGAAACTGTTGTGCTGAAGAAGCTTGTCAGCAACGCCTGGGTATCCAACCCAACAACTATGCTTGGCAGGTCTGGCGGCTTCGTGAGCTACGAGGCAACTGTTGAAGGGCTTTCAACCTTCGCCATAGTGGGCGAGAAGAAGGCAGGGGCTGCCGCGAAGAAGGCAAAGAAAGAGGAGGAAGGGGAAGCTGTTGCTGAGAAAGCCGCTGCAGAAAGGGCTGCTGCTGAGGCTGCCAGAAAGGCAGAAGAGGACAGGCTCACCATGGCAAGGCAGCAGGAGGCTGAGGAAAAGCCCACAGAGCAATTTGGAGGCTTCAGCTTCGCCTCAAAGGTTGTGTGGACGCTGGTCATCATATTTACCGCAATCTTGATAGTTATCGAAGTCATGCACTTCATGCACAGGAAGTTCCCGCTTCATAAATGGCCAAAGCTGCCGAAGATTCCGCCTCCTCCAACAATAAAACAGTAGATGAACGTAATAGAAGAAGCTGAAAGAAGAAGCAAAATAAAAAAGCTGCTGGAAAGGTGCTACTCGGCTTTCTCTGCCGCAACATCAACAATATCGTTTGGCGTGAGCAGGGCTACTCCTGCCTCCTTGCCGATTATCTCCACCTGGACTATCTTATCAGGATTGTCGAGGTCAACGTTTTTCCTCTCAACAACATCGGTCAGCTTTATGATTAGCTTGACTCCTTCAAGCTTGTCCCAGTGCCTCTTGTTAAGGCCCATCTTCCACTTCTCGCTGGTGCCAATTCCGGCAGACGCTGCCTTGATGGCTTTCTGCATTGCTGGAACCTCTGACTGGCACCAGTTGTCGATTGGTGTGTAGTGGTGAGTTACAGCAAAAAGGTTGGGGTTGCTACTGCACAGCCCTCGTATCTTCGCAGCTGCCGCCCTTGCGTTTGAGACAGCCACTTTAAACAGGCCTTCTACCTCTGTCTGGCCAATCTGGGGCCTCTCCCCTGCCTGCTTTAAGACCTCGCGAAGCTCAATCTCTGCCGTTCCTCGGTGGTTCGGGTCAAATGTGACTATCATGTTTGCCTGCCCCCTGAGCGGTGTTGAGCCGAGAGGCAGTGGCTTTGCAGCTTTTTTTAGTGCCTTGGCTGCTGCCCTCTTGGCAACTTTTGCCTTCTTCCCGGCCTTCGGCCTTGCCTTAGCCTTCTTTGCTACCCTTGCCTTCCTTGCCGGCTTTCGTGCTGATGCCTTTCTCCTGCCGGACTTGCTTGATCTGCCTGACTTAGGCTTGCCTTTTCCTTTTTTAGCCATGAACATTCACCCCCCGTAGATTATGTTCCATTATGGCAGCTGCCGGAGTGGTTCGATTATATTAACTTTTCGTTTTGTCGACTATCAGCTTATTTTTTCTCAGCTGTTGCCAAATTAAGCTCGTCAAGAAATCTGGTTATGGTTTTCGTCACGTTCTCAGGCTGCGTCCTTAGGATTTCAGTCACTTTAGCCAAAACGTCGCCTTCATCATACTTTGCTATTGACGTAAGCTCAGGGCTGACCTGCTTGCCTTTCTTAACAGCTGCCTTCCACTTCTCAAACAGCTCTTCCACCCTTCCCGGCACCTGATTTGGCTCGCAGCTTAGCAGCTTGGCAGATTCTGCAATAATTTTTTCTTTTTCAGCTGCAGCTGATGATTCTGCTTTCCCGGCCACGTATTCCAAGCGGACAATCCCGTCCTGTATCTTGCTGCTGCGAAGAATCCTAATTCGCCCAACTTCTGCCGTGTGGTTTAGGTGTGTTCCACCACATGCCTCCACATCCAATCCCTGAACGTCAACAATCCTGAGCAGTTTTCCTGGTACAACACCTCCCTGGTAGATTGAGAAGCCGTATTTCTGCTCTGCCTCAGTTCTCGGCACAAACGACTTGTGGACAGGAACGTCAGCAGCAATAATTTTATTTGCCTCTTCCTCAACCTGTTGCAGCTGTTGCTCGCTTAGCTGCTCGTAATGTGTAATGTCTATTCTGGCTTTGTCAACAAACTTTGCAGCCCCAGCCTGCCAAACGTGATTTCCCAGCATTTTTCGGCAGACGCCATTCAAGATATGAGTTGCTGTATGGTGCTGGGCGAGTTGCTGCCTCCTTTCCCAATTGATGCGGCAATCAACTTTTTGTCCTGCTTTCAAGCCGCGGCTGTTGCTGCTTAAAGCGTGCACTACAACGTTTCCCTGCTTGAACACGTCAGCAACTTCGCAGCCGCCCATCTCTCCGATGTCGTGCTCCTGCCCTCCAGATGTCGGATAAAAGTAAGTTTGGTCGAGGATTACGTACGTATCGTTAATAATTTTCAAAATTGTTGCTGCAAAATTAACCACGGTATAGTCGCTGTAGTAAAGGACTTTTGTTGCGGGAAGGTCAGAGAGGTCAAGCTTCAATTCGCGCGTTGTGGCTGTTGTCGCGGCAGCTGCCTTTTGCGCGCTTTCATGCCTTTCGGCAACCACCGCGTAGAAATTATCCGGCACGGCAACATCTTTCCCGAGCTTTTTTGCCTCTTCTTTAATCGTGTCAGGGCTTATTCCGTTGCTGTCGTAAAGCTCAACAAGCTTCTCTGAGCCAATCTCCTCGTTTCTGGTGAGCAGGTGCTGCACGATTTGGCTGCTGCGTTTTTTCGTCTCGGCGAATTTTCTCTTTTCAACAGCCAAGATTTCAGCAACTTCATTTAGGTTATCATTGAGTTCAGGGAACTGCGGCTTCAGGTATTCGGCGTGCAGCTCGCACAGCCTTGGAAGCTCAACCTGCCAGCCGTAGCTGTTTATGAATGCCAAAGCGCGCCGCAAAATCACCCTTAGGTTGTAGCCGCCTGCGACGTTGCTTGGAAGCATCCCATCGCTTAATGCTACAAGGATGCTTCTGGAGTGCTCGGCAACAGAGTAAAGTGCCGACAGCGGCAGTACTGTTTTTTTCAATTCGGCAGCGGTAATTCCTATTTTCTCAGCAACCGTTTCCCATGCCTTGTCAATGTTCTCAACCTCGTCAACGTTAAGGTAGCTGCTGTACGGCAGGAATTTTTGCAGCAACTGAGGTTCAACCTTAACTCCGGTTATCTCTTGCAGCTTCCTGACAACTGTAGGGAAGGTAGTTTCATAGCTGGTCGGGGCTGCTCCCGTGAACCAGGCGTTCCTCTCCTGCCCCATTCCCATATCAAGCACTTTCAGCTTCAGCTCTTTTGGAGTGCCACTGCTTACGTCGTATGTCATGTAAACTTGGTTTCCAAGCTCCAAGCCGCGGCTGAAGTACTCGATGCACGGGCCCATGTTGCCGCCCCCAGCCCAAGCGTCTTCGTGATATGTTATCTCTTCATTTGGAAGCCCAAGCCCATCCCGAAGCCACGAATGAATGTCCCTGAAGTAATCAGACTGTTTCCATTTATCTGGTGGCATAAAAGCGTGCTGGCCAATCATGACAAATCCGGTATAGTGGGCTCCCGTAATGCCAACATTGTCAATGTCGTTGAAGCGAAGGCAGAACTGCGGCACAACCAGCGGATTAGCCGGAGGCTCAACCTCTCCAGAAACAACGTAAGGCTGGAAGTCGTAAATTGAGGCAGCTACAAAGTCGCTTGTTGGATTCCATCTTGACGCGACGGGATATCGCCTTATAGGTGTGTAACCAAGCTTCTTGAAGTGACTTGCAAATTGTTGCCAGACTTCTATATAGCTTAATCTCTTTTTCGCAGGCGATTTATCTATAAAGCGAAATCCTCCGGAGCATTCCGGATTTCCACAAACTTCTGAATCAATTGCTGTCCAAAAAAAGGTTTTACAATTAGCGCAGCACTTTCTTTCAAATCCCATCCCCTTTAACACGGCAAAGGGGTAATACTTTTCGGGGTTCTTCTGGACTTCCTTCTTGAACCAGCTTTTGGTTTCTTTGTCGCTCATTTTCTTGCAGTCCTTGAATAATGAATAGCAACTCTTCTTTATTTTTGGCTATAGCTATGCCATTCTTTTTAAAAACATTTACTATTCTTTCGGTAGCGTTAGGCACATATAAAACCACGTTTTTTGTTATTCTTCTGAACCTTTGCAAGCTCCACAGAACTTTAATGAAGGTGCCAGAATGCCTGTTTATTGAATTCTTGCAGTCAACAATAACATCAAAGGCAGGTATAAACAAATCCGCTTCACTAACTATAGTTACTTCTTTGTTAGCAAGAACTACATTATGATAAACTTCAAACTTGCTGCTTAAATGCTCGAACAAATCCTTTTCTAAGTTATCTTTAAAATTAGTTTGTCGTAAGATTTTATTACATTGTGTAGTTTCGAGTCGCAATTTATTATTAGAAAGTCTATGCAATTCACGAACTGGCTTGCCCAGCCTAAGGAGCTCTTGTACTTCTGATACTTGAGCGGTGATGTGAGTTGGTAACTTTAATTTATATTCCAACACGCTGCTCCTGATGCTGTTGCCATTCAAAAGTGCTGCGAATTGGTTTTTTGACATGCTTAAGCAGTACATTCTGAATATCCTTAATTCATGACTTGTTTTGATAGGATTGTAGAGCAATGTCTTTGATAGCTCCATTAATTTCTCCTGTTCTTCTATCACTTTATCAATTTCAGTTATTCCATCTATAGAACAGGTAAATATCCCTAACCTTAACAGTCTAGAATACCTAAGTAAGGCACCTGTGTTAGTTTCCACTCTTCTTATAAGCACAATTTTTGTCGGCTTAAGTAACTCTTTAATTCTTAAGACACGCATATCAAGATTGCCTGGAAAACTTGAAGTATTCACAATTTCAGTAATCTCAAACCACAAAGTTTCCTTCTCATCAAAGGCAATAAAATCAGCCTCAAATTTTTCATTATTTTTAGAAATTCTCACTTTATGCAGGATTTCATAGCCTGAATAAATCGATTTGAGCCGATCATACAATAGTTTCTCAGCATTATTGTCAATTTTAAAATTGCAACTTGTTATTTCCCAGTTATTTTGGGCTTCTAATTTCCTTATCTCCTTGCTAACACTACTTCCAATAGAAATTAATTCATCGATACTTTTGCCAGTTTTTAGTATTAATTCGAGCAGCATGCCTACATCTTTGTACTGTAGAATTATTGATTTTCCTAATAGCCACCTACATACCGTGTTATCCTGCAGCCCATATTTGTTCAAATCGTATGTGTTTAGCTCTAATACTTTCAGAAGACCATAAATAAGATTAGATAATTCCTGATTGTTTAATTTCCTTACATCAAACAAAGGGGCACTTTCAACATTTTTTAAGTCAATACTGTTATCAACACAATATTTGGCTAACTGATAAGAAAAAAAGTTTGTTGAGTTTCGCCTATTTTGCTCATAAGCGTTTTTATTCATAGCACTGTCAAGCAATGCGCGAGTTACATTAAGAGTTTCTGCAAGTTCCTTCTGTTTGAGCTTTTTAGTCATTAGGATGTAAGAAATAATTTTAGCTATCCTGTATTTTCTGATATGATTACACATATTACCTACCCTCTCTAATTCCTCAACAGACTTACCGGTTTTCTCTGTTAATTCTTGCAATTTGGTCCTGTGTAACTCTTTAGAAGGCAATTTATTATACTTCCTCCACAAGTACAGACTTCTTTTTGTGATTGTAAAGGTTCTACACACAGCTGCATAGCTAATTTTGTTTGTAGCACAAATTCCATCTATAAAGTTGCTAACATTTTGAACTGAACTAATATTAATCATTTTATTTACCCCTGAAATCCCAATCTAACGTTGAGGTTTCTTTCCGCTTAGGAAAAGAAACCTCTCAGCCAGCGAGGAGGACTTTGAGCGGAGCTGCCTAATTGCTTTTAGGGCGTAAGCCCGACCTCATCTCGCAAGATGAGGGAAAAGCATTATTTGGCAGCTCTGCGGTCCTCCGAGCCTCTGTAAGAAGTGGTTTATATACCCTCGCCGGGCATCTGTCCAGTGTCCAGTGACTTCCCGTCCTGAAAAGTTTCCGGAATGTCCAGTGCTAATTTCGGAAATTTCTCATCAAGCATTTAAAAATATTAAAACTTACAAAACAAATATAAATGGTAGAAGACCCATCAGAAGAATAAAAAGGGATATGAAATGATAACGCAAAATACAGTAAAGAAAGGTAAATCAGTAGAATATTTGATTATATCAGAGCTTTTAAAAAATGACTTTGATATCTATGTACCCGTTACAGACGTTGAAGGTGTAGACGTAATTGTAAAGAGTAAAGAGGGTGCTTATGTTGAAATAAAAATTAAAAGTAGAGTTATATTAGGTTACGAAGAACAGTTTGCCGTAAAAGATTTTGAACCAAGAGAAAATTTCTTTATAGTGTGCCACAATATAACTGGCAATAAATTTTATGTAATGCCTTCAATAATATTCTATAAAAAAGGAGGATATAAATTTAATAGACAAAGAAAATTTAGATTTATGAGGTTTTCGCAAATAGAAAAATATGAGAATTTCAAAAATGAGGACGGTATTGCGCTATTAAAGAAAGCCCTAAAAAATCCTGCTAATATTTTAAATTCAATAAAAAATAACATATGAAGTCTTCAACTATTATAACTCAAAATCATGACGGCCTATTCTTTTTAATTTATAACCGTTCCTTTCAAGATGCGTATTTAAGGCACTTACAAATGCATTAAACCACCCCCAACGATTATCATTTCCGTGTCCACTAATACTGAGCAGATATTCTGGTGGATGCTCTCCAGGGTTTGCTCGTTTAAGCCATGCTCGAGCCGTACTCCCTAAGTCTATGTGCTCATCAGTCCACTTTTTAATTTTAACAATCTCCACACCCGACATTCCAGTTGGCAGTTCAATGGACCAAGTAAATCTGAAGGGAAACTCGTCCTCGCTGTCCATGAAACGTAAGATAACAGTATTATCCGGCTCCAATGATGCCTTCTTCCTGAACTCTGCCTTTATCTCCTTGTCATTGGTCATGCGCCACAAGAAGTCCTTTGGGTTCTTTTAAATGTTTCCCAAGTCGGCTTTCCTCGCGTCAAAGATTGTGTAGCCCTCGAGCTCGGCGTAAATTGGGAAGTTGCTTTTCAGAATTTCAAGCTCTCCTGTTTCCTGCAGGGTTTTTGTCCTGATTTTGCATTTCTTGCAGAAGATGACGTAGCTCGTTTTAGTTTCGCTCAGGTACGATACATACTCGTCCTCGCTCCATTCCGTCTGGTAGTGCTGGCCCTCAAAATATGGCGAAAGCGAAGTGGCCATTCCTTTCAGCGGGAACACGTATATCCAGTTCCTGCAGTCGTCAACTATCCTTATGTTTCCTTGCAATTTGGGGATTTCATCGTACGTTTTCGTGTAGTAGCAGCTTATGCCTTCCTTCCATCCCATCTCGAAAGGCACGAAAAAAACAGGGTAAACTAAGAGTACTCCGGCTGCGACAACAAGATAAGCTGCCCTGAGGTTCATTAGCCTCAGCAGGAATTTGGGGGCAAACTCTGCTGCAAAAGGGAAAAGCAATATGGCAGAGCGTATAGCCAAATCGAGAATGTTGTCAAGCTCAAAATTGACAGCGCCTGACAGGAAAACGTATTTGACTACGAAGAGCTGCGCGAGCAGCACTGCCACGTTGGCAAGGAAAAGGCTCATCCTGCCAAAGAGGATTGTTGCCATGTTGCTGACAGCGACGTAAGGGTGGTTTAGCCCCGCCACTGAGATGGCTATGTCCCCGTACGGCTTGTCCCTGAACCTTTTAATCAGGTAAATACCGAGGTAGAAAAGAAAGGCGGAAAGAAGGTAAGGGTAGGAGTCAGGAAGCAGTATCTTGACGAAAATCATCGCGTACCAGAAGAACAGCATGTTCCTGTTCCTGAATATTTTCAGCGACAGGAGCACTATCCCTGAGAACAGGAGCACTTCAAGAATCTTCACAATAGCTTTACCAAATGCGGACCAGCCAAGCCCTGACAGGATATGCGAAAATACGCCTGCGCCATACAGCGGCTGGTTCCCGCTGAGCATAGAAAAGTCCTTTTCCAGCAGGACACCATGCTCAATCATGTAATTGTAAAGCCAGCCCCAGTGGATGTTTGAGTAGATGTCAGAACCAGGAAGCACAAGCACAGCCGCAGCAATTGACAGGATCAACAGCAGCTGGGGCAGCGACAATTGAGTTCCAAAAATCCCCTGTTTCCGCATGCTTAACGAGTTCAATTCCTCTTATTTAATAGTTGCGACTAAACGGTGCTGCCGCAGCAAAGTATTTAAACTACCTTTTGAAGTTATTACGCTGTTGATTCATGGATTACGTTTCTTTGCGAAAAGAGGTAACTGATGCCGGCCTTCTGGACAGGCAGTACGGCTACTATGCTTTTAAGATTCTTTCATCGTTGGCAATTGTTTGCGGTTTTGGCTTCCTTTTCCTTACTGTTTCAAATTTCTGGCTCCAGCTGCTGCTTGTTTTTGGGCTGACAGTCGGGGTTTTGCAGTTTGCCTTCCTGGGGCATGACGCAGGCCACAGGGCAATATTCAAGAGCGACCGCCGGAATGACTTTTTTGGGCACATCTTCTTTGAGCTTTTTGGAGGGGTAGGATACAATTACTGGGTTGCCAGACATAATGAGCACCACGCAAACCCTAACCAAGAGGATGAGGACCCTGACATGATTTTTGTGCAGTCAGAAGGCATGATGGCCAGAAAGAAGGGGCTTGGGCTGTTTCTTGCGAGAAGGCAGCACTGGCTTTACTTTCCGGCTCTTAGCATGTATGCGTTCGTGTTCCAGGTCAGAAGCACCATTCATAACATAGGGCTGAAAAACTCTTTGGGAAAGTGGGGCGAGCTTGTCCTGCTGCTCTCGCACCTTTTTGTTTTTTGGGTGCTTCCGTTTTTCTTCATGGCTTGGTGGAAGGCTGCCCTGTTCGCTCCGCTTCTCAGGCTTCTGGAGGGCTTGTATTTTGGCTCTGTCTCAGCCACCAACCACAAAGGGATGAGGGTGGTGAAGAAAGGCGAGCAGCTTGGCTTTGCAGAGAGGCAGATTATCACAACAAGGAACGTCAGGCCCGGCTTGCTTGTTGACTTTGTTTACGGCTGCCTGAACTACCAGATAGAGCATCACTTGTTCCCTACCATGCCGAGGAACAATTTCACTAAGGCGAAGCCGTTTGTTGTGGAGTTTTGCAGGGAGAACAGCCTTCCGTTTGAGGAAACCGGCGTTATTGAATCGTACAGGCAGATTCTTGGCTCACTCAGGAGGGTTGCCCTAACTGCAAAGCAAAGGGCATCATCACCTGCAGCGAATGCTGTTCTTTCGCGAAGCCCTAACTGATGCGTTGGCACATATTGGCGAGCAAGCTTTCTCATCCTTGAATTTTCCGCATCATAATGGCATCGGGTAGTTTGCCATCAGTCACAGGACCGATGGAAAATTCTGACATTTTATCATGCCAGAGCGGATGCCGATTGCAATTGAATATCATGGCCAGGCATTTGTCCAGCTACCGCTATCCCGAATGCATCAGGTCCATTACTTCCTTGCCTGCCATGAATGCGCCCAGCGCAGCCAGAAGCAGCGGAGGCAGGACAGTTCCGATTATTGCGAGAACGACAACAACTATTCCTGTTCCTACCCCAACCAGGTTCATGAACGAAGTATAGTGCATCATGTCCATAAGCTCCTTTATTGTTATGAAAATTCCCAGAAGCAGGAGTATCACTGGCCACAGCGTTTTGCCGCTGATTCCGCGAAGAAGCAGCCAGAGGCCGATTCCTATTCCTATGAGTGTGAGGGACTTGTACAGGCCAAGCCCGAATATTTCTGCTGGAGCAGCATGCAGAATTTTCACGCAATAGTTTGACTACGGTACATTTATAAATTTTATGAAAAGTTATTTATATCGTTGCCGAAGTATGTTGTAAAAAAGATGGTGCTTTATGGTTGACTTTTTGGGCTTTCTTCCAGTGGTCGGATGGGCGTTTGTTGACTGGCTGAAGCTGTTTATAGCTCCTCTTAAGAACTTTGAAATGCTTTGGATTATAATCCCGATTTGGGGTGTCTGGCTTTTTTCTGAATTTTTTCAGGAAAAGAAAGGCACGAGCTTTGGCAACGCTATAACCAACGGCGCAACGATGGTGTTTGTTGGCGTTGACTGGACAAGGTATGTTATTCGCCAGATAAGCGCAGGCAGCGCTTCTTTAGGCGCTGACTCTGTCACAAAGATGGGGCTCGCCGCTGCCATAATCATTCTGGGCGCGTTCATAATAGTTATGGGAATAAAGGCTCGCAGCTTTGTGAGGCTGATAGGGCGCGTGAGGGAAACGACTTATCTCATGCTTATGTTCAGCCCTGTCGTTTACAACGTTGTTGAACTAACCCTGCGAAACATTGCAGTAATACTCGCTTTTTTCCCGCTATTTTACATCTTGATTGAGGTACTTGACAAGGTGCTGCCAACCCCGCACATGTTTGAGCTTGAAGAAGAGGAAATGTTAGACAAGGAAATCTCTGGAAAAGGTGCGGCTGGCACAGGGGGTGTTGGTTTGAGCGGTTTGGGCAGCGACTTCGGTAGCGACGTTTTCGGCGCAGGGCGGCAGAATCCTCAGTTTGGCAGCCAGTTTGGCCTGCCCCAGCAGCCGCAACAATATCCGCAGCAGCAGAAAGGGAAGAGGCTGTTTTAATTCTAACATTTTATTTGGCAAAAAGCGATTGTCTGAATCGCTTGAAGCTTTCACTGTTCTGAATCCTTTGCTGCAGCTCTTTGTCAACAAGCCCGGGCTCTGTCATTGCCCTTGCGTCAAGCACCTTTTTTAAGTCAGCTTGGCCCATAACGCCGGTCTCGACAATTACCTGTGCCAGAGGCTTGTCTTCACTGAGGGCAATCTTCACAACCTCTGCCGCTACCTCATACCCGATGTACGGGTTCAGGGCAGTAACGAGGCTGAGCCCTTTATGCAGCAGCTGCTGTGAGCGTTCAGCGTCAACATTCATTTCCTTTACGCAGAACTCATCCAGCATGCCAAGCGCGTTTGTCATGAGCTTTGCCGACCACAGCAGGCCAAATCCCATTAGTGGGGTCATGACGTTCAGCTCCATTTGCCCGGCTTTTGCGGCTTCTGCAACCGCAAAATCATTTCCCAGCGCCTGGTAGCATGCCATTATGGCGCATTCGGGAACAGAAGGGTTGACCTTTCCAGGCATTATGGACGAGCCAGGCTCTGCCTCTGGCAGCACGATCTCAGCGATTGCTGTTTTTGGCCCCGAGTTCAGCAGCATCAGGTCATTGCATACCTTTACCATTTCGGAAGCCAGCAGCCTCAGTGAGCTTGATGCTTCAAGAAAAGCAGCAGCGCTCCACGTAGTAAAAATAGAATCGTCAGCAACAGCAAAATTGAATCCCGTATAACTGCTTAGGTTCGCAACGGCTTTCTGCTTGAACTGCGGGTGCGTGTTTATCCCTGTGCCCACTGCCGTGCCCCCTATTCCGAGCTGCAGCAGCGAATTTTCAGCCTCTTTTGTCCTTCTGACGCAGTTATCCAGCGAATGCGCGTAGCTGTTGAAGACCTGGTCGAACCTTATCGGCACAGCGTCCTCAAGGTGGGTCCTGCCTGTTTTGACAATTCCGCTGTACTGAGCCGCCTTTTTCCTGAACTCCGCAGCCAGCTTTCCTGCAGCAGCCATAAGCGGTTGCAGCGAAAAAAGCGTTGCAATCCTTATTGCTGTTGGGATAACGTCATTTGACGACTGGGCCATGTTGACATGGTTGTTTGGGTGCGCCAGCGAGTAATTCCCTTTGCTGCCCCCGAGCTTTTCAATGGCTATGTTGGCTATTACCTCGTTGCAGTTCATGTTGAATGGAGTTCCTGCCCCGGCCTGGAAGACATCGAGCGGGAATTGTTCGTCCCATTTGCCATCAGCGACCTCAGCGGCAGCTGCCATTATCGCATCACCAATGCGGTTGTCAAGAAGCCCTAACTCTTTATTGGCGGCAGCTGCGGCTTTTTTAACCAAAGCCAATGCCTTGATAAAGTTCCTTTCGGCCCGTATTCCTGAAATCCTGAAATTCCTCTTGGCCCTCTCCGTGAATATGCCGTAATAGGCGCCTGCTGGCACTTCCAGGCTTCCAATCGCGTCTTTCTCTGTTCTGGTGTTCATTTTAAAAAGTACCTGTTGTGACAGCGTGAAATCAGAAATTTTTAATGGTTGTGAAATTGCAAAGCTATAGCAGCATTCTCACTCCATACCCAACGCTTAATGCCCCTGTCACTACAGTAACAGCCTTGTATAATGCTTCGCTTTTTGACTTGAGCAGCGGGTAAGAAAACAGCAGCGCGAAAAGCACCATCCCCGCAACAACCCCGATGCTGAACACGGCAACCCCGAGCAGTATGTTGCCCAATGTTGTCAACCCCAGCGATGCCGTAAACAGGATTAGAAGCTCGTCATTGCTTGCCAAGCCGTGGATTATGCCTATGCCGAGCATGTGCTTGTGAATATGCCCTTTGGATTCATTCTCATGCAGGTGGGGATGCGAATGCCTGCTTCCCTCATGGGAATGCCTGTGTGTGTGGAAGCCAAGCAGGTCCTTCAGGCTCAGTAATCCAAGTCCGATGAGCACCACCCCTACTACTTTGTCAAAGTTCGAAAGAACTGCATTCAGTACAGACTCCCGAAAAACATACAGGAGCGTTGTTATTATTGTAGCTGTTATCATGTGGCCAAGTGCCCAGCTCGCGCTTATCCTCAGGGCAGATTTCAGCGTTTGCGTCTTCCTGAGAAAATTGGCTACCGCTATGAGGTGGTCCGCATCGTAGCTGTGCTTGAATCCAAGCAGCAAGGCCAACCCTGCAAAAGGCGCAAGTTCAAACATACACTTGCTTTCCTTCCTCACAGCGTTTATAATGTTTATTCCAGCAATTTAAACCAAATTTTAAATACGCAGCGGTAAAAGCCGCTGGTGATATGAAACTGCGCCTTCACCAGTTTTTGAGCAGGACAGGCGCCTTCAGCAGCAAGAAGGACCTAATCCACAGAGTCAGGAGCGGCGAGGTGAGCATAGATGGCAAAGTTGTTGTTAATCCTGAGTTCATATTCGACGCTGCAAAGTGCAGGGTGTTCTGGAAGGGCAGGCTGCTGCAAAAAGTAAGGGAAAGCATTTACATCGTAATCAACAAGCCAGAGGGCTACCTCTCATCAAGGCTTACTCCAAACGACAGGAGGCTTGGCAAGAGGAGCGTTTTCGAGCTTGTCGAGGAAGACAAAAGTATTGGTAAGGCAACAATGAAGGCATTGTTCTGTGTCGGAAGGCTGGACGAGGACACGTCAGGCCTCCTTCTCATAACGAACGACGGCAAGCTTGGGAGCAGGCTTACGGACCCGAAGCATGGAGTTAAAAAAACCTATCTTGTTGAGCTGCAAAAGCCGATTAGCAGCAAGGATGTTGCTGAGCTGGAAAAAGGCGTTGTGATAGGGCTGGAAGAAAACGGCAGGATAGCTGGTTACAAGACCAAAGGCTGCAGGATTGAAGTGGTAGCAGCAGATATGAAAAAACTCAAAGTGGCAGTTAGTGAGGGCAGGAAGCGCGAGGTCAGGAGAATGTTCGAGGCTGTTGGTAACGAGGTCCTGCAGCTGCGGCGCGTTGCCCTTGGCAGCCTAAAGCTTGAAGACCTTAACCTTAAGAAAGGCAAATACATTATCGCAGACAGAAAGCTGATTGAGGATGCTACTCCCCTTTGACATGGCTGTAAAAAGAATCAATGTCAGCGCATCTTACGCCCAGCTCCTCGGCAGCCTTCACAAGGCCCTGGTCTGAAGTCATTATTGCCGCATTAAGCTCCTTTGCCAGCATCAGCACCTCAAAGTCCTCCTCGCTGTCCAGTATGCCTTCACGAAGCACCTCCTTGTACTGGACGCGGAGCTTGTGGAGCTTTTCGTCCAGAGGCGTTTTCTCGTCCTTCACGAATTTTTCGCTTACCCTGAGCCCTGCATTCACCCTGCCTCTTATCTCGTCAATGAATTTGTACATTAGTATTGCAGGCACCTTGAGCTCATAAAGCGATGGTGACCTTGTCACTATGATGTTCTTGAAGCTCGGCAGCTCTTTCTGGGCAAAGTATTTCAGCTCTTTCTGCACTGAAGGCGTCATGTAGAAGTGCAATTTTCTCTGTTTCACTGCCAATGAAAGGAAGCCGCTTATGGCTTCGTCTACAGTGTTGCCGAAGTGCCTTCTTGAGTCTGGGTTTACAAACAGGCTTGTGTCAAGCACATAGCTGTCCGCAAGTTTCTTCCTGAATAGCATATTATGCTTGTTTTCGCAGCGGCTTTAAAAGGTTTTTTAAATATAAAGCGCCAAGTCATGACTATGGCTGCTGCAAGGATGGCAACAAGAATAGCTGCAAATGCAAATGCCGCCATAGACAAAACAGAAAAAGTGCTGGCACATATTGAGGAGCTTGCTAACAAGCGCTTTTTGCACATTGTCAGCAGCCGGAAGGCAGAGCTGCTGGAAAAGCTAGTGAGAAAAAGCAAGCCCGCATTTGCGGTTGAAACCGGCACCCTCATTGGATACTCGGCAATAAGGATAGCCAGGAATCTTCCGGTTAACGGCAAGCTTGTCAGCATAGAGATAAATAAGTTGAGGGCAGCTGAAGCGGGGAAAAACATTTCAGCAGCCGGCCTTTCAGGCAAGGTTGATGTGGTGGTTGGCGAAGCAGCATCTGTATTGGGCAGCCTGAAGAGTGGTGTCAACTTCGTGTTTTTTGACGTCGCAGACTACCTTGCCTGCCTGAAGGCCCTGGAAAGAAACGGCTGCATTGAAGAAGGCTGCATAGTTGTTGCCAATAACGTGATGTGGTTTGCAGACAGGCTTGCGCCTTACCTTGCTTATGTCAGGAAAAGCGGCCTGTACAGGAGTGTTTACTACGATTTTGGCTTTGACGGCATGGAGGTTAGCTTAAAGAAGTGATGAGAAATGAAAAACCCTGAAGTCGCACAATTGCTGTATGACATTGCTGACCTGCTGGAGATGCAGAACGTCTCTTTCAAGCCCGCTGCCTACAGGAAGGCCGCCAGAAGCGTCGAGACCCTTTCTGAGGACATAGCTGAGGTTTTCAGAAGCGGCGGCAGGGAAAAGCTGATGGTTTTGCCAGGCATTGGAGAAAGCATTGCCGAGAAGATTGAGGAATTTCTTACAACCGGAAAGCTGAAGTATTACGACGGCCTTAAGAAAAAGTTTCCGCAGCACATTACCGAGCTCATGAACGTTCCAGGAATTGGGCCTAAAAGGATTAAGCTCCTGCATGGCAAGCTCGGGATAAAGACCGTTGCCGATTTAGAAGCTGCGGCAAAGGCTCATAAGATCTGCAAATTACCTGGCTTTGGAGAAAAGTCTGAAGAAGACATACTAAAAGGCATTGGCACGTTCAAAAAAGGGCAGGAAAGAATGCTTCTTGGATATGCGTTACCTATTGCTGAGGAAATCGAAAACAGGTTGAGAGGGCTTAAGGAAACAGCGAGGGTTTCAATCGCAGGCTCAACCCGCAGGAGGAAGGAAACAATTGGTGACGTTGACCTGCTCGTAAGCTGCAAAGGCGGGAAAGCAACCGCAAGGATAATGAATTTTTTTACCAGTATGCCAGATGTCAACAGAATTCTTGCTAAAGGCGAAACCAAGTCAAGCATCATGCTGAAAACTGGGCTGCAGGTTGACCTGAGGGTGGTTGACGACAGCAGCTTCGGGGCAGCCTTGCAGTATTTTACCGGCAGCAAGGAGCACAATGTTGTTGTTCGTGAATTGGCAATAAGGAAAGGCCTTAAGCTTAATGAGTACGGCGTTTTCAGGAAAAACAGCAACAGGAGAATTGCAGGAAAGACTGAGGAAGAGGTTTACAAAGCGATTGGCATTCGCTATATGGAGCCGGAAATCCGAGAGAACAGCGGTGAAGTTGAGGCAGCAGCGAGGAATAAGCTGCCAAACCTTGTCAAATACGGCGGCATAAAGGGCGATTTCCACACCCACACGGTAAAGAGCGATGGCGGCAACAGCCTCGGTGACATGGTGGCTGCGGCAAAGCAGCTGGGCTACGAATACATTGCCATCACTGACCACAGCAAGAGCGAAAGAATCGCCCACGGATTATCAGATGAGGAAATGGAAAAGTGGCTTAAGGAGATAAAAGCCGTTGCTGCAAGGGAAAAAGGGATAAAAATTCTGGCTGGCTCTGAAGTGGACATCCTTCCGAATGGTGAGCTTGATTACCCTGATGACCTTCTGAAAAAGATGGACATTGTCGTTGGCTCTGTCCACTCAAGGTTCAAGTCAGCAAAGGAGGAAATGACAAAGCGCATTTTGACAGCAATGGAGAACAAGCACCTTGACATCCTGGCCCACCCAACAGGCAGGATGATTGGCAAAAGGGAGCCCTACGAAGTGGATTTGAAGAGGATTTTCGCTGCAGCGGCAGAAAAAAAGGTGCTGCTGGAAATAAACGCCTATCCTGACAGGACTGACTTGAAGGATGTGCATGCCAGGGAAGCGAAGGGCTTTGGCTGCAAATTCGTGATTGACACAGACTCGCACAGCACCGAAAACCTTAGGTTTATTGACCTTGGCGTTGCTGTTGCGAGGAGGGCGTGGCTCTCTCCTGAAGACGTTGTTAACACGAGGCCGCTGAAGGAGCTGCCGAGGTTTTTCAGGAAAATCAGGATTTAAGAATAAACTGTGATGGCGGCTTGGAACGCTTTCTTAGCCGGTCTTTCGTAAGCCAGCCTTAGGACAACCCTTCCAAGCATATTTTTAGGAAAATCATCACGCCTGAGATAAATTTCCCGATGCTGCCTCAGCGTGTCAAGTCCATTCTGTGCTGTTTGAATTATCCACGTTCGCACATTTGGCTGTATCATTCCTTGATTTACGACAGCCTCTAAGTCTGATTGCTTTATTCCTAGTCTGTCTGCGTCTTCTTGTGAAATATTTACCAAACCAGCCGCTAAATCCTCAGGAAAATCCTTGAGGGTAAGGTAAAGCCGGTGTGCATTCCCTATTGGCATAAGCAGTTGTGTTTTTCCTGGTGGCGTATCGAAAAGCTTCAGCATTCCGCTGACAGTACCTTTTATGTCCTGGCTGTGGAAGTATTCATCCAGTGTTTTGCGGGGGTAAAATTTCAGCTGCATGGTTTTTAGAAATTCATCCCTCCGCTGGGCGTCAAACTTCATCGACTCAAGTACAGCTCTTGCTTCTCCTGTTACTTCAATGCCTATTTTGCCGCCAATCATTACAGAATAAAGAAGCAGGTAATCTGCAACATCCACTGGCGCAGTCAATCTTTGTGCAAAGGCAATTCGCTGTTCTGCATATTCGGTCAGTGTGGCTGCGCTTGAAGGGAGTGGAGCGTCTCCATCAATAACATCGTCAACTGCTCTCATTGCAAGGTAAAAAGTTGTGAGAAGCTGTGCTCTGGCAAAAGCTTCAGCAACATTCCCTCTTGTTTGGAGAAGCATAAACCATTTTGAGGTTTCCATTTGCCTTATTACAGACTCGTACTTGCCGGGCCTTCTATCCTTTAGGTCCTGGAATATCCTTTTCTTTTCTGCTGCTGCAATCTCTGCAACATTTGCCATTTATCTTTGGAATTGGTGACTGGTTAAAAAATTAATGCTATTCCGGAAATTTTTTAAATCCTGCTGGTAGAAAGTGATTTGGGGTTTGGAATGATGAAATTTGACGCTATCATTGTGCTCGGCGCCGGAATCACCCGCAAGGGCAACCTTTCAAGGGTTGCAAAGTCCAGAATGGACAAGGCTATTGGGCTTTACAGGGAAGGAGCTGCTCCCAAGATGATTGTAACAGGCAAGAATGAGGCCAGTGTAATGAGGCGTTACGCTATTAAAAAAGGTATCAAAACAACCGATGTACTGGTGGAGTCCAAAGCTACGGATACCATAGGCAATGCGTTTTTCACCCTCAAGAAATTTTTGCTCGGCAATAATTGGCGCAGAATCATTGTTGTGACATCCATATTCCACATTTCTCGAGCAAAGCTTGTTTTCAAGAAGGTGCTCGGCAAGTCTTACCGTGTCTGGTTTGTGCCTTCTATGCGCGTTCTATCTGAAAAGGCTTTTAGGGAAAAGCTTAAGCTTGAGAAGGGGCTTTTGTTATTAACGAGTTTTCTTAGCGGCTTAGTGGCTGATGGCGACTTGGAAGCCATTGAGAACTTTTTAAGAAACAGCCCAATTTATAGAACTCACAAAAAGATCTAAGGAGTAGCATTTAGCCTTTCTTTGCATTTTTCTCGAGTTCCTTCCTCGCTTTGTCGGCCAATCTGTGCGCAAGGTGCAACGGCTCGGGAAGCTTGTGTGGCTGCTTTGTTGTTTTCTGCACCACTTCCATGGCTGTCTCAAGGCTTACCTTATGGCCTACAGAAACGTAAATCGGCTTCGCATGCTCTTTTGCCTTGAACTCTGCACCGATTATGTCCTTCCCGACTTTTATGTTGCCTGCCTCGTCTTCCTCCCCCAGCAGCCGCGTCTTAGCCACCCCGATTGTAGGCTGGCCAAGCTCAACCCCAATGTGGGATGCCAGGCCGCACCTGAGCGGATGAAGCACTCCATTCCCGTCCACAAGCAAGACATCAGGCTTGTTTTTCAGCTTTGAGAATGCTTCTTTTATTGCCCTGCCCTCACGGTAGTACAAAAGCCCGGGCATGTAGGGAAAGTCGTTCTCAACAGCCGCAGTCTGCTTCTCTATAACACCCAGTTTGTCATCGCAGACAACAACTGCAGCAATCACTGTATTGTTGACGTATGCGCAGTCGCAGCCTCCGATTGTTCTTACCTCGCCAAGTTCATCTGTCGTGACAACCTTGTGCGCTGTCGCCAGCTGCTCCTCTTTTAGCTTCTCTATGTTCATCATGAGTGGGCCTGCTCGGACTTTCGTAGCCTTTTCCCCCAGGGCTTTTTCCGAAGGAAAAAGGGCTGTTCGAACCGAGGACATCCTCCCTGTGAAGGAGGCATTTGCTAGCCAAAGCCAAGTTAAGCCTTTGACTCATAGCCACTAGATCACAGGCCCATAACACTGCTGTGTAAGGTAAAAGTTTAAAAAAGTTATCTGTTGCGGCAGTTTCAATGATTAAGGGCGTTATTTTTGACTGGAACGGCACGTTGTCTGATGATACTCTAAGAGTTTTCGCTGTTGCCATGAAGACTGCTAAGAAGGTTGGCGGAAAGCCGCTTCGCTCCGTTGCCGAATTCAAGCGAAAGGTCAGGAATCCTTGGTATCCGTTTTATCGCGATGACTTGGGCTGCCGCGTTAAAAAAGCGGTTATCCACAAGTGGTTTTGCTATTATTTGAAGCGTGAAAAAATCAGGGAAAAGCTTTTTCGTGATGCCATTCCGCTTCTTAGGTTTCTCAACAGGCGCAACATAAAAGTCGGTATTGTGAGCAGTTATCCAACAGTCTGCCTGTTGGCAGAAGTGAGGAATCACGGAATCAGCACTCTGCTTGGCTTCGTAAGAGGGGACTGCCACACCAAGGCAGGTCATATTAAGGATTTCTTGAAGCACTACAAGTTGAGGCCAGAGGAGGTTGTGTTCGTCGGTGATATGATGTTTGACATCAAAGAAGGCAGGAAGTGCGGCGTCATTACTGCAGCCTATCTTGGGGGTGTTGATTCAAAATCGAAGTTGCTGCCGCAAAAGCCTGATATCGTGCTTCCGAGGCTTTCCGCGCTTAGGAGGTATGTAAAGTTAGGAAATCATGCCACGTATTTCCTGTGCGCGCTTATGTACGCCCTGATGAAGTAGCCAAGGAAGCCGTTTTCTGTCCTTGAAAGCGCGCGGTAGTATGACCTTCTTTTTTTGTACTCGATTATCAGCATCGGGTAGCCTCTTTTTTTGAGTATGTAAGCCATTATCAGCCTGCCTACTCTACCATTGCCATCGCCAAAAGGATGGATTTTCTCGAACTTGTAGTGTGCCCTTGCGGCAAGTTCAACAGCGTGCATGGTATTTTTGTTTTTTTCATAGAAGGCAAAGAACTCCCTCATAAGCCGTGGTAAATCCTGCCAGTCCGGAGCCACGTAATCGCCGACTCTCACTAAGTATTCTCTGAGTTTCCCAGCAATATCTTGCTTGGTGTCCTTAAACAGCCCAAGGTGCCACTGGAGCAGCATGCTTAGGGTGACAACTCTTTTCTCGTTAAACACGGCAAAAAATATTCTGGCGTGGTTGAGCGTTTCCTGCACGTCAGCGAAAGGCTTGTTTGGGGCTATTTTGTGCCTGATGACTTCCTCGGTATCCTCAGGGGTCAGGGTTGAGCCCTCTATGGCGTTGGTGTTGTAGGTAAAATCTATTGCGAAATCAGTAAGAATATTCTTTTTGACTGATTCCGGATATTTGCCCCATTCAGAGGCAAAGTTTTTCTTTATCCTGTCAAGCTTTTTGAACGCCTCCTCAGCGAGGCATTTGCGGAGAAATGCTTCTTTTAACTCCTCGATGTTACCTGGTAGCTGCTTTCCAAGGTATTTCTCCCTGTACGTGACCTTGCCGCCTTTTCGGAACGAGTGGGCGAGGTGATAGAAGCTGCCGCGCTTTACAACATTCATAGAGGGGAAGTACCATTACAAGTATTTAATTTTTGTGATTTTTAAGAGAAATGTAATGGTACCAAAGACGGGCACAAAAAACATTCGGAAAAGCTTATAAACTATAAAAAGGCAAAAATGCTTGATGGTGGAGTTTAGCTCGTTGAAAGAGTGGGCGGCTGGATTGGGGGGATTGGTAATTGTTTTTATCCTGTTTCGCGTTCTTGGCGGGATTTCAGCGCAAAGGGCGGAGTACGGCACACCTCAGGAGAGGCAGCTTGAGGCAAAAACGGGGATGGGAGGGGCAGCCTAAAGCTCTTTAGGCAGGACTCTGCCTTTTGTTTGCTGAAGGCTTACGGCAGCTTCATGACTATCCTGCCTTTCTTAAAGACGCGAACTGTGCCTCCGCTTTCGGAGACGACTGCAGAGATTGAGCAAAACGGAAAACAATAAAAAACGCCAAGGTACTGGGCTAGACACATGCTCACGCTCGTACAGCACTTGTCAAAAAGGGTTAAAGACGCCGCAAATACTTTGACGAGAAGGTTTACAAAAAAGCAGATAGCTTTCCTCGCGCTAGTTGCTTTAGCGCTTGTCGTAATCTTTCAAGGTTTTATAAGGGCGCTGCTATCGATAGCAATCCTGTTCGTGATAGGGGCCTTTTCCACTTATTACAAGAGAAAGCTTGAAGACATGAGCGCAATGGGTTTTGAGCTGGTCACTTCAACCTCAGTGATTGCAGGCATAGCGCTTGGCCCCCTGCCTGGGGCTGTTTTCGGCTTTGCTGCCGCCCTTGTCTCGGTTATGCTATCAAGGGACGTTGGGGTCACTACTATTTTGTTCTTGCTGGCAGCAGTCGGTGCTGGCGCTGCCGCCCAGTTCCTGAGATCATTCCTAGGGCTGGTAGCGACAGGCATGGTTCTGCTTGCCTTTTCAATGCTTCTTGTTCAAAGCTTTACCTTTTTTGTACAGAGGGAAAACGTGTATAAGGTCACGGCTGCAGTCGGTATTTTAGTTAACTTTGCAGTAAATTACCTTTTCCTGTCGTATGCTGCCGGCCCGCTTCTGGCGCTCTTATCTTAGCGAATGCTAAAGCAAATCCCATTGTTCCGAAAGAAATAAATATGATTGGCTGAAAGTCACTTTTATGGCACTGAACATTGCATTTGGTTCGCTGAAGTCTGGCATGGACAGCTTTTTGAGCCGGCAGCTTGGCAGCAGCGCTACAGGTGAACTGGTTAGCATCTTTCTGGCGTTCCTTGTCTCGTTCGTAATAATGGAGTTAGTCAGGACACGCCTCATAGGCAAGCTGAAAAATCTTGCCAAGAAAAGCAAGTCTGAGTTTGATGACATGCTTCTGGATGCTGTAGGCAGGATTGGCAGGCCGCTTTACTTCCTGGTGGCTGTTTACATAGCACTGAAGTTCACGCAGCTGGATGGGACAGTGTCAAAGATTTTAGGATACGCTCTGCTGGTGGGTGTAACTTACTACACGGTAAGGGTAGCGCAAAGCGTGATAGACTACTTCACGCGGAAGGAAATAAAAAAAAGGGCAAAGGGCGAGGAAGAGGCCCAAACCGCTTCTGTGGTAAACCTGATAACAAGCGCAATCAACGTTGCGCTGTGGCTTCTCGCTGTTCTGTTCCTTCTTTCAAACTTCGGCTTTGACATAACATCGCTTGTCGCAGGGCTTGGCATAGGCGGCTTGGCGATTGCACTCGCGTTGCAGAGCGTGTTCGGCGACATCTTCGCCACGATATCTATCTACTTTGACAAGCCGTTCAAGGTGGGGGACTTCATAATCATAGGCCAGGACATGGGAACAGTCCAGCACATCGGGCTCAAGTCAACCAGGATAAAGACGCTGCAGGGGCAGGAGCTCATAATTCCAAACAGGGAAATCACAAACGCGAGAATAAACAACTACAAGAGGATGGACAAGAGAAGGGTCGTCTTCAGCATAGGAGTCGTCTACGGCACGAAGAAAGAAAAGCTGGAGAAAATCCCAGACATGATAAGGAAGATAATTGCAAAGAACGCGGGAGCCGAGGTTGACCGCGTGCATTTCAAGGAGTTCGGCCCCTACAGCCTCAACTTTGAAGTGGTTTACTACGTCCTGACAGGTGACTACAACAGGTATATGGATACACAGCAGGAAATAAACCTCGCAATAAAGGACGCTTTTGAGAAAGAGGGGATAGATATGGCTTTCCCGACTCAGACTGTTATTCTGAATAAGTAGAGGACCCGCCTTCCAGGTGCTTCACTCACAACGTGCTGATGAAGTGAAGCCAGTGAAACTTGCAACAAAGCCGCTTCTTAAATATCTTCTCAAAAGGCACTTTTCAATAACCTAAATTTTTTTATAAGGTGGAGCTTGTTGTAATTTTAAAAGCGAAACAGGTGATGTAAATGAAAATGGATGAAGGACAAGGCGGGGAAGGCGGAAGCGGCGGAGATACCGGTTCCGGCGGCTCCGAAGGCGGGGAAGGTAGCGGCTCAGGAGAAGGTGCCAAATAAGCGCAACTGCAGTTTCTATTTCTTTAGTTATTTATTTTTTTACTTGACAGCAAATGCCCAAGTCACGGCAGCTTCATGACTATCCTGCCTTCCTTGAACACCCTGACAGTTCCCCCGCTTTCTGACACAACAACGGCGATTGAATTTGTCAGTTTCGTGATTGCTGCAGAATACCTGTGCCTTGTTCCAAACCCTTCCATGCCGTCCAGCTGGACAGTGTTGAGGTCCACGTTAATGTGGGTGCCTGCCGAGAGCACAGTGCCGTTCTGGTCTATGAAGAATGCGCCGTCAAGCTGCGAGAAGCCCTTGATTGTTTCCTTTATGTCAGGATCGGTTATCTGCTTCATCTCCGCAGGATAATTCTGGAACGGGTTTATTATTAGCTGCCTGGCGTATTTTGACATCTCTCCGGCATCGCCGACAATGAAGGCTGTGCCGATTTTTCTTCCCTCGCGGCCTTCGCTTACTATCTCAAGGGCTACGTTTAGTATTGCCTCAAGCACGTCGCTGCTTATCTTCTCTGTCAGGTTGTGGATGCTCATGTTGAAGAATATTTTGTCAACATCGAACACGAATATGAGCCCTTTGTAGCCCATGCCGAGGCTTTCATCAGCAACGCAGACTATTCTTTCGCCTTTGTTGGCAAAGTGCCTGTTGACTGCTTCCATCAACAGCTCCTTTACAGGCAGTGTTGAGCCTCCTATCTGCTTCCTCATTTTTGTGTTGTAGCTGAGCTTTGTGTAGACGTTCTTCGCTGTTTTCTTGAATATGGCCACTTTTACGTAAATGAAGTTGAAATCCTGCGCTTCCTTCTGGGCTTTCTCTATCGAAATTATGCAGTCTGCACCAACGTCCCTTGACAGGCGGGCTGCTGCTTTTCCTATAAGCTCTTCTACATTGGTCTGGCTGTAGGGGTCTTTAAGCTGTGATAGGTTATCGCTTTTTGCTTTGCCAGTTTGGTGCTCTTTTTGCTGTAGCTGCCTGAGCTGTTCTGATATGAAAAGGGTCTGGCTTTGCGGCACAGTCTGAATTTTCAGGACTCGTTCTGCTGATGGCTTTACTGTTGGTTGCTGATTCGGGTGGCTCTGTTGCGGCTGCTGCGTGGTTGTCCTGGAAAATGCGCTTTTCTCAGGCAGTGCAGCGTTGAAGAATGAGTTAAGCTTTTTCTGGTTGTAAACCCTGTCGATCTCTTCCAGTATGTTCTTTGGGATGACGTCTTTGGGACTTATTGCTTTTTTCTGTATTACTGTGACCCTGTAGCCCTTGAACTCCTCTTCATCAGCCTTCAGTCTCGCAAGCCTTTTGTCCATTTTTCAGTGCCTGAATCCTTTTTTGAACTTTGAAAGTATTCTCTTTGTCACTTCACTCCTTGCTGCCTGCAGCTCTTTCACGTCGCAGAGGTACCTTAGCACAAGCTCAATGTACAGCTCATTTGATGGCGTGTACTCTATTCTGGTTCTTACTTCCGGCTTAACCTCAGCCTTCCATTTTTTTGATGCCTCTTTCATCTCTTTGCCCACAACCTCTTCCGCGCATTTAAGGAGCTTCTGTTCAATTTTGTTAACATTTATCCTTGGTGGCACCCTGACTTTTATTTCGCTCCATACAAGGGCTGAGCCTTTCGTATAGTTGACTATTGGCTGTGTCAGGGCCTGCTCGTTTGGTACATAAACCATCCTTCCTGTCTGCTCGTCCTTCTCAACAAGGCTCAGGTGCGTGTGCATAAGCGCTATATCGTGCACATAGCCGCCAACGTTTCCAATGTCAACCCTGTCGCCTATTCTGAAGGGCCTCTTTGCAACTATGGAAAACCAGCCGGCTAGGTTAAGCAGCGGCCTCTGGAGGGCGAGGGTCAGGCCTGCGGCGAGCAGCCCGATTGAAGTGATGGCTGGCCCTATTATCCCGTACAGCAGAACCATAACTGCAAGAACAAGGATTATAAGCACTGCATACCTGTAAACAGACGTTACCTGCTTCAGCTCGCCCTTGTCCTTTGCCTTCGTGTATCTCAGCAGCAGCCGTATGCCTATTTTTGTGGCAATGTTTGCTATTATTACGACAATAAGGATAAGCAGCAGCTTTGTCAATGGCGTGCTAAGGCTTAGAATACCGTGCTTGTCAGTAAAGTAAGAAGCTGCTCCAACGCCAGCTGTCAGCAGAAAAAGGAACAGAACGCCCAGATGCCTCATTCTTGACCCTCACGTAAACCCTCATGAAAAAAAGTAAGGCTCCCTAACGTGAGTTGGGGGTATGGGAGAGAAATCCTTAGGGAGCCCCTTTTTTCAAATGCAATGCATTATGATGCCTCCAATATATAAATGTTACGTTTTTGTATACTGGAATACTAAGATAGTGCTTATCCATATGCTTAAAGAAACTGAACAGGCGAATCAGGGAATGCAACAGCCGTTCAAAGCACTGTTATTCCGTCAACTTTTTCAAAATCCTTTGTGTTCTCGGTGATTATCTTCCGGCAGTCGTTTGCCAGCATTGCACCAGCCACCAGAATGTCAAATTCATTAATCATTTTCCCCTTTTTCTCCAGGGTAGCTCCTATTTGTGCGGCTTTGCCTGCTGCACTTAAGTCAAAATCCAGCATTCTTACTGATTTAAATAGCTCCATTACTGCGACGAGCTTTTTTTCTTCTTTTTTGCGCAAAAGCCCATAGATGATTTCATAAGCATTTATGGATGTTGTTGCTAAGCTGTGAGAGCTTTTCACGGCTTCAAGCGCAACAACAGCATTCCGCTTGCCCTTCAGGAAATCGTAAATCCATGTGCTGTCAAGACAAACAGGTTCCATTAGCGGTTCCTCAGTCTGCTAAAACTTCGCTTACGCAAATCTCGTATGGACTGCTTCATTTCCTCAAAGTCTTTATCACTTATATCACTTAAAATGCCCGCAAACCTCATGATGTCCTGCTTGTCTTCTGTTATGCGCTTTATCACTTTGCTGAAGCTCTCATCGGGCTTTTTGAGCATTTTGAGCCGTTCGTATGCGTCTTTTGTTATTGTCAAAGTCTTCGTCACCATAAACATACGTTTAAACATACACGTATTAATATTTTGTGGTTTTGTCACCTTTACTTAGCTGTGCGGCGGCTTTTAGGGGCAGCAAGGCTGTCCCTACGCATCGGCTGTTGACGATGCTGAATCGGGCTAAACCCGATTCGCTTTGCCGATGCTGTTTTGGCTGGGCCTTTGGGCTCCTGCTGCTTTTCCAGGACTAGCTTCACCGTTTCCGGATCCGAAAGGAAGCTTTCCTGCTTTACCTCACTGATGATAAAGTAGACTTCCTTGTGCTTTATCCTGAACCTGCGCTCAAGCTGCTCGAGGAATTCCTCAAGGTCCATCATCCGCTCGAATATCACATCAAGCAGGAAATCGTAGCCGTTGTTTATCCTGTACAGGGAGTTTACGTTTGGGTGCCTTTCAAGGTGCTGCCCTATTTCGGTCTTCTGTTCCTTGTCAACCTTCAGGATTATTGTTGCCCTTGAGCTAAACCCTATTTCGTTGTTGTTTAGCAGGCAGGTGTACCTTTGCACATATCCGCGCAGGGGGCCGTTTATCTTCTCAAATATCGTTGACACGGGCACGTCTGTCTCCCTGCTAATTGCAGTCAGCTTAATCCTGGCGTTCCTGCGCAAATGCGCGAGAAGCACCGCATTATTTTTCTCTATCATCAAAACCACCTCTTTTTTCAAAATTTTTCCTAAAACGCATTAGTCCAGAAAGTAGTTAATCTTTTTTCATAAGGGGTATAAGGGGCCTTATGGTCCTATTCAGTGCAAAAACGTTAAAAACGCCGCAGTATTCCCAAATCTCATGAAATTTGCGCACTTTGCAGACATCCACATCGGCTCCTGGGCTGATGACAGGCTTGCAGAGGCAAGCACTAAGGCTTTTACAAAGGCTATTGACATCTGCATTGAGAAGCCTGTTGACTTCATACTCATCTCGGGCGATTTTTTTAACACTTCGCTTCCATCCATAGACCGCCTCAAGGAAGTCACTAGCAAGCTGAAGGAGCTTGCAGACAGGGAGCTTCCTGTTTACATTATACCAGGCAGCCATGACTACTCCCCAACCGGCAAGACAATGCTTGACGTGCTTGAGAACGCAGGGCTTTTCACGAACGTAATGCGAGGCAGCGGCACTGACGATGGAAAGCTGCAGCTCAAATTCACAGTCGACAAAAAAACCGGAGCTAAGGTTGTTGGCATACCTGGTAAGAAGGGCATGCTGGACAAGCATTATTACGGACAACTGCTGCTGGACAACCTTGAAAAGGAGCAGGGCTTTAAGATTTTCATGTTTCACACCGCTATCGTGGAGTTCAAGCCGAAGGGCATGGAGCAGATGGAGGCTGTTCCCCTGGCAACGTTCCCGAAGGGCTTCAACTACTATGCCGGCGGCCACATACATCAGGTTTCTGAGCGCGAAGAGAAAGGCTACGGCCTTATCACAATGCCCGGACCTCTTTTCCCAAACAGCTTCGACGAGCTCGAGCTTCTCGGCAATGGCGGCTTTTTCATTGTTGAATCCTCAGGGAGCGGCGCAGTGAAGGCAACCCACGTCCCGGTAATTATCCACAACGTCCACACAATAAAGGTTAATGCTGAGAAGAAAGCGCCTGAAGAGGTTACTGACGAGCTTATGTCCTCCATCGGGCAGAAGGAGTTTTACAATACAATAGTCCTTCTGAGGGTGGCTGGTACGCTGAGGTCAGGGAAGCCCGGGGACATTAACTTCAAGCAGTTTTTTGATGCCGTTTATGGCAAGGGCGCTGTTTACGTTACCAGGAACATCAGCAAGCTTTCAGGCGAGGATTTTGAGGAAGTCAGGGTTGATTATCATAGCGTTGAGGACATTGAGCAGAAGCTAATTGGTGAGCACGTGGGCCAGTCAAAGGCGTTTACCGCTGATAAGGAGAAAGAGATTGCCCGTAAGCTGCTTCACATCCTCGCAAAGGAAAAGGAGGAAGGCGAGACCAATGCTGACTTTGAGAAGCGCGTCAAGGCTGATTTTGCGAATGTTCTTGATATTCGCCTTTAATCTTTATGTTTCATTTCGTTGCTGCTGTGCAATTCAGCCAGTTGTGCCCTCATGATTCCCTGTTTCTCAACAGCGTAGCCCTCGCTTTTTAGCACATCAACAATGCCGTTGTCTTTTATCACGGCAGCTATCGCCTTCAGGTATTCAAACCTTCTGTAGCAAATGAATGTGCCTTCCCCGTACTGCTGCTGGAGCTGCTCTGTCCTTTCAATAAGCGTTTTGAACCTTTGCAGTCTTTCTGCATCTGCCTCTGGCTTTGGCTTTGTTGCGTCGCGCTGCACGTAAATAATGTAGTTATCCTGAATCTTCCCGGAGAGGGAAGACTTGTCGGCCGCTGCCGACATTACCGTGCGTTCAAGCTCTGGCCTTTCTGGTCTTGTTTCGCTCATCGCAGCCACCTCCTTACTTCGGCAGCGGCGTCTTTCGCAAAGTTGCCAAATGCAGCATCTGCTGCCTTTTCAAGCCGCATATAACTTTTCACAAGCTGCGGCTGCGGCAAATTACTTCGTTCATTCTTGCTGCTGTTGCCAGCGAGGTAGCTTGCTATCCTGTCAGCCCTTACAATGCCTGCCCCGAATACGTCCGGCTCGCCTTTTTTGTCAGCTTTTTCTTTCATAAGCTCTTCCAGTCCAGGTGCATCTGAAGCCGCTACTGACTTCGCCAGTGACAACGCTCCTGTGACGTGCGGCGAGGCCATTGACGTTCCTGTCAGGCTCGCGTAGCTTTCATTTAGGTAAGTTGAAACAATGTTCACGCCTGGGGCTGCTATGTCGTTTGTTTCGTAGATGTTGCTGAAGTCCGGGTGTTCAAGGTTTTCGTCAACAGCGGCAACAGCTATTACCGAATCGCCGAAAGCCGCAGGGTAGTTTGCACCGTAGCCGCTGTTGCCTGCCGCCGCCACCAGGAGTACGCCCTGCTCCCACGCATACTGGCAAATCTCTTCAAGCGCCTGAGAAGCAACCGGCCCGCCAAAGCTCATGTTGGCAACGGCAATGCCGTTTTTGATGCACCATTCAATGCCGGCTATCGCGTCAGCTTCTGTTCCTGAGCCGTTCTGGTCAAGCACCCTCACGGCATAGAGAATTGATGACGGTGCAACCCCGTAGTCCAAAGCAGCCACTATTCCTGCCACATGGGTTCCATGCCCGTTTTCGTCCATTGGCTCTTCAGTGTTCCTTACAAAGTCGTAGCCCTTTTTACTTCCAAACCTTCCCAAAAGCTGGCTGTGGGTGTAGTCTACCCCGCTGTCAATTATGGCAACCGCTATTCTATCCCCAGAGCCGTATTGCTGTGCCTCATACGCGCCAATGGCTTCAAGGTTCCACAAAGCGGATTTTATTTTTGACTTTGGGAATGCGACAACAGCAGCTGATGATTTCGGAATTGTAAAGCTGTTAGAAAGCTCTACCCCCGCAATTGCAGAGATTATGCTCCTGAAGCTCTTTTCAAACACGCTGTCGCTGACATTGCCAGCAGAAGCCTTTCTCAGTATGTCTGCATAGTCAGCATCGCACCTCAGGCTCAGGTAAGGAACGAAGCTGTAAAAGTGCCTTACAACACCTATTCTTTGCAGCTGGTTAGCTACCTCCTCCCTCCTGACTTCATCTGCTTTTATTATCAGCTCAAGCTCGCCCTTCTCTCTTTTGCCCTCAGCTATCGCTTCTGCGAGTGCTCGTCTTCTTTTTGCCGCTAATGAAGCAGTATTGCCGCTGTTGCGCCGCATGGATTACAGCGTGTTTTAAACTTTAAAGTGCTTTGCGGAGAAAAAGTTGAAAATGCAACGGAGAAATTGCAAATTATACGTTGCTGCCAAGAAAACTTTTGGAAAAAAGCCGTTTTTGTGAAAATTATCTGAAAAGTTTGGAAATCTTCAACAGGGCTTTTGGATAGTTATTTAAGTAAAAGGCTGCCAAATTGGCGTATGAACACTGTTTACGAAACAGAGGCATTCACAAAATTGTATGGAACATTGGAAAAGCCAGAGTGTGAATGGGTTGAGAAGATTAAGGACCAGCTAACTGCTAATCTTGAAGTTGGGAAGCCACTCAGATATGGCTGGTTTAGGGAGAAGAAGTTAGGTAACAAGAGGCTTTACTACCTCATTAACGCAAAGACGAACAAAGCAGTTCTTCTGGCTTTCGGACCAAAGAAAGAGCAGCAGAAGATTGTTGACCACATTCTTGCTAATATGGAAAGGTATCTTAAATTGATAGAATAGAATTCAAAACCTATCTTACCCTCTTAATCCTTCCAGCTTCCAAGTCCTTGAGGCTGGCTTCGAGCTGTACCACCAAATCGTCTGCCACAGCAGCCTTTTTCTTTAAGCGTTCGTACTCTTCAACAGCTATTGTTACAGACGCGTTCGCCATATCAGAACAATTCTATCTTGTTATTTATAAAGCTTTTTGCCCAAAAAATAGAATAGGTTTGGAAAAATAAACGTTTGAGACAGCTCTTAGTCTTCCGTAACCTTGTTGATGTCCGTTAGCAACTTTGGAAATTCCTCAAACCAGAAGTGCTCTGCGCCTTTCACTAGAGCCAGTTCTGTGCCCAGGTTCTTTGCTAGTTCTTTGCCTTTCTCTAGCGGCACATAAGGGTCATTATCAGAATTGTAAACAAAGAATCTGCCGCAGCTGCTCATTATCTTTTGCCAGCCAAACGGCTTGTCAACAAATGTTCTTATCAGAGGAGTAAACGAAGGTAGCCCAATGTCAGAGCAAAAACCAGCTACAAGAAAAGAAGCTTTGACATTTACTTTTGTCCTTTCCAGCAGCCGCAGAATAAACACTGGTCCTATGCTTCTGCCAACAAAAACTGCATCTTTATTTACATATTTCCAGTAAGGTTCAAACGCTTTTAGCCAGGTTTGTAATGATTGGTTTTCTGGCATCGGCAGCTGGGGAGCGTATACTTTGTGACCGTCTTCTTCCAGCCGTTGCCTAAGCCAAGGATAGAAGCATTCGTCAGGATTGCCTCCCGTGCCATGTATAAGAATGAAATTTGCCATCGCCAGAATTTCTCACTTTATCAGTCTTTTCAGTATCTCTCCCACCTGCTGCGGAGTTGCCTTTCCTTTTGACTTTTTCATGACAGCTCCGACGATGAAGTTCAGCGCCTTTTCCTTTCCGCTTTTAAAGTCGGCAACTGCCTGCGGGCTTTCCGCGATGGCTTCCTCGCAGAATCTTTCCAGCACATCTGCTTTGGCAACAGCGAACAGGTTGTTTTTCCTCACGTATTCCTCAACGTCAAACTGCTTCTCAACCAGCTTTTCGAGGATATCTTTGGCAGTCTCGTCCGTGATTTTGCGGCTTTCAACCAGCTTCAGCAGCTGAATTATGTGCCTTTCATCCAGTTTCACTTCTTCCAATTCTTTCTTGTTGTAATTCAAAACGCGCAGCAGCTCCCTCCTCAGCCATTTTGCGGCCAGAATCGGATTAACAACAGCCGCAACCTTTTCGAACAGCCCAGCCAAAAGAATTTCCGAACTCAGAACCTCAGCATCAACATGGTCAATCTTCCACTGCTTCACATATTTCTCAATTTTGGATGCGGGCTTTTCCGGTAATTTCTTCGCTATCGCGGCAATTGCTGCTTTTGTGACTTTAACAACTGGCAAATCCGGATCTGGTATGAACATGTAATCCACAGCGGTCTCCTTCTGCCTCATGAATACTGAAACGCCTTCTGCATCGCGCCATGCCCTTGTTTCCATAGAGACTTTCCTGCCTTCTTTTACCTCGCGCTGCTGCCTTGCAACCTCATACTCAATGGCCCTTACTATGCTCCTGAACGAGTTTACGTTTTTTATTTCAACCCTTCCAAAGTCAGGAGCAACTGAAACGTTGACATCGGACTTTATTCCAAAATCCTGATCTATGGCTTTGATGTAGCTGAGCGTTGTAACCAGTCTGCGGAGCCATACCCTGACCTCTTCTGCTGATGTAAAGTCTGGTTTGGTAACGATTTCAACCAGGGGGTATCCGCTTCGGTTGTAATCAACAAGCCCTGTCTCAGGGTCCCACCTTGCCGGGTCTTCCTCAAGGTGCACTTCTTCTATTCCTATGCCTAGGAAGTTTCCTTCCTGGCCTACTGGCACAGAGTAGCTGCCTGACATTGTCCTCTGGTAGCCGGTTGGCATGTCAGGCCAGTCATAATGCTTCCTCTGGAAGATTAGCCGCTCATTTATGCGGCAGTCAAGCATGGCAGCAATTGCAATTATCTCGTCTATCGCCTCTTTGTTTGGCAGCATTGGCTTGCTTCCCGGCTGCCCCGTGCAAACGGGGCATATCGTGGTGTTTGGCTCTGCATCTGGTTCAATTGCACAGTTGCAGAACAGCTTTGCCCTGCTCTCAGCCATGTTCAGGTAGCCGTGGATTTCCAAACCGACCTTTATTTTGCGGTTAGAATTGGCAGGTTTACCTTTCCCTGCAGTTACTGACATTTGTTGCATATCTTTTATGCCCTGTTGCGAATCTTTTTATACTTTTCCTCAACAATCAAGTGTGATGGTAAATTGCAGCCACAGCAAATGCGGCGAATCTGCGGTTATAAACGTGGCAAAGCCGTACTGCAAGGCCCATTTCATAAGATACTTCGAGTCAAAGGTAGCTGCAACAATAAAGAAATATAAGCTTATTGGCAAAAAAGACAAAATAATCGTTGCCTGCAGCGGCGGCAAGGACAGCACGACAGTCCTTTACCTCCTTAACAAGTGGTTTGGCAACGTAACAGCCCTGGCCATTGACGAGGGCATCCCGGGCTACCGCAACGTTACGCTGGAAGACCTCAGAAGCTTCTGCAGCCGCAACAGCATCCCTCTGAAAGTGCTGTCGTACAAGGAAGCTTTTGGCTTCTCGCTTCATGAAGCTTTGAAAAAAGTCAGCGTACTGCCCTGCAACATCTGCGGAACACTACGGAGATACCTTCTAAATTCATCAGCAAAAGGCTTCACTAAGATTGCGACAGGCCATAACCTTGATGACGAAGCACAATCGATCATGATGAATTTCATGAAGGGCAACCTCGAGCTGGCTGCCAGGCTCGGGCCAGTTACAGGTGTTGTCAAGGATGAAAAATTTGTCCCGAGAATAAAGCCGCTTTACTTCTGCCATGAGAAAGAGGTCGCAGCCTACGCTTTCCTGCAAAACTTTGGAATCCGGTTCAACGAGTGCCCTCACGCCCGCATCTCCTTCAGGGCAGCGATAAGGGACTTTCTCAATGGCCTAGAGCAGCAGCATCCAGGTGCAAAGCAGAACATAGTCAGCAATTTCCTTAAGATTCTGCCGAAGCTGAAGAGGAAGTACGCTGCGTCCTCAAGCATAAGCTACTGCCGCGGCTGCGGCGAGCCGTCAAGCAATGAGCTGTGCAAAGCTTGCATTTACGTCAATTCCTTGAAAAGCTCAACCATTGCCGCAGTGCAGCATTCACAGCAGTTACAAAGTTTTATATACTAAAAATAGCTGTCCCTGCTTGTATGAAAAAAGAGGCTTTAGCGTTAGCAGCTGCAATCCTTATCGCGCTGTTGGTCGTTCCTTCTTTTGCTTCCGCATCAATCACCCTGACAGACCCGAAGTTCAGCGTGGCTAATCAGTCAACCTTCAACGTCACTGTAACCAGCTCTGCTGCTGCAACATGCAAGTACAGCAGCCCTTTTGAGAAGCCCTTTGCCGATATGGGTGCCTTTTCCGAGACAGGCGGCACATTTCATAAGCTCCTCAACTTCAACCTTCCTGAAAACGGCCAGCAGTACAGGTTCTTTGCTGAGTGCTCAAACGCTGAAAAAGGCAGCTTTGACCTTTCTGTTGACAGCTCACCGCCTGTGATAACGCGCGCTGTGGCTGTGCCTTCAACAGTCATAGAAACGCCATTGGAAGCAAATCTTGTTGTTGAGTCAAACGAGAACGCCACGTGCAAGTACGACGCGGCCTTTTACACTTACGAGTCAATGGGCACGTTCTTTAAGACAGCTGATGCAGACAAAGTTAAGTCAAATTATGAAAAGTATCATGAAGCCAAAGTTACCGGCCTTTCTGACAAGACCTCTTACGCCTACAATGTTAGCTGCCGCAACCTGGCCCAGCTGACCTCGTCAACCTCCAGAATAGCATTTAGCGTTGACACATCGCTACCGCCAGCTGTTTCTGAGATTTTGCCTGCGAGCGGCCTTGCGACAACCGCGAAGGAAGTGAGCCTTTCTGTAACCACAAACAAGAAGTCTGTATGCAGCTACGGCAACACCACAGAGTACAAGGAAACAGGAGGGAATTTCTCTCTGACAACAGTAAACCACCAGGTTACGCTGAAGCTTGAGCCAAGGCAGTACAGGTACTACGTAAAGTGCCTTTTCGAAGGTCCCAAGGAAGCGACTGCTGAAACCTCATTCTCGGTTGATAACACACCTCCTTCGGCTCTTGAGGTAAATGACTCGCAAGAGCTTAAAGGCGTTGAGGAAGGCTTCACATACTACCTTGACCGCATAACAATAAAGTTCAAGGCAGAAGATGCTGAAAGCGGCATCGACTTCTACAATTACTCAATAGTCGAGGACTTCTCTGGAAGGCTCGTGCAAGGCTGGACAACCACAAAGGACAGCAGCATAACAGCGCGCGACCTTAGGCTGAAGGATGGCGAAAAGTATTATGTTCAGGCCTACGCCCAGAACAAGGCAGGCATGAGGACAGATGTTGCCGCCAGCAGGGGCATCACTGTTAACGTGCTTCTCAACATGGAGTATGCCTGCAGCGACAGAATAAAAGACGGGGATGAGGCCGATGTTGACTGCGGGGGAACCTGCAGCTCAAAATGTGCAAACGGCAAGAGCTGCGGTGTTAGCAGCGACTGCAGGAACAATTTTTGCGTTTCTGGTGTTTGCCGGATTGGCAACTGCACCGACAGCTACATGAACCAGGACGAGACTGATATTGACTGCGGCGGTGGATGCGGCAAGAAGTGCGACCTTGGCAGTAAATGCAAGAAAGCCTCTGACTGCGAAACCTTTCTCTGCACTGACAGCGTGTGCGTGGCTGAAGGGCCATGCTCCAACAAGCGCCTTGATGCTGGTGAAACAGACGTTGACTGCGGCGGGCTTTGCGTTACCGTCAAGAATAAGAAGTGCCCTGCAAGCTTGAAGTGCATTGAGAATTCTGACTGCTTCACAGGAGTTTGCGGCACAAACGGAAAGTGCGTTAACGCTAACGACATTGACGGCGACACCATACTTAACATTGATGACAACTGCCGCGACGCGCCCAACAAGGACCAGAAGGACTCTGACAAGGACAGCGTAGGCGACTCATGCGACACTGATAATGACAATGACGGCATGCCTGACGAGTGGGAGAAGAAGTACGGCCTTAACCCTTTTAGCAGCAGCGATGCGCTGGTTGATTCTGACGATGATGGCTTAACTAATCTGAAAGAATTCGAATCCGGAACCTCACCAAATCTTAAGGACACTGACCATGATGGCGCTGATGATGGAAAGGAGGTTGCAAAAGGCACTGACCCAAAGGACCCCAAATCAAAGCCAGGCAGCGGCTTCGCTGCAAAGGCAACTGTTTTCCTTATTATCATTGCTGCAGGAATTGCTTTATTCTCATTAGTTTCAGCGCTGAAAAGAAAAGGCAGGGGTAGGCATAAGCTTGAGTACAGCCACACAGGCGGCGGCCCTTACCAGTATCCGCAGCAGCGCCAAACCAGCCGCCAAACCAGCCAGAATAGGCAGCCCGGGCAGCCGCCTCAACCTTCGCAACAGCCAGTTCGCCAGCCAGAGAGCCGCAGCCACGGCCATCCTCACGCTGTTTTTGAGCAGCTGGAAAGAGATTACTCGAGGCTAAGCGGCGAGGAACTCTTTGATGAGCTGAGAAGGAAAACTGGAAGAAGATAGCTCTAGTTCAGAAGATGTTGAGAAAGCCTTCTGGAGAAACAATCTTTATTTTTCCGTATTCGACAAACTTAAGCAGATGATTATCCTTTGAGATTAAATAATCAACACCGCCTTCTACTGCACACTCAAGAACCTTGTCATCATCAGGGTCTTCTTTTACCGCCGTTATTTTGATGGCAGGCACCACTATTTTTGACATAGAAACAAGCTTCTCAACTGTACGCAGTATCAAGAGTCCTTTGTTTACAATTTTCTTCTTAATCTCCTCGTACTCCAGAACAGCAGAAAACTCTTGAATTATGGCCTCTGACAACACCAACTCAACCTTGCCTTGCTCAACTAGCTCAATTATTCTGTAGGAAGCACCGTACCAGAATGTAGCAGAAACTAAGACATTCGTATCAACTGTAATCCTTATCATCTTCTTGACTTCCTAAACCTGCTTATGATATCGGTCACTTCACTCTCTTTTAACCCTGCCTTTTTCACAGCTTCTTTGAGCGGCTCAGTTATCTCTCTAAAGCTTCCCGGCGTCACCCTCTTCATCACTATAGCATCTCCTTCAGAAAAGAACAACACCTTCTCCCCCTCCCTCAGGTTAAGGTTCTTCCTCATCTCTGCTGGTATGGCTACCTGGCCCCTAGAGCTAACTTTCCCGATTTCAATACTGGCTGTCATATCCATCACCTTCCTTGAAGATATCTTGTAAGTAAGATAAATCTTGTATTTAAGGCTTTTGCTTTATTTCAGACGACCCATAACGGAATCTTTTAAAGCCACCCAAAAGAAGAAAGACTGGCAGAAAATAAATTAGTAAATTTATTACGCACAAGCGCCGTTAAAGCAGCCGTTCTCGCAGTCGTAGAATTCAACCTGGGGCTCATTAAAAACGCAATAGTATTCTATCAGCGAATTTCCTTCACAAACATCCTGTTTCGGGCCTTCGCCGTTTGCTGCAAACAGCCTTGCGTAGGTTGTTCCCTGGCCGTAATGGTCCCTGTTATCTGAATCGTAGCAGTTGACGTCCTGCTGCGTAATCCTCTGTTCTGAAACGGCAAACCCGGTAACACTATTTGCTGACAGAGGGCCTTGGTTAAGGTTGTCAAAGGCGTAAAGGGCTCCGATAGCCATCATCAGGAAAACGAGTATTTTCAGGTTTTGTACCATTTTTTATCCAACCTTCATAACAGCGGCAGACTCTGCTTTTAATAATTGCTATTCTATAGAATATAGTTGACAAACACCGGAAATAATCAAAACCCTCTATACTTCAAAACAAAAAAACATAAACAGGCATAAACGCGGCAGAACATAAAGTTTATATACATGATTGCAGAAGGTTGTAAAACAGCAAAAGGGCATGTCCAGGAGGCAGGAAAACCCGGCTATGCCTTTTATTATTTAATTTATTTTGAAAGAGGTGCACTTTAGATGACAACAAAAAAAGGCCAGGGTCTTTCTCTGAACACCATCATAATCGCGATTATTGTTCTCATTGTCCTGGTTGTCCTCGTGATGATTTTCACAGGCTACTTTGGAAAGGTGTTCACTCCAAGCGTTGCAAGCTGCCCAACTCAAGGTGGTGAATGCCTGACAGTTGCAGAATGCGATGATAAAGGTGCTTTCCCAGGAGAAAAGGGGAAATCCATTAATACAAAAGACTGCACAACCGCATCTAAGGTATGTTGCCTAAAGGGCCAATCAGCATAATCAGCTAACATGCCATCCAAAGCCCAGGGCCTGTCCCTCAACACAATAGTTATCGCAGCCATTGTTCTTATCGTTCTTTTGCTCCTTGTTGGTGTGACTACGGGTTATTTTGGGAAATGGGGCCCGAAGTTTGGTTCTGTAACCGCAACTTCATGTTCGGAGAAAGGTGGAACACCAACAACAGGAGACTGCCTTCTTGGCAAAGCTCAGGAAGCATCTGGCTTCTACGAAGACGTGAAAGAAGGTCAAAAATGTTGCTTGAAACAATGATCTGAACTGCAAGGCACTTGCACCAAAGATAGTTGCCCGAGTGCAGAGCGGATTCCTGCAGGTGACTGGATCTGCAAAACTAAACCTTGTTGCAAGATCTGACCTGTTTTTTGCCAGTCGGCTACTTCTCTACTTAACTTATATTCTCCACCACAACAATCTTTTTAAAGGGTTTAAACTACCATAAAGTAGTGAAAATAGTGGTCACAACGGCGATTTGATGTCGCCAGACATAATTCAGACATAATTGATTGTTGGGGGTATTGGTTTATATGCCGAGAGCGGTTTTTGATGAGGAAACAGACCTTCTTGGCCAGTTTGAGAGCCAGGAGGAGGACGAGGAGATACTCGAAGAGCTTGCTGCGAAGCGCAGGGAGAGGCGGAAGAACTTTATCTCGGTAGTCAACAAGAAGAAGCTGAGCAGGCACGAGCTGGACGAGGTTATGCTGTAAGATAAATTATGGTTTAAGAATTTCTTTTATCTTGGCGATTATTTTCTCTGCAAGTTTTATCGCTTCTTCGGCATCGGGCTTTTCGCAGTCACCGCCATAATATTTGATGCCATTCCTTATCCTCCGAAATCTGTCAAACTGGGCTATGTCAGAGTCGCCGAAGCCTTTCTTGAGCAGATAAGCTATTGATGCCTCATGAGAAAATGACTTAAATCCTTCATTGTACAAAACAGAATCGGCAGCTTCTCGCATCGCCTCATATGCGTTTTCAAGAACGTATTTTGCTTTCGCAATTGATTGCAAACTTTTGGCTAACATGAGCCTTTCTTCGCTGTCCTTAAAAGTAGCCGTGGCTAAGTTTCTGTCAGGGCTCTGCTTCCTAACCTCGGCTTTGCTTACAAAGAAACCGAATTCTTTCACCAGGATCCCTCCAGTACTATGCCATTTGCGAGGTTTGCTTTGAATTCATTGCTTGCCTGCCCCAATTCCAATTCGTGGATGCTTATCTTCTTCCCAAGTTTTTTTTCAAATACGGCTAAATCAATATGCAATCGTTTGGCCGTAATTATGGCAATGTCAATATCTGATTGTTCAATATCTTCTCCTCTGGAATAGCTGCCGAACAGTATAACTAGTTTTGGGTTGTTATATTTGGCTATAAGGTGCTCAAGCAGGCCTGAGCTATAAATTCGCTCCATGTTGTTAATGCGCTTATGTTGGGTAAAACGGGCATTTTCCCTGTTGGCTTGTACTTCTGTGACAACCTTGCCTTTGGCTTTTAGGATTAAATTTTCTTTTGAAAGGATATCTGTTGCCGTGATAATGGTGGGCATGGACAAACCAAGCCGGCGGGAGAGTTCCCTCAGGTGAAATCTTTCGGATGGCGATTCAAAAAATGCCTCCAAGACCTTTCCGATGGTAGATTTTTCTATCATTTGATAGATAAAAATAACAACTGGTATTTAAATTTTACTATGCGGCAGGGTATCTTTTTAAAGCTACGCCGTTTTCTCGGCAACATGCAAACCTCGCAGTATGACCTTGAAATAGAAAAGGCTGTTGCCAAGATTAAGGAAGAGAGCGCCAGGTTGGTGTGCATCCAGCTTCCTGACGGCCTGAAGCCTTACGCAGCAGAGATTCAGCAGCAGCTTGAGGGAAAAACCGATGCTAAGGTTGTGATTTGGGCTGGGAGCTGCTACGGTGCCTGTGATGCTGCCGTAGAAGCTCAAAGGCTGGGCGTTGACCTTCTGATTCAGTGGGGCCATGCTGAGTGGAGATGAGCTGATTTGTCCTGGGTGTTCTTTGCAATTGCCGCAACTTTTCTTTGGGCGTGGGGTAACATCTTTGACAAGGTGCTCAGGACAAGACACCTTAAAGATTCTATAGCGTTAACTGCCTCTTTTGGATTACTCAGCATAGTTATTGGCGCTGTTTTGTTCACGTTTATTGGGGCTCCATCTATTCCACTTCCTAACTGGGTGGCGGCCTTTCTAGGCGGGGCCCTTATTACTTATGCTTTAATTCCTTACTTCAGGGCCTTATCGCTTGAGGAGGCTTCAAGGGTGATTCCGATGTGGCATTTTGCGCCGGTGTTCACATTGGTACTGGCAGTGATTTTTCTTGGCGAAATATTGAAGCCTTTGAGCTACGCTGCCTTTGCCCTGATACTTTTTGGGGGTTTCCTGATATCGGTAAGGCGCGTTGGGGAAGTGTTTCACTTGAGCCCTGCTGTGGCTTTTATGCTGCTTTCAAGCCTTTTATTTGCACTTTCAGATGTTCTGCTTAAGTTTGCCTATGGAACGGGCGTGTTTTGGGAAACTTACTTTGTGGCTTTTATTGGTGGTACCTTGAGCAGCCTCTCCCTATTTGTTCTTCCAAATGCTAGGAAGAGCTTTTCAAATGCGATGAGCTCTAAGCCGCAAAGGCAGGGCTTTGTGCTTCTTGTCTCCCTAAGCGCGCTGGCAGGATTTTTTGGCAACGTTTTATGGAACCGTGCAATACTGCTGGGTCCTGTGACTTTGGTTAGCGTATTCATAAGCTTCCATAGTCTGTTTGTCCTGCTGTTGGCCACTGTTTTTTCAGTAAGGTTCCCGCTTTTCATTAAGGAGGCTGTTGATGCTAAGACAATTGGAGTGAAGGCTGCTGCGATTGGCCTTATGGCGCTTGGCCTGCTGCTGCTTTCCCGTGGGTGATTCGATGGCTGCCTGGCTCTTTTACGCTTTAATGGCTCCTGTGATTTTCGCAGTGCTTAACCTTCTTGACAAGGTTCTGAGGGATAAACACTTCAGCACCTTAACAATGAACGTAACCGCTGGCTTCTTTTCAGTGGTTGCAGTTTTGGGCTTTTTGCTTGTGGATTACGATTTGCCTCTCTCTGCGCTGCTAATTGGGCTTTTTGGCGGCGTAGTTTGGTTCCTTGCCGGCTTTCCTTATTTCAAGGCTCTTTCTGTGGAGGAGGTTTCGAGGGTTATCCCCCTGTGGCAGCTTCAGAGCCCCATAACTCTTGTCATGGCTGCTGTTTTTCTGGGTGAGAAGCTGACTTCCTTGAACTATGCATCTTTTGCCCTTATAACTGCAGGCGCTTTTCTGATATCCGTCAAAAACTTTAGTGGCATGCTCAAAGTTAGCCTGGCTTTTTACCTCATACTTATCGCAGCTATAGGAACTTCTGCTGCTTCTGTAATTGCAAAGGGGCTTTACTCTTCGAACAGCCACTGGCCTGTCCAGATTGCTTTGCTTCTTGGAGGCTTTGCCGGTGCTGCGGCCGTAATGCTGTTCTCTGGAAAGTTAAGGGCCGCTGTAACTGGCGAACTTAAAAAAAGCAGCTTCGGTGCGGGCAGCCTGCTCATTCTTAGGCAGCTGGTTGGAATGCTTGCGTTTGTTTTGCTTAATTTGGCGATACTCACAGGACCAGTTTCCCTGACCATTGCAATTTCTGGCCTGTCGAGCTTTTTCGTTCTGATTGGCGCAACTGCCTTGTCGCTTTTCTGGCCCAGCATAATTAGAGAGGTTGTTGACAGGAAAACTTTATTAACAAAGGCAGTCGCGATAGCGATGATTATTGCAGGGCTGTTTTTGCTTGCAAAATAATGTGGGTAAAGCACATGAAACCTAAAATCGTCATTGGAGCCGACCACGGCGGCTACAGGCTGAAAGAGGAGCTGAAGCCGTTTCTGCAGCAGCTCGGCTACCAAGTTGAGGATGTTGGCACGCATTCTGAGGAAAGCTGCGATTATCCTGATTACGCTTTTAAAGTCGCACAGGCTGTTAGCAACAGCAGCAGTGATTTAAGCCCGTTTCCGAAAGTTTTGGGAATCCTCGTGTGCCGCTCAGCAGCGGGAATGATGATTGCAGCAAACAAGGTCAAGGGAGTGAGGGCTGTTGCTGCATTCGATGAAACATCTGCAAAGCACTCTCGCGAGCACAACGCTGCCAACGTCCTTGGCTTGTCCGGTGACTGGATGACTGCTAAGCAGGCGAAGAAGATAGCCAAGGCGTGGCTTGAAACTCCATTTACTGGTGAGGAGCGCCATGCCAGAAGGCTTCAGAAGATAGCTGAGTTTGAAAAAAAGGTGTTCAAGTAAAGAACATGGCGGCCGTAACTCTATCGCAATTCGCAGCAGCAGTCGTTATTTCCTATCTTGGCCTGCTGTCTGGCTTTTTCCTGGCCTTGCTGACAAGGGAGGAACTGCCCACAGCAAAAAAGTATTTCCCCTGGCTGGAAAAACTGATAATTTTGGCGGTTGCTGCTTTTGTTATGGATTTTTTTAGCATAAACATTGTTGCAAGGGTAGTTGTCTATATTGTGCTTCTGCTTTTTTTCATTTACGGTTATAATTTGAAACTTGTTTATGCTGCCTTTGGCGCTGCAATCTTTGCGGTGTCGAAGGACAGCAACACGCTCCTTGTCGTAGCAGCTCTTGTTTTCCTTTTCGGGCTGTTGTCGGGCAGCGGCTATTTTGACTCAAAGTTGAAGAGAAAAGACGTAGTAAGAGGTGCTGCAAAAGTGTTCGCCAATAATCTGCTCTGTCCTGCGGTTGCCATTGTCTTGTTTTTGGCTTTTGGCTAAGATTTTTATATTTCTTCTTTCACAAAAGTCCTTTATGTCTGTAAAAGCCCCTGATAGATTTAGCCGCTGCGAAACCTGCAATGCCGATCTCGGCAGCGTAAGGATGGACGCTCCGCTTTACTGCATCTCCTGCATCGAGGAGATGGAAAAGCTCGGCATGAGCCTGAAGAGGTATAAGAGGTACAGGGAATTGAGAGAATCACTCCCTAAGAGCTGACGCCTTGAGGAACTAATTTTTGTTTTAGGTCTTCCTGCAGGACTTTTCTGATAAAGCTTACCTTCTCTCCAAGAAGCTTAATTACCTCCTCGACGGTTTCGGCATCATACCCATTCATAGTCTCAGGTTCAATAGCAAATACAGTATTCATCCTCTGCATAAGCTTTTTATTTTTGGCGTAAGCTCTTTCTTGTTGTTCGGCAAGTCTCTGATATTGCGAAATGAGCAGACTATGCCGTTGCCTTACCTGCCGAGGCATTGACTCTACCGGGCCCATACTTCCAACTTCTCTTTTTATCGCTCTCATCCGTTCCATTAAACTTTCCACTGCATGATTCTGCATGATCAAGTCATATACGTCAAACGGCAGAAGAGGCATCAAACCATCAAGAAGTGCCGTAAGCGTTTGAATACCTTGCGCTGCTTCTCCCTCAGAAAGATTAAAGCGAGGCGCTGCTATTTTGGCGATAAGCCCGCTTCTGTAATGTTTTGCAGCAGCAGCGCTGACCTTAGCATTAAGCTCAGGGTTACTTTCAAGGAATACTCTGCTATCTGGGTAAAGCCTTCCCACCGCCTCATTTTGCGGAAGCACGCTCCTGAGCACAACACCGGGGTGCACTGTAAAGTTTTCAGGAAGCTTACTTACTAAGGCAGGATCAATGAAATCGGATGACGTAATGTTAGTAAGGTATTGGAAGGAAATTTCTTTCAAAGTTTGTTCTAGAACTGTTACATATTGTATAAGCCTCTGCATAGGGAGGTATTTGTGCATTAGTTGCTCTGGCAGGTCAATCTCCGAAGTTCTACCGTAATTAAGCACCCTAACAGCACCAGTAATGCCATCTTTTCTTTTAACCTCAGCGTGTCCATCAACCTTGAGGAATAGCCACAAGCCGTCAATAACAGAGCCAATCCTTGTTTCAAGGTCTACAATATCACGAGGGCTTAAATTTATCTCAGGATTTTCATTTTTTTCCCTGAACTCCAGTTCTCTTCTTACTGTGCGCACAAGTGAACTGGTTGGAACAGGACACATCAAAACGCTGTAGCCTGCCGCCTGGTTGGCGTAAGGTGCCGTTATCCTGCCTGTTCCTGGCACTTTTGCGATTACGATCCTTTCTTCCGCCAAGGGAGCGGAGCCTAGCCCTATGTTCGTAATGTAAGCTATTTCCCCCATAAGAAAAAGCGAATCCAGCAGGTTTTAAATACCTTTCTCAACCGTGTTGTTGCGGCTTTTTAGGCTCTGGCGGCACAAGGGGCATAAGGCCGTAGCCTTCCTTAATTGCTTCCCTGACTTTGGGGTGGAGGTAAGCGTTGACGCATGCTGCCCTTACAATGTCTTCTGGGATTTCACGCTTTCGCAGCGCCCCTATCACGTGACCAATATTAAAGTTACCCAGCTGTAGCATTCTGTTGTAAAACAGTTCTGTGTGCTGCAACGCTTCATGAGCAGGGAGGCCTTCAGCATCGCCAAGCCTCTTAAGCGCTTCGTTTAGTGGCTCGAGCGACCTTATCATGTAGCTCAAAGCTTCTAAGTAATTAGGCAATGCCCACCTTTCTACAGGCCCTGTCATTAGTTTTGCCTGCCTTCTCCCTTTCCTAAGCACTGCTAGTGCTTCGTCAAGCAAATCATCTATCGACTCAGGCATTTTTCTTAAGCTGGTATAAGCTCTGTGGTATTTAAGAACAGCGCCTCAGCAGCACCCCATCTCCTTCTCAGCCCTCACAAGCGGCTTCCCATATTCGGGGCAGCCTTTTGTTGCGCACTTGTTCCTGCCTTTCCTAAACTCTTCCGCGCTAACAGAGCCGCCGCATGTTCCTGTGCAGACATATCTTACCATCATGCATCACCTATCTTTCATAAATCATCGCAGAGGCTGTGAATCCTGATACTTCCTCCCCGCTTTTGCCAGGGAAGAATTCAGCCCGGAGCTTGTTTTCAGGAAGCACCTTGAAGAGCGCCACTCCTCTTACTTCATCAAGATTTCTGCCCCGTATATTATTTGAATACTCGACCGGATTGAATTTTGTGCTTGTATCTCCAAGATAGTAATCGAAAGTAGTTAATTCATATTTCACAAGGCCATCCACAGTCGCTGGGTCAGGGCTATTGCCATTCACGCCAAAAACTTGAGACCATTCCCCAAAATCACCTATTGAAACCCGTATCTGGGAAGGGTCAATCGAATCATAAACTATGCTCAGGTGGTTTACCCAGTATTCGCCCAGGTTCCCTTTGTATTTGCCAGTTCCTTCCCTAAACCAGTTTCCAACGAGCCTGCCTTCAACGTCGTAATCTATTTTTCCACCTAACGGAGGCATCGTTCTGACATTTTTCGCTATTAGCCTGCTCTTCAGTGGTTCTTCGTAGTAATCGAATGTATCAATAGTATGTATCTTCCAGACCTCTCCCTCATAGCTTTCCGGATTAACAAAGCCCTTAAGTGTGCTATCTGCATCAACAACAGAAAAGTCAAGCTTCCCAATTCCAATGCTTCCGATAACCTCTCCTTCTTTTACAGGAATTCGCGGCCAGGCGTGGTTGCCAACTTCGCCCTCTTTAAAGCCGGCAGCAGCCATTATCTTGTCAGAAAGCTTGTCCACATGGATAAAGATGGTATAAAAGGTGCAGGAGTGCTCTATCACGACCCTGTAATCGGTGTGCTGCTCAATATCAACTATAAAGCCGTCAGCGGGCGCAAACACCTTGAACCTGTCAAGGTTTGTCGTATCCTCTTTAAACCCGTCCGAGCCAATAGTATCCCAGTACTGGTGGTCTGTTGGGGTTATGTGAACGCTGGACAAACCTCCCATTGGGCGGATTTTCTCTATGTCCTCAAGCGCCAATGGCGAAGCGCCCAGCATGAACGAGCCCGAGCCTTCACACCCTCTAGGGCTGAGCAGGCCAACCTTGAACTCCTCCCGCGTTGAAGGCATCCTTTCCTGCTCTTCTTCTCGGAGGCCGGCATCTTCATTTGCTGTTGCGGCTGCTGCTTCAGCGTCGGCAGAAGTTTGCGCATCAGCATGCCCTTCAGCGCTAGTGTCTGCCGTAAGCTGTTCGCCAGTAGTACAGCCAAAAACAGATAGAAGCGCCAAAAGCAATATTGCCGGCAGCACCTTTTTCATTGCCGCATATGTCGATGCGGTTGTTTAAAAAACTATCCATGATAAAGAAAAAAGCGCCGCGGGAGGGACTTTCAACGCCCCTGCGTTGGAAAGCTCCGAACGCAGTGAGGCTGTTTGAACCCTCAAGCCCTTTCGGGCAGTGAATCTGTGTGGTATCGTAGGTATCTAAAGGACACCTAAATGCCCTTAGCAATCTTCCGGTCCGCAAGCCTTCTTGCCGGCTTACGAATCACCGCGATACCAGGTTACGCGACCGCGGCATGACCTTTTTAGAAAAAAGGTCAATCAAAAAACGACGACCTCCCTTCTGAAATGGTCAATCAAGAAAGAGTCGAAGGCGGCTTTTAAAGGTTTTGGGTTAAAATCCGGTTTGTTCGGAGAAAGCTCAAAAAACAAAAATTTTTAAATAAATGTGCATTTCTAAATTTTTTAATGAAAACATCGTCAGAAGAAAGTGCTGTTGATGTTAACCTCGTTCTTGACAGACTCTACACGGACAAGCCAGCCAAGGATAACACGCCGCGGGTAACGCTTGAGCGCGTAGTTCACACTTTTGAAAGCATCAGCGCTTCAGCGTCCTTGTATGCCGGTATGCACGGTGCAGGAGGAAGGAGCTCCAAATTTGCAGCAGATTGGGCCAAAAAAACCAGGGAAGAGCTTATTGGCTTTTTTGCAGATTATAAAATTGAATATCCTGACCCTGCAGGCAATGGCGCCTCTGTTCAGGGCTTGGAAGCTGTTCTGAACTCGCATGGGCAGGAAGCATTAAACGCTATTGAAGGGGTAACTCGGCTGGTTAGCAAGGTTGTTCTTAACACGTACGAAAGAGCGGACCCGCACAGCTACGTTCATGGAGTTCTTAGAGTGCTTAGCGGCTTGCCCTTGCAGCAGCTCGGATCGACGCCAAATAAGAGCCAGGCAGAGATGGATGCTCGCACATACAGGGACAGGGTGTCAAAGCTGATCACATTTGGCAGGGTGACTGGCACGCCTCTTATGCTTGAGCTATTTCCGGAAGTTTTGCCAAAAGCGGCAGCGAGTATAAGGGCCTGCGGAATTGACGCGTATGGCCAAGCGCTTGATAATGTTCTTTCTTACATTGCAGAAAGCTACCTTTCAGGCAGGGTTCCGAACTTGGCGCTCGTTCAAGCCAAGATTTCTGAGCTCGAAGCAAGCATAACGTCTCAGAATCAGAGATTGGCGCCAAGCCAGGGAGGAAGCAGGATAACGCCGGTTTCGCAAAAGCCCACCCGCCAGATGATTGTTCAGTTTCTCAACTCGGCTGACCCTAAAGCCACCCTTGAAGGATATTTTGGTTCACCCATTGTTGCTGTCCATTTTACGAGCCACCGCAGCGGCGTGAACAGACAGGTTGGCTTTTACGTTGATGGGCACAGCAGCCAGCCGCCGGAAAAGCATTCGGTGGAGTTTGGCTCCTTCCAAGCGCCTGCCACAATAGTAAATAACCTTATTGCAATTGCAAAGGCGTGCCAAACCGCTCTGAAGCCCTCAGACCCTCTCTATGCGGTAAATTCCCACGCAATAAGTAATCTTCCGCATTTCGCCCGGCGCTAGTCTTTCGGCTTCTAAAACGCCGATATCACCACAATCCCCGCTACCACTACAACCGCGCCAAGGACAACGTGCAGGGTTATTTTCTCGTGCTGCTTCAGGAAGAGGTAGCCGTAGAGGGTTGCGAAGAGCGGCTGCGAGTTGAGGATTGGGTGTACGATGCTTACCTGACCGAGCTTGAGCGCCTGGAAATTGAGGATGATGCCAATTGTGTTGATGGCGCCGGCAATGGCGAAGAGCGGCAAAGCTTTCCTTATTACAGGAATTCTGGGCAGCTTGTTCTTCCTTACTTCCGGCACAATGAAGATGAGCATGGCGCATAAGGCAGCTGTCATTCCTATTGCCCCTGCAAGGAAGGCGTCCGGGATGATATCCAGCCCTGCCTTGTAGAGGTTTGACATGATTGAGTACAGCAGGGCTGCTCCCAATGGGATAAGCAGGTAAATCGGGTTCCACTTTGTTTTCCTGCTCTCATGCGCCAGCAGGGCAACCCCCGCTATGAGGGCGGCAACGCCAATTGCAATAGGGGCAGTCAGCGTTTCTCCCCTGAAAATGACTGCAATTGCCACTCCCAAAAATGCTGCTGCGCCTGCAATCACTGTAGTGTTCCGCGCTGCCCCTATATGGTGCAGGCCGATGAACTGGAGGTACCTTGCCATGCCGTGCCCTATGAAGCCGCCGATGACGAAGAAAAGCGCTGCTGAGGAAAAAGTGAGGTGAACCTCTGAAATGGACAATGCAATGAGCCACAGCACAGCCGCGTTCATGGCCGTGACTACAATGGTGCCGTAGAGCGGGCTTGAGTGGTCGTAGCCCTTCTTGAGAAATATCAGCCCGAGCGGGAATATTGCGGCTGCGACAATAGCCATTAGTGCGGCAGTAGGCATGCGCAGCCGTGCTTCCTAAACCTTTATAAACGTTTGGACAAAACCTTCAAAGCATAAGCGGAGTAGGGCAGTGGTCAATAGCCATCTGCTATTAACCGCCTAACCAGGAGTGCCCGGTGCAGCAATGACCTGTTGCTTCGGACGGCTCATAACCACTTTTGGTTGGGAGACCCACAGAACGTGGAAGCAAACGTTTCCACATGTGCTTGTCGGAAGTTCAAAGCACGGAGTACGCTTTGTACCCCGAGAGAAAGTCTTCCCTCCGCTACTTATCGGCCACTGTTATTGCCGTGGCCGATTATTTTCTTTTTCTGAATTTTATTCAAAAATCTTGCAAAGTTTACAACAAGAAACCACTGGACACTGGACAAGTGCCCGGCGAGGGTATATAAACGACTTCTTACGAAAGGCTCGGAGGACCGCAGAGCTGCCAAATTATGCTTTTCCCCTGCTATGCAGGGTCGGCTAACGCCTAAAAGCAATTAGGCAGCTCCGCTCAGTGTCCTCCTCGCCAACAACGCGAGATTTCTCAGCTAAGCGTGAGAAATCTCAACGCTTGATTGGGATTTCAGAGGTAAAGAAAATGGATAATGAAGATAGAATTGCAGAATGCGTTGGCTTATGGTTAGCAGAAGGAGATAACAAGTCAGAAAATGAAATTACATTCACTAATAATTGCTGGAAATTGGTGGAGTTTTTCCACAGAAATGTTAGAAGGTTATTCGTTAGGCATAAGCCAAAGATTAGAATATACATATATCAGCCAAATAAAAATAAAACGAGAATATCACTAAAAAGAGTTCAAGTAAATTATTATCTCGATGAAAGAGCTACAAAACCTTATTTCATATGAAGACTTGCATCGGTCAGCTTGATGAAAGAATGGAGAAAGTTAGTTGAAGAAATTAAAAACAATAAACGCAATTATGCCGGGATACTTAGAGGATTTTTTGCTGGTGAAGGCAGTATTAAGGAAGGGAAGCATTGCAGCAGAATTCTAAGGATGGCACAAGCAAAAAGAGTAACTGTTGTAGAACAGGGATTAGAATTTTTCAAAATAGATTATGAGTTCTCAAAACACCACAGGGAAGGTTACGTAATTAGAAGAAAAGAGAATTTTGATAAAGCAGCTGCGATAGGACTTGCAGATTTACACCCTGATAAGAAAAACAGATTCAATAGAATGCTAAACAAATATAAGCAGAAACAATATAGACCGAATTATTTAAAAAGTGCACTTGCAAAAGTTTTTGATAGTATAAAACCGTATACGACAGAACAACTGGCAAAAACTTTCGATAGGTCTAATTACAGGATATGGGAGATATTATCAGAACTCAAAAAGGAAGGCATCATAGTAAAGTACAGGATAAGAAGCAAAGATTATTGGACTCTGAATAATGGCGTAATTTTAATTTCATCGATAAAATATAAATACCTTTGTGCACTAAAAAGCGACGCTAAACGAACTAAAGATTTAGCTGATGATGCTGGAGTTTGCTGGAAAGCGGCATTCAGAAGATTGAAAGAACTTGAAGGACTAGGTTTAATAAAAAGAAAAGAAGATGGTATGTGGGAAGTAATGAACACAAATAAGGAAGTGGTGCCAATATGACACTAGCTTGCGGGATCGATGAGAGCGGAAGTGAACTTTAGGATTAATTTTCTATGGTTCTCCGAAAGGCCCCATCATCGGCCCAATGGTAATGTGCGGCGTGCTGACTGACGAAGTAGGTGCGGCCGAGCTGAAAAAGATTGGTGCGAAGGACTCCAAGCTGCTCAGCCCAAGTCAGCGTGAGCAGTTGTTTGGCAAGATAGTCAGGATTGTCAAGGGCTACAAAATCCTTATCGTAAGCCCTGCCGAGATTGACGCCTCTGTGAAGTCTGATGACGGCATGAACCTGAACTGGCTTGAGGCGCACAAGTCAGCCGAGATTATTAATGCCCTGAATCCTGACAGGATTATTATCGACAGCCCCAGCAACAACGTTGCCAACTACAAGAAATACCTTATGCGGCTGCTGAAAAACAAGAAAATTGAGGCTGTTGTTGAGCATAAGGCTGATGTTAACCATGTTGAGTGCTCTGCCGCCTCAATACTCGCGAAAGTTACCAGGGATGAGGAGATTGAAAAAATAAAAAAGGTTGTTGTAGAGGACTTCGGCTCTGGTTACCTCACTGACCCGAAGACGATCGCATTCTTCGACAAATACTTTGAGGTTTACCCTGACATTTTCAGGAAGAGCTGGGCGCCTTACAGGCAAAAGCTCAGCGGTAAGTGGCAGAAAAAGCTTGGGGAGTTTGGCGAAGGGTAGCTTTTGCTGTTCCTTCACGGCTTTATCTGCGAGCTCTTTATCGTGTTCAGTATCAGCACCGTGCTTGTCCGCTCAACGAACTCGTATGTCTGGATTTTTTTCAGGAAAGCATCAAGGGCTCTCCTGTTCTTGAACTTGGCAACTATTGTGCTGTCAAAGTCGCCTGTTACGTCATAAACAGCTGCTACAGAGGGGTGATGGGCTATCTTATTCTCAATCTCAAACAGCTTTCCCTTGGATATTTTCATGTTGATTATGGCATCGATGTCGTATCCAAGCTTTTCATAGTCAAGAGTGGCCGTGTAGCCTCTTATTATGCCTTCTTTCTCAAGCCTGTTTATCCTGTTCATCACCGTGGCTACTGAAACCCCTGCCTTGGATGCTATTCTCCTGTACGATTGGCGGGAATCGGCAAGAAGGATTTCGAGCAGCTTCCGGTCGGTCTCGTCAGGTGTCACCTTTCCAAATGTTAGTTTTAGTGCCATCTAACCTGTAATTTACTTGTAATTATATAAATTTTCCGATAAAAAGTAAACATTTGTTTACATAAAAGTCGAAAAACTATAAATAAAACTAAAAAACGACCTATCATTTTCAAAGCGAAGTGCAAGGTGATTAAAATGAATGCCGAATATTAGTATGAGGAAGACAGGGGTGGTGACTTTTACGAAGAGTTCTAAGCCTCGCTGAAAACGACGAAATAAGCACAAGGGAAGATGGCTTCATGGCCGGATTCGCAGAGTTTGAATAAGTTTAAATAAGTTTGAATGAAAGGGGAATTACTAATGTACGACAATGGAAGCAGTGACCGTTATTCTTCTACCGGACGCACTCCACCTCAAATGATAAGCCTGCGGGAAGCCCAGGGTGTGTTTGCGCACCGCAGCCCAAGAACAACGCGAAATTACTTGCAAGGAAGAGGAGTTCAATTCTACTCTAGTCCTGACTCACATCAGCCTTTGAACGGAGAACTAAAGGAAATGGACCCTTCGCAGCTGTGGGTTAACATAAGCAGCGTGGAAATGGTTGTGCAATCTTATCATATCCCATTGCGAAAGGTTACTAAGTCGAGGCTTGAGGAAATCCTTGCTGAGCGTAAGAGCTAGCTTTTAAGCTCGGGAAAAGCTATTTTTGTGAAATTCGGCTTCTTCTTTGCAGCTTCAGCAGCTACCAGATTGCCAAAGAGCGGTATCATTATTGGGATTGCGAACCTGGTGAATGCGCTTGTCACGATTGCCTCGCCCTTGTCGAGCGATGCGATGTTGCGGTCGTCGCTGCTTAGGTCCTGCGCTGCTGATTCAATGAGCGCTGTCCTTTCAGGGGCCATTTCCATGCCTAGGATTATCTTCGTGTTTATGTTCGCCAGTATTTCTTTCGGTATGAGCGATGGCAGCTGCGTTATCGCTATCAGGCCGACCTTGAATTTCCTTCCCTCTCTGGCAATCCTTAGGAAGACGTTGCCTCCTTTCTCAATGACTTCCTTGCCAAGCACCCTTGGCGCCTCCTCGACCACAACTGATATTACAGGCTTTGCATCAAGCTGGCCTTCGCGCTTGTAGTTCTGATACCTCCTGAGGGCTTCGCTTGCAAATATGCTTCCCATGAGCAGCTCGACAGGGCCTGAGAAGCTTGACGTGTCTATTATGACGCACCTGCCTCTTTCGAGGTCTTCCAGCACATCGTTGAGCGTTGACTGCCCTGCCTCGGCGTCAAACACGCCTTTAGAGTATATCTCGCCGTCCTTCACTTCAAGGTCGAGCAGCGAAAGCAGCCTCCTTCGGAGCACGCTGATTGTGCCTTCGTGGAAGTTTTGGGGAAGCTCTCCTGTCAGTATTGCCTGTATCCATTTGCTGCCGTAGTGCTTGCTGTAGTAGCCAAGCGCTTCCCTCTGGGCGTCAGACCAGTTCAGGACTCCTGTGAAGTGCGATGTTTTGACGTGCCTCAGGTTTATTTTGAGTGTTCTTGCCCCTTGGGGAGGGCTGTTGGGCGTGTAGTAGACTATTTTGCTCTTGTCTGGGAAGTCCTTCAGGCCAGTTTTGTTTCTGCCATAGTACTCGTCATGGGGGTCAAGCACGAGGATTCCTGCGTAGTCGCTTGACGCAATGCCCCACAGCATGCACGATGCAAGGTTGGACTTGCCTTTGCCTGTTTGCGCTGCAACCAGCACGTGGTGGGAGAGGGCTTTTTCGCCGTCAATTACAACATCAAAGTCCAGCGCATTGGAGCCTGAGCGTATCTTTCCGAGCAGCAGCGGTGTTTGTGGCGTTGAGAGAAAGGATAAGTCCTCGGCTTTTACCCTTCTTGCGTTTGAAAAGAACATCGGCAGCGCCTTGCACACCTTTGCTTCATTGCCATTGATCAACAGGAGGGGCTTCAGGTATGCGAGCGTATAGCTGCGCAGCTCCTTATCAAGCAGTTCGAGGTCGTTTTCGCCTTCGAGTTTTACTCCTGATATGAGCTCGAGGCTTTGCTGTGAGAGCTGCGAGCCGTATGCCAAGTTGAAAAGCTGGAGCAGTATCTTGCCCTCAGAACTTTCAGCAACAAGAAGCTCGCCTATCTCGAGCCTTATGCCTGACTTCTGCCTGAGGAGGACGCTGTCAAACTCGCCTGAGATGACCTGCCCCGCAACATCTTCATTTTCCCGCTCTCCGGCCATAAAGGTGCTGGGAATAAAAAATGTTTAAAAAGATTCCCATATTTTTATGGCAACATGGCAAAGGTTGAGGCTTTTGACGCGCTTAAGCAGTGGGCTCTGCGGTATGTCAGGCATAGGGACATTCATGCGAAAAAGATTGCTGCCATCAAAGATACAGATTACGGTTTCTTGATAGCCAACAATGATGGCACTTCGGCAAGCTGCACTATTGCCTTGTCATTTAAGGGTGTAAGCAAAGAGTTTATTTCAGCATCTGCGGCAGGTAAAAGCGCCCTTGTTGTCACATTAAGCAACGAGGAAAACATACAGTCTGTTTACAGTGTGTGGGATGCGCTTGCGGCAAGCCAGGGCCTGCTTATCATATTTGCCAACCCTTTCTCTGCAACCGAGGATAAATGGGTTCTGAAGCCTTTCCTTCACAATAAGGTGTGTGACCGGAACTCATTGCTCCAGGGCTTGAAGGCAATGTCCGAGCTTGTTGAGCCGATTGACGAAGAAACACTTACGACGAAGCTCAGGAACACGGTGGTAGCTGACCAGAAATAAGGTTTTCAAGCCCTATTCTTTATCAAACCTCTTATAAGTATTCACAGCGAGCATCACCAGATCCGGTAAGCCTCTGGCTGCCTTTGCATCAAAGCGCGGGTTAGTGGCCATGACTTCACGCTTCATCAGGTCTAAAACATCAGAACCGCTGTTAGGGTAAGGAAAGCTTCCAAGGCCTGCTTTTCCTTCTGGATACCAGCTGCTAGTATAAGTAAAGGAAAGGGGCACTCCGAATACCGCAGAAACAGCGCCGTTGCTTAAAAGTGCTACTCCAGCAGCGCCCCTTAGCTTGGCAGCCATGCCTAGCTGAACTAAAAGGACGGCCTCCATGTTAAGCTTTGTTTCTGCATCCTTAATGTGCAGGGTTGTGCATCCTACGCACAATTGCATGCCAAGATATGCCCCATTAACAGGGTTTACGAGCATCCTCTTTTGGTACCGGCGCTCAAAAATGCCTGGAACGTGCCCTTCTGGCTTACCTGCCTCGTAAGAGTTACTGCGCAATAGCTCCTCCTCAAGTGGCACAACAACTTCCTTCCCCACATGGTAAGGGGCGTAAAGTGGCTTAACTTGTTCCAACTTTTTTGTAACAGCGCCTAAAAGCTTGTCAATCATCTGGAAATAAAAGTTGTAGCGGCCAATTATAAATCTTGCGGTTAGGGATAAAAATAAATACACGACTGCGAAAAGCAAAAGATAAAAATACCCCTCTTACAGTGGTTGTGGCATGCATAGTAAAAAGAGGATGTTGTTTGGCAGGCTTATCCTTGCCGTAGCAATTGTTGCTGTTTTCTTGATTTCTGCAGAGGGCATTTTGGCTGCTGACACCACTATCTTTGACAATCAGGTTCTTGCCGGCTCCAAGTATACGACCTCAACGGGAGATGCTTTTAGTATCGCCTCCGCCCCCCCATTGGACAAGATTGCAATAGACCTGCCTGGTGAAAGCTTTATTGTTGAAAACAACAGCTGTTCGAATGGAAAAAAGTTCCGGGGCTGCTATAATGGAGCAAAGTTCAAGGGGTATAATTACACGCTGCCCGACAGGGTAGTTTATGAGTTTAGCGTCAAGTTGACACTGTTTGCCCCAGACATAAAGATTGCAAAGCTCATTGAAAAGCCCTCTGTTGATGTTGGGGAAGGAACAACAGTATACGTAAATATTAGCAACGCAGGCACAGCGACTGGAACTGTCTATTATTCGGAAAAAATCCCTTTAGAACTCAAGATTGTTGAACTGCCTGACCAGCTGTGCCAGCTCTCCCACAGCAACACCTTAAGCATGATTGCGGACCTGGACTCTGGGCAGCTGAAGCGCTGCAACTACAAGGTTGTCCCAGCAAGCCCAGGCACTTACTCCTTGGTTTCAACTGCCGAGTTTGACTCAGTAAAAAGGGAGAGCGTAGAAGGGTCCTCTTCTCTCACAGTCAAAACTCTTCCTGTAGCCATAAACTCAACCTACCCTCAGGAGATGCCTCTGGGGAAAAAGTTCAGCATCAGCCTTCTGCTTTCCTCAAGTGATGAAGTTGAGTCTCTTGTTTTTAATGCATTTATTCCAAAGGGCATCAAGGTCATTTCTGTTGGTAAGATTGCCTTAACTAAGGTTGACAAGAGCGGGCTTAGGATACTGTACGGTGATGCGTTCACAAAACTCAACGGAAGCACTGAGATAAAAATAAATGCGGAAGCCACTAATGCCGGTGTTTTCTTCATTGAAAGCAATGCAACGTGGCTATATAATGATTTGAAGCAAAAAATGGCGGCTTATTTCCCTGTTAACGTCACCCTTGCGGGGCCATACATTCGCCTGGTTAAGTTCGACAACCAAACCATGGCAGCATCAATAGACGTTGTTAACCCTTCCCACCTTCCGATTTATAACACCACTGTTATTTCAACTGCCTTTTCAGGTTCTAATGGCCAGGCATTGCATGCCGACAGCATCAGCAGCCTTAGCCACGCAAGCTTTGGCCTTGCCCTTGGCTCTGCCAGCACCGGAAATTACACAGGCACAATCTTTTATTACACCCAATACGGGCAGGCACTCACAGCTGAATCTTCACTACCGCTAAATTCTTCTTCTAAGCCAGGGCATAGGATGGTGGAAGAGCAAAAGGCGCCTGAGAGCGGCACACCAGCCATGCAGCCAAAAGCCGAGCAGCCGCAGCAGCCCGTTAAAGATGAGAAAGACGAAGGGAAAACTTCTAAGGGGGGTTTTCTTCAAAGGCTGTTGAAGCCAAAGCCGAACACCCAGTCTCAGTTCAGGGCAGCTGTGATTGTTGTTGCCATCATAGTTTTTTTCATAGTAATCTTCTCAGTTATTAAAGGGAGAAAAGAGCTTGCCCTGCAGCAGGAAGGGGAGAACATAATGAGGGAAAAAATCGGGCCCGGAAGCGGACTTTGAGCTGTTGGCTTTTCTTTGCTTTCACTTGCTGTGCTTTTCTTCCTTTTGCTTCTCTTTTGGCTTTGCCTTTTGTACGAGCTTCTGAAGGAACCCTTTCCTCTTTTCCTTTGTTGCCTTGTCGATGTCCTCCACTGCCTGCGTGACGTACCTTATGCCTCGCTGTGCAAACCTCCAGTTGGTTACTGCGTCGTCAAAGTCAGCAACCCTTCCTGACGTGTAGCCGTGGACATAAGCCAGCCCCGCGTCAACCTCGAGATAAGAAATGTTTTCCAGCCTGTACCGCAGCGGCATTTTTGGCGTCTCTGCAGCGTAGCCAAGCGTTAGTATGCCCATTGGCCTTGCGCCTCCCCTGATTATGATTATGCTTCCAACCCTTTCTTCATTTATTGCGCTGACGAAGCAGCTTCCCAAGCCCAGTGCAGTTGCTGCTATCATCATCTGCATTGCTGCCATTGCGCAGTCCTGAATAACATAAAGGTCCTTCCCCCTGTCGCCAAAAAACCGCTGGTGCTTGTTAAACACACCAACAATTACAATGTGCACTGGCGCCTGCTCCATCCAGAACTGCTGGGCTGCTGCCTCTGCCAGGGCCTTCCTTTTCTTCAAGTCCCTCACAACAATAAATTTCCAGGCCTGTAGGTTTCCGGATGAGGGAGCAAGCCTTCCTGCTTCAAGGACGCTTCCGACCTTGTCCCATTCCACTGGCAGGTCGAGGTACTTTCTTACGCTTCTCCTGTCCCTTATTGCTTCAAAAACGTCCATCGCAATCCTCAACAGCTCTTTTGGCTGCGGCGTTTATTAATTTAATGCTTTATTAGTGCTTACTGCTTATTCTCAGCCAGTTCCTTCCTTATGCTTTCAATGTGGCTGCCGCTCAATTTTCTGAGTTCGCTTTTCTTCCTGCTTACGATGTTGGTTATTATGTGCTCGCCTCCAAGCTGCTCCGGCAGCACAACATAGTCAGCTCCCTTCTTGTACAGCTGCAGCGCATCCTCTTCGGAGAAAGCCGCTACAACAACGATCGCTCTCGACCCTGATTCCCTGACCCTTCCTATCAGGCCAAGGTTGTTGTCCTTGTCCCTTATTGTTGACACAACAGCCTTGGCGCTTTTGAAGCTGAGCAGCCCGTCAATTTCCCAGTTTGCCATGTCGCTGCAGATGCAGTTCACGCCTTCCATTATCAGGCCTCTTATCTTTTCAGGGTTGTAGTCAACCACAACAATTTCCTCTTTTCGCTGCTTCAGCAGCCTTATCACCTTGCCGCCCATCCTGTAAAAGCCGAAAACAACAACATGGCTTGAAAGCCTTTCAGGCAGGCTTTTAAGGTTCTCCTCTTTTGCTGAGAGGCGCTCGAACAGTTTCATAAAGGGGCTTAGTGCTGCGTAGATGGTGTTGTCGAACTTTATGGTGTAAGCCGTTATCGCAAAGGTCAGCATGGTGAGTATCGCCATTATTGAGAAGAACTCGCTGCTTATGTGGCCAAGCGAAATCCCTGCAGCCACGAGGATTAGCGAGAACTCGCTTACCTGGCCTAGCTGCACCGAAGCGAGCAGCGCAGTCCTGTTGCCGAACCTGAACGCTTTTGTAATAAGGAAGGTTATTACCGGTTTGAGCACGACCACCATAAGGGCTGCTGCAGCTGTTTTGGCAAGCAAGCCGTTTGAGTTGCTGAGCGTGATCTGCATCCCAAGGCTGACAAAGAACAGGGTCAGGAAGAAATCGCGAAGGGGCTTTACCTTGCCAGCTATTTCATAACTATATTGGGTGTTGCCAAGTATTATGCCTGCCATGAAGGCTCCGATTGCAAGCGAGTAATCAAGGAAAGCTGCCCATGCTGCGAAGACCATGCAGACTGACAGCGCAAATATGAACAGGAGCTCTTTTGAGCGCACTGCGTATTTCAGGACTTTGTTCAAAATGTAGCCCGCTGCGAATGCGCTCAGGATAAGAACTGCTCCCTTTCCGACGACTATGCCTATTGCTGCCGGAGTGAAGTTGCTTATTGTGCCAAGGAGTGCCATTGCAAACACTGCCAGGAGGTCCTGCACTATGAGTATGCCAAGCACCAGTTCGCCGTGCAGGGAATCAAGCTCGTTCTTGTCAGAAAGGAGCTTGATTACAACCATTGTGCTTGAGAATGTGACGATTAGGCCGACGTAAATCGCTTGCAAGGGTGAGAACCCCACAGCGGCAGCCAGAAAATAGCTGATGACTGCTGTGGTTAAAACCTGCAGGAATCCTACACTTAGCGAGGAGAGACCGAGCTGCTTTATTAGCTTTATGTCAAGCTCAATGCCTATTATGAACAGCAGCAAGGCTATGCCCAGCTCAGAGAAGTTGCCAAGCACCGCCGTGTCCTTTACAATGCCAAGCACCGGGCCTATAAGCAGCCCTGCAACTATGTAGCCCAGGATTGTTGGCTGCTTAAGCATGTTGAAAATAACCGCCAGTATAGTGGCTGCTGCCACCGCAATGCCGACATCATAAAACTGGGAATAACTCATTTTTGCCTCTTTTTGGCATTTCAATTCAGGAACAGGTTAAAAAAAGTTGCGGTTCCAATAAAACTGCAACCGCAAAAGTATATAAAGTAAAAAGGTGTGGCTACCTGCCATGAAATACTCCGAGCTTGTCAGGCTTTACGGGCAGCTTGACAGCACAACAAAGCGCCTTGAAAAAACCTATTACCTGTCAGAATTCCTCAAAAAAACAGCTGCTGACGATATTGAGCCGGTAATACTGCTGGTGCAGGGCAGGGTATTCCCGTCGTACGATGAGCGCGAGCTTGGCGTTGCCAACCAGCTGGTTGTGAAAGCCATCAACGTGGCTTCTGGAATTGCCTCGGCAGCCATAGAAAAGGAATGGGCAAAGTCAGGCGACCTGGGAAAAGTCACTGAATCGCTTATCAAAGGGAAAAAACAGTCAACTTTGGCAGCTGCTGAGCTGACAGTCAAAAAAGTTTTTGACAATCTCCGCAAGCTGACTGAGCTTACAGGGCAAGGCAGCGTTGACAGGAAGCTGCAGCTCATTGCCGAGCTTCTCAGCTCTGCGAAAGGCGCAGAGGCGAGGTACATTGCCAGAACCATTCTTGGCCAGCTAAGGGTGGGCACCGGAGCCGGCATCCTGAGAGATGCAATTGCCTGGGCTTATTTCCCGAAAGCTGTTGAGGATGTGTTCGTTAAATGCCACAGCTGCCACAAGACAGTACCCCCGGCAGACAGCTGCGCAGAATGCGGCAAGGAACTTGGCAAGGAAGCAAAAGCAGCAGCTGCGGAAATTGAAGCAGCAAGGGGAGAATACAACAAGATTCTTGACAAGATACAGACCGCTTATGATTTGACCAATGACTTTGGGGTTGTTGCAAGGAAGGCAAAAACTGAGGGAGCTGCAGGCCTTGAGAAGGTCGAGATAAGGATTGGCACGCCAATAAAGGTTATGCTTGCGCTTAAGGCAGAAACGGTCCAGGAAGCCCTTGATACAGTTGGCAGGCCAGCACAGTGCGAGTATAAGTATGATGGTTTCAGGCTTGAATGCCACCGCAGAGGGAACGGGGTTTGGCTGTACACAAGAAGGTTGGAAAACGTCACCAGCCAGTTCCCTGATGTTGTTGAATATCTGAGGGAATACGTAAAGGGCGACAACTACATTATTGATTCTGAAGCTGTGGGCTACGACCCAAAGACCCAGAAATACGTTCCGTTCCAGAATATCTCGCAGCGCATCAAGAGAAAATATGACATAGACAAAACAGCAGAGGAGCTGCCTGTCGAGGTAAACGTGTTTGACATCCTCAGCTATGATGGCAAGAACCTGACAGGTGAGCCATTCAGGAAAAGGCGGGAGCTGATTGAGAAGCTCGTCAAGGACGCCAAAAGGAAAATCGTCGTTTCAAAAGCGATTGTTACTGGCAGCGAAGCCGAGATTGAAAGATTCTTCAAGAAAGCCAAGGCAGACGGCACAGAAGGCCTTATGCTGAAGAAGCTTGACGCGCCTTACAAGCCCGGAGCCAGGGTTGGCTACATGCTGAAGTTCAAGAAAGTCATGGAGAACCTTGACCTCGCGATTGTCGCTGCCGAGTGGGGCGAGGGCAAGAGGGCAAAGTGGCTGAGCAGCTACTACATGGCATGCAATGACAACGGCAAGCTGCTTGAGATAGGGAAAGTATCAACCGGCCTGAAGGAAAAGCGTGAGGAAGGCCTGAGCTTTGATGAAGTAACAGAGCTGCTCCGTCCACTAATAACTGAAGAGCAAGGCAGGCTGGTAAAAGTCAAGCCGAAAATAGTGCTGGAAGTCGCATACGAGGAAATACAGAAAAGCCCAACATACGAGTCAGGCTATGCTTTGCGTTTTCCAAGGGTAATCCGTAGCCGCACGGAGGAAAAGGGCATCCACGACATCAACACATTGGAAGACGTTGAAAAGCTGTACAGGCAGCAGAAGAAGGTGAAAGGGTGAAAAAGCACGCAATGGCGGCTGTAAAGCTGGAGAAGGAACTGGCGTTGGATGCACTCCTCTTTGCATTCGCTGTGCTTCTTGTCGCTTTCCTTTACAGGAATACTATTCTTCTTACAGCCATAATCGTTGCTGCCTGGCTTTTCGCGACGAAAGTATGGCACAGTAAAACAGATACTATCCTTTTCGTTGTAGCCGCTGTTGCCGGCTCCAGTGCAGAGATTGTTGCAATATTGTTTGGCGCCTGGAGGTATGCTGACCCTTCCTTCCTTGGCATACCTATGTGGCTTCCGTTTTTGTGGGGCTCAGCAGTTGTTTTCATCAAGAGGGTTTCAGACACGATAAGCAAACTTGTTAATATTAAGGGTTGAGAATCGTGATGCTAAAACCAGAATCCGAATGGAAGAAAAAGCTCACGCCAGAGCAGTATCACGTCCTGCGCGATAAAGGCACCGAACTCCCCTTCAGCGGCAAGTACGATACGTTCTTTGACAATGGCAGTTACCGCTGTGCGGCTTGCGGCAACGTTCTCTTCACTTCGGAGACAAAATATGACAGTGGCTGCGGCTGGCCTGCGTTCTTTGCAGCCAACGAGAAAAGCATCATCACAGAGGAAGATTCCAGCCACGGCATGCACAGGATAGAGGTCATGTGCAGGAAGTGCGGCGGCCATCTGGGCCACGTCTTCGATGACGGCCCGAAGGCAAAGGGCGGGAAGAGGTACTGCATTAACTCTGCGGCATTGAGCTTTGAGAAGAAGTAGTATGCTTTCAGCGTTTTTGCTCCCTTTTTGCATGCAGTTCTTGTCCCGCAGCGTATAAGTTTATTTCATTTCTAAGATGCTGCTCAATTAGAAGCTGCAAACCGCTGCGGTATATTTCTAGCCCTCGTACCTGATAAGTATCTTCACGATACAACCTCCTTGCTAGATCTGCAAGCCATTCTCGCAACGCAGCTGGCTCAATAAGCATTTCATTATAAATCAAGGCATTAGTCATTTTCTGCCATCCTACAGCGGCATCCAGTTCACGCATGCTCGGCAGCGCCTCGTCCTTGCTCCCAGGTTGTTGCGCCGAGAAGTAAACAGCTAGTCGCAGTAAATACTCCTCGGCAACGTCTCTGATGCCCGTTTCTAATTTCTGGGCTAGCTCGGTATCAAGTGACATTGCATGTAAGCAACTGCAAATGCTTATTTAAATATTTACACTCAAAACTCCCCCTTAAACTGCTCAATGAACCTCTCAAAGTCCTTCTTGTTGACCGAGCCTCCAGATGCGTTTTCGTGGCCTCCTCCGTAGCCGTCTATGCCAACAAGCGCCTTCTTGAGGGCTGGGAGCACTGGCACGTTCCTTGCCCGGAAACTCAGCATGAAGCAGTCCTGCCTTTCCCTGCCAACAACCAGAATCCTGTCCGGGTAAAGGAAAAGCAGCTCGTTAGCCAGGTCTCCGGAGAAGCTTTGCTTGCCCTTGTAAGTGAATATGAGGAATTTTTTGTCACTGCTTTTGTCAGCTGCTTTTTTTGCGTCTGCAAGCAACTGCTCGTAATCTGAGTTTATTTTTTTGAACTGCCCGTAGATGAATTTGCCGGGGCTTGTTATCCTGTTGAGTATTTCATAAGGGTCTGTAACTTTCTCAAGAGCCCGGACGCAGGCCATTGCTTCTGATGTTGGGCCCTTTAGCATGAATGAGAATATCCTTCCAAGCTTTCCAAGGTCTGTTGTGAAGAGCGCTTCCTCGGCAGTCATTTGTTTCGGCAGCAGGTCTGGGTAAAGCTTCCTGAATTCGTCAGCGAACTCAGGCATGTGCCAGTCGCTCACTATGCCCACCATTGCAAGCCACAAATCCTGCCTGCTGGCGGCGTTGCCCTCAACAGTTTTCCAGCAGAGGTAGCTTGCTGGCGGGTTGCTTTGCGGCGAGTGCAGCCTCGGGTTAAAGTATTTGACACCTGTTAATTTGACTGGCTGGTGGTGGTCTATCCAGACAATGTTCTTTACGCCAAACGTGCTGCTTTTTACTGTGTCAACAAAGGACTGCTGCATCAGCGCAACGTCAACTATGAAGATTGTGTCCGGCTTGCTGCTTTTCACCGCTGCCAAGAACCTGTCGTTTACATTGGGCTCTGCCTTTACCATCATGCCGTAGCCCTTGCCAACAAAGTGCTTAAGCAGAAGAAACGATGTCAGCCCGTCCGGGTCATCGTGGAACAGGAAGAAAGGCTTTTCAGCAGCCCTGAGCTCATCCCTGATTGTCTCATACTCTCTTGGTGTTAATCCCATCTGCAGTTGCGTATTTGGGTCAGTATTAAATAATTTCCATTCGCAGGAGAGCTGGTTAATGCCTTGAATAGCTATAGCAGTATAGGTAAGCGTAATCTTTATATAGTGGTATTCGGCACTACACCTTGTTGGGGTGGATTTGCAGAGAGGAGTCTGCGAGATGAACTGTTATGGTAATACTCTTTGACCAGTTCCATTTGCCAGAGGACATCTTTGAGGTAGTCTTTGCTACAACCCAGCAGAAGATAGTTGCTAAAGTTCTGATAAAGACCATGAAAGACAAGAACGGCGAGATTAACAAGACCGAGATGTCTTTTTTCGCGACAAAGCTTCATGATGGCCAGATGGTGACTGAGATTGACGAGCCCGGCTATGAGGGCAAGAAGGTCAAGCTCTCCTACAACAAGCGCCAGTTCTACGACAGAATTCTTACCCCCATGAAGAGCATGGGCATGATTGACTATGACCTTTACAAGAAGACTTACAAGCTCTCTGACGCCTTTAACAAGGAGCTTATAAAGATTGGCCTTCTCTGGCTGCGCGAGCTGAAAAAGCCTGCATCGGAATTCAGGATTAAGGAGTCAAAGTCATAAGTTTTCATCGGTAAAAGAGGCTGGAATGTTGTTCTTAAGCAGCGCTGCGGTTGTAAACGCCCCCATAACCACCCCGTACTTTTTCCAGCACGTTCTGCCTTCTTTATGGGAAAGGGTAAGCCAGCTTGTGGCAGCGCCTGCCAGCAATCCGGAGATGCTTTGGATAGCGCTTCCTCTTATCGTTACTCTCTTCACCATGGAGTTTTATTTTGGCAGGTACCGGAGGGAGAGCCTTGGCTGGAACACCAGTGTTGGCAACAGCCTTGTGCTCGTTTTTGTTTCCCTTGACCTGCTTAGGCAGATTTACGGCTCAGCCAGCATTAACGCTGTGGCAGAGGTTTTCTCGCTCAATCCAAGCAAGACGATACTGGCTGTTGCAGTGGGCCTTAGCGGGCTGTTTATACTTTACTATGATTTCTTCCACCTGCTGCCAAAGCGCTTTGCGTTCACAATATCATCATACCTCGGAGTCAACCTGCTTGCTTACTTCTCTGCTGCGGTTATTTATGCTGATTTGAGGATTGACTGGTACACGCTTTTCGCAGCACTGTTGTTTTTCCTTTTTGCAGCTATCTTCTTTGCAGTTGTGCGCAGAGTTGAGCCAAAGCCGAGGGAGCGGTATTACGTTTCAAGGGCTGAGCGGCTGGTCATCAGGCTGCTGGGCCCACTTGAGAAGGCGCAAGGGAAAAGGAAGGCTAGAAAACGGAACATTCACATGCTCACAACCCGTGAGTAGTCTGCCTTTGCTTTCTCTGCAGAGTCAGCCTTAACTAAGGCCCTTCCATCCTTAAACAGCGTGATGTTCCTGAAGCTGATGCATTCCCCGAAATCAGCAACCTTTTCGCCCATTCGGTGCAGCTGCGACTTCAGCACAACAAAATCTATTGCCTTTTCCTTTACCTGGTAAGAGCCTCTGCCGCACATCACAACAGCGCTTTTTGCTTTCTTTCCGCTAAGGTAATCGTAGCTGCCATCCTTGCTGCAGCTTTTGCAGTTTGGGTTTTTCTTCACGGCTATTTTTGTAAGTTCATTTTGCAGCACATTCAATCGCAGCAGTTTAGTTTCAGCTGCAATGCCTATCAGCAGCTTGATTGCCTCTGTTGCCTGCATGGCTGCTATCATGGTTGTCGCCGAGCTTAGAACTCCTACAGTATCGCATGTTCCATCAGCAGCAGAATTTCCAAAGACGCAGGCGAAGCACGGCAGATTACTGCTATTGCTGCCGCTGCGAAAATCAAATGTCATCAGTTGCGCCGTTTCTCCTATCGCCGCAGCATGCACCCACGCCAGCTTATTTTTCAGGCAATACTCATTTAGCAGAAACCGTGTTTCAAGGTTGTCGGTGCAGTCAAGCACAACATCAGGCGTTCCAATGAGTTTTGCAATAGTTTTGTAGTCAATATCCGCAGCAGCAGCCATAATTTTTATTCCAGAATTTATTTTTACCAACTTCTCGGCTGCAGCCAAGGCTTTTGGCTTGCCAACATCGGCTTCATCGTAAAGAAGCTGCCGCTGCAAATCAGTTAGTTCAACAACATCCCTATCAATGATAACAAGCTTCCCCACGCCAGCCCGTGCAAGAATCTCAGCAGCAACAGTGCCGAGCGCTCCCATCCCAACAACTGCGGCAGAGCTTTTCAAAAGTTTTTTTTGCGCTTCTCTCCCTATCAGCAACTCCTGCCTGTTGTAGCGTGAAATCTGTGCCATTTCATGGCGTGGAGGTTGCAAACATTTATTAACCTTCCCAGTTTGCCTTTTCACAATGAACTCCCGTGTAATGCAACACGCGAAAGCGCCCTTAGAAAAGGCTGAGCGGCCTAAGGAAGCCGTATTTCTCTACTCTATTCCAACAGCTGTTTTCCTCTTTGACACAAACCTGAAGCTACTGCAAAAAATAAAAGTTGCCAACCCGGAAGCCGCGATTGCAGCTCTTACAAGGAATGATTGGCTTACTGAAGAAGCAGCCGCAGTGAAAAAAGCTGTAGGAGATGGAAAATCAGTTGTCGTTCTTGGCTTCAAGAAGGATAAAATGCCTAGCGTTTCATTCTCACAGGATGCCAAAAAGCTTGCGTATGCATCTTCAGCCGCAGAGGAAGAGTTCAAAAAGCTGCGCGGCATCGTAATCAGCTTCACTAAAAAAGCTGTTTCGGAGTCTGTAAGCGATGATAACCTGATAATTCAGGCATCTTCTTCCATCGGGGACATAAACAGGGCCATAAGCCTGCTGATAAAAAGAGTGAGGGAGTGGTATGAGCTTTACTGCCCCGAGTTCTCAGCAGCAACCCAGAATCATGAGGAGTTTATCAGCGAAATCCTTGTCGGCAGCAAGGCAGAATTGCTTAAGAAGCTGAAAATTTCTGAGAAGGACAGCATGGGCGCCCCCCTCAGCAAGGGTGACGTTGACAGGATTCTTGCATTTGCCGCAACAGTGAAGGGCTTGTACGACAGCCGTGACTCCCTGGTGAAATACCTCGAATCGGTAATGAAGCGGCACTGCCTTAACATTGCAGCTGTTGCAGGCCCTTCCACAGGTGCAGAGCTTATCGCGCAGGCAGGCTCCCTCCAAAGGCTGGCTATGCTGCCTTCCTCAACTATCCAGCTTTTGGGTGCTGAACGTGAATTGTTCAGGCATTTGAAAGACAAGAGGCAAAAGCCACCCAAGGCAGGCATACTGCAGGGCCATCCGCTGGTGACATCAGCCCCTAAACAGCAGCAGGGAAGGATAGCAAAGCTCCTGGCAGACAAAATCTCAATCGCCGCGAGGGTTGACTATTTCAAGGGCAAATTCGTTGGTGATTCCCTCCTCTCAGACTTGAAGAAGCAGCTGCAGGAAAGGGCAGCATCACAAGCTACTGCCGTAGTTGGAAGAAAAAAATGAAACTGGTATTTGATGGTGTTTTTGAAGAGGACAGGAGACTGTACACGCTAAACGGCGTTCCTAAGCAGAAGCTGTTTGACGAAGAGCTTCTCACAGTTGACGGCAGTGAGTACAGAAGCTGGAACCCTATGCGCAGCAAGCTGGCGGCAGCAATTGTCAAAGGCCTGCCTCAGCTGCCAATAACAAAGAACTCAAAAATCCTTTATCTTGGAGCTGCCCACGGCTATACTCCCTCATTCATTTCAGACATAGCTGCAGAAGGGATGGTTTTTGCTGTTGACTTTGCGCCCAGAGTGGTCAGAGATCTCGTTTTCGTTGCAGAGAAAAGAGAAAACATAATCCCTTTGCTGGCTAACGCGAACCATCCCGAAACGTACTACAACCTCGTTGGCGCTGTGGACATTGTTTACCAAGATGTTGCGCAGAAGAACCAGCTTGAAATCTTTACCAAGAACTGCAGCCTTTTCCTTAAGCCAGGCGGCTATGGGTTGCTTGCGCTGAAGGCAAGGAAGCCCGCTGCAAAAAGATCATGCTTTTTTTGTGTGCTGGAAGAATTAGGGCTTGTTTGCTTTTGAGTAAAATTTATAATTGCACAGAAGTTTCTTTTAATCTATGATTGATGAATTGCTGATTCCAAGGGAAGTCCTCATTCCCGAACCTATTCTGGAAAAGATCCGAAGCGATGGCAGACAGGAAACGCAAAGAGATTGGGAAGCTGTAGGATTGCTTTCCGGTAGTTATAATCCATCATCTCATCAGATTTCAGTCTCTCGAATCTACAATCTATATTCTCAAAGTGGAAAACCCACTCGTACGATAACTGTTCATGACTTTTTTGTGAAACTTTTACAGTTACCAAGAATAATATGGGGGCTTAAGGAGAGTGCTGCTTATAGTCAGAACTTAAGAAAAAGAAGTATTGTCCCTGCTGATCTTCTCTATCACACGCATCCTTTTGGTTCATGGTCTCAAGATGATATGCTGTTTGCAGAAAAAGAGATAAAAGCTCTGGCTAGATGTGGGACTGCAGGCGCTTTCCTTTTATATAAGACACTAGAAAATCAGTTTGAGGCTATTGACGGCAGATTAAAGAGTATACCCATCTCAACTTGACTTGAAGCAATTAAGCCCCTCCAGAAGGACCA
>JACPTF010000015.1 GCA_016192915.1 Candidatus Woesearchaeota archaeon | reverse complement strand
TTTGCCTTGTTGTTGTTTGTTATTAAAGTTTTTGGAAAGCTATTTAAATGGTCTGCGCCATTTCTGCGGGTATGGTCCTGGAGCTGCTTATCAATCCCAAAAAGGCCGAGCGTGAGCCGTGGGAGCTGTTCTTCGTAGGCATTGTTTACAGTTCTGCAGCGATTTTCCTGAGCCTTTACATTTTCAAGCAGTATGTTGGCATAGTTATGGTTTTCCTTACCACTTTGGCGTGCACTTACCTCATTGAAGGCACTTTGAGGAGGGAGGAAAAGAAGGACGTTTTTATCAGTCATGAGCTTGCCTTGCTTAAGGAGCACGGCCGTGCCTTGTCTTACTTCATGTTCCTTTTCCTTGGCTTTGTGGTTTCTTTTTCGCTGTGGTATATCGTGCTGCCTCATGGGTTTTCTAGCCAGGTGTTTGCCATTCAGGAAGAGACAATCAGGTGCATCAATTCTGTTGGTGTCGAGGGCTGCCTGTCCGCTCCTACAGAGTCTTTTGTCAAGATTTTCCTGAATAACATTAAGGTGTCGATGTTTGTCCTTCTTTTCGCCTTTTTTTACGGTGCAGGCTCTGTTTTTATCCTTGCCTGGAACGCTACTGTCGTAGCTGCGGCTATCGGGATTTTCGTCCGTAATGTCATTAGCAGTGCTGCTTCCAGCCTCGGCCTTCCAGCCCTTGCCAATTACTTTTCCTCTTACTCACTAGGCCTGCTTCGCTACCTCACTCATGGTGGCCTTGAGATATTGGCTTATTTCCTTGTTGCCCTTGCCGGTGGCATAGTCTCAGTAGCTGTCACAAGGCACAGCTTTAACAGCCCGAGCTTTCGCAGGGTGCTTTGGGACTCTGTTGACCTTGTTGCCCTTTCTGTTGGGACTTTATTCCTCGCAGCTATAGTTGAGGTGTTCGTTACGCCTGTCTTGTTTGGATAAGCCTTCACATCATTTTCGCAGGGTTGATAAGGGCGCCGCTTCCGTAGGGTTGATAAGGGCCTTGTCCTGTTGCCTTCAAGCGAGGGTTGATAAGGGCCTTGTCCTGTTGCCTTCAAGCGAGGGTTGATAAGGGCAGGCTACTGCCCTTATTGCTACTACTGGAATAAACAAAAACAAACAAAATTTCAAAACGCTAAATAGCAAAATATTTAAGTGGCGCCTGCAAAAAGCCGAGTGACAGGCAAAATGGCTAAAATAAGGTGCATTCCTCTCAAGGCGTTTCTCTTTATCTGGGTTGCTGTTGCGCTTTTGGCTGGAGCTTTTTCAGTTTCTGCTGAGCTCGCCATAACAACCGATAAGGGCGTTTATAACTTTGGGGATGAGATTGTCTTGAACTATGCTTTTTCAAGGGACCAGGACTTCAGCGGCCTTATGAAGCTCTCACTGTTCTGCCACAATTTTGACCTTGACTTTTACACCCTGCCAACTAACATCTTCGCTGGCGCGAGGCAGGAGGTTACTGTTCCTCCTTTAAGCGTATCCCCTGCAATGCTCGGAAGGTGCTATGTTGCTGCGAACGCAACCTCTTACGATAAGGCTGTTAACGAGAGCGGTGTATCCGGTTTCTTTAACGTTACCAACGCTTTGTCTGTTGCCGTTGATACGGACAAGGTTTTCTATCTTCCGGCAGAGTCTGTTGAGGTCTCAGGCCTTGTTGGGAAAAGCCATGAGTTTCCTGCAAAGGTAATGATGAGGTTCCTTGAAACCGATTACACGTCAAATGTGGTGAATAACTCTTTTGCTTATAGCATAAAGCTTTCGAAGAGCATTAGGTCTGGCAGGCATGCGCTTGATTTCCTTGTTAACGATTCCTACGGCAACTCAGGCTCGGTTTCTGGGGTGTTTGCGGTTGAGGCAGTTCCAACAAGGCTGGTGCCTGCCCTTAGCCAGCAGAGTGTCAAGCCGCAGCAGCCTTTTGATGTTTCCGCTGTTGTTTATGACCAGGCTGGCGATTTTATGAAGTCATCAGTTGAATTTGCAGTGACAGATGAAACAGGCGCTGTCGTCCTGTCAGCATCCAACGATACGGGCTTTAATGTCACATTTGCTTTTCCGGCTGGGCAAAAGCCCGGTCGCTACACAGTTACCTTCTCAGCGCTTGGCTTGAATGAAAGCAGCCCGCTAGTGGTTGAGGAGGTTGAGGAAGCAGCCGTGAGCTTCAACAACAGGACTGTTGTTTTGAGGAATATCGGCAACGTGAACTATGCAAAGTCGTTCAATATAAGCCTTTCTGGGGCGACGAAAAGCTACGTCATAGTGCAGGATGTTGAGCTTGCTCCCGGCCAGGTGTTTGAAGTTGACTTGACTAACAAGGTTTCCGAAGGTACATACTCTGTAGATTTTCCCACAGTTGCGAACTCTGCTGTGGTTGAGAACGTCTTTGTTCCTGATGACAGGCCCCTCATTAAGAAGACGTCTGATTTCCTTGGTCTGACAGGCAGGGCAGTTAAGGTCACAAGCACCGGTTCTGGCAAGGTTCAGGTCAAGTTTGCACCGCTGCTTCTGTTGGTGATAATTGGCATGGTAACCTTCTTTTTTGTGAAGAACCGTAAAAGTGGCGGCGGTAACCAAGGCAGCCGAAGCGGCAGAAGCGATGGCAGCAGTTTTGGAAGTGCTGATTTTGGCAGCAGTGGCAGCAGTGGTGATAAAGGCCAGAGCCAGCAGGTTGCCACTGCTCAGCTTCTTGAAGAGGAGAGGATTAGGCGCATTATTGAGGAAAAGAGGAAGCAGCAGCTGCAGAGGCAGCCTGAAAAGCCTGCCAGCTTGAGGAACGATCCCAACGCCCAGAAATTCGTTCGCGATATGATGAAAGACAAGCCGTTTAGATAACCTTTTAATATTCGTTTTTCCGATTGACCGCTTTTCGCAAAAGGGGTCATGATGAAGGATAAGCCGTTCCGCTGATGTTGTGATATTATAATGGCACCTCCAATTTTCTCTTATGTCGGTCGTTTTGGCATGGGTGGTGTAGCTATAGTGGCTGCCATAGGAGTTATAGCCCTCTTTGGTTCTTCCACTTTGCCATTTTTAGCATTTGGCGCTTTGGCGTGGCTTATATCAGTTGGCCTAAAATTTGCTTGGAGTGTTCCCACTAACACACCAGTGATAGATTTTCTTGAGAAGAAATTTCCAAGAACTTTATCAGGTCCTGCCAGCTGGGCTTACATCGGGCTTCTCACAGGAATATTTGAATGCGGAACTGTGCTGCTGTTTGTTCTCTTGCAGCCTATGCTTCGTGCAGCCAATTGGCCTGAAGCTTTGGTTTTCGGAGTTGGTTTCGGAGCAGCCGAAGCATGGGTTCTAGGCCTTTTCTCGCTCTCCCAAGCGTCTGAAGAAAAACAAAAAAAAGCTTCAGAGCTTATTCTTGCTATAACTGCACCGGTAATTGAAAGAATTTTCTCTTTGTTTGTGCATGCTTTTACCACTGTTTTGGTTATATTGGCTGTGCAGCAGAGCAGCTATATGCTGTTTTGGTATTCTTTCGGATTTAAAAGCCTGCTTGACAGCATAGCTGCTTTCGGGCATTTGAGATGGAAAGTGCTTGCAAAGCCTTCAAGGATTTGGCTTATGGAGCTTATAGTCGTAGTTTTTGGAACAATAAGCCTATTTGGGCTTTGGCTTCTGCAACCAGCTTAATTCATCCTAGTAAAACAATAATAAAAAACAAAAAGAAAATGGCGTAAAAGGTATACGCTTAAACTGGTCCCACCTGTCTGGATATCATAAGTTTGAACTACTTAATAAACTTTTTGCTAAAAACTAAAAACGCCAGCGCAGATAATTCAACAAAACCGGAAACATTTCAGGAATTTGCCAAAAAAGCGTAAAATATGGTCAGAAAAGAGGAAATTTTACACAAAGTCTGGAAGATTTTTGGAAAAATGGGCGAAAGGCATAATTAGAAAGTTCATTCTTTTACTGATGTGCCGGGAAAGCGCAATGGGTATGCGCGCTCGCCTCCTGAGCGAGTGATTGGTCCCACCAGTCATGCGGGTTCAAAATCCTGCCTAGGCAGGATGACTGTCCCGCTCCCGGCGCACCATCATATGCGTGAGTAACCCTTTTAAACACTCTTTCCATTCCAGCAGCTCATGGTTGCTGTAACGTCTTCTGCGGATGGCGGCGAAATTGCCAGGAAGGAAGTGCCGAACACTCCTGATGAGATACTTGGCGTGCTGAATCCGCTTGTCAAGAAATGGTTCTTTTCAAGGTTTAAGGAGTTCAGCCTGCCGCAGCTTTTTGGCGTGATGGAAATCCACAGCCGCAGCAATATCCTTGTTTCGGCCCCCACAGGCGCAACAAAGACCCTGACAGCATTTCTTTCCATTCTTAATGAGCTGGTTGATTGCAGCGAAAAAGGAATACTTGAGGACAAGATTTACTGCGTTTACGTCTCCCCTTTGAAAGCCCTTAACAATGACATTGGGAAGAACCTGAAAGAGCCCCTTGAGGAGATTGAAAAGCTTGCAGGCAGGAAGTTGGGCATTCGCGTTGCCGTGAGGACAGGCGATACCACCGCAGCTGAAAAGTCAAAGATGCTCAGCAAGCCCCCTCACATCCTTATCACTACGCCTGAGTCTCTCGCGATTGTGCTGTCTTCATCAAAGTTTGTTGATCATCTCAAAAACGTTGACTGGTGCATTGTTGACGAGATTCATGCCCTCGCCGAGAACAAGAGGGGCGTCCACTTATCGCTTAGCCTGGAGCGCCTTCAGCGCTTGTCCCAGGCAATGATGAGGGTTGGCCTCTCTGCTACCATAGCTCCTCTGGATGAGATAGCAAAGTTCCTCGTAGGGGTTGCTGATGTTGGCAGCGGGAGGTTCCGCAGCTGCAAGATTTGTGATGTTCAGTTTGTCAAGAAGATGGACTTGAAGGTGATGAGCCCTGTTCCTGACCTTATTGATGCCAGCCAGGGCCATATGCGTGATGCCATGTACGGCCTCATTGATGACTTAATCCAGACTCACAGGACTACGCTCATTTTCACCAACACGCGCTCAGCAACAGAGAGAGTGATAAACCACCTCAAGGAAAAATTTCCCAGGCATTATGCCGCGGCCGAGCAGACGATTGGTGCCCATCACGGCTCTCTCAGCAAGAGCTATCGTTATGGCATTGAGAGCGCTCTCCGCTCTGGCAAGCTGAAATGCGTTGTCAGCTCAACAAGCCTGGAGCTTGGCATTGACATTGGCTACATCGATTTGGTGATTCTTCTTGGCAGCCCGAAGTCTGTTGCCCGTGCCATTCAAAGGATTGGCAGGAGCGGGCATCGGCTTCACGAAACATCAGTTGGCAGGATTATTGTCCTGGACAGGGATGACCTTGTTGAGTGTGCTGTAATCCTTAAATCTGTCATTGAAAAGAATATCGATAGAATCCACCTGCCTACAAACTGCCTTGACGTTTTGGCGCAGCAGATTTTTGGCATTGCAATTGCGGATAAAATCAGCGTTAATGACCTGTTCAGCCTTATCCGCGGCAGCTACTGTTACAAGAACCTGAGCTTTAAGGATTTTAAGGAGGTTCTTGACTACCTCGCTGGCAAGTTCATCTCGCTTGAGGACAGGCACATCTACGCAAAGATATGGTACGATGAGTCCACAGGCATGATTGGCCGCCGCGGGAAAATGAGCCGGGTGATTTACATGACCAACATCGGCACCATTCCTGACGAAATGTTTGTTACAGTCAAAATATCAGGTACAGAGCAGGTTGTTGGCAAGATTGACGAGTCCTTCCTTGAACGCCTGAAAAAAAGCGATGTGTTTGTGCTGGGCGGTGACAAGTACCAGTTTGGCCACGCCAAGGGCATGGTTGCTTATGTTCACGCCTCGGTTGACCGCCCTCCTACCATCCCTTCATGGTTTTCCGAGATGCTGCCGCTGAGCTTTGACCTTGCCTGCAGCATTGGCAGGTTTCGCCGCTTGATGGAGGAGAAGTTCAACCACAACCGCAGCAAGCCCGAAATTATAGATTTCATCAACGAGTACCTTTACGTTGACGCAAACTCTGCAGAGTCCATCTACAGCTATTTCAGGGAGCAGTTCCTTTTTGCCGAGATTCCCCATGATAAGAAGATAGTCATTGAAGCCTACACTGAAAACAGGAGGCACTACGCCGTCTTCCACGCCCTTTTCGGCAGGAGGGTTAATGATTGCATTTCAAGGGCTGTTGCCTTTGCAATATCAAGGACTCAGCATCATGACGTTGAGGTTGGCATTACAGACAACGGCTTTTACGTTGCCTGCGGCAAGCCCTTTAACGCCGCAGCAGCCCTGAAGCTTTTGAAGTCTGATAAAATCCCCCAGGTCTTGTCTGCAGCGATAGAGCAGGCTGAAGTTCTCCGCAGGAGGTTCAGGCACTGTGCAGCTCGCGCTTTAATGATTCTGCGCGAATACATGGGCCACACCAGGCGCGTTGGCCGGCAGCAGGTCTCCTCGCAGATTCTGATCAATGCTGTTCGGCGCATCAGCCCTGACTTCAGCATCCTTAAGGAAGCCAGGAGGGAGGTACTTGAGGACCTCATGGACATGCCTGCAGCTGCGGCAGTGCTCAAGCTTGTGGAGGATGGCAAGGTTAAAGTCAAAACAATCAGCACTTCAATGCCTTCCCCATTCGCTTTCAACATCGTGCTTGAAGCCCATACCGATGTGATGCGCATCGAGGACAAGATGGAGTTCCTCAAGAGGATGCACCAGCGCATCCTTGAAAAGATTGGCGAGAAGGGCGCCAAAGCCACCGATTCTGCTTCTGCCGCATCGGAAGCTGTTTCTGCCTAGCCCAAATTTCAGTCTCGCCAGAAAATGATATAAAAATTTATAATGTCAGAATTTTCCATCAGTCCTTCATGAAAATTGCCATTTGTGCAAGCATGGTATTCACTGAAAGAATGCTAGAAATTAAGAAAGAGCTAGAAAAGATGGGGCATGAGTGCTTTGTTTCTGGATTTGCGGATAGTTATGTAGGCAAGACAGAAAACGAGATAGAAAAACTCAAATTATTCCATAAAAATGCAAAAGACGCTATTAGGGAATTTTGGGAAAAGATTAGAAAAGTGACGCAATCCTTGTTTTAAACCTCGATAGAAAACGCGTTAAAAATTACGTTGGTGGTAATACTTTAATGGAAATTGGTTTTGCCCATGTTTTGAATAAAAAGATATTCTTGATGAATTCTATTCCTGAAATTGAATATTATAAATCAGAAATAGAAGCGGTCAAACCAATAATTATTAACGGCAATTTATTTAAAATTATATAGGGTGTTGCAGCCATTGGCTCAGAATCTCTTCCCTCGACTTCCGCCTCAACTTGAGTCAGTGCCTAATTGCTCGCTTGTGTCTTTGAGCATTATCTGCTGGAGCTTTGCGTTTCCCCCTATCAGCCCTCTTTTAGCCAGCTCGTTAAGAAAATCCCTGTAATCCACCCTGCAAAGCTCTGCGCATTCACTTATGGTTTTTGTTCCTTCCCCGTACGCTTCTATTGCTTTCTCAATTTTGAGCCTTTTCATATTCCTTTTTGTTTGGGCTTTCCTTTAAATGCTTTCACCAAAAACTATTTAAAGCCTGTCAGGGGTAAAATCTGGTGCGCGATGACGATGAGGAAGCACGCTAAGGCTAAAAAGGGAAGAGCAGGCCGTTCTTCTGCCCGTTCTTCAGCACGTTCTGGAACCCGTTCCGGCAGGAAACATCGTAAGGTGCATAAGGCACGTAAGGCTGGAATTAGAAAGTCACATGTTTCTAAGGCATCCAGAAAGACTGCAAAGTCTGCTAAGTCTGGAAGGTCACTCCAACGACTGCACAAGCCTCACGCTGTCGGGCAGTCAAAGCCCTCGGTCGTAGCCGCCCCATCTCAATTTAGGAAGGCAGCAGACGAGGTTCCCACGCTGGAACAGGTCATTATTACCTGTGCCAATTGCGGCAGGCCGTTCAAGGTTCTAAAGCTGAAAGGCCTTAGCCTGGAGGGCACTATCTGCCAGCGATGCAGCCTTGGCGAGATGGAACTTCCTGAAAGTTTCGGATAGTTTTCGTTTTCCGATTGACCGCTCCCAAGTCGCTGTTGCGACTGGGCCCAGTCGAGCTATGCTCGACTTGGGTTCGCAAAGGGGTCATGATGGAGTTGCCGGAGAGTTTTGGTTAGGCATTTTCTCAGCAACCAATTTATACCCGTCCAGCTTCCTTTTTCGCATGACACTTGTTGAAATCCTTCCAGGCATTGAAATAGCCGACCTTGCCCTTTACCTCAAAAATGAGAACATCCTTGTGATAGGCGACGTGCACCTCGGCTACGAGGATGCGATGAGCAAGCAGGGCATTTTCCTCCCGAGATTCCAGTTCAAGGACACGATTGAAAGGCTAGAGAAGATTTTTTCATCGGTGCAACCGCATCTAAAAAACGAGAAATTAGAAGCCGTAGTTGTAAACGGCGACCTGAAGCATGACTTTGGCACCATTTCTGAGCAGGAGTGGCGTGACATCTTGAAATTCCTTGATTTTCTTCTGCAGCATTCCGAGCAGGTCATACTTGTGAAGGGCAACCACGACATAAAATTAGCGCCAATTGCTAGAAAAAGAAACATCGTTGTTGTGGAAAACGTCGCCATCAACGACATGTTCATCTGCCACGGCCATGTTGTTCCGTCAAGCAGTGAGTTCAAAAAGTCAATAATAGTTATTGTCGGAAACGAGCACCCGGCAGTCTCGCTGAGGGACGGAGCCAGAACAGAGCTTTACAAGTGCTTCCTGCTTGGAAAGTGGAAGGGCAAGAAGATGATTGTGATGCCCTCATTCAACCAGGTAACAATAGGCACTGATATCCTCAAGGAGAAGTTCATAAGCCCTTTCATGCAGCAGAACCTCAGCAGATTTGATGTTTTTGTTGTTGGGGATAAGACTTATCATTTTGGGAAGTTTAAGAATGTCGCATGAACTTTAGAGAACTTTGAATAACCTTGTTTTTCTTCAAAGTTCTCTTAGACAACTTTGACAAATATGGTAGTTAATCAAAGTTGTCTTTAGCAAAGTTTTTATAACTCAAATCCCGAATTTCTAGTATGCCGTTAAAGCCAAAAGCAGGTGTTGCATTAGTTAAGGGAGCTGTCCGCTACGACAACATTTTGAAATCCTTTGAGATGGTTGCTGACTCGATTAGTGATGAGCTCTCAAACAGCATGCGCATTGTAATCAAGCCCGACTTCTTTTTCCAAAAGCGGGGAACGTCCACTTCTGTGGATGCCATGAAAGCTGTCCTTGATTTTATCTTGGATTTCACAAACAAGAAGATTACGGTGGCAGAAGGCCTTCCCACTGGCAGCGATAGTCGGCCAGTATTTCACCAGGCAGGTTTTCACGAGCTTGCAGACGATTACGGCCTGAGGTTTGTTGACCTCAACAAGGACGATTATGTTACAATAGCCGTCTCAAAAACGCTCCGGCTTCGAGTTGCAAAAACAATCCTCAATTCGGACTTTATCGTTTCTGTCGCAGTTCCCAAGCTTGCCGGCTCCCGTTTCTCCGGTGCCGTTGCCAACGCAGCAGTGGGAAGCGTCCTGAGAACAGGCAAATCCGCCGCAACCGATGATAAGCGGAAGCTTATCTCAAGCAAAAACTACGATGCGGCTGTTGCCGAGCTTACGAAAGTTGCGAAGCCATCCTTGGCAGTTGTTGACGGCTTTTACTCTGTGGTTGGCAATAGAACCCCTGAAACCTTTTTCTGTGTTGCCTCTGCGGATGCTGTTGCCGCCGATGTAGTTGTGGCAGCAGCGTTGGGGAAAGAGCTGAACAGGAAAATCCCAAAGCAGGAATATCTTGGGATGTGCAGCAGGGCTGGCCTCGGGCAGTTATCGCTGGCTAAAATCAAAGTCTTTGGGGAAAAGCTTTAGAGCACGGCTATTTTCTTCAGTATGTCCGCCTTCGTTATGACCCCTTTCGGCTTTCCGTTTTCCGCGACCACTACGAGCGGAGAATGCCTTAGAAGTTCCATGACTGCTGTGAGCGGCGTTGTTTTGGCGATTATGGGAGGGGCGTCTTCCATGACGTCCTTTACCTGAAGCTTTGCAGGGCTGGCGCCCTCTGCTATCTTTTCTATGATGTTTGTTTCTGATACCAGCCCGACTATGGCTTTGCCGTCTGTTACTGGTAGCTGCGATATGCCGTGGCTTTTCATCTTCCTGATGGCTTCAGGCATGGGCTCGTTTTTGCTTACTGAAATTATTTTGCCAGTTATTAATTGCTCCGCCTTCTGCTCCTTTTCCCTTTCCATGCCGTGCAGGACTTCGAGAATTTTCCTTACGTGGCTGAAAGTCGGGTCAACTGTTCCAGCCTCAATCTTTGCAATCAGGCTCTGTGAAACGCCTGCGAGCTTTGCCAGCTCCGCCTGTGTAAGGTTGTGCTTTTTCCTCAGGCGCTTTATCTCCTGCAGCTCCTCGTTTAGGTAGCTTATGGCGGTTTTTTGCCCCATAAGGCCGCAGCTGCAGAATTAGTTTAAATTACTTTCGGTTGAATAATAAAAATTTTTAGAATTATTCTTAAAGGAATAGGAACAATAGGAATCAGTTAAAACATTTCTTCTTCTGCCCTTGTTGCTTCCTCAATGAGGTCCTGCGCTCCTCCTTCGAAGGCTGTTGTGACTGTTTGCCTTCCGCAGTAGGGACAGCTTGTTATTTCCATGTCCCTTTTTCTTGCGAATTTGAAGTGGCAGCTTCTGCAGTGGTATCTTATCATGTCGTTGCTTCCTGCTGTTCTGCCAGTGTGGAACTGTTCAGAGGCTTCTGAGCGCCCCGTCTTCTCGTTGACGTCGCGCTGGATCTGTTCACGTTGCAGCCTCATGGAGGTTGCGTGTGTTGTTCCGGGCTTTATCGAGCTTCGCTCCTTGTCCACGCAGCTCTGGCATATGAGCTTGCTTCCGCTGAGGTTATACCTCATGGTGTTCATCTGGGTCCTTGCCCCGCATGTTCCGCACGTCAGCATCCCGCTCAGTGGCATCTTGCTTCCTCTCTCCGCTTGGCGTATTTTTAAAGTTTGTCAAATTCAAGCCTCGTCGTGTTGTCCGGGCCAGTTGTGACATTTGCTTTGCAAGAGCCGCATTGCACGGCCGCAGCTAAGGCAGAACACCCAAGTCGCCTTCTGTGACTGGGCCCAATAGAGCTCGCCTCGATTTGGGCTTTTGCGAAAGTTTTAAATAGTGCCGCTCTATTCTTCAGCTGTGCGTGAAAGAAGAACCTGAACTAGATTCTTCAAATACTGGCTTTGTGCCAGCGGAAAAAATGATTATGAATAATAAAATGACGACAGTTGAAAGCAAGCTTCATTTAGTTAGCAGTACGTTTTTGATAGACCTTTTTAGCAAAGGGCTTATCCGTTTTTGGATTGACCCTTTTGCGAAAAGGGTCATGGAGGGGTGATTTGAAAATGCAGCAGCCTATGCCTCATCAGATTATGGGTTATGATAGGGCCATTACCATGTTCAGTCCTGATGGCAGGCTGTTACAGGTCGAGTATGCCAAGAAGACCGTCAGGCAGGGCAGCACGGCCATTGGAATGGTTTGCAAGGAAGGCATTGTGTTCATTACTGACAAGCGCATTGTTGACACCTTGGTTGTTGCCGAGGCTGTTGAGAAGATTTGGCAGGTTGATGACCACATAGGAGCAACTGCCTCGGGCATCTTGTCTGACGCGAGGGTTTTGATTGAAAGAGCCCAGTTGAGGGCGCAGCAGCACAAGGTAACTTATGACTCGCCCATTGATGTCCTGAGCATTGTCAAGGACGTTTCCAACCTTAAGCAGTTCTGCACCCAGTCCGGGGGCCTGAGGCCTTTTGGCGTTTCGCTCCTCATTGCGGGCATTGATGACACCGGTGCCAAGCTTTTTGAGACCGACCCGACTGGCATCTACTTCCAGTACAGGGCTTCGGTAATTGGCGAGGGCGAGCCCGACATTGAGGAGATGCTCAAGAAGGAATACAGGGAGGACATGAGCATGGATGAGGCCATAAAGCTCGGCCTCAGGGCTCTTTACAAGGTTATTGAAAAGGACTTCAATTACGACAGGATTGCGGGGGCTTACATTACACATTCCGAGAAAAGGTTTACGAAGCTTAAGAGGGCTGAGATTGAGAAGTACGTGGATGACATAAGAAAATCATCCCCTAAGAAGAAGGAAGACAAATAATAATATGGAGACATTCAAGGATAAGTTCAGCAAGGAAAAGGTCCACTTTAATCTCGCTCGATTAAAGGCCGGCGGGGAGAACTTTGAGGTTGTCGTCCACCCGGACAAAGCAATGGCCTTCAGGTCAGGCCTGGCAGACATCAGGGATGCCCTTGTCTACGATCACATATTTGCTGATGCAAAGAAAGGCTTGGCAGCTTCAGAGCGTATCATGAAGAATGTGTTCAAGACATCTGACAGTGTCGAGGTTGCCAAGCAGATAATTCAGAAGGGTGAGATTCAGCTCACGGTAGAATACAAGGACAGGCTTCGGGAAGCGAAGCTTAAGGCGATAATTGAGATCATTCACAGGACAGCTGTTGACCCAAGGACTGGCTTCCCTCATCCTCCAAACAGGATTGAGGCTGCAATGGATGAAGCCAAGGTGAGGGTTGACGAGCACGTTAAGGCAGAGGACCAGGTTCACGAGATTGTTAAGAAGCTGATGCCTGTGCTTCCGATTAAGTTTGAGGTGCGGCAGGTTGAGTTTCGCATACCGGCCCAGTTTGCAGCCAGGGCTTATCCGATTTTGAAGAGCTTTGGCTCGCTGCAAAAGGATTCATGGCAGAATGATGGCAGTTTGGTTGCGGTCGTTGAGATTCCAGCTGGCTTGCAGCAGGACCTTTTTGCCGAGCTGAACAGGCTGACTCATGGCGATGTTGAGAGCAAGATTGTAGGAACAAGGTGACGATTATGGGTGAATTGCTAGTGGCTGATAAGAGCATTGTGGTGCCTGGCGAGGAGGTAGCCGCAGGCATGGATTTCCTGCCTACTGAGGGCGTTTACAGGGATGGCGATAAGCTTGTTGCTTCCCGCCTTGGCTTGCTTGCGGTTGATGGCAGGCTTGTTAAGCTTATCCCGCTGTCGGGAAAATACCTCCCTAAGCGCGGCGATGTCATAATTGGCAAGGTTACTGATGTTACAATCTCTGGCTGGCGCACTGACATCAACTCTGCTTACACGGCTATGCTTTCAATGAAGGATGCTACGTCTGAGTTCATTGCAAGGGGCGCTGACCTTACGAGGTATTTTACCTTTGGCGATTATCTCGTTACAAAAATCGTTAATGTTACGTCACAGAACCTTGTTGACCTTACAATGAAAGGCCCTGGACTCAGGAAGCTTTCGGAGGGCAGGATTATTGCTGTTGCGCCAAATAAGGTTCCGAGGATTATTGGCAAGCAGGGCAGCATGGTCAGTATGATTAAGGATGCGACCGGCTGCAGGATTATTGTCGGCCAGAATGGCATTGTGTGGCTTCAGGGCGACCCTGACCAGGAGCTTGTTGCGGTTTCTGCCTTGAGGAAGATTGAGAATGAGAGCCACATCTCAGGCCTAACTGACAGGATTAAGGTGTTTCTTGATGGGGAAGTTAAGCGGCTTCACCTTGCTCCAAGCATGAATGCAGGCAATGACGGCGGCAGTGAGGGTGGCAGAAGCGAGTTCAGCGAGAGGGAATTTCAGCAGTGAGTTTGAGTTTGTGCAGGTGATTGTTTATGGGTTATGATAAGCGTGTTGATGGCAGGAAACCGGATGAACTCAGGCCTATTGTTGCGAAAGCCGGCGTGATTAAGAGGGCTGACGGCTCTGCGATGTTCAAGATTGGCGATACTGTTGCTTACGCGGCGGTTTACGGCCCCAGGGACCTGTTCCCGAAATTTTTGCAGGACCCCCAGCGCGGCATTCTGCGCTGCAAGTACAACATGATGCCTTTCTCCGGCGCTGGTGACAGGGTCAGGCCTGGCGGCTCCCGCAGAAGCAAGGAGATTTCAATGGTTACTGAGAAGGCACTGTTGCCTGTGCTTAACCTTGAGGATTTTCCTAATGCTGTCGTTGACGTTTTCATTGAGCTTCCGCAGACGGATGCGGGCACAAGATGTGCGGGGATTTGCGCGGCCGCAATTGCCTTGGCTGATGCGGGCTTGTCGATGAAGGACATGGTTGCCTCTGTTTCGGTTGGCAAGGTTGACAACATGGTTGCTGTTGACCTGAATTATGCAGAGGAATCTTATGAGGGAGGCGATGTTGCGGACGTGCCTGTCGCATTCATTCCAAGGACTGGCCAGATTTCGCTTCTTCAGATGGATGGCTTGATTGACGGCGAGAGCCTGAAGAGGGCCTTGGAGATGGGCAGGAAGGCGTGCATGCAGATTTCCGAAATCCAGAAGAAAGCTTTGAAGGAAAAGTTTTGATGAAGGTGAATGTTTGATGAACGAGCTTTTGAAGGCCAACATTTTGAAGTGGTTTGGCAAGGGTAAGCGTTATGATGGCCGCGGCCTGGATGAGTTCAGGGCTGTTGTCATAGAGCAAGGTGTTACCAAGAACGCTGAGGGCTCTGCCCGCGTCAAGGTGGGTGATACTGAGGTTATTGCCGGCGTTAAGCTTTCTGTTGAGAAGCCTTACCCTGACACTCCAAAGGATGGCAACCTGCTTGTTAATGTTGAACTTCTTCCGCTTTCCAGCCCTGACTTCGAGGCCGGTCCTCCGGGTGAGGAGGCCATTGAGGTTGCAAGGGTTGTTGACAGGGGCTTGCGGGAGTCCAAGGCCATTGACATCAGGAAGCTTTGCGTTCAGGAAGGTGAGAAGGTGTGGGCTGTGAGCATTGATATCTGCACGATTAACGCAGCCGGCAACCTGCTTGATGCCTCTGCCCTGGCTGCTGTTGCTGCGCTCAAGAACGCTCGTTTCCCAGAATACGATGGCAAGACTGTTGATTACAAGAGCATGACTGACAAGAAGCTTCCTATAGCGAGGTTTCCCGTGTCTGTTACTGTTACGAAGATTGGGGATTCCATTTTTGTTGACCCGACTGTTGAGGAGGAGAAGGTTGTTGACTCCAGGCTTACTGTTGCCATTACTGATGGCGGTAGAATCTGTGCCATGCAGAAGGGCGGGAACTCGCCTCTGTCAATTGATGAAATTGGCAGGATGATTGACCTTGCTGTAGCAAAGGCAGCTGAGCTTTCAAAACAGCTTTAGGCAAAGCTTAAATAGAGGTTGGGTTTGCTTTTTCATTACACGTTTTGGAGTTGAATTTCATGGTGGCTGAGGATAAGACTGAGAAGGTTCAGAGGGTCAACAAGTACGAGATGGCCAGGATGATTGGTGCTCGCGCATTGCAGATTTCAATGGGTGCTCCTTTCATGGTCAAGCTTGAGAAGGAAGACCTTGAGAAGCTGCATTACAACCCTGTTGAGATTGCCAAGCTTGAGTTCGAGAAGGGCGTGATGCCGATAGCTGTGAAGAGGCCTTCGGCTTCTTTAGATTCTTCGGCTTCGAAAGAGTGAAGAAAAAGCAAGGCAAATTTTAATGCTTTATACGGACATGTTGGCCGGATTTGCGGATATAAACGGTTAGTTTCAATTCTGTAACCTATGTTATAGTGGGAGGCGGGCGTGAATATGTAGTATCCCTTTATTATTTCCCTTCCCCAGCCGTTCAGCATTGCTATTCCATCATCTGTCGTTGGGTGGTTCTGCCGCTGTTCCGGTTTCTTTCTATTGTCAATAGAAACTATTGTCTATTGTCAATAGAAACATTTAATACAGGTTTTTGTTAAGCAGCTTTCATGGGCTTTGCAATCTTCCACTCACAAACTTTTGATAAGGCGTTAGCCGACTTTCCGCATGACTTTAAGCTTTGGGTTGATAAAATAGAGTATCAACTTATTGTAAACCCCTATGTTGGCGACCCTGTAAGAGTTCCATGGTTTCGTGAAAAGAAGAAGGACAAGTACCGCATTTACTACCTGATTTATGACGAGTTGAAGGCAGTCTATTTGGTTGGCATAAGCGCTAAGAAGGACCAGCAGAGGGTAATTAACACAATCTGGCTATTGCTTGATTATTTTAAGGATGAGATAAGAAACTTGGTAAAAAGCCGGTGAGGGTGGCTATTTCACTCTCCTTACCTTTCCTTCTTTCATGTCTTTAAAGCTGCTCATGAGTTGGTGCAGTATGTCCATGTCTAGCTGGGACTGTCTTTTGAGCTTCTGGTACTCTTCCTTCGGGATAGTTACTGTTTCTTGTGTCATGGTTTTAATTGTTCCTTTCGCCTTTATATATTTTTCCGCTTATTTTCCTTATTCTCCCAATTATAAGCCCAATTACAGCTCCTGCCAGAAAACCAATAATAAAAGTTGAAAGAACAATTGATAATCCTGCAATTATTGTTGCGATTACATCTGGAAAAGCGTTAATCCAGCCCATAAAAGGTTCGATCAGGTTAATGAGTATAACAGCAGGATATATTGGAGCAAACAAACCTAAACATCCTAATCCTACCCATCCATCGTTACAATTCAAGGCCAGAATGATAGTTAACAATCCAACAATGGAGTATATTATTCCTCCAATAAAGCCGCCTTTTTGCCAATAACCTGATTTTTTCCACCACTCTCTAAACATCTTCTTTCAACCTTTTCCCTTGTTCCTTCCCCTTCCCTCTACTTTTTCAAGCCTATTTAGAACTGCCTTCCAGCCGCTGCTATTGGCTTCTTTGTAAGCCGCTATTGCAACAGCGAAACATTTTTCAGCTATTTTGCTGTGGCTGCTGCTGAGCGCCTGCCTGAAGAGGTGCAGGTCAACAGCCTTGTCCTCGTCCTTGTTCGAAAATAAGCTGAGCCCGAAGTCAATGAAGTAGACTTTATTGCCGCTGCCAAGGGTTGATAAGGGCGCAGCAGTGCAATTCGGCATTTGGCCGAATGCACAATCGGGTGCATCCCGATTTGTGCCCTTATCGCTGCTGCGAATCATGTTTGACGTAGTTAAGTCGCCGTGTACTGTGTTGCTGCTGTGCATCATTCCAACGTACTTCCCGATTTCCCCGCAGATGCTGATATGATTACCGCTGCTTAAAATATCCTTTACTTTTTGCCCTTCAACGAGCTGCATCGTTATCGTTGCCGTCTTCTCGTCAACCTCCATGAGCTTTGGAACTGGAATTCCAAGCTGCCGCAGCGATTCAATTACCTTTGCCTCCCTTCGCATCCGGTGAAGCCGCAGCTTTTCATCCAGCTCTTTGGCGCGGTATTTCTTTGGCTGCCGCTGCTTGATTACCGCCTTTCTGCTGTCATCCGCGTATACAACGGCTTCCGCGCCTATCGCCAGCGTTTTCATACTGCAAAAGAGTTATTGGTGTCTTTAATTAATTTCTCCATAAAAAGTAGTTACTCTATAATGGTAAAAATAGTAAAGTTTAAATAGTCTGAAGTTACAGCATCGTGTTATGGTTAAGGTTTCAAGGCCTGTCGCAATTACAGGAAGCATTGCTGCGCTGGTGGTAGGAGTAGCGGCTGCCGCTTATACAGGCCTGCCTCCGCCTGATGGCTGGTTCTTTAAGACTGTTGATTTTGCTTACCATAGTGTTAAATCTGCGGCACCTGAAGGCGTTAGGCAGTTCATTGACCAGCATCCGGTTTACACCGCAGGGCTGGAAGGTCTTGTGGGTGGTTCTGTTATCACTGCAGCCGCTGTTTTCTTTGCAATGAGACATTACTACAGCAGCAAAAACAAATTGAAGAAGTAGTGGCAACTCATCTTCCGCCTATCCACTTCAGCGCCTTGATTATCTGTCCTGTTATTGTAGCCGCGGTGCTTTGCTCGCCGCCTGAGCCGCCTCCACCGCTGCCGCTTGAGCTTCCACTGTCACTAGTGCCGCTTCCGCTGCCGGGATAAGAACCTCCGCCGCTTCCGCCATCGCCGCTGCCTGAGGGGTATGAGCCAGAACTGCTGGGGTATGAGCCGCTTGGGTAACTTCCGCTGCTGCTTGGCTGCGGATAATCCTTCTCAGGATAACTTCCTGATGCTTGCGGATAGTCCCTCGGGTACACTCCTTCCGGTTTTGGGTACGAGCCTGAGGGGTAGTCGCCTGACGGGTATGGCTGCTGCTGGTGCTGTTCTCCGCTTACCGGCTCTCCCAGCGGGGCCCTTTCTGTTCGCCTGGATCCTAGTCCTTGCCTGTCTGCCGGTAATCCTGACGGCGGCACTCCTTTGCCTGCCTCTCCTCCTTCCCTTGGGAACTCTCCTGTGAACTGTTCGCGGCTGCCTTCGCGGTGTTCGCCTTCAAAGCCCGGCGGCATTTCGCGCCTTTCGCCCTCGCCTCTTATGTCGCCTTGCCCTTTGCCTTCAAAGAACTTGCTTCTGCATTCTTCCGTGCTGAGCCCTTGGCATTCTTGCGGCATGCCTGACCTGCCGCGGTCCTCAAAGCCTCCTCCGAATCCCCCCTCAGACCCTTCTCCGCTTCTTTCTCCCTGCTGCTCATGCTGCTCGAACCTTTCCCTCATTGTCGTGTCGCACTCCTCCCTTGACATCCCTCTGCATTCTGGAGGCGCGTACTTTTCAAACATTTTTCCCTCGCATTCCTCTCTTGACAGCCCTTCGCACTCATTCCTGAAACCGCCTTGTCCGCCTGTTCCTCCAAATCCTCCAGATTCGAATCCGCCTTCACCGCGTGGGCCCGGACCTCCGCCAGGGCCTCCTCCAAAGCCGCCTTCCGAACCATATTTCTCCTTCATTATTGCCTCGCACTCTTCCCTGCTGCTGACTTCTTTGCATTCAGGAGGCCCAAACTTTTGCATCATTACCCGCTCGCATTGTTTCCTCTCAAGGCCCGCGCATTCTGCAGGCATCCCTCCAGGCACTCCCCTGCCTTCAAACGCGTGCTGGCACTGCTCAGGATTCTGCGCGCATTCCGGCGGCAGCCCGTGTCGTTCCTGCATTTTTGCCCTGCACTCTTCAGGGCTTAACCCTACACATTCCCCTCCTCCACCTTGTGGAGGTCTTTTCATCATTTCCTTAAAGCAATCGTCAGTGCTCAATCCTTCGCACTCGGGTGGGGTTCCGTAAAGCTCCATCATTAACAAGAAGCAGTCTTTGCCCTTGGCTCCCTTTTCAATGCATTCCGGCGGCTCCTGCCCCATCATGCCACTTGGAGGCCCTTCTCCAGGGCCCCGCTTCATCATTTCCTTAAAGCAATCGTCAGTGCTTAGCCCTTCGCATTCCGGCGGGAAGCCGTATTTGGCAGTCATTATGTCGAAGCACTGCCTTGGCTGGGTTGCTCCTGCATCCTGACACTCCTTCGGCATTGCATTTTGCATCGCATCAGGCCTTTCATGCCTCATAAGCTTCATGCATTCCCTTGTGTCAAGCCCTTCGCACTGTGGGGGCTTTCCGTATTTTTTAAACATGAGCTCTGCGCACTCAATTGGCTTTGTTACTCCTGCTTCTTGGCATTCTGTCGGGAAATGTTTTTTTCTGTCTTCTTCGGTTTCCGGAGGCATGCTCTTCATGAGCTCCATGCACTCGTCATCGCTCAAGCCTTCGCATTCCGGTGGTGTACCGTAGAGGTCTTTCATTACAGCGAAGCATTCCTGGAACGTTTGCACATTTTCGCACTCTGGCGGCTTGAACCTTTCAAACATCTGATCTTCCTTTTTCCTTAATACTTCCAGAAGTGTTTCCTTGCCTTCCTCGCCGATGAATTCCGGCAGGAAGTCTTCAATGCTTTCAGAGTCCAGCTCTGCACAAGCTGCGTTATCGTTCTCGTATTCGCACCTTATCGCCAGCGCCTTTTTGACTTCGCATGTCTGGCTGTGCTTCCCTACCGGTATCTGGCTGCAGTCGCACTTCTTCGGGTCAACTATGCACGTGCTCACAGAGTCCAGTATCTGCTTTCTGGCATTTTCCTCCCTTGCCCTGAACTCTCCTTCAACCTTGCCCCTGAGCCATTCCGGAGCCTTTTCTATCTGGCACAGATCATCGCCCTTCATCAGGTCAAAGTCTTCCTTTGCGATGGAATCGCAGTATGAGAGCCTGCTTTTTGAGACAAGCAGCGCTACCCTGACTTTTTCCTCCTCGCTCAGTTGGGCATCAAACGCTTTCTTCGCTTCTTCCCATTCCTTGTCAGACAGCTTTTTTTCCAAGCCGCTCAGGAGCCTTGCAGCCCTTCTCACATTTTCATTGGTTTCTTTTTCAAGGTCGGGCGAGAGTTCCTTCTGCGCCTGTCCTGCCGCCTTTGTTGCGAGCTCAAGCGCGCTTTTTGCCTGGTCCGGCTTTTTCTTGTCCACCATTACCGAAGCTTCGGCTAGCCTTTCTTCCTTTATCTCAAGGGCTTTCCTTGTTTTGTCGTCCCCTTGGGCCAGTGCCAGCTGCACGTCGTCAACAATCTTGTCAAATACGTAAAGTGGGCTGTCGGGGGTAACGCCTGCGCTTTCCTCAGGGACAATCTCCTCCTCAACCAGCAGTTCTTCTTGTTCATCTTCTTCCTGGGCAAGCACAACAACCATCAGCAGGCTAAAAGACAGGGCAATCGCTGCTAAAACCACTAAAGCTGTTACCGAGTAAGAAATGGTTACCTCTTTTCTCATATACTAGTATCTTAAAACGTATACTATTTAAAGGTTTCTGCGGGCTTGGATTCTCTTTGCCAACAGTAGCGGCAGCAGTCTAAAAGTTTTTAAATCCTGACAGCGGTTTTGTTGTTTATGAAAAAAGAGGCAGCAGCAACGCTACCCGTGTTTTTCTTTTTGTTATCTATTCTTATAGCTACTATGATTGCCGTGTCAGTCCAAGCGCAGATGGTAAAGCCTTCTCCAGAGACGCAGTGCCATGACAATGGCGCGTTCAGCATTTCCAACCTTGACAAAAGGGGCATCTCTGTTTCTATAAAGAAGAGCGGCGGCTCTTCTTCCTCACCAGCTGGCTCCTGGCGCGAGATGGCTAACGGCTTGTACAAGTTCACTTCCGATGACATGGCTGTTGTTGATGTCAAGGGCGGCTACTACACCATTACTGTGGATAAGAAGAGTTATGGGGTAACGTGCCCGCCTTTTGAGTTCAGCTGCAAGCTCATAAACCTAACGATAAACAGCTGCTATAAGCGCAACGATACATTTTTCGGGAAATATACTGCTTACAGCTACCGCTACGATAAGAAAAATGAATTTCGTTTTGAGAAGCCGTTTATGCTGAGGTATGATGCAACAGCTCTTGTTGGCGGCAAGAAAAAGGAGCTTACACGTGCTCCAAACATTAAAAGCCCTGATTTTGAGGACATCAACATCACCAGGATTAAGCGCGTTGGCTCAAACACCTACACATTGAAGTGGCAGACGCCTCTTAACGTTTCAAAGTTAATGATACGGTATGATGATTGCGATACAGCACGATACAAGTTCTACGATTCGTTTGTGTGCACTGACAGGCCTTCATGCAGCAAAGACAGCGAATGCCTTCAGTCAGAGCGCTGTGACGGCAGCATCTGCACCCCCATTAGCTGCGCAGCCTGCCAGTACCAATCCAACCACACCTGCGTTGATTATGACTGCTGTACCGATTTGGATTGCGACTCAGGATTTGTCTGCGGCAGCAGCAGAAATTGCCAGCCATTAAGCTGCGAATTCAATGAGTATGTTGCTGGCCATAGCTGCGAAACGCTTGAGTGCGCAGAAGACGAATACATATTCAACAGCTCTTGCAGCAAGCTCAACTGCGCAAAAGGGCAAAACGCTGTTAACCACATCTGCAAAGACATCACCTGCAACGACGACGAATCCCTAAGCTTTGAAACGAATGGCTGCCAGAAGCTGAAGTGCGGCTTCCTCAAAAAAGCCAAGGACCACAAGTGCGTCAGCATGTTCTCATTGTGGTTTGGCAGAAAATAGCCAGAGAATAACCCAAATTTTTTTAAACAGCTGCCTTTTCTTGCCATCTCATAGCCCTGTAGTGTAGCGGTCAAAGCTGATGGCCAGCGACTAGGCACATCGGACTCTGGCTCCGGTAACCTCGGTTCGAATGACCTTTTTGTTCGCGGAGCTCACAAAAAGCTCAACCAAAAAACGAAAAGGCGCGAAAGTCCGGGCAGGGCTATTTTATTTTCCAAAAAAGACTGAAAGAAGAATAACTTGAACCTGCTTCTTTTATCTCTTGCTTCTCATTCTTCGCTCTGACAGCTCTTTTGTTGGCGGGTTCCTGTTGTTTCTTAGGAATCGGTCGATTCTGTCCTGGTCAAGCTGCTTTTGCTTGTTTGCTTCCTCGCTCAGGTCTGGCATGGTGATGTCAACCACTGCCGGCTTGTCCTTCTGGAACTTGGCATAGCGGAGCGCCTTTGCGCTTATTTTCTTTTCCTTTTTTCTCTTGCCCATAAAAACAAGCTTTAGCGCACTTATTTATATTATTTTTGGCTATGGCCCAAGGAATTGGCCGGCAAACGTCAAATTCGCCACTTTTGCAAGGTTGTTCGTGAAAACAAGAATCCCCAGTATTATCAGTATTATTCCTGCCGCTATGCTTGCATATTTCATCACGTTCTGGTACTTTTTGATTAGTGCTGTTGCTTGTGAAGTAAAAAGCCCTACGGCGAGGAACGGCACTCCCAATCCAAGCGCATAGGCAAACAGCATCCCGAACGCAATTGCCGGCTTTGTGAGTGCCAGCGTGAGTATTGCCCCAAGTATGGCCCCAACGCAGGGTGTCCATCCTACGGCGAAAGCTGCTCCGAACAGGAACGACGCAGCATAGCTTGGTTTTAGGCCTTTGAGCTTGAGTTTGTGCTCATGCTGCAGGAAAGCTGGCTTTATTATGCCCAGCAGTACTAGGCCGAGCAGTATTATTACTATGCCGCCTATCTTCCCAAGGACGTCTTTTACCGTGTAGGATACGTTTATGAGAACGCTGTTAATCAGCGCTCCAAGAAGCGCGAATATGAGCGTGAAGCCAGCCACAAATAGGATGGTGTTTATGAAAATAGCTGCCTTTGCTTTTTTACTGTCCTGTTTTATCTCTGTTGCGGTTGTGCCAGACAAATAAGCGATAAATGCCGGTACAAGTGGCAGCACGCATGGTGACAGGAACGATGCGAGCCCTGCGGCGAATGCTATGAATACTGTCAGCTCAGCCATTATTTTAGCTCCGTAGCGTTTCTACTGCTGTGATTATTGGCATTACTAGAAAAAATAATCCTGCCAAATTACTTCGGCTTCTTGTGCTTTGCGCATGTGCCACACATTGGTTATCACCTCTACTCTGCAAACACTATTTTTATCATTTAAATTGTTTTCGTTTTAGCAGCTGCGGTAGCTAAAGAAAACTTTAAATAACCCTTGCGGCGGTTTCTCATTATATGGCGCTAAGACAGCCCGAATCAATGGACGAGTGCGTTTACTTCACGCAGCGCTCCCTTGAAGGCGGGAAGGGCTCTGTTAAGGTATGGGTGTTCAAGCAGGCCTGCCCCAAGTGCAAGAAAGCCGTGATGGGAAAGCCCAGGGACAGCAAAGGCAAGGTCAAGACGCGAGCCAGCGAATACGTCTGCCCAAGCTGCGGCCACAGCGTTGAAAAGAAAGCTTATGAGGATTCACTGACTGCAACTGCAGAATATAAATGCCCCAGTTGTGGCGGTAGCGGTGAAGCGCAGATTCCGTATAAGAGGAAAAACATTGAGGGCATTCCTACTTTGCGGTTCCAGTGCGGCAAATGCCATGCCAGCATTGACGTTACGAAGAAGATGAAGGAGAGGAAGGGCAAGGGCTCGGTGGGAGAGGGCCTTGAAGAAGGTGTCTGATGTGCAAAGCCAGCTGGTAAATCATTATGTTCTTGAGCCATTAGCGCCTTTGGTAAGGCATGGTTATAAATCAATCGCGGCCAGGGCAATCAAAGGCGTAAATGCTTGGCATTCAGCCCTTACTCCAGAAACCCGTGCTTCGGTAAGCGGTAGACTTGCGTCGTTGAATGTGGCCAACACTAATCCCGCCCCAAAACTATATGCGCCTGGTCAAAGTCCAACATCTGGCCATATGCTATATGTGGCAACCGGTGGTAAGATAAATCAACGAACAGTTTCTGCAAACAACAGTTTGCTGGAAGACTGCGTTTCTGCCGCACTAAACGAGCTATCAGTATTGGCAGATAGCGGTGATGTTGCAGCAATGAGTCGTGACAGCTTTAGCAGGCTGTTCTTTGCATTTGATTATGGCACTTTTTTAAAACAGAAACCCACCACACAGGGGGATTTGCAGTTTGCGCTGGGAATAGCCATCAGCCACTACCAAGGTGTTGAAGGCAGTGAATTTATCGAACAGCTTGCAGCATTAGTTGAGCTCCACAAAATCAGAATATCGCCACATCAGCAAGGCTTTGACCACACAGAAGATGGAAAGTTATCCTTTTTAACTTTCAATATCACAGATAAGGCACCTTCGTTGCTTAACGTTGTGCTCAGTCTAAGGCTGATTTACCTTGCAGCAACTGCAGTCTTGGGGCAGCCAATTACAAACTTGCCCGAATTGAGGACAAAGGTTGTCGCAGCCGCCGACGCACAAGGCCTTTCCAGCAATATCCCTGCAGCTTATTTGGCTGACGACTCAAACTTGCAAAGCATAGCTGACCTGCTTGATAAGGTTAGCCTTCATAAGGGCGTAGAACAACTCATTCTCACTGCAGGCTCTGCTGAGTCTTTTCGAGATTTGAAATACGTTCTAAATGTTTTAAGGCTTACCAAACTGTTAGACACTGTAAGAACAGGCAAATTCGCTGTGGAAGACAAAGACAAGCCCTACTCCGACGCGATAGGGCTCGCTGAGATTGTTGGCTAATTTTTGCCGCAAGATTTATATAACAGCAGATTTTTCCATCCCACGTGAATTGCATGAGTGACTGGTTAGAAGAAGCTGCTTCGGAAATGATTTCTGGCACGAACCAAAGAATAAGTTTACAAGCCCTTCTTCAAGTGCCAACTATAAACGAAATGTATGGGCGAATTGGTGGTGCAGACTTCTATCGTTCTGCAATAAGCGTGTTGAAGGGGCTTAGGGAAGTTGCAGAAGGGCGAGGATTAGTTTCAATAGTCCAAGAGCACACAACAAGATTAGCATTTGCCCAGTCTATGCTTGAAAAAGAACTGCGGAGAAAACCAATTCCAATAACCGCTTCGGATGCAGAGCCAGGAATGTGGCATGACCCGGAAACAGGCCAGTCGTACGTTGTGTTTGGCGGGGGGCCTCAGGAAGGCGGTTACTCAATCGAACTTCGCGAACACGGCGAAAACCGCATGGTGCCGGGATAAGAACATTTACCGCATTGTGGCAAACTATTTAAACAATCCGATTTCCTTTTTCTCGCATGGCAAAGCCCGAATCTAAACCGAAGGAGAAAATACTCGTCACGGCAGCTCTGCCTTACGCGAATGGCCCCATTCACCTTGGGCACCTTGTCGAGTACATCGAGGCAGACATATTTGTAAGGTTTCTGAAGCTTTCAGGCAGGGATGTCGTGTTCGTCTGCGCTGACGACACGCACGGCACTCCAATTGAGCTGGCAGCTGCCAAGGAAAAGGTCAAGCCGGAAGAGCTGATCCAGAAGTATTACGGCGAGCACACGGCGGATTTTTCAGCCTTTCACGTAGACTTTGACGTTTATCATTCAACAAACAGCTCTGAGAACAAGTTTTACAGCGACCTTTTTTTTAAGAAGCTCACTGAAAAGGGCTTCATTTACGAGCGTCTTGTTGAGCTGACTTATTGTGAAAATGACAAGAGATATCTGCCTGACAGGTATGTAAAAGGCAAATGCCCAAAGTGCGGCGCCGAGGACCAGTATGGCGACCAGTGCGAGCGCTGCAACTCAATCTACCAGCCAGTGGACCTTGTTGAGCCTCACTGCTCCATCTGCGGCACTGTTCCTGTCAGAAAGCAGTCGTTGCATTACTTTTTCAAGCTCAGCGGCTTCTCACAGCAGTTGCAGCAGTGGCTTGACAGCAACAGGAATTTACAGGCGGATGTGAAAAACTTTGTTTCTGAATGGATTAAAGGCGAATTGCAGGATTGGGACATCTCCCGTGATGGGCCATACTTCGGCTTTAAAATCCCCGGGGAGCTTAACAAGTACTACTATGTCTGGCTTGACGCGCCTATCGGCTACATAGCAGCTACTGAAAAGTATTGCAGGGACAGGCTTGACAAATCAGCAGTTGAGGCGTATTGGCAAAATCAGAATGCAAAAATAATTCATTTCATTGGCAAGGACATCATCTACTTCCACCTGCTCTTCTGGCCTTCGATGCTTTTGGCTGCAGGCTTCAATCTCCCCTCTGACATTGTCGTTCACGGCCACCTGACCATTAACGGGGAGAAGATGTCCAAGTCAAGGGGCAACTTCCTTACTGCCAAGGATTATCTTGCTGTTGCCGGCCATGAGCCTGAGTTCCTCAGGTTTTACTACGCCTCCCACCTTACGAAGGCGGTAAGCGACATAAACCTTGACTTTGGAGACTTCAGGGAAAAAATCAACGGCGACCTGGTCAGCAACATAGCCAACTTTGTGCACCGCTCGCTTGTGTTCCTCAACAACAACTTCGACTCAAAGCTGGAATCTCTCGGCAATGAAGAGAAATTTTTCCTGCAGCAGCTTCAGCCAAAGTGCGATGCCGTGATTAAGCACTACGGCGATTGCAATTTCAAGGAAGCCGTAAAAGGAATTTTGGAATTGGGCAGCATTGGCAACCGCTACTTTCAGGAGAACCAGCCCTGGCAGCTTGTGAAGACTGATAAGAAGAAGTGCCATAAGGTTGTTTCGGTTGCGGCTGCAATTGTGAGGAACCTTGCCATTTTGTCCTTCCCTGTTCTTCCAAAATATTCTGAGAAGATTCTGAGGCTCCTGGGCTACGAGAGCACTAAAAATCTTGGCCTTGGCGAATTGGACAAGCCAGTTCCTGCAAAGAAGATTCTCGCTGCCAGAATCATTTTTGCACCCATTGAGGAAACCATCTCAATAGCGCATGTTTTCCCTGCCGTTTTGAAAGTTGGCAGGATTGAGGAGATATCAGAGCATCCTGATGCTGACAAGCTTTACGTTCTGAAGGTTGATATTGGAAGTGGTAAGCAGAAAATAATCCAGCTTGTTGCCGGCTTGAGGCCTCATTACAAGAAGGCCGAGCTTCTCGGCAGGAACATTGTTGTTGTTTCAAACCTTAAGCATGCGAAGCTTCGCGGCTTTGAGAGCCAGGGCATGCTTCTCGCCGCCGATGACGGCGGCAGGGTTGTCGTAGTTTCGCCTGAGCGTTCCCAGCCCGGCGATCTGGTTTATCCTGAAGGCTCAGACCAGGAAAAGATAGCGTCAAGCAGGAAGCAGCTTGCTATCGAAGAGTTTTACAGGCTTAACCTCAGTGTTAAGGACGAAAAAATTGTTTATGGAACCAAGCCGCTGAGGACCGCAAAAGAGATTATTTCCGTTGATGCCGCAGACGATGCGGTTGTGAGATGAGCATACAATGAATGTCAACGGCAGGCGTTACAGGACAATATGGGCCAGGCCAGGCCACGACAAGGTTATACAGGTCATTGATCAGCGGCAATTGCCCCATAAGTTTGTGGTTGAGGATTTGAAGTCCTTGGATGATGTTGCTCGGGCTATTAAGGAAATGCATGTTCGCGGTGCTGGGCTGATAGGAGCGGCTGCCGGCTTTGGAATGTATCTGGCAGCGCTGGAAGCACCGAAGCATAGATTTGACGATTTTATGCTCATGGCCGCAGAAAAGCTGAAGGGCACAAGGCCGACCGCAGTTAACCTGGCCGTTTCTGTTGAAAGGCAGCTTAAAGCCATGGCAGCAGTGAGTTCTACTGGAGGAAAAATTTCTGCAGCATTAGAAACAGCAAAGGAAATAGCTGATGAGGATTCTGATTATTGCATGAGAATAGGCGAGCACGGCCTGAAGATGATACGTGATATAAGCAAGAAGAAAAAAGGCAAGGTCGTAAATATCCTTACGCATTGCAATGCAGGGTGGCTTGCTTTTGTAGACTATGGTTCCGCAACTGCCCCCATCTACTTGGCTTTCGGGAAAGGAATTAAGGTTCACGTTTGGGTAGATGAGACCAGGCCATGGAACCAGGGCTCCAGGCTGACTGCCTGGGAACTTGGGCAGCAGGGCATACCTCACACAGTCATTGCAGATAATACTGGGGGGCATCTCATGCAGAGCGGTTTGGTTGACCTTGTGATTGTCGGATCAGACAGGACAACCCGCACTGGAGACGTTGCCAATAAGATTGGTACATACCTTAAAGCGCTGGCGGCAAAGGATAATAACGTGCCCTTTTATGTTGCTCTTCCATCGTCATCGATTGACTGGAATACTCGAAGCGGAAGTGACATTCCTATTGAGCAGCGCGGAGAGGAAGAGGTTAAGTTTGCGCAAGGGCTTTCTGATGGAAAGATAAGGAAGATTTTGCTAACTCCAAGTAGCAGCCGCGCCGCAAATTACGGCTTTGACGTCACACCAGCGCGCCTTGTTACAGGGCTAATTACGGAGAGAGGCATTTGCCAAGCCAGTGAAAAGGGAATTTTAAAACTGTTCCCGGAGCGTGGGGGCAATGGATGAGAAAGGTGTCATTAAATTTGACTGCAAGTGGAAAGAGACAAAGCCTTTCCCGGAATCAGAGATTGAACTGCTTAACAATTGGAGAAATAAGCTTTATGGCCTTGGCTTGATTGGAGTCTATCCGAACGGGATAGGATTCGGAAATGTTAGCGTCAGAATTGTGAAATCAAACAATTTTTTTGTCAGCGGCTCTGCCACCGGTAAGGTCCCAAAGACAGACGGAAGCCACTATGCAAAAGTTACGGGATGGGACTTTGCCGGTAATATGCTGGCGTGCGAGGGGCCTGTCAAGGCATCGTCAGAGTCACTTACGCATGCTGCAATATATGAAGCTGACGCAGCCGTAAATGGCATTATACATGTCCACCACAAGGCGTTGTGGGAGAGAATGATGGGCAAGTTTCCGACTACCTCAAAAAAAGTTGAGCACGGCACTCCTGAAATGGCTGCCGAGGTGATGCGGCTTATGTTGAGCGGAAAAACAAGGGAAGTCAGGTTTATCGTGATGGGCGGCCATGAGGAAGGCGTGCTTACTTTCGGAAACACTATCGGGGATGCTGGTGAAGTTCTTTTGCATTATTTCGGGCAGCTATGATTCTCATACTTTGTTGAATCAATCTTGAATTTTGCCCACCAAAAACTATTTAAACTTCTTTTGCGGTATCGCCCATCATGGCAAATGGGAATGGGAAGGCCGCGAAGGGGAAAGTTTCTGATAATTCTGCGAATGATGCCAAGGTTGATGTTGTTACTGGCGAAATTTGCCCTGTCTGCAGCCGGAAATCCCTTGCCTTGGCTGAAAGGGAGCAGGAGATTCCTTATTTTGGGAAAGTTTTTCTTTTTTCAATGACTTGCAACAGCTGCAAGTTCCACAAGGCCGATGTGGAATGCGCTGAGGAAAGAGAGCCTGCCCGCTATTCAATTGAGGTTTCAGGCCCTGATGACATGTCAATCAGGGTGGTTAAGTCAGGCCAGGGGACTGTCAGGATTCCTTACGTTGCCGATATTGAGCCGGGCGAGGCGTCCAACGGCTACGTTACCAACATTGAGGGCCTTCTTCAGAGGGTTAAGCACCAAGTTGAGGCTATCCGCGATACGGACGAGGACGAGGACGCTGTCCAGAAGGCAAAGAACCTTATCAAGAAGATTAACAGGTGCGTTTGGGGCGAGGAAAAGCTGAAGATAATAATCGAGGACCCTACGGGCAACAGCGCCATAATCAGCGATAAGGCGGTCGTGCAGAAGCTGGCGGGAAAAGCAAGCGCAGCAGCTGAAGAATAAAAACTTGTTTCTAAAATGGTCAAAGTCGGGATTATCGGGGGCAGCGGCTTAGATGACCCTAATCTTCTTGAAGCTGCAAGAAAAATTGAAGCAGATACGCCTTTTGGCAAGCCATCCAGCCCACTGACTGTGGGAAAGATGAAAGGGGTAGATGTTGTCATACTTGCAAGGCATGGAATAAAGCACTCGATAATGCCGACAAACGTCCCATTCCAGGCAAACATTTATGCGTTGAAGGAACAAGGCTGCACACATATAATAGCAACAACGGCTTGCGGCTCTTTAAGGGGTAACATAAAGCCCGGTGACTTCGTCTTTGTTGACCAGTTTATAGACAGGACTACAAAGAGAAAAAGCACATTCCATGATAAGGACAAGGTTTGTCATATATCAATGGCAGAGCCATTCTGCGGAAAACTGAGGAAGCTTCTTGCAGAAACTGCAAAGGAGATGCATTTAAGCTTTCATGAAAAAGGCACTGTGGTGACAATAGAAGGGCCAAGGTTCTCAACAAAGGCAGAGTCTCATTTGTTCAGGAGCTGGAATGCAGACGTGATAAACATGAGCACTGTTCCCGAAGCTGTTCTGGCAAGGGAGGCTGCGATCTGCTATGCGACGATTGCCATGAATACGGATTATGACTGCTGGCTGGAATCAGAAGAAGCCGTAACATGGGAAATGATTGTCAAGACGATGAAAAGGAATGCAGACAACGTGAAGAAGCTGCTGTTTGCCTTAGTTCCAAAAATAGGGCACAAGGAATGCAGCTGCAGAGATGCAATAAAAACAGCAATTGTGTGATGTGAACGTGAACCTCAAGTCAATCATCCGCACAGTGCCTGACTTTCCGAAGAAGGGCATAATGTTCAGGGACATTACTCCTGTTCTTGCTGATGCTGCCGCGTTCAGGTACGTTATCCTGCAGTTTCTTAACTATTGCAAAGGTAAAGGCATAAATGTTGTTGCTTCTGCGGAAAGCCGAGGCTTTATTTTCGGCTCTGTGCTTGCTTATGAGCTTGGCGTCTCATTTGTTCCTCTGAGGAAGCCTGGCAAGCTCCCTTACAGGAAGATAAGGCAGGAGTTCCGGACAGAGTACAGCACCGACGCTTTTGAGATTCATGAGGACGCAATCAGGCCCGGCGACCGCGTCCTGATTGTAGACGACCTTGTTGCTACAGCGGGAACGGCAAAGGCAGCAGCCGGACTCATTGAAAAGCTTGGCGGCAGGGTTGTTGGTTTCGCTTTCCTAATCGAGCTTTCTTTCCTGCACGGCAGGGAGAAATTGAAGGGCTACGACGTCTTCAGCATAGTTAATTATGATTCGGAATGATTCGCTGCAGCATTTTTCTCTTCAGTTTTCTCCTCTATCAGTTCCTGCATTGATGAGTAAGCCCTCATCGAGTCTTTTTTCTGGAAAATGAACGTCAGCTCTGTGGCTGTTGTTACGAGCTCAAAGACATTGATGTTGTCCCAGTAAAGCTTTCTCGTCACAGCGAAAATAATGCCTGGGGTGTACACGAAATCCTTCGCGAGGCTCAGGGATATTGAGACGAGATTCTTTTCCTTGGTTGTTATTCTCTCCTCCGCAAGCATGGCCGCAACCTTTTTCTCATATTTGCCGTTAGTTATTATTGAGACCTCATAGTTGCCGTGTATTACATTGAAGGTATCGCCTGTTTCGTAATCGAACGACTTGTACAGCCCTTCAAGCTTCCTGAACAGTTCCCGCGACCTTTTCACAGAAAAATAGATGAGATTGGTTTTGAGCGTCAGCTGCGCATTCGGCTCGAACTTTATCCTTTTGACATCGCTGGCCCTGAGATTTTCGCTGTGCCTTCTCAAAGCCATGATTACGGCAGCCAGGCTTGCCTCTTTTCCAAGCTGCTGCGCCACCTGCGGCTTTATTATTTCGGCAAGGGCTGCGAAGCTTATTATGCCCTGCCGCAGCCCTTCCTGCAGCAGCGGCTTTTCATTAACGAGCTTCTTGGCTATTGCGCTGACAGTCACCATTGCAGCCGCATAAGGAATAACATTAGTATTTAAATTTTGTTATTTTAATAACATTAAGTTTTAATAGTTGGCATAGCTGATTCATGATTTTGGTTATTGTCTGTCCTGTTATAGTCGGACACACGGATAAGCTTTAAATACGCTGATTAGCTATCATGCTCTTGTCGGCAGGCGGCTTTTCAGCTTGGGGGATGCAAGGAATGATTGTCATGAAATTCGGGGGCACTTCGGTTGGTAGTGCCGGGAGCATTCGTGGCGTGATTGACATAATCAGGCAGGCGGCAAATTCAGGAAAGGACCCTTTTGTTGTTGTTTCTGCTGTTTCAGGCGTTACCGACATGCTCCTGGCAGCAGCCAGGAGCTCTTTGGGCAAAGGCTCTTCAGTTAAGGGCATTGTTGGCGGGATTGAGAGAAAGCATGCTGACATAATCTCAGGCCTCGGCATTGCTCCGGATATACTTCTTGAGGACTTGGCAGAGCTTGAGAAGGTGCTGTACGGCATCTGGCTAGTCAGGGAGATTACTGCCCGCACAACAGATTACGTTGCTTCCTTTGGTGAGTGCATGTCCTCAAGGATAGTTGCTGCGTATGCTAAAAAGTGCGGCCTCAACGCAAAGGAGTTTAACGCCTACGATCTTGGCATGATTACCGACAGCAACTTTGGCAGTGCCGAGATTCTTCCATCTACTTATGAGGCTATTGCGGCCGCTGTTGAAAAAATGCCTTCTGGCACTATTCCTGTCGTGACCGGGTTCGTAGGCAAGACATCAGAAGGCGAGGTAACAACGCTCGGGAGGGGCGGCAGCGATTATACTGCCTCAATCTTTGGCGCAGCACTTGGTGCTGAGGAAATCCAGATTTGGACCGATGCTGACGGGGTAATGACCGCTGACCCAAAACTGGTTCCTGGCGCAAGTACTGTCCCTGTAGTTTCGTTTGAGGAAGCAAGCGAGCTTGCGTACTTTGGGGCAAAGGTCCTGCACCCAAAAACAATCCTGCCGGCAATGAGCAGGAACATACCGGTAAGGGTGCTTAACACGTTCAACCCGCATAATGGGGGAACTTTGATATTGAGGGAAGTTGATGCCAAAAGGGATGTTACGGCAATCACGTGCAAGAAGGATGTGTACGTTGTCAACATCAACTCGCTCAGGATGCTTTTGGCTTACGGCTTCCTTAACAGGGTGTTCAGGCTTTTTGAGGAGTTCAGTGTTCCTGTTGACCTTATAGCGACCTCTGAAGTGAACGTTTCAATGACTATTGAGAAGAATTTTGATATTTCACAGCTGGTTGAGAGGCTTAAGGAGTTTGCGGACGTTAGGGTCATGTCAGACAGGGCGTCGATAAGCTTAGTTGGCAGGGGGATAAAGTCGGTGCCTGGCGTTGGCGGGAGGATGTTTTCAACGCTTGGCAACAGGGGGATTAACGTTGAAATGGCGTCCCAGAGCTATTCGGATGTTAACCTGAGCGTGGTTGTGAAGGAGGACCAGCTTGAAGAGGCTGTGCGCGCTCTGCATAGCGAGTTTTTCGGTGCAGGAAATGGTTTAGCTGCCGAGGCCGTCGCATCGGCTGTGGCTGCAGCGCCTAAAGGGGCATATTTGCGGTCAAGGCAGAAAAATTGAAAATTGAATAAGAATTAAAAAGCGAGAAACAAACAAGGCATGTTGAGGGTGAGGGCTTATGGGATACGGAAAAACTGTTGGGATTGAAGGCGCAATGACGGCCATGGTTACGCCGTTTACTGACAGCAACGAGCTTGACGTTGAAGGGCTGAAGAGGAACGTCCGTTTTCAGATTGAGAATGGAATTTCCGGGCTTATTCCTCTTGGAACAACAGGAGAAAGTCCAACAGTCAGCGATGAGGAAAGGGAAACAGTAATCAAAACCGTTGTTGCTGCTGCAGCTGGTAAAGTGAACGTAATTGTTGGGACAGGGACAAACTCAACAGAACATTCGATAGAGTTGTCAAGGCAGGCAGAGGAGCTCGGAGCTGATGCCGTGCTTGTTGTCTCGCCTTACTACAACAAGCCAACCCAGGAAGGGCTTTTCAGGCACTTCAAGGCCATTGCAGAGTCAATCAGCATTCCTGTTGTGGTTTACAACATTCAGGGCAGGACTGCAGTTAACATTGAGACAGCTACGCTTGCGAGGATGGCGCAGGTGCCAAACATTATCGCAGTTAAGGAGGCATCTGGCAACCTCGCGCAGATGATGGATGTGCTTGAGCAGCTCCCTAAGGCGTTCAGCGTTGTGAGCGGTGATGACAACCTCACCCTCCCGTTGATGGCTCTTGGAGGCAGGGGTGTAATCTCTGTAGTCAGCAACTTAATTCCAAGAAAAGTCAGTGACATGTGCGCTGCTGCAGCAAAGGGCGATTTTGCCACTGCAAGAAGGCTTCATTTCGAAATGTTGCCAATTTTCAAAGCGGCATTTTTTGAAACAAACCCGATTCCGATAAAGACTGCTATGAACCTTGCAGGAATGCCTGCTGGCCCTGTGAGGATGCCTTTGTGCGAGATGCAGCCAGCAAACGTTGACAAGCTCAGGGCTGTAATTCAAAAGATGGGGTTGATAAGATGAAAATAGCTCTGATTGGTTATGGAAAGATGGGGAAGGAGGTTGACAGGGTTGCGAAGCTCCGCGGCCATACTGTCTGCGCCATTGTTGACAAAACTGATGCTGGCGCAACTCATAAAGAAATTGACAGTTCAGGCAGCTGCCTTAAAGACGCTGACATTGTCATCGACTTCACAGTCCCTTCTGCTGTCGTTGGCAACATCCGCAGGGTTACGGCCGCAAAAAAGAACATGGTTGTCGGTACCACAGGATGGTATGACGGCATGACCGAGGCAAAGCAGCTTGTTGGCGCAGCCGGCACAGGGTTCATCTACAGCTCAAACTTTTCAGTCGGGGTAAATGTTTTTTATAGAGTCATAGAGGCAGCTGCCAAACTAATTAATAAAGTTCCAGAATATGACGCATTTGGATACGAACTCCATCATAACCAGAAGCTTGACAGCCCTTCAGGGACTGCAAAGAGCATTGCTGAGATACTTTTGAAAAATATCAGCAGAAAAAAGCAGCCACAGTATGATAAGTTGGACCGCAAGATTAATCCTGAGGAGCTGCACTTTGCAAGTGTCAGGGCTGGCTGGATTCCGGGCACTCACGTTGTGGGCTTTGACAGCGAAGCAGACACGATTGAGCTTAAGCACACCGCAAGGAGCAGGGCAGGGTTTGCCTTGGGCGCGGTAATGGCTGCCGAGTGGCTCAGGGGCAGGAAGGGCTTCTTCACCATGAACGACTTCATAAGCGACTTTTTCAGGTGAAGTTGAAATGAGGTTCTTTTCGCGGCAGCAGCAATAACTTTTAATAGTAGCTGCAGCCGCAGCGGCAGCACCGGCATTGACTGGGGTTGGATTGAGTGGAGTTGGGAGAGCGGCGATGAGAAAAATCAAAGTTGGAATTTTGGGGGCAACCGGCATGGTTGGGCAGCGCTTCGTGCAGCTGCTTGAAGGCCATCCGTGGTTTGAAGTTACAGGGCTTGCTGCTTCTGAGCAGTCTGCCGGAAAGGCTTATGAGGACGCGGTTGCCGGCAGGTGGAAGATAAGCGCGGATATCCCAGCTTACGCCAGGAGGATGAAGGTAAAGGAATGCAGGCCCAATCTTGGCTGCAAGCTGGTTTTTTCTGCGCTCGATGCCGCTGTTGCCGGCCCGATTGAGGAAGAGTTTGCAAGGGCTGGTTACGTTGTTAGCAGCAACAGCCGCAATCACCGCATGGACTCTGACGTTCCGCTTCTCATCCCTGAAGTTAATTCTGAACACCTTGCCTTGATAAAAAGGCAACAGCAGCAGCGGAAATGGAAGGGCTTCATAGTTACCAATCCGAACTGCAGCACTATCCACATGGTGCTGGCGCTTAAGCCCTTGATGGACAGGTTCGGCATTGAGAAAGTCCTGGTTACAACAATGCAGGCGCTTAGCGGGGCTGGCTATCCCGGAGTTGCTTCTATGGACATCATCGACAACGTTTACCCTTACATAGGGATGGAAGAGGAGAAGGTGCAGACAGAAACACTTAAGCTGCTTGGAAAACTCGGCAGCAACCGAGTGGAGGATGCTAAAGTCGCAGTAAGCGCGCAGTGCAACCGCGTTAATGTTTCTGACGGCCATACTGAATGCGTTTCTGTCAAGCTATCCAAAGCGGCAACAGAAAAAGACATTATCAACGCTTTTGAGAATTTCAACCCTCTGAAACAGCTGAAGCTTCCATCATCCCCGCAGCATCCAATAGTAGTCAGGAAGGAAGCGGACAGGCCCCAGCCAAGGATTGACCGCATGGCAGAGAAGGGCATGGCATCTGTTGTCGGCAGAATCAGGCCGTGCAGCGTGCTTGACTACAAGTTCGTTGTGCTTGGCCACAACACGATAAGGGGAGCTGCAGGCGCGGCAATCCTCAACGCTGAGCTCATGAAGGCAAAGGGGCTGATTGGGTAAAATGGTCAATCCTCCTTCACCGGCGCAATATTTCAGGCAGGCGCAGGGAAGCAGGCAGTGCTTGCTTGGGGGGAAACCCGCTGGTTCATTAAGCAAGTTGGAATTGAGTGTTATTTCCTGTTTTGGCGTTGTGCAGGAAACTGCCATTTACATGGCTGCAGCCGCTGTTAATGGAGGGATTGTGCAGGTTGAGGATTATCTGCCTATAATGCATGAAACCCTTGCGCATTTGCGCGGTTTTCTGATTTCACTCGCCATTGCACCGTCTTACGGCGCTTACAGTTGGCCAAATTCCGAATTGGGGGCAGTTGCGGACTCCCTTGCTGAGCTGGGAATCTATATGAAGCACCACCAGCCCGCCATGGGCAGTGTTAGCAACGGCAGCAATGGAAGAGTGGCGTTTTCCCCGCAGTCTTCCCTGCTTCCTGCTGTTGGCGCTGCAGTTGTGCAGCGTGCACTTATGATGCGCGAATTTGCCTCTAGGACATATCTCTTTAGCGAGGATCTCACATTGGCGTTTAACGAAGGCTGGCGCAGGCTTGCTCATGCTGAGGATATTTTTAACAAGCTGTTTATACAGGCGCTGAGTGCAAGGGCATTGGAAAGGGTTTATATGCCACCAACAAGCGAGCTTGTTAGCTCAATGATGAATTATAGACCGGTTAATAGACCGATAAATCACAGATAGTTTAGTGGGCGTTAAAAAATGACAAAACACACCCGTTCAGGCCGCCTTCAGCAGATTCCGCCTTACCTTTTTGCTGAAATCAGCAAGAAGATTGAGCATGCCAGGAAGAAAGGGGTTGATGTCATAAGCCTGGGCATCGGTGATCCGGACATGCCCACTCCGAAGTACATCATTGCCGAGCTTGAAAGGGCAGCAAACGACCCGAAAAACCATCAGTACCCTGACTATGAAGGAATGCTTTCGTTCAGGGAGGCTGTTGCAGCATGGTATAAGAAAAGGCACAACGTTGCCCTTGACCCTGTTAGCGAAGTGTTGGCATTAATCGGCTCAAAAGAGGGCAGCCTGCACCTCTCGCTCGCGTTCGTTAACCCTGGCGATTACACGCTTGTTCCCAACCCCTGCTATACGCCTTACAGGACAAGCACAGTCCTTGCCAACGGGCAGGTTTATGACCTTCCATTGCTGGAAGCCAACAGCTTCCTGCCACAGCTTGACAAAATTCCAAAGGACGTTGTTAAGAAAGCAAAAATACTATACCTAAGCTATCCTAACAACCCAACCACTGCTGTGGCAGAAAAGGATTTCTACAAGGAGGTTATTGACTTTACAAAAGACCACACCCTGATTGTCTGCTCTGACAACCCTTACAGCGAGATTGCCTTCGACGGCTACAGGCCTCTGAGCTTCCTTGAGGTTCCCGGCGCCAAGGACGTTGGCGTTGAGTTCAACTCCCTGTCCAAGCCCTACAACATGACGGGGTGGAGGATTGGCATGGCTGTTGGCAATCCTGAAATAATCTCAGCCATGGCTACTGTAAAAAACAATGTTGACTCTGGCGTTTTCAACGCTGTCCAGTATGCCGCGATAACGGCGCTGCTTAAAACGCCTGACTCACGCATTGACCAGCTTAACAGCGTTTACCAGAAGAGGAGGGACCTTGTGTATGACACGCTCACAGGCGTTGGCATAAGAGCGATAAGGCCCAAGGCGACTTTCTACATGTGGTGCAAAGTGCCCAACGGTCACACCTCTGCGGGCTTTGCAACCCTCATGCTGGACAAGGCAGGCGTAGTTGTAACTCCAGGAGCTGCTTACGGCAGCTACGGCGAGGGCTACTTCAGAATCTCGCTGACTGTTCCTGATTCAAGGCTGGCTGAGGCAATGGACAGGATTAAGAAAGCTTTAAAGAAGTGAATCGCCGCATAACTGCAGCAGCTGTAGTGGTGGTGTGGTGGAGGATTTGTAGTATGATATCTGTAAAAAATAACAGGCTGTTTATTGGGGAGGTTGCGGCTTCCGGCCTTGCCAGGAGGTTTGGAACTCCTCTTTACGCCTATGATGAGGAAGCAATACGCTCAAAGGTGAGTGCCCTTGTCCAGAACATCGCCTATCGCCCGCTTAGGATTTTCTATGCTGCCAAGGCAAACACAAACCTCTCCGTCCTGAAAATAATAAGGGATGAGGGGGGGCAAAGCATTGGCATTGATGCTGTCTCTCCTGGTGAGATTGAAATTGCGTTGAAGGCAGGATTCAAGCCCGAGCAGGTAATCTTTACCTCAACCTCTGTTACTGATGATGAGATGAAGTTTGCCATCTCAAGGAAGGTTCTTGTGAATTGCGATTCGCTGTCGCAGCTGGAAAGGTATGGCAGGCTGAGTCCGGGTTCAAAGGTGTGCTTCAGGGTTAACCCTGACGTTGGCGCCGGGCATCACGGCCACGTTATTACCGGCGGTCCTGAAAGCAAGTTTGGCATCTTGGCGGGTGATGTTGGAAAGGCGTTTGCCATTGCCTCAAAATACGGTCTCAAAATTGTTGGCATCCACCAGCACATTGGCTCCGGAATTTTAGAGACTGGCAAGTTCCTGACTGCAATGAAGGTGCTTCTTTCGATTATTGAAAAGAACAAAAGCGGGCTGGGAGACCTTGAGTTTGTTGATTTCGGAGGAGGCATCGGTGTCCCTTACAGGCCTGGCCAGAAGCCGATCAACTTTGCCAAGTTTGGTGCTGCTGTCAGCAAACTGTTTGAAACCTTTTGCAGCAGCTTTGGCAAGAAGCTGTCTTTAACGATTGAGCCCGGAAGGTTCATTGTGGCAGAGTCAGGAGCCCTGCTTTGCACCGTAAACACGATAAAGCAGACCCCTAAGCACAAATTCGTCGGCGTTGATACCGGCTTCCACCACCTGATTAGGCCAATGGCTTACGGCTCTTATCATCCGATAGTTGTCGTTGATAATTGCGGCAACGGCGGAAAGAAAGAAAAGGTCGCTGTGTGTGGCAATGTGTGCGAGTCCGGCGATGTTTTTACAAGGGATGAGCACGGAATTGTTGACAGGAGCCTTCCCATTATTAAGGAGGGGGATGTTCTTGCAATCCTGGTGGCAGGCGCTTACGGGTTTTCAATGTCATCCAATTACAACACGAGGCCCAGGCCTGCCGAGGTGCTCGTCTCCGGCAGCGATGTCAGAGTCATAAGGAAGCGCGAAGACCTGGCTCATGTTATCTACGGCATGTAGTAGAGGTGAATGTAATGGCTAATTTGAAGTTTGTGAAGATGCACGGGCTAGGCAACGATTACATTGTTATTGACCTTTTTGACCGCACCAACAGTAAGGCCTTCGCCATGGTAAAGGACCTGAAATCCTTTGCAAAGAAAGTGTGTGACCGGCACTTCGGGATTGGTGCTGACGGAATTCTGCTCGCATCTCCCCCTGAAGACAGGAATAACTCTGGCAGGATGCGGATTATAAACTCTGACGGCTCTGAAGCTGAGATGTGCGGCAACGGCATTCGCTGCACTGCCAAGCTTCTGATCAACAAGGGCTACAGTAAGGGTGGCAAGGGCAAAGGGCTGAAAATAGAAACAATGTCCGGCATCAAGAGAATTGTTGCCTCGGATGGCTTGTTTAGGGTTGACATGGGTGAGCCTCGCTTGTTGAGGAAAGAGATTCCGATGAATGGCAATGCGGCAGCCAAGGCTATTAACGAGTCCCTGCAGCTGAAATATACGAAGGTTAAGGTTACTGCCGTGTCTATGGGCAATCCCCATGCTGTCGTGTTTGCTGATGACGCCAATATTGACATTGATGCTTTTGACATTGAGGAGATTGGGAGGGAGATTGAGAACCATAGCGCTTTCCCAGGAAGGGCCAATGTTGAGTTTGTGCGCGTCTTAAACAGGAACGAGATTGAGCTTCGCGTCTGGGAGCGTGGCGTGGGCGAGACGCTTGCCTGCGGTACCGGCTCTTGCGCTTCCGTTGTTGCCTGTGTCCTTAACGAGAAGACAGGAAGAGAAGTCAAGGTGCACCTCAAAGGCGGTGACTTGCTGGTGGAGTGGGCAAAGGACAACCACGTCTACCTGACTGGGCCTGCAACTTACGTTTTTTCTGGCACGGTTGGCGTTTAGTCGGCGCTTGGCATTTCACAGTGAACACAGCAAAATTTAAATAAAAGCTGCCCAAGCAATCTTCACAATAGTGAATAAGTGATGGATATCATTGGTGGATTTAGTGATTTGGCGGGTGTTTTTTTGTGGCTTTAATGGACTTGTCCAGCGCGGTCATAACATTCAGGGAAACGCTTGAGGCAGCCCTTGTTGTTGGAATAATGCTTGTTTTTCTTTACAGGGTTAAGCAGCAGAAGTTTAACCGCTACGTCTATTTGGGCATATTTTTCGCTGTTATTGCCAGCATTGCGGCAGCGGTTCTTTTCCAGACTGTCGCTGGCGGCTTTGAGGGCAGGGCTGAGCAGCTGTTTGAAGGCAGCACCATGGTCGTTGCTGCAATGCTTTTGTCATGGATGATTGTGTGGATGTTCAGGCAGAGGATGCACTTAAAGCGCCATGTTGAGGAGAAGGTTTCCAGGGCAGTTGAGAAGCAGGAGAAGCTTGAGCTCTTCCTGCTTTCTTTTGTGGCAGTCTTCAGGGAGGGCGTTGAGACTGTTATCTTCCTTGGCGCTGCGACCTTCGCAAGCGGCCAGAACGTGTTTGTGGGCGGGGCTTTAGGGATCGCTTTTGCACTTGGAGTGAGCTATCTTTTTTTCACGGCAGCAAAAAAAGTTAATCTGAGAATGTTTTTCAACATCACAAGCCTGCTCCTTGTTCTTTTTGCTGCAGGCCTGGTTGCGCACGGAGTCCATGAGTTCCAGGAAGCCCAGGTCCTGCCCATGACGGTTGAGCATGTCTGGGACACCAACTGGCTCCTTAACGAGAAGGGCTTCCTGGGCGGCCTTGCAAAGTCTCTGTTCGGCTACAACGGCGACCCTTCACTTCTCGAAATAATGGCCTACGCAGCCTACCTCGCAATAATAGGCTATGTTTTTGTCAGGATGAGTAAGGCGGCAAACCATGCTGTCATTGTAAAAACAATCGGAAAACAATAAATAGCAGCGTTTTCCTCCTTTGAGGCATGTTTTACCACAACATCAGCCCGGTTCTTGCTGAGATAGGGCCTTTCTCCATCCGGTATTACGGCATCATCTTTGCAGCTGGCATCCTCGTTTCGTTCCTCATCCTGCGCCACTTGGCGAAAAAGCGCCAGCTTCCTCTCAGCAGCAAGGACTTTGATGAGCTGCTTTTGCTCAGCACAGTTGCTGTTGTTGTTGGCGCAAGGCTCGGCCACGTTATTTCATCTTTGGGCTACTACCTTGAGAATCCTGGCCAAATCGTCGCTGTGTGGAATGGCGGCATGGCTTTCCACGGCGGCTTTATTGGATTGGTTATCGCTGGTTACTATTTTGCAAAAAAGAAAAAAATCGCCTTTTACGACCTTGCTGACATTGCCGTTATCCCTGCTGCATTGGCCCTGTCTTTGGGAAGGGTTGCGAATTTCCTCAACGGTGAGTTTTACGGCACTCCCACAAGCTTGCCTTGGGGAGTGAAGTTTCAGGGCGTTAATGGATTCAGGCATCCTGTCCAGATCTACGAGGCTATTAAGAACCTGTTTATTTTTGTTGTCCTGTGGCAGCTTCAGCAGCGGAAATTGAAATTGCCCAAAGGGCTCCTTTTCTGGCTTTTTGTATTCCTTTACGGCTCAATTCGCTTTGTGCTGGAATTCGTTAAGGTAGTGCCAGCTTACGTTCTCGGATTGACTTGGGGCCAGTTCTGGAGCATCCCGATGGTAGCCCTTGGCGGCTACATGCTGTGGAAATCTTTTTCTAAAGGCGAAGGTTTAAAAGAATCATCTGCCAAAGCAATGTCAAAATGAAAACCCAAAAGAAGGTTCCAAGGCCTGAGGCTCAGGAGGAGCATGACAAGAGCGGCAAGCTTATACGAGAGGTTGTTTTCGGCATCCAGGACGGCATAGTTACTGTTATTGCGGTTGTTGCTGGCGTGAGCGTTTTGGGCAACAAAGGCATCATCCTGCTTTCCGCAGCAGCCGCCCTTCTTGGTGAGACAATCTCAATGTCGCTTGGCGGCTACCTTTCAACTAAGAGCCAGAACGAGTTTTACGAGCAGGAGCTTCGCAAGGAACGCGAGCACATCGAGAAATTCCCCGAATGGGAGCGGCAGGAGGTAAGGGAGTTTTACGCTGCCAAGGGCTTCAGGGGCAGGGAGCTTGAGTCCATCGTGAAAATTATAACTTCTGACAAGGGGCGCTGGCTCGAGACCATGAGGGCTGAGGAGTTCGGCTTCCCGAAAGAGCCTGACAAGCCGGTAGTTGTTGGAACTGTCATAGGGCTTGCTTCCGTGGCAGGTGGTGTCCTGCCCATAATTCCGTTCCTGTTTCCGTTCGTGACAGCTCAAAGCGGCGTTGTTGCGGCTGTGGTAATTACCCTTGTTTCCTTGTTTGCTGCAGGAGCTGCAAGGACTTACGTGACAAAAAAGAACTGGCTTGTCAGCGGCTTGGAAATGGCAGTCATCGGCGCAATCGCGGCAGCCGCCACCTACGCTATCGGCAAGCTCCTCACAGGCGGCTCGGTGTTTTGAGCTGCAACAGCTGCAAATCGGACAAAGTCCGATTCAGCATCGGCAGCAGCCGATGCGTATCGACCCGAGGTCGATAGCACATTCCGCTTGCAGCGGAATTGTGCCGCATATAGAAACTTTTTTATATGAGTGCATAGTATGAGTGCTCATGCCAAGTGTGAACATCTCTCTGAAAAGGCAGGCGTATGATTTTTTGAAGTCGCTCAAGTCGGATAGCAAGAGCTTTTCCGATGTTATACTTGAGTTTAAGGAGAGGCGCAGGAATATTATGGACTTCTTTGGCGTTCTGAAAAACGAAAGCTGGGGTGACAGGGAGCGGCGCATGTCGGATTTCAGGGCTTCGTTTAATAGGAGGTTAAGATGATTGGCCTTGACACGTCCGTTATAATAGACCTGTTCAAGGGGAAGAAGGAGGTAAAAGGCGCCCTTTTGATGGCAAAGGGGCCGTACGCGTCCACTCAGGTAAACTACGCTGAGCTTATGTTTGGGCTTGACCCTAGGAGAGTGAAAAGCAGCGTTGAGGAGGGGTATTATGACGAGCTTTTCAGCTCAATAAGCATGCTCAGCCTTACCGAAGCCGCCAGCAAGCGTGCAGCGCGCATCTGCTGGGAGCTTAAGGCAGCGGGGAGGGAGGTTGAGCCGTTTGACTGTATGGTTGCCGGGATACTTATTGAAAACGGCGTCAGCACCATAATTACGGGAAACAGGAGGCACTTTGAGCGCATAAGCGGATTGAAAGTAATCAGCTATTAGCAGCAAAGATTTATAAATTCTCCAGCCCAGTCGTGCCTTATGCCAAAAAAAGGTGAGTCACTCAATCGGGCTGATTTTTTTGTTGTCGGAAGCTCCACCCTTGACATCATTGCCAAAACGAGTGATGTTGAGCGCATTGACATTGGGGGCAGGCATGTTGAGAGGCTTGTCTGCATCTCCTTCGCTTCAAAATCAGAGCTTGAGAGCCTCGAGCTGAGCCCTGGCGGCAGCGCCTCAAATTCCGCTATTATGATGAGGACGCTCGGCTCTTCGGTTTGCCTTTTATCGGCTGTTGGCAATGACGAGTTTGGCAAAGCTGTGCTAGCGGATTTGAGGAAGAACAGGATTAATACAGCAGCCGTGAAAGTGTTCAGCAACAGCCCCACAGGGGTTGGCCTTGGCATAATCTCCCCAGGCGGAGAGAAATCAATACTTGTTTATCGCGGGGCAAACAGTGCACTTGGCCGGTCTGACGTTCCTGAATCAGCAATTAAAAATTCGAAGCGCATCCTCATTACCTCGCTTGTCTCGGCAAAAAATTATGGCCTGTTCAAAAAGGTCCTTGCACTTGCGAAGAAGCACCGCAGGCCCGTTGTTTTTGCCCCAAGCATCACGATGCTCCACAGCTGGATGCCCCAGCTCAGGAAGCTAAGGCCTCATTTTGACGTGGTCATAATGAACTATGAAGAAGGGCGTTATTACACCGGCAAAGATAATATCAGGGATATCCTTGGCTCGCTGCCCGGGAAAATAGCTGTTGTTACAAAAGATGTTGAAGGCGCTTACGCTGCTGACAAAAGCGGAAAAAGCAGCAAAAACGCAAAATACTTTCATGTTTCTGCTGTTCCTGTGAAGATAAAGGATACGACTGGTGCCGGTGACGCCTTTAGCGGCGCTTTCGCGCACACTTATTATCCAGCTCACTCAATCACCGATGCCCTGAAAACTGCCGCTGCAGCTGCAGCACTCAAACTTACACACAAGGGAGCGCATTTTTCGCTCGGCAAGGCGCACCTTGCATCTTTTATGAAAAGCAATGCTTCGAAGCTCGTTGTCAGGAGGTTCTAAAGATGGTGCTTGTTTCAGGAAATAAGCTTTTGCAAAAGGCCAAAAAGGGCTGCTATGCTGTTGGCGCTTTCAACACAAACAATCTTGAGATAACTAAAGCTGTCATCGCTGCAGCAGTTGAAACTAACTCACCTGTTTTCCTCCAGCTGTCATCTGGCGCTCTGAAGTACGGCGGCTTTGAGCTTGCAGGGCTTGCGCTTGCCTTTGCAAGAAAAGTCCCAGTGCCGGTTGCTGTCCACCTTGACCATGGCCTTAGCTTTGAGCTTGCGAGGGAATGCATAAACTTCGGTTTTTCCTCTGTGATGATTGACGGTTCATCCCTTCCATTTGCGAAAAACATTGCAGTCACGAAAAAGGTTGTTGCCATTGCGCATAAAAGGAATGTTGCGGTTGAGGCAGAGCTTGGCCAGCTTAAGGGCAGGGAGGATGAGGTTTTTTCTGCGAGGCACACCTACACAGACCCTTCCGCAGCAGCAAAGTTTGTGAAACTGACGAATGTTGATTCGCTTGCGGTTGCCATTGGCACTTCCCACGGCGCTTACAAGTTTAAGGGCGCTCCAAAAATTGACTTGCAGCGGCTGAAGGAAATAGGGAAACTCGTTGACGTTCCTCTTGTGCTTCATGGCGCCTCGTCTGTTAATCACTCTCTTGTTGCAGCCGCAAACCGCTACGGCGCGAGGCTTTCAAGCGCTCAAGGTGTTCCTGAGCCGCAAATTAAGAAAGCCGTAAAGCTTGGCGTGTGCAAGGTTAACGAGGACACTGATTTGCGCATAGCCTTTACTGGGGCAGTGAGGAAATTCCTGAAGGAAAATCCGTCAGCGTATGATCCGAGGGAAGTGCTCTCTCCGGCAACCGAAGCCATGAAAGCTGTTGTGATGCGCAGGATTAGGGTTCTTGGTAGCGAAAACAGGGCATGAGGAAGTGAAGCATGTACGTTATCGGCCTTGACATTGGCGGGACAAAGATTGAGGGCGTTCTTGTAAAGGCAACTTCTGTTTCTTTGCTGCCCAGTGTTTTGAAAAAAATCCGCGTGCCAACCGAAGCAACCGCTGGCAGGGACAGGGTTCTCGGCAACATAACTGGCGTTATCCTTTCCCTCTGCAGCTACGGCAGGGAAAATGTCAGGGGATTCAGGCTTCACGGCATAGGCATTGGCACTGCCGGCTTTCTCAAGAAGGGCAGGCTTGAAATGGTCCCGAACATCCCGGCAATCAAAGGAGTGAGACTGAAGGGGTACTTGCGGAAGCTGCTGCTGCGAAAAGGAATCAAAGCTCTGTTATTCATCGAAAACGACAGCATCTGCTTTGCCCTTGCAGAGTTCATGTTTGGTGCAGCAAAGGGCTGCAGAAACGTTATTGGCATTATTGTTGGAACGGGCATCGGTGGCGGCCTTATTCTTGATGGCAGGCTTTACAAGGGCAGGGATGGCGGTGCAGGCCACATTGGCCACACAACCATAGACCCCTCTGGGCCAAGGTGCGGCTGCGGCCAGTATGGCCATTTCGAGTCGTGGTGCTCGGGCAAGTACATCACGCAGCGGTACATTGCGGCTGGCGGGAGGATTCAGAATCCTGACCCGAAAAAAATCTTTCATTCAAAGGACGCCGTGGCTAGGAAGATAATGGGTGAAACATACGAGAAATTCGGAATGGCCCTTGCCAACCTTATCAACACCTTTAACCCTGAAATAATTGTCCTAGGAGGGGGCGTCAGCAACCTCCCGGCCGAGTTCTATCGTAAAATAAATGCGGCTGCAAAGAAATACGCCTATCCCGCTTTTTCAGACAGCGTTAAAATCGTGAGGAACAGTCTTGGTGACGATGCAGGGGTTTTTGGTGCCGCTGCCTTGGCACTAAAGAAGAAAGGTAACAACTCTTAATCAATTTTTGTTAACTACTGTACGATTGTGGGCCATTCGTGTAATGGTAGAACTGGCAAATCTTTAAATTGGTCTTTCCATACTAATGGTTCAACGTAACCCTTGTCAGCCAGCCCTGTTAATCCAGCCGTGTTCTCATGATAGAAACTACGCTTCTCTCTTAATAAGCCCATATGCTTTTTTACAAGTGCAACCAAGTTCGCATCTGGTATGTTACGGAGTAAAGTTTGGCGTTTAATTATTATTTCTCCTGCTCTGTCTGGTAAAATTGCCATACCTTTTAACGGAAAGCCGTCAATAGAATATGGCGCATTATCCTGAAAAGAAGCATAGCCATCACCTAGGTCTAGCCTTTGCCTGTATCCGTATTCTCGGTAGTAACGCTGAATACAAGAATCCAGAGGTTCATCTTGGAAAGGCTCATACCATGTCGCTCTGAACCAATGCCCCCTGAACCTTTCATCAAGAAATTCCGGTGATACCGTAACCCTTTGCGTGTTGGGTACTGCTTTATATAAGAAAATTGACAATAATTCTGGTCTGTCAGTTGCTTGTGCAACTACCAAAAGGTCGTTTTCAACATGGGCCACGTATCTTTTTTGCCAATGTTCATTTGGAGGTTGAGGTGCCCACAGAAGCTCCAGCAAAGGATCGCTTTTTCCAAAAAACTTGATAACATCTTTTTTTACTTTTTCTTGCGGTGCTACATAAGGGCCACCTATCGATTCCATGCCTGGTGCGAAAAGCGTATAGTCAAACCACTCAAGATTCAGCCCCATAAGCTGTGTTACATTTTCAATAACTGCATATCCTTCATTCGGGACTAGCAATCTAGCGAAGGGTGTGCCTTTCCTGATAAAATCAACCGTGCTGCTAGAAGAATATTCAGTAAATTTTCTAAAACTAATAATATCCAAGTCCATGTCTTATAATAACGAACCAGTTAATATAAATCTAATCTTTTATGTTACATTCTAAAATTCCTCGTAATTCTCTTACTCGTTTTCAGCCTTATTCTCGGTTTCCTCCAAGCCTATTTCAAGCTCGTCTTCGCCAAGCTCGATGTACCATACCGTCTTTTTCATCAGTCTCCGTTACCATTCTTCCTCATCATAGCCGTCATAGCCGCTTATGAAGCCTGCCTCGCTGGTTGACAGCTCGTCATTTTCAAGGTCTTCTACTTCTGAAGCTAACAGCTCAAGGCTGTCTTCCCCGAAGTCAACGTACCACGCCCTTCTCTTCATGGCTCCCACCCGTGCTTGTCCAAAATACTAAAACTGTGTCATTCACTGTGGCGCAATCAAGTGGCTGCTTCCTCGTAGCTCAAAATTAAAGAACTCAACAAACTCTTCCGTCAGCCTAGGATAGTTCTCGAACAGCTTGTTGACCTCATAGCAGTAGCAGTGCGTGCACACGTTCATGTTGTTTCCGCAAAGTATGCACCTTGTTCCCTGGTGGGTGTATGATGCAAACATGCCTCCGGTCTTTTTCAGCTTCGGTATCATCTTCGGCATCCTGCTGGACAGCCATTCCTCTACCTCCGATTCCAGGCACGTGAAGCAGATGGGATTTGTTATCACATCCCCGCACAGCAGGCATTCGTGCTTTGTCGAATATAGGCTTGAATGCATTTTAACCCTTTTACCCCCAGATTTTCCCCTAATTTCCCAAAACTGCGTTTGTTTGGCTCTTTGGCACTTAACGCCGTTCTCTACGCAAGACGCGAAGTCAGCGTTAAGTGTTTGGAGCCGTAACACTAACAGGTGAATAAGGCTTATAAAAGCAGCCACTCTTATATAATTTTCGGTTATATTTTATAAAAAGTATAAATCTTTCATAAAAACAGAAAACTTTAAATAAAGGTGCTTTTTTCTATAATTTAATTATATTTTGCATATTTTGCTGCTGTGCTTGTTAAGCAGCGGCTTTATTTATAAATTCGAGGGGGACATTAAAGTTTTATTAATTATTATGTAAAATTATGTAATCGGGGGTGTCTTATAAATGAAGCGCAAGGTAATTCAGATTGCAGGCTCAACCCAGCTCGTTTCGCTGCCAAGGCAGTGGGCCTTACGCAACAACGTCAAAAGGGGGCAGGAGATTGACGTGCAGGAGGATGGGAGTAAGGTCATAATACATGCTAACAGCGAACCGATTTTGGAAACAGCAGAACTTGAAGTAAGCAATTTGGGATCAATGGTTCCTCGCTGCGTTTCAGCGCTTTATAAGAGGGGAGTTGACTCTTTAAAAGTAACTTATAGCTCCCCTTCGGCAGTTGGTGTTTTACATTCTGCTCTTGCAAAGGACACAACTGGTTTTGAAATGCTTGAGCAAGGAGAGCAGTTTTGTGTAATAAAGCATGTTGGTGGGGCACCTACAGAATTCGATTCTGTCCTTAGAAGGATATTTCTTCTACTCAACACTATGAGTGATGAGTGCATTTCTGCTTTTAAAAAAGAAAACTATCCACTGCTTAAGAACTTGGCGTTTTTAGAGGAAGCTAATAATCGCTTTACGACAACGTGCATGAGGTATCTTAACAAAGTTGGAGCACCTGAAGGTTTGAAGAAAGTAGGGCCGATATACTATATTGTTGAGGGACTAGAGCAGCTTGCGGATGTCTACAAGTATGTTTGCCAACACTTTTCTAAGCTTGATAAAGAGAACGTTAAATTGAAAAAGGAAGTTATTGGTGTGTTTGAAAATGCGAACAAGCTAGTGCGTGCTTATTCGGAGGTTTATTATAAACTTGATAGCGAAAAGATTGTTTTTATTAAGGAGGAAAGGAATAAAGTTATTGAAGAAGCCCATAATCTTTTCAAGAAGAATCTCAACTATGCAGAATTTTGGCTTGTTCATCACTCAATAAGTATTGCCAACCAAACATTTGGAATGATTGATTCACTCTTAGTTTTGAGGCTTTAGCTTCATATTTTTATTCCTTTAAAATAGTAACCTTCTTAAAGGGAGGGGTTTTACTGGCGCATTGGGGATGGTAAGTTGACACTATTTTACCTCGTGAGGCACGGAGTTACGCAGTCGAATATAGATGGAAGGCACATAGGACAGCGGGAAGAAGACCTTACGGATGAGGGGAGAAGGCAGGCTCAATCGTTGGCAGAAATGCTTAAAGATGAGCCGCTTAATGCTATATACAGCTCCTCCCAGGTAAGAGCTGTCGCAACTGCTTTAGAGATAGTGAAATACCATCCTACAATAGAAATCTTGCGTGACCCGCGACTGCGCGAGTTAGAACTGGGCATATTTGATGGACTTATGCCTGAAGAAGCTAAACGGATGTACAGCGATGCCTATTCAAAAAGGGAACAGGATAAGTTTGGATTTCGCATCCCCGGCGGAGAAAGCTACGCTGATCTGATTGTGCGAGTGAGACCATTCGTTGATGAGATGTTGAGACTGTACGAAAATGGTGCTGTTGGCGTTGTTGGTCATCAGGGCCTCAATCGTGCCTTGTTGAGCTGCTTACTCGGTGAAGCTATTCCTGAGTCTCGGGTGCCCTTTTTAGTAATACCCCATGACGCTTACATTAAGGTAACAAGGACTCAAACACAAGCTGAGGCTTTAGTAATTTCTAAGGGTGTGCAACAAGGTTTAGAAGAAATGCTATGAATTTGTTGGCTCTCCTTAATAAATATAAAATTCCTCTTCTCTTCAAACCTTCATAAAAGGTTTATAGGCCGGTAATCTGTCAGGATTGATGGGTGTCTTTTCCAAAGTGCTAAAAAGAGTTTCTAAGCCTGGCACAATTCTGCCATTAGCCTCTCCCCCTAAAATTCTCTCAAGTTGATGAGTGGCCCTCAAGCCGACTTGCGCCCACATTTGATATTCTGTAGTTAATTCTCCAAATTTGTCCATTAAATCTTTTTGGCTCAGCGTCGTCTTCAGCTCGCCCCTCATGCCAGCCCTGACCTTGCTCAAGAACACCTGTGAAATTATTGTAGTCATTCTGGCAGCTTCTGCCGCAGCAACCGCATACAAGTCGTGGTAGACTCCCCTCCTTTCAAGTGTAACAACCGATAAGCCCGTTTGTGTTCCACTTCTCAACATGCCCATTTGATCCTCAAGCCCTGCAGCATCACCGCCTATGGCAGTAGTGGCCAAATGTTCCCCTCTTAGCAATATATAAGCGGCATATCTATTTATTTCTTCTTCGTTTAGCCCTGCTGCTGGTGCGAATAAGAGCCTTACGACATCACGCATCTTGTGTATCGTTCTCCACTCGTATGGTAAGTCAACACTCCATAACGCATTCGCGACGTTTACTAGTGAAAGCATACTGCCTCCTGTGTTTGTCATGCGTATATTCTTTACACCTGAATCAAGACCTAAGGCAGGTTTTTCACTTAATAGCGATGCTAATTCGGCTGCCGCTTCGTTTACAGCTGTTCTGCTTGTTTCACTTAGTGTGGTTTCTGTGACTCTTTCAAGGGTCCTTCGGCTGTCTGTTATTGCATTTCTGCTAAACTGCCTTATCTGTACTGGCTGTAACTCGTAATTGCCTATATCCTTAGCCGCTTGTGGCGAAACGTGTTGCCAGTAAGCTAAATTGTCTAGTGCTGCTATGATTATATTATACTTCAGTGATTCGGCATCCTTTGAACCACTTTTTATATCGCTGTTTATCTTTGGTAATAGAGTTAGAAGGTCTTGGCCCTGGATTGCGTCCATGAAAATAACGCTAAAGCCGTTTACCTTTAATGGCCAGTAGGTCTGTGGCACTTGCATGTAACCAACTTCGTCCCTCGCTTGTCTCTCTTTTCTCCTATTCTCCAGCCATTGAGAAAGGCTATGAACGTACCTAGCCTGTTGAAGCGTTTGGAATCTCTTAATAGCGTAAACAGGTGATTGTGTTTGGCCCTTATTTTCGAGAACATCAGTTGGTATAAATATTCCTTCCTTTTCTGAAAAAGTAACGTAAGTAAGTCCTGGTGATGATTCATTTAAGAGTTCGTGAAGTGACTCGGTTGCTAAATCAACCTTTCGGCTTGATACCGCATCCCTATTTCCATAATTGTCTTTCAAAGCCTTTATCACTGCTGTGAGCCTTAGTTCGTGGCTGATTAATTCAGGAGCTATTGCAGGTTTAGTTGAAGTTGATTCTCTTCTGACAAGATAATTTTTAAACTTTGGTAAATACGCTTCGATAGTATCGACTAATGATTTTGCTTCGGAAGCGAGTTCGTCACCTGTTAAACTTTCCATGCCCTGGGATCTATGTGCCTGCATTTCTCCATACTCTCTTAAAGTTGTTTCTACAAACAGGTCTAAGTTAATCGTTTCCACTGGGCTTGCATTTGGATTTCTTACGGTATATGGATTTATAATTGCCGTCCAAAGTTTTGGATCAATTTCGGAATGGAAAATCTTGAGTGCTGTGCCAGTTGGTGATTCGGGGTACCTTTTGTCAGCAATTATCAAAGGCACTTCAAGTGGATGTTGTTTCCAAAAGTTTACAGCTGAAAGTGGATCTGGAAACTGCAGCACGGTTAACTCTAACCCTTCTCTTTGTTGTTGGCCTAATCTTTCTTGCAAATAATCAGCTGCAACCTGCAATTCTTTTTTATCATCAGTTACAAATGGTATGTACTCCCTTCTTTTAACTCCATTGTCACTCGTTGGCTGATGCTTACCATTGCCGTTTATCGCGGCTTCTAAACCTTTCTCGCTAACAATTTCTGCAGTATCGTCAACCATCTTTGTTTACCTTTCTTTCCAACATTTCTGTAACGGCTATTCTTTAAACTCCACAAACGCCCAACTCTGGTAAGTGGGGATGTTCTGTGGCTATTTAAATGTTCTTTTTAACCGTTCGCCACAAACAGCACAGTTAATTCACTATAGTGAACTTAATATTTAAAGTTTTTGGATATGCTGTTGCAAAAGAAAGTAAAAACTAATCCTCCCCAACAACCGCAGCCACCGTTGCCTTCTTTTCAGTCATCCCGCACTCTTTCCTGAGCAGCTCTGCCATGTCAGTCCTTTCCCATGTGAAGTCCGGGTCGTTCCTGCCGAAGTGGCCGTAGGCTGCCGCCTTCTGGTAGATTGGCCTGCGCAGCTGGAGCGTTTCAATAATCCATCTTGGCGTTAATTTGAAGTGCTTCTTGACTGCAGCAACAATTTTATCCTCTTCAACTTTGTTTGTGCCGAAGCAGTCAACGTTGACTGATGTCGGCTCTGCCACTCCAATGCAGTACGAGAGCTGCACCTCGCACTTGTCAGCCAGCCCGGCAGCGACTATGTTCTTTGCAACCCATCTTGCAGCGTAAGCACCAGACCTGTCAACCTTTGTGGCGTCTTTCCCGGAAAATGCCCCCCCGCCATGCCTGCCAACACCCCCATATGTGTCAACGATTATCTTCCTGCCAGTCACGCCCGTATCGCCTTCAGGACCTCCTATCACGAATTTGCCTGTTGCGTTTATGTGGACTTTTGTGCTGCTGTCGAAGTATTTGCCGCACACCGGCTTTATTACCTTTTCAAGGATTTCCTGCTTCAGCGTGTCCTCATCCTTGTCGTCAGTGTGCTGGGCTGCGATGACTACCGTGCTTACCCTTTTTGGGACGCCGTCGTGGTATTCAACGCTGACCTGTGACTTTCCATCCGGGCCTATGTGGTTTATGACTCCTGTCTTCCTGACCTCGGCGAGCCTTCTGGTAAGCTTGTGTGCAAGCATTATTGGCAGCGGCATGAGTTCAGGCGTTTCTGTTGTTGCAAAGCCGTACATCATTCCCTGGTCTCCTGCTCCTTCCTTGTCAACGCCTTGTGATATGTCAGGGCTCTGCCCGTGGATAGCAACCAACACCCCTGCGTCCTCGCAGTCTATGCCGAAGCGGGGGTCTGTATATCCTATCTCGCGGAGCTTTCTTCTGGCGATTGTCTGCACGTCCGCGAAGCCACGCGTGGTTACTTCACCTGCAACAACAACCGTTCCTGTAGTTGTCAGGCATTCAACAGCCACCCTTGAATACGGGTCCTGTGCCAGTAAGCTGTCAAGTATTGCGTCAGAAATCTGGTCGCAGATTTTGTCCGGGTGTCCTTCAGTTACCGATTCAGATGTTACATAAGTTACCTTTGCCATTTCAGCATGCCCTCCTTTTTCTTGTTTCAGCTTTAGCAGCGAAAACCGTTACTGCCGCCATTGGACCTACTGCAAAATATTCTCTTTTATAAAGTGTCGTGACAAAATTATTCCTAAAAGAATAATAATCCGGCAAATGCGTAATAAGCAATCAGGATAGGCGTCTTCTTCTGAACACGCCGAGCATAAGCATCAGGGTCCTATAGGTTATCCTCCTGAACCTTCTGAGCACCGGCATAAAATACAGCACTGAGAGGAAGGCTGCCACAATCGTTATGAATATGTCCAGGGTTATTCTTGCGTAATAGTTGCATTGCAGCAACTGAGGGGATGTGCACGTTAGCAGCAGCCCAAGCTCGTCAGCTATGATTCCGAGGCCAAACCCGAACAGCACTGCTGCAAAGTATTTTGGCCATGGCCTGTTCGTTATCAGGGCTATCCAGTTTGATGCAACAAGCAGCGCAATGCCGTAGTAGAAGTGGTGGATGTGGTAAAGGCCTATTATCAGGTTTACTGATGGGAATGAGTACGCTATCGCCCTTGTGGTGGCAAAAGCCAGCAGGAATGAGGCAAATATAAGAAAGGGCGTCATCAGCCTTCTCCTGATCACATCCTGGTAAGTCAGGCTTGCCAGGTCCTTTGTTAGTTCTACGGGTGAAAACCTCATTTTTTTGCATTTGCAGACAGCAGTGCAGGACTATTTAAATCTTTCAGAAGGTATCCGGTGCAGTGCCGGTTTTTTATTTACCCAAGCTGGTCTAATTCATCCAGTGACTGGTTGAGGTTATCGCTGTAGATTTCATCCTCTCCGGCAGTTACGGGTGTTGCGGCTGGAACTTGCTGCTCTGCAGGTTGCTGGGCTGGCTGCTGCTGCGGTGCTGGAGGCTGTGTAATTTCCTGGGCTGGCTGCGGTGGTTGCTGCTGCTGTGAGGAGCATCCGCTAATTAGCATAATTGCCGCAACCGCAGCTATTATTGCTAAAACTAAAACCCTACGCGCTATTGCTTTCATTTTTCTTCTGCCCCTGTCCTTTTCCTTTGGCGTTTGAAATGAACTCCTTCCAGAGCCTTTGCACGCCTTTTATGACTGCTTTCTTTTCGGCAACTGTCTTGGCATCGTTGTAATTCTGCTTTTGCTGCTCCATCTGCGTAATGAAGTTAGTGGCGGCCTCTTCAGTTGCAAGCCCTTTTTCGATAAGCCTTTGGGCTTTCTCCTCAAGGTTGTAAATCCTGAACTTGACAACAGCATCAACCCTGTCCCTGAGTTGCAATATGCAGTCCGACCGGTTCTGGCCAGTTAAGCCGTCGCATACTGCTTTCTGCGAGGCAACTGTTCCAACAAGCCCGAAGGATTTCTTTGCGCAGTCAAACCTTTCATCATCTTTCAATGACTTCCAGCAGTTTTGTGACTTGTGGTAGTCAGAAACGCATTTTCCCCTTGACTCGTTTACTTGGGCTCGGCACTCCTCCGGCAGGTAATCGTACTCGTTTTCTTCCTTCAGCTGCAGCCTGCACTTTATGCGCTCCCTCATGGTATCTATTGTGCTGCACTTGTATTTTGCTGCCTCCTCAGGAGTTACCTCGCCTGCTTTTGGCTGCGGCTTTTCCTCTTTCTTGACTGTTCTTGCCGCAGAAGGGCCGGAAGCGGCAGTTACAGCCAGAGAAAGCACTACTGCCAAAAGAAGCGCAAACATCGCTACAGCAATGAATTTTCTCACTCCCAAAGCCATGGCGCTTTTGTTGCAAGCCGATTATTTAAACCTTTCTGGGAAAAGGTTGCGTTGCCGCCATATCGGTAATAAAGAAGCCTCGCGGCATTGGCAGTTATTCTGATTTGACTTAATTTTCCGAAATCTTTTCAACTTTTCCGCAATTAGCACTGGACATTTCCGCAAACTTTGCGCAATGGCTTCGCAGCGCCTCTAGGGCCTGAATTCTGCCACTACAGCCTTTTTCGCAAAGGCACTGGACAGTGGACAGATGCCCGGCTTGGGTATTTAAGGGAGTTCTTTTCAGAAAAAGAAATTGGCAGGATGTGAAAAGCCGCTATAGCTCAGTAGAGAGCGCTGAGATTTGTCACCTCAGAGGTTCGGGCGCAACTCCCGATAGCGGCTCACAAACTGCCGTAGCTCAACTAAAGCCACTAAGCTTTGTCACCTCAGCGAAGAAAGCTGTGTGTTGGCTAGTATTTAATGTTTGCGGCGAGAAAAGTGAAGAGGCATTTAACAAAAAGTGGGAAATTTCCTTGGCAGAGCTAGAGAACAGCATTGGGAAACTGTTCAAGGTAACAAGGAGGCTTCCTGAAATGTCCATAGCCGAAACAAAGCTGTTCAGGGCAAAGAAGGAAGCAGTAAGGCAGTTCAACGAGTGGCTAGAATAGGCAGTAGCTCGTTCACTTTGTTTTTCAGAAGTTCAATCAATTCGGGTTGGTTGTAATGGTAAACATCTGGAATGTCCAACGAAAGGATGCGTTTTCGCATGTACAGCTTGGGAAACCTCTTGGAAAGCTCATGCCGTTGCTCTTCTCCCATAACTATCACAACATCAGCCCAATTAAGCTGTTTTTCAGTCACTGGCTTTTCATTATAAAGCCCGGCAGACTTGGTTTCAAACCTGTCGCTGAACAGCTCTTCCGCCGTTTTGCTGCGGTTTTGGTTCTGGTTGCAGATAAAGAGCAGTTTCATGCACTAAATTACGCATCCAGGCAATATAAACTTTACTAAGGGCGGGTAAAATGAAAACGAAATTCGTGCTCGTGAATCACAGCATCCTGGACTTTGAGGAGTATAAGGAATACTTTCATACAATTGCCGCCCATCTAAAATCAGAAGTTTTCGAAATTTTGGATAAGCACGATTTTAAAGTCGCCAAGGTGAGCAGGTATTCTGAGCTGAAGAAGAGGACTGTCTTCTACAACAGGCAGCTTGACATGGAACTGGTAATAACTATAAGAAAAAAGCGGCCGCCTGAATTTGTATAGCAAATTATGGCAAAAAAACACAAAATTTAAATAAACCGTATACGTTTATGGTTACGGTGATGTTTTATGGAAAACGCAGTCAAAACAACATTGTTGCTAAGACGGGATGTTTATCAGGCCATGGTGCAGGTTTTTGGCAAGAGAAGGCTTTCCAGTGCAGTTAACGAACTGATGTTTAAGGAGCTTATAAAGCCACGCACAAAAGACCTGTTTGGTGTTGACAAGGGAATGAAGCCTTTCGTTAGGGAGCACCACGACAGATACTGAGGTTTTTTGAATGACTGTTTTTGACACATCCGCATGGATTGAATACTTTGCGGGGAGCAAAAAAGGGTTGCCGGTTAAGGACCGCGTTAATTCCGATGCGGAAATATTTACACCTTCTGTTTGCCTTGCAGAGATTAAGCTGAAGTATGCGAAGGAAAAACCTGAGTTGACGAAGGAGCGCCTTGCATTTGTGCTGGGCAGAAGTGCTATTGTGGACTTAAATCAGGCAATTGCTTTGCTTAGCGCCGATAATAAGCTGAAGCACAAGCTTTATCTTGTTGATTCAGTCATTTACTCCACTGCACAGTTTCTTAATGAAAACCTGCTTACGAGTGACGCGGACTTGAAGGGCTTGCCCGGAGTTGTTTTTCTCAATTGAATTTTTTTCCAAAACACTTTTAAAAGGCGGCAGTTCCATTTTTGCAATGCTCACTAACAGCAACAACATAACAGGTAACGAAGCGGCAGAGAACAAGTTGGAAAGGTACTGGTCAATGACTGGGGAGGCATTAACGTTAGTAAAAATTGCAGCTGCCGATAAAAATTCCAAAGCTTACAAAGCAGCAGTTGATTTCCTTGCGATGGCAAAGAATTACCTGAGCGACTCAAAGCACTTCGCAAAGAAAGGCGATGTCCTCACAGCCATTGCTGCTGCGAGCTATGCCCACGCCTGGCTTGACGCCGGTGCCCGTTTAGGTCTGTTTAAGGTTGACAGCAGCAGCGGGCTTTTCACTGTGGATTGAACAATGCAACTTGATGGAAAACTTTAAATACTTATTTGGTAAGTGATTGATAATGATTACGTTTCCCCAGCATGCTAAGGAGGAGATGCTGAAAGACGGCATTTCAAAGGAAGAAGCTGAGGCGTGCCTGGAACATGGCGAACTAGTGATAAAGCAAATGGTTAAGGGCGAGTTGCGCTACGGAAAGCAACTGCAGCTGAAAGACAAGGAGATAGTTGTGATATACACATTAAGAAAGGAAGAAACAAGGGTGGTAACTTGCTACACGGTCAGGAGGAAAAAATGGCAACTAAAATGAA
>JACPTF010000005.1 GCA_016192915.1 Candidatus Woesearchaeota archaeon | reverse complement strand
CCCGCATTGGAAATGATACAGGAAATGTACAGAAAAAAGTTGAATGTTTACTACAGGGAGGCAGGTGTTAACTGATGTTTGGCAAGTTCATTGAAAGGGAAAACCAGATTTTCGAGGTTCTGCAGCAGTTTGTGGCCGCAGGGCTGGAATTTGTTACTATAGGAGGATATGCTGTTTCCGCGTACAAGCACAGGTTCTCCGTGGATGCCGACATCGTCTTGAAACGAAGTGATTTGGGAGGATTTGTGCAAATACTCGAGAAAAACGGCTTTGTGAAGACAATCTCAAAGCAGTTGGAAAATGCTTATTCGTCAGAGTTTGCACATTACGAGAAGACAACAGAGCTTCCTGTAAGCTTTGATTTGCTCATTGATGGCATGGGTGTTAGGCAGACAAGCGCCGCATTCGGCTATGACTTTCTTAGGAGTCACTCTGAGAAAAGGGTTGTGAAGGGAATGGAAAAGGAGGTTACGTTGCTGGTGCCGGGCAAAGAGATTTTAATCGTCTTGAAGCTGCACGCTGGAAGGGCGACAGACCTGCGTGATGTTGCCGCCTTATGCAAGGGCATAGACCTTTCGCTCGTTAAGGAAGTTATAGGCAGGGGGGATATTGGGCCAGTTAATGATGCGATTGCAAAGCTCATTTCCCTGCTTGACGACTATGACTTTATTAACTCTTTTAAAGGGATTTTTATTGAGAAAAAATATGACCTTGACATAAACGAAATAAGAAGGCTGGGAAAGCTTATTGATTGAGTAACGAGGTATGTAGCGCTCCCGAAGGCCAACTCACAGCAGCGCTGCTGCAAGAGCCAGGATAAACCAAAGCGTTGTTGCCGTTGCAGTCGGTTGTGCTGCCAAAAAGGCAATTGTCTTGCCAGGGTTACCACAACCATCGCCGTCTTTTTCTGGGCACGGACAGGTCTTTGGCGTGCAATAGGAGTGCAGCTCTGATTTGGCAGGAACCTGAAGAGCAAAGCTTTGCCAGTTTTCTTTACAGCCTTTCGGCAATGCCCTGCTCGTTAAAGAATAATGCTGCAATCAGGGCAACCGCATAGGCTGCCAGGGGCAGGAAAGCCGGGATGGCAACAGGGCTGCGCTGCAGCAGGAAAGCTGCAAAGTCGAGAACTATTAGCACTGTAGCTGCATAAGCTGCTATTTTGAATGCGTCCAGCAGCGAGGCATCGCCTTTCGAAATTTTAATTGCGAGGTAAGCCAGTGCAGATGCTGCAATTATGACTGCCGCGTATTTCACGAACATCGACAGGTAGAACAAAATGAGAAGGCCTGGAAGCATCAGAAGGATAAGGGTTGAAGCCGTGCCTGCCAGTTCACCGTTTCCGTTGTCCTTCACAAGGTCCAGTTCCCTTATTGGCTTTGCATTTTGTTTCGGCTTAAACAGGTTGCACATTTCGCTGCGAAAGAAGCACAGCAGCGGTTTTGTCCGCAGCTCTGCGCCTGTCAGCACAACATCATATTTGGCTGCTGTTTTTGCATCGGCTGTTGTGTTTATGAAGATTTTCATGTTGCCAAGCCACGGAACCCCGGACTCAATCGGCTCTTTCGTCGCAAGTTCTGTCTTTATGTCAAGCCTGGAGAATTTGTCCAGCTGCGATGAAATGCCGCTGTTTATATTTGCAATGGAAGGCAGGACAAGGGCTGCTGTTGCCATTGTTACAATAAGCAGAAGGTAGAGCAGATAACCTATCACAGGCTTAACCGACTTCTTGGCAATGCCGCGGTAAGCAAACGGGTTGAACGCGTTGGCAACAGCAAGGAAGAAAGCTGCCGCATTCTTTATTTGCACAAGTGTTCTCTTTATCATTCTAATTGCGTTTTTGCGTTTTTGGATTGAACCTTTTACGAGCAGTGGCGAGTAAAAGGGTCATGGGAACGGAGTTTCAGGGCAGGCTGGAGGCGGCCCAACGCCGTACAAGTAATCGTTTTGCTCATTTGTCAGGTTGTATCTCGCCGCGTGGTATGAGTCTATGGCGAACTTGTAAAACTTAGTCCCGTCTACCTCCGTTGTCACGCACGTCACGTTCCACATCTGGCCTGCCTGGGCTGCTGTGCACCTGTTTCCGGAGCCATAGTAGCACCAGTCAACGTAAGGCCTTTCCCTCAGTCCGTTAACGTTTTCCATCACGAACGGATTTATCAGGCTTTCAACGCCGCAGCACGGCGAGCGCACATCATTGCCATAGAACCTGTCCAGGAAACTGGAAGCGTTCGCCTCGTGCCGGTACAGCCGCCAGTCTACCTGGCGGTAGAATGTGGAGATGTTCCAATTAGTCGCGTTTGTTGCATTGAAGTAGTTTGTGTAAAGTGTTCCCCCATCTGCGCCCAGGCTTCCAACCGCATAGAGGGGGTCTGGTATTCCTGCAATGTCAAATATGGTGCTTATATTTTCTGTGCTGTTTATCATTACATCTCCAGCAGCGACTGAGAACCTGAATGTAATGTTAATCCCCACTTGCCACGGGCCTGTTGAGTTGTCCTGGTAAAACAGCAGTGCCATACTGTGGTTGTTGTTAAAAGAGGTGTTGACCCTGTATGCGCTGAACGAGGCGTTTTCCATGTCAAAAAGCCTTTTTGTGAGGTTTCTGTTGCTCATCACCTGCTTGCCTATGCATGTGTCAACGCCTTCATGGATGCTTAGGTCATTTACATCTGTAATAGAGTCGCTGTTGCAAACGGGTATGTGGCCGGCCAGGCCGCAGCACATTGTGCCGTTTATTATCATCTCTTTCAGCGTGTTGTTGAATTTAAGGCTGGCGTCTGGACCTGAGAAGTAGCTGCCCCTTTGCCGCATATAGTCTGCCATAGCGTAAAATGCGCTGTAAGCTGCAATGTATACGGATTGCGGAAGGTAGCTGTTCTTTACGTCCCTCACCTGATTGTTTGCGGCATCTGCCTTGGCCTGGGTTATTGGTACCTGGTCTTTCGTGGTCACGCCGGTTTGTGTCCCGAAGGTCAGTATGAGAACTGCTGAGATTAGTATGGCTATTGAAGTGAAGAAGATTCCTTTCTTGTTCTTTACGATGTTAATCAAAACTTTTTCCATCTTTGTTGCGTTATTGCCAAACGATAACTTCTGCTGTTGTTGGCCCGTAAACAAGCATTGTCCTGTTGATGACTCCGAAGACGAGCTTTTTTGATGAGATGAGCGTACCGCTGGTATTTTCGTTTACAAGCGTCCTGTTATAAATCAGGGTGTTGTTTATCAGGATTTTAAAGCTGTACTGGGGAGCGATAAGCCGCTGGGTCACGTTGTTCAGCAAGGCAAATGCCAGGTCTTTGTGGCCAATGATGTAGAACTCTGTTGCCTGCTGCAGCACTGAATTGTCAGGGTTTGTTATGGTGCCGTCCCTTGACAGGTTTATGACAAGGGGATTGTTTAGCTCTTTCAGCTTCACCTGTGAAAGCGAATCGGCAAATCCTTTGGATGTTAGCTCTGACTGGGCAACATAGGGCTGGCTTGTTCTTGCCGCAAGGACTATTACAAGCGTTACCGCCACAATCATGGACGCTATAAAGGCGTCAATGGTCAGGTACTGCGCCTTTTTGGTAGCGGGAAGCAGGTTTTGAATTTGCATGTCCGTCACGATACTGTTTCGTTACAGCCTTTGCCGCTGAAGTTAACAAGCGGGCTTCCAATTCCTATTTTGTTGCGGATAGGCACTATGTTGCCTTTCTCATCCTCAAAGTATATGCAGAAATCAGATTGCATTCCGAGAAGTGCCTTCAGGCTCTCGTAGCTCAGGTTCAGGGCCTCTTCCAGCTTTTGGTCATCAACCTTTGTGCTCTTGATGAACACGCCTGTAATGTTTTGCTGGGATGTCAGCACTGCAGGGAGCCTTTCTGATTCTGCGCGCAGCTTTTCGTTTTGCTTGTTGCTTGCAGCAGGCCCTGACAGGTAGAACAGCAGCACAGCCGCAACAATAAACAGGACAACCCCTATTATTGCATCAGTCGAAAATGTTTGCGCCCTTTTCATCTCACATCACCCTCTTTTTTAGCACGAGCAGACCTTGACAGTTTCATTGCTTTTTGTTTAAAACATTTGTGGTTGGTTATTGTGATTTTAGGTGCAGCAGCTTGGGAAGCCATGGTCACAGCATTCCTCAAGCGTTACCAGTCCGGAAGTGCATGTTCCGCATGCTGCCTGCTGTGCAGCTGTCAGGGAAATGGGCCTGAAGATTACTATGCTGTTCTCTTTTCTCACAGTGTTCTGTCCCCTTACCAGGTTTCCTCTTACATCCCTTGGAAGCAACTTTGTCACGTTAAGCTTAACGTTCGGCCTTCTGGAAGCAACGCCGAGTATTGTCGTATTTGCCTGGCCGCTTATCTGCGTGGAGTTTGTTATGCTTAACGCATAGGGCTGGCCGTTAAGGGTCGGGGGAAGCGTAAATGAGCGGAAATAGCCGTTTTCCGAAGCGAATGCGATGTTTGCTTCGCTCTCTATAACGTCAGCAAGGTCCTGGAGCAGCGCCTTGTAGTTGTTGTCGCTTGCCCGGATTATGTCATCAGAAACAGCAGCTATGGTGATTATCATGAGAAAAGTGAGGAATATTATGATCAAAGCTGCCTCGTTCGCTGACTGCCCCTTTTTGCCTCTCTTCATTGGATGGTAAACTGCTGTGGCAGCTATTTAATAGTTTCGGCAGAGAAGTGGTGCCTATGTCCTTCTTGACAGCATCTCGCCAGAGAGCTGGTGGGTGATGGTCGGGCTGTCAAGCCATGCGTAGTTGACTGTCATGTTGTACCTGTTCTTGTCCCTTCCTGTATCCCTGAAAGTGCAACCATTTGCAATGCATGGAGCATCCGCGAAAATTAAGCCTAATCTTACGCTACCGCCATTCCTGAAAACCTGGCTGATGGCTCCTGTGCCGCACGCGCAGCCAAGGTTTCCTGCGCCAAGCGCTTCCGAAGCAGCAGACACCCTTGTGATTAACATATCCCTCCCAGCTCCGTTCTGGAGAATTAACGTAATCGAAATGCCACTCACCTCGTGGTCGGTGCAGCTTATGCTCACGGGGAATGTGCACTTCTCAGGCAGCAGCGTAGACGGGCTCAAAACGCCAAAGTAAGACAGGGCTCCGATAACGACAAGGACGACAAGTATGGCCCAGCCATACGTCATCAAAAACTCCATAGCAGCCTGGCCTTTCCTGCCTTTTAGAATCGGTTTCATTTTTCCACAGGCTAAATTATCCGCAAGGCACGCCGTTTATCGTGGCTGTTTTGCTTCCGAGGCAGAGCTTTTGGCCTATCTGGATTATCCTGCCCTGCTGGTCCTCAAAATGTATCGCAAAGTCGCCGTTTATTCCCAGGTGTCTTTTGACCTGTTCGTAATCCATGTTTGCAAAATACTCGAGCAGCTCGGAATCAACAGTGTCTTTCACTATGAACGCTACGCCGTCGTCTTCCCGCGAGTTAACAGTCAGCTTTGAAATAAGCTTGTCTGCAGCATCAGGAGTGATTTTCCAGGCCTGGTCTTTTCCGGCAGCTGCACCAGCGCCAGAGTTGCCTGAGAAAAGCGCCATCTGGTCTGACATCGCATCCAGTATGAAAAGGACAAAAACGATGAAAACCAGGAAAATAAGGACAGCCTTCCGGTCGTCAACAAGCCTAAGCCCTGGCAAAAAGCCTTTTTGCTTATTCCGCTTCGAAGGCGCTGCTCTTTTCCTCATGAACTTTACCTCTTTTTCTGTTTATAGCCTCTACGTATAGCCTCTGTAGCTGAAGTTTAAATAGGTTTTGCTCCAAAAAAGGGGAGCTCAGCACCCTGCTATTGGCGCGCACAGGAACCCTGTCGTTGTGCAGTACTGCGCCCTGTCAGAGTCGTCAACATCGCAATCGCCATCATAGTCTGCATTCATGCACACAGCGTAGGGGTTACCGCCTGCGTACCCAGTTCCGTCGAACCACCCGCGCTGCCAGGTTTTTGAAGGCCTGAATTTGGGAAAGCCTGCAGCGTTAACGCAGCAGCTTGCGAAGAACATCCCGTCAATGGCCGGCTCGTATACGCCATTGGTGTTGAAATCGTACACTACCGATGTCGGGCACCTTCCGCCGAAGTTTATGTGCACGAAAGGCGTGACCCCTCCGTTTGCGTTAGTTTCGTAAGCCTCCAGAGTTATTCTTTTTATGCCCTGGCTTAGTGAGATTTCTGAAAGGCTACCGTTGAATGAGCCGTTTACGTTCACGGATATGGGGTAGGAGAAGTCAGCAACCGAATCGCCTGACTTTGCAAGCATTATCAGCTGCTGCGCCCTTGAGTTCCAGTCGCCAACGATTGAGATGTTCAGCACGTTTTTTGGCATTCTTCCTTCCAGCTCTGTCCTTGAGGGCGACCCTTGGAAGTATATCTGCTGTGCCGTGCTGGCAATCTCCCTTCCTAGCTTGTCAAGCTGTGCCTGGTCTATCTGCTCGGCAGAGCTGCTCGAGTAGCGGTAGAACAGGTATGCGGCAGGCAGAATCATTATGCCTATCACTAACGCAATAAGCATGTACTCGAAAGCTGCCTGGCCTTTCCTCTTTTTTTTCATCTCATTATTATCTTCGCAGCCACATATATTAACTTTGTGGAATTGGTAATTTGGAGAAGAGCGGGCAAAAAAAGGAAGAATAAGAAAAGAAAAATTGAAGGACTTTTACGTCCTTCTTGCCAGCAGCTCGCCAGGCAGCTCATGGTCAATGCCTGTGGCATCAAGCCATTCGTAAACAGTTGTCACGTTGTACCTGTTCTTATCCCTTCCAGTATCCCTGAATGTGCAGTAAAGAGCACAACCAGCCTGAGGGCTTGGAGTGCTTAAAATGAATGTGTCGCTTGCGCCGTTCCTGAGCAGGCGGCCGCCTGCAATAACTATATCGCAAGCACAGCCCAGGTTTACAGCTCCTGCGCCTCCAAGCGCTTCTGAAGAGGCGGAAATCCTGTTAACCCTCATTGCACTTCTCAGGCAGCAGCGTAGACGGGCTCAAAACGCCAAAGTAAGACAGGGCTCCGATAACGACAAGCACGACAAGTATGGCCCAGCCATACGTCATCAAAAACTCCATAGCAGCCTGGCCTTTCATGCTTTTAAGGCTGCGTTTCATTTTTTTACACACCTCTATCACGTTCTTCTTGCCAGCAGCTCGCCAGGCAGCTCATGGTCAATGCCTGTGCTGTCAAGCCATTCGTAAACGGTTGTCACGTTGTACCTGTTCTTATCCCTTCCAGTATCCCTGAATGTGCAGTAAGCGGCACACCCGGCACCAGGGCCTGGAGTGTTTAAAGTGAATGTCGCGCTTGCGCCGTTCCTGAGCGTTACCGGATAACCGGCTGCAGGCGTATCACAAGCACACCCAAGGTTTACAGCTCCTGTGCCTCCAAGCGCTTCTGAAGAGGCGGAAATCCTGTTAATCCTCATATCCCTGCCAGCTCCGTTCTGAAGCACAAAGACAATGTTTGAAGTTGTCACTTGGTAGTCTGTGCAGCTTACGCTCACAGGGAATGTGCACTTCTCAGGCAGCAGCGTAGACGGGCTCAAAACGCCAAAGTAAGACAGGGCTCCGATAACGACAAGCACGACAAGTATGGCCCAGCCATACGTCATCAAAAACTCCATAGCAGCCTGGCCTTTCATGCTTTTAAG
>JACPTF010000012.1 GCA_016192915.1 Candidatus Woesearchaeota archaeon | reverse complement strand
TCACCCGACGGTAACTCAACCTGCACTCCTGCCTGACCAGCAATGCCAGTGCGTGATGCCAAAAGTCGTACTTCTTAGGCCCAAACCTGTGCAGCCACCTTGGCAGACCTACTCTTCTCAACAAACGCTTAACTTTTAATAGCAGTTTTGCCTCTTTTTCCACGGGAAAACACCTCAGATGTTTTCCCCAACTCCACCAGCCACTACAGCCGGTGGAGTTGTTAAATCTTTAGATTTTCAACAGAGCCGCACCTGGCCTTCTTTACGAAAGAAGGTCAATCAAGAAAACTCCCGACGTGAAAATTTGACGGGAAGCTTAAGCTGAAATAAAGGCTGTTCCGGTTCATTGTGCTTTTTCACAGCTGCTGTTACGGCAACAGCAGGCAGTGGCTCACTACCGTGTCAGCTGCCGCTGCCCTGCTGAAAGCATCCAACTCATCCGGCTGGATTGGATTTATTGAAAAGTCGCAGGGTATAAAACCCCGCACTTCAGTGCGACTTTTCAATTCCAAAACTCGCCTGTATGTGCGGAGCGTAAAACCAAGGGTTTTGTTGTAGCTCCGAGCAGGCGAGTTTTGTTATCTCCCCGATTTTGAGGAACCTGTCGGGGCTGTCCTGCTGCATCATCAGCACAACCCTGCTCTCTTCCTGCTCGTCAATCAGCTTATAGCCGCATTTCTTCCCGACAGCAGCGGCGAATTCCTTAATCTCGCTGTGCGATGCCATATTGTCCCTTTCCAATTTTTCCCTTGAAGTCCCGACCCACATGTAGCTCTTGCACTCAAGGAACATGGGATTGCCGCGCTTAATCATCGCTGCAAACTGTTCCGCATACTGCGACAGCATAGTAATGCCTTTGATTAACGTGAGGCGGATTACCGTTCTCGTTTTGCCATGTTTCCTGAATTCGCTAAGGAGGTCCAGGCTTTTTAGCAGCCTCTGCCAGCCGTCCCTGTAGATTGGCTTGTCAACCTCATTGAAAAGCTGCTCGTTGGGGGCGCTTACAGAGATGTAGAGCTGCGTTGGCGGAGGAATTTTGGCTAAAACTTCAGGAAGCTGGCCGTTCGTGACCAAAAAGCTCGTGTAGCCGCAGCGGTTCAGCTCCGAAATGAACTCCCCCAGCCGCGGGTAAGCTGTGTTTTCGCCATTCAGCGAGATTGCAAAGTGCAGCGGCTGCCTTGACTCAACAAATTTCTGCCTGTCAGCTGCAGGGTTACCACCAAAACCCGAAGAACTTTCGACTGTGCACGCACTGCCCTGTCAACGAGCTCAACCGGGTCATCAACCCTGCCAAATGGCGAGTTGTTCCTTTTCCTCCAGCAGAACACGCAGTCCATGTTGCAGAAATTGGCAGCAACAGTCATCTGCACGCAGCGATGGCTCTGGATGCCGTAGAACTTGTGCTTGTAGCACGTTTCCTTCCCGGCAATCGAGCTTGCGGTGTAGTGGCAGGTCTTGCAGGCTGAATGCTCGCCAATGAACCTGTAGCCCTGCTTTTCGAGAAGCTTGCGGTAAGCTGAGTCCATAACAACGAATAGCAGCAGCAGGCATATAAAATTTTTGCGGCTGCCGCTACAGCGTGGAAGGCTTTTTAAACCCGCAAGGACTCCTTTTTCATATGGCAATGAAACTGCTTTTCATAGAGACAAAAGCAAACGTTGGCATTGATTTCCCTGAAAAATTAGCCAGCAAACTGCCAAAGCGGTTGTGCCTCGCAGCAAGCGTCCAGTTCTCGCACCAGCTACCGCAGCTGCAGCAGCAACTAAAAGGATACGGAAAGGAAACATCGCTCCTGAAGGCGAGGCACTCCAAGCACGTTGGCCAGATTCTGGGCTGCGGCTACAGCAAAATGGAGTTTGACAGCGCGAATACCGACGCCTTTCTTTACGTTGGAGATGGCATGTTCCACCCAGAAACGCTGCTGCTTGGAAGCGACAAGGACGTCTACACTTTCGACCCATTCACAAAGGAATTCAAAATGCTCGGAAGAGAGTGGGCTGAGAGGATAAGGAAAAAGGAGAAAGGCGCGCTTCTTACTTTCCTGTCATCTGATAACATTGGCGTTGTTGTAACTGTAAAGCCTGGGCAATTGGGGGTTCAAGTCAGCTTCAAGCAGATTTTTTCGCTGCAGCAGAAGTTTCCTGACAAAAAGTTTTATTACCTGGTATGCGATACCATTGACTTCACCCAGCTTGCCAACTTCCCGTTTGTGCAGTGCTTCGTGAACACCGCCTGCCACCGCATGACTGATGACTATGACAAGTTCCCGAAGCCGGTCATTAATATCGAGGAAGTGCTTAAGATTTGAAGTGAAAAAAGATGGCGAACGAATCTGATTACGGGTATTATCCGGAGCGGCATGCAGGAGTAACTGCTGAGATGCAAAAACAAGGACTGTTAAAAACAGGATTTGCTCTTTTTGACAGGGCTGAACGTGTGATGATTCGAGGGCTTGGATTTTACTATCTTCATTATTGCGCTCCACGCTTTACAGATCTGATGTTCAAAACCTATGAATACCATCTTGAAGCCTTACTTTCGACTTCCCATACGCACAGCGATGGTCATATGATCCTGCTTGAATATGATTGTAAAACCGTGAACATTGAAAGCATGGAAAAGGATGAGCTGATTGGAATAGTAAGCGGTGGTGTTTTGCCAAGCGAAGTCGTTTTCGGCGGACATCAGACACTGACTGCCTACGTCGTAGCCTTACGAGGAAGGAGGGTTGTGTTCAGGGCTGACGGGTTCAGTCCAGAGTCTATGCCTGGACTTGAGCAGCTTGTAAGATGGGTTGAAAAAGAAAGCTCAAAGGACGCAAAAAGCAGTTAAATTTATTTATGTCCTGATTTTAGCACCGGCAATGTTTGCATCTGCCTGGCCAGAAAAGGTAGCCAGGAACGACTTGCCAAGCGCAGAGCCAGCAGCCGCAGACTGCTTTGCAAGCAGCGTTCCAATGTCAAACAGCGGCTTCTTTTCATAAGTAACATATTTGATGCCTGTAAGGTTGGATTGCTGCTTCAGCCACGCCTCAGCCTCCTTCTTGCCGCCAAGCTCGTCAACAAGGCCCAGCTCCTTCGCCTCGCTGCCTAGGAAGACGATGGCTGTTGATATTTTGTCAATTGCTGCTGTGTCAGTCAACTGGCGGTTTTCAGTTACGCTGCTGAGAAAGTAGTTGTGCATCTTTGCAAGCGCTTCCTGCGCAATTGTTTTTTCTTCAGCTGTAAGGTTTCTGTAAGGGCTGCCTATGTCCTTGTGCTCGGCAGAAACCAAGCGCTCATACCTTACACCGTACTGGTTGAGCAGCTCTGAGAATTCAAGGTAGGAAGCTGTAACGCCAACGCTGCCGGTCAGGGACACAGGGCTTGCTATCACGTAATCAGAAGCGCTCGCGACCCAGTAAGCGCCGGAAGTGCCTATGTCCCTTATAACAGCGGCTGTTGGCTTTTTTGTCGCCTTAACGGCTTTCATCAGCTCCTCGCTGGCGACAGGGCTGCCTCCTGGAGAGTTTATCTCAAGCAGGATTGCTTTCACTCTGGCGTCCTCATCAGCTTTCTCCAGCATGCCAATTATATCGTCAGGCTTGGCTGATGTTTCAAGAAATCCTTCACCGCTGCTGATGTGCCCTGAAATTTTGACAAGGGCAACGTTGCCCTGCCGGCTTGACAATGACGGAAGCGAGAAAATCAGCGCAAAAACAACAACAGCTGCCGCAGCAACAGCAGCTATGAGCCATTTCTTCCCGCTGCCCTTTCCGGCAGGGGCTGTGACCAGCAATCTTTTCTCAGCCATTGCTGCCAGGCATTAAATGTAACTATAAAAAGATTTATATAACGCGCCAAGGGATGCGAACGGCATGGGCGTGAAGAAAGCGCAGGAGGAAAGGCAGGAGCAGCTTGCTGAGGAGATAAGAAGGACAAAAATGCCAAGGGGCACCCAGGTCTTCGGCATAGTAGACCAGCTGCTTGGCGGCACAAGAATGCGAGTGAAATGCTTTGACGGCAAGCTCAGGATATGCAGAATCCCAGGAAGGTTCAAGCGAATGCTTTGGGTCCGGGCAGGGGACATGGTGCTTGTTGAGCCGTGGGAGCTTTCCGGCCACGAAAGAGGTGATGTCCTTTACAAGTACAGCAAGGCACAGCTGCAGTTCATGAGAAACAAGGGCATGCTCAAGGAAGCCCAGGCGTTTGAGGAGTTCTAGTTTCTTGCTTTTCTTGGCCGGGTTCTTATCCTGTATCCACCAGGAAGCTTGAAACCCCTGCCTTTGCCTGTTATTGCCGTGTAGAACAGCGCGGCAGCTTTCGCGTGGCCTGTCGTATTCAAGTGAATGCCGCTGCCAAAATCAGGATTGAGCCGTTTCCAGGTGATTTTAGCGCCCGGTACAGGTCAACCAGGATTATCAGGCCATCCCTGACTGACGGCCCGCGGTTAAGAGCGCAAAGTTTTCTTATGTTGCCATTCATCATTTCTATGGCCCGCCTTCCATACTCTGCCTCAGCGCCCCTGCCAACAGGCCACTGCTGCTGGCAAGAAGCCCCGCTATTTGCCCTGCATCGTTGGTGCCGCCTTGGATGATGACATAATTGGGCATGAGCTGCAGCACGTCACGCGGGAACCGCATCCGCATAAGGGTTGTTGTCTCCCCAGCATTCCCTTTGTTTATTACAAAAGGGCCCTTTTCAGGGTCAGCATTCAGCAGCATTGCCAGAAACTTGGTGTAAGGGACAACATTTCCCTCTCTGGCATATGATTCGTCCGTATTGCTGTCTCCTATCGCAACCACTAATGGCCTTTCCATTTTTTTCTTGGGAAGGAAACATTTTCTTTAAAAGGTTTATTATCCTTAAGTGGTTTACTACTTTAAAATAGCTACCAATCAAAAAATTTATATAGTTGCGGCTTATGGGAAACAGCCATAATGGCACAACAGGACAAGCTGATTGTAAGCGTTATTGCACTTGTGTCTTTCATAGCAAGCATCATTGCGGCAGTGCGGGGCAACTTTGTTTATCCTGTAGAGCTCTTCATTCTGTCAATGGTGGGAATACTGCTTGTCATCACACTAGTCCTGCCTGATGACGATGCCGCTTCAATGTTCCTTCATGTAGCATACTTTCTTGCTGTAACGGCAAATATTGCTTATCTTTACAGCGTTGCCGGCTACCTGAGCGCGGCAAGGCTTGGAGCTCTGGGAATAGCTATTCTTGGATTATTCATCTCGGGCATGAACCTGCTCATGCAGCCTGTGCCGCAAACTCTCACATCCGAAGCAAAAAAGCTTATTGCGGCTGAGCAAAAGCTTAGCCAAGCAAGGGAAAGGCTCAGGGCAATCAACGAAATGATTCCTGCAGGAAAAGCCGAAAGCGCTCTTAGAAGGAAAGCGAAGCAAAGGCGCAGGAAGAGGTAAACAGCTATTTTCTAAGCCTTTGCCACACATACGGCGCAACAAGAAGTACTGCACCAACGAAAAGGAAGCTGTCAGCGAGGTTGAAGGCGGGCCAGGGGCTGATGTAAATGAAGTCGGTAACTGCCCCCCTGAAGAGCCTGTCTATGGTGTTTCCAACCAGGCCAGCAGCTATGAAGACCACTGCAGCCCATTGAAACTTATGAATGATGAGGCGCCTCATGTGAATTACGACAAGAACAGGTATGGCTGCAATTGCTACAGCGACAATGAATGAAGAGCTGCCCGGGAAAAGCCCGAAAACCGAGCCAGTGTTTGTTGTGTGGGTTATCTGAAGCACGCCAAGCTGAAACGGATGGGTGAGGTTTTTTCTAATCAGTTCCTTAGTAATCTGGTCGGCAGCCACAAGCGCTGCAACCAATGCAAGCGATAAGGGCACTCGACGCGCCCTCAATGTCGCCTGCTGGCGACAAGCTTCGCCTCTACGGCGAAGTATCAACCCCACGGATGCGACCTTCTTTCTTTTAATTGCCTTTACCATCCGCCTTTTCTCTTTAAGTCCTGCTCCACCTGGAAATAACGCTCGATAAGTGCCAGCCTCTGGTTTATGGAATCAAGCGCGGCCTTAAGGGCATCAAGCTTTGCCGAGACAATCTCAAAGTCCTTTCCTGGTGAGTAAGAGCGCTCGTACGCCTGGTTTCGCTGGAATGCCTCCATTTGAGGAACTTGCGAAGCGCCAAAAGGCTGAGGTTGTGCCTGGGGGTATTGCGGAATGCCACCGAGGCCGCCAAGCCCTGGCATTGGCTGCATTGGCTGGTCAAAAGGCATACTAGGCATACTACCTTGCGGGCTTCCATAACCGCCTCCGCCCAAGCCTCCAAGGCCCATACCCTGTCCCTCAACCGCGCCCATGCCTCCCAGGCCAAGGTCAGGGCCAAGCCCAAGCTCATCCTTCCTTTTCCATGGCAAAAGCTTTCCTAAGTTGAAAAATCCCATCCTTAACCACCTCTTTTCCAAGTTAATACATTCAGCAAGGCTCTCAAAATCCCTCCAAATAAACCAGGCTTTTCAGGATTCTCGCCCTTTTGAGCTGCCCCTGTTGCTTCAGTCTTGCTTATTTCCCTGATGTCCTTAAGCGCCTTAAGTGTAAAAGCCGGGGAAGGTGAAAGCGTTGTGAGCTGCCTGTCGCCAAACTGGTAAGTGGCTGTTGCAACATCTCCTGTTACGGCGCCAGCGATGGAGTCGTATGTAAAATTCTTTTCCTCACCAGGTGAGAGAGTCGCGCTAAAGCTCCTGTCATCATCTACCAAAAGAACGTCAAGCTTGTCCGTATGCAGGTTCTTTGCATAAACCAGAATTTTGACCTTATCGCCGGGAGCTGCTTCCGAAGGCGTCACTTCCTTAGTTACGGTGACGAGTTTCTTTTCTTCAACGCTTATGACTGGTGAATTTGAGTAAACGGTAAATGTGGAGCCATCATAAAAGTAAGTAACCGAAGCAGGAGCAAGCTGCTTAAGGCCGATAACCTGTGAAGTGTCCTGGTATGTCAGGTTTACGCTGCCTTCCGCAGGAATGGAAGCAATGGCCCATGATTTCTCACCATCGCTCACCACAACGCTCTCGACAGGCTTCTGGGCATTGCTCCTGATTCTCAGGGCAACGCTGTAAGGATCAATATTGCTCACAGTTGAGGGCGCATCTTTGGATATGCCAAGAACAGGGTTGTCAATTATTAATATTGAGACAGGCTTTGAGGCGGTCTTGAGCACAGCACCGCTGTAACTGTAAGCTGCCACGGCCTGCGGCAGCTGAACCATGCCGGGAACCACATACCTGCTTGTTTTGTTTATCACATATTCGGAATTGCTCTCCAGCATTATGCTGAATTCTTTGCCATCGTCATCAACAGTAACTGCTGCAGGCTCTATGCCTGTGTTTTTGACTTTCAGCTGAGTTACAAAAGCGTCGGTATTGTTTGCGGAATTTGGCACAATCTTGTCAATAATAACAACGGGGCCTTTCACATAGTTGTCCTTTACAGTAACTGTTCCCGAGCTTCCGTTAAGATAGAACTTGTCACCATAAACGTCCTCATATTCGAGCTCAACCTTTTGCAGTTCAACATCGCCAGAGAACTTTGCCCTCCTTTTTTCTACATTCGAAAGCGCAATCGACTCGCCAGGCCCCAGGCGCTCAACAGCTATGGTTGCTTCACCGCCAACAAGGTCCAGCCCGTAAACAAGGGGCAGCTTGAGCAGGATGTTCTTTGCAGCCTTGTCTTTGGCAGTGTTTGTAATAACGTACTTCACTCCAAAAATCGCGCCGGCATATATCTCTGTACTGTCAATTGTTCTTGCCACTGTCATGGGCAAAGTGCCAGGCTCAACAGTTACAGGCGTTACAGCACTAAACTCATAGTCTCCCGGGTTAGAATACGATTCCGTGTTGTACTTGTCAGAATACCTCATGGTTGTGTTTACATAAAGCACTGTTTCCCTGCTGACATAAGGAGCCTTAAGCTTGTAAGCGTATGCCCTAACACTTTCCTTGCTGCCAACCTCGATTACGCCAAGATTCTTCCCAATCACAGTAAAACCTGAAGAAACATTATCAAAGGCGTAAACGTTCCTTATGCCTGTAAGGCGGGAGTTCCTGACATCAACGCTTACATCAACAAGCTCGTCAGGCTTCACTCGGGCAGTTGACACAGTCTGCGTGAGGGTAACATCCTGCCGGGGAACTACCGTTACTGTATCCTTAAATGTCTTGCTGAAATTATCGCCAAATTCCGTGAAGTAAGTCACGTTTGTTAAAATAATAAAGCCTGTGCTTTTGTCAACAGCCGGGGCATAGAAGTACATGTCAACAAGGTCAACCTGCTCGCTGCGCCCAATTTTCCCAAAATAGGCATTTGGAATGTAAACCATGCCTGTGCTTATGTTCACAATCGCGCCCTTAAGCGTTGTGTAAGGATTCAGATTTTGCAGACTCATCTTAATCTTTCTGCGCTGGTTTGCCTCAATCGTGGCGTCGCTGAGCGAAGTCCTCACAATCACGCCCTTGTTTGAAACAAAAATGCTTTCCTTCCGCTCAGGCAATACTTTCATTGCACTGCCGCCTTTCGGCCTGTAAGAAACCTTCACCCTTATATCAGAATTGCCAACCTTGACTCCTTTAAACTCAAAAAACCATTCCTTTGAGACATTAATCCATGCGTTTGAAAGGTTGGACGTGTTTGTCGTCCTGTTGGTTACTCTGGGTATTTCATCATCCAGGATAAAAGTGAGAGGCACTGCTGTTTTGGCAATGTACGGCTTTGACGTGACAACCAGTCCGGGGTCAAACAATACTTCAACAGCCACTATCGCGTTTTCAGGAAGCCGGTTTGTGACGTTTACTGTAATGTTATCCGGCTCGCCAATTGCAACCTGGCCGCTACCCAACAGGGTTGAGAGAATAACCGGAGGGGTAACTTTCAATGCAATCCTTGTGCCGTAAACTGTTCTCATCCTTAACCCATCTGAGTACGACAGTGAAGGAACCAGAGAGCCGTCAAACTCGCTCTTTGCCTTGGCCGTGTAGGTGAAGCTTGCAGACTCGTCTTCAGCAAGCTTTCCCTTCCACACAGCACGGTCGGGCTGCAAAAGCAAGCCCTCTACTGACGTAATCTCAAACTCTTTCGGAAAAGTATCCTCATACGTCATATTTCTTGCCAGGCCGCCCTTGTTAGTAAGCGTAACAGAAAAGGTAACTCCTTCGCCAGTGAGAAATTCTGTCTTCGAAACCTCGCGGGTTATCGAAAGTACGGGAGCAAGGGATATGCCATGCACCCGTGCCTTGTAAAGCCTTCCCTTAATATTGTACTCTATGTTGTCAAGGCAAACCCGGGCAGCTGCAGAGGATTCACAGCTGTTATTCTTAACAAACAGGCTGCCTTTGCCGTAATCGGCGGCTATTTGGTTTGTTCCCGGGCTTATGTAAATAGTGAATGACTGGTCACCAACAGTTATTGCCTCCCCAGACAAAACCTGAGCGTTCACAGAGGTTGTAAGAGCTGAAACACTTACAATTCCTGACAAAACCGCTGCAAAAACCGCTGCGGCCACTATTAAAGGCAGTTTCAAAGCCAGATCACACCTCTTTTGCGCACCGCTAAAACTTGCCACTATATTAATCATTTGCTATTTTAATCATTTGCTATTTCAGTGCCCCAGCAACGCCTGTCTCAACTGTGTTCACAGCCTGCCCGGCGTTTTGAGCTATCCTTTCAGCTGCTTTCTTAACAAGCGAAAGCGGCAGCACTTTCACAGCCTTGAAAACAGGCGTCTCAGGATAAATGATTACGTTGCCTTTCTTATACTCAGTAACCAGGAAAAGAGGGTCATCGCTTACTCTTTGCCAGTATATGGCCACAACTGCTTCTGCCCTCTCTCCGCTGCTGCCAGATTCGGGCAGTTTGCCAAGGTTTTTCCCAGGAAGGGAACCAGCCAAGGCAGCTTCCTTAATTACCAGAAGCCTGTAGCTGTCACCCAGCATCGACTTGTAGTCATTCTTAATGAAAAACTGGTTAAGCCTGGCAATGTCTGCATCGGCCAAGGGTTCTGATTTCTTATCCTTCATAAGAAATACCGAAGTAAGGGCTGTGCCTTCGCTGTTTGCAAAAAGCAGCATGTTGCTTTCAGTCTGGAACTTGCCGCTAAAGTCCAGCGCGTCCTTCACAATAAAGCCGGCGGATACTGCGAGCACTAGTGAAGCAACAGCAGAGACCAGAAGAATTGCCTGAAGAACACCCTTGGCAACCTTGAAGGTAATGACTGCAGAAACAACGATTACCGCTGCAATAGCAAGCAAAGAAGCTTCAACCATTCCCGCATTCCCTTCAAGCTAAAACTCTGCGCGACTTATTTAAAGCTTGTTGTTTTAGGGTTTTGGCAGCTGACATTCCATGCACGCACATGCTAAGGAGCGGGCATTTGCCGCACAACGGGTTCTTCTTCAGGCAGAAATTCTTCCCAAGCCCAACCAAAAGGGCATGGTACTGGTTAAAAACTTCAGCAGTATGCATCGGGCGCGGCAAACTTTTTGCAATTAACTGCTGCAAATCACCATAGCTGATGCTGCCGCTGCAAACGCCGATTCTGGAGAATATTCTTTTCGTGTAAGCATCAATTACAAAAGCATCTTTGTTGGCTGCGTAAAGCAGTATCGAATCGGCAGTTTCAGGGCCTATGCCCTTCAGCTCAAGCAGCTCCTTTCTTAACCCGGCGGCGTTTTTCTGCAGCAGCAGTTCAACTTTTCCGCCGTAATTGCTGCAGACGTACCTGGCAAAAAGCTGCAGCCTTTCTGCTTTTTGGTTATAGTAGCCTGACGGACGTATGAGCTTGGCAACTTTCCCCTTTTTTGCGGCTGCTATTTTCCTAAAATCAACCATGCCGGCAGCAGCCAAACCGGAAATGGCTTTTTCAACGTTCTTCCAAGAAGTGTTTTGGGCCAGAATAGCTCCGATTATGACCTCGGTCTCCCTGTTGGCTGTGGTGGTGGGCCACCAGTGCTGCTCTCCAAAGAAACCATGCAGTCGCGAATATACCTCTCCAACGATTTTGTTACTACAACCCATGTGGCAAAGAAAAAGTTGCTACTTATTTATTGGTTACGCTTTAGATTGCTGCCCAGCTATGCTCAACTGCCTATCGCCTTCCGCAAACTTGCCAGCAAAGTGGCCGAAAACAACCTGGTCAAGAGTAACATTCCCAGTCCTCAGCTTGCTAACAGGCGCATAGCCAGCCTTTTCATCCGGGCTCCGGAACGGGGCGGCAAATGCCTGCATAAACCCGACTGCAACATGCTGCGGCAGCTGCTGAAGCCTTGCTGGTAAGCTGCCGTCCTCATCAGCTGTGTAAGTCTTGCCGCACAGCTCATCAAGCCTGCTGAGCAGGTAGCTGTGCAGGGGGGTTTGTGCTGCTCTCTTGCGGGCAGCGCCCACAACCTGCCAGAAGTTTTGCCTGTTGACAGCTTCCCGCCACTTGTGCCCGTCCAGCTTCAAAAGCCACGTGCCGGCGTAAAGCCCGAATATTTGTGAAGGATTCATGGCTAAAAGCATTTCGTGAGGAACCTGCACTTCAGGGCTTACGTCAAGGTTGTGAATCCCATGGTAAACAATTTCAACTAGGCCGAGAGCCTGCTTCGCTTCTTCAGGATTGATGGGCGGGTCAGAATCGTTCCCTTGCCCGCTTCTGTGCCCTACCTGCCCTGCCGTGACCTGCCCTACGTAATATAGCTGCAAACCGTAGTTAAGCCTGTGCTTAAGCACTTCCGGCAAGGCTGCCCCAAAAAGGTCCATTCGCTGCTGCATAAGGGCAAGGAATAGCTTCTTTCTTTTAAATAATTTGCAAAAAATGCAGAAATCAAAGACCCAATCACCACAAGCAGTGGGGTATGAATTTGTTGGGTCTTTGGTCCTTCACTGGGAAAATTATTTCGCCCAAAGGGGCGCGGTATAAAACCCAGTGAAAAAATCACTGCTTTATCATTACCGCGTTTATCACGCCGTCCTGCCCAGGCCTGTTAGTAACCTTTGCCTTGCCGAGCTCTGTGTCAAGAATTGCGCCCCTCGTGATTATGTTAGCCCTGGTGAAATAACGGTTGGCAGGGTTGTTGCTGACCGTCTTAATTTTGGCAACGGCATACTTCTTCGTTTCCGGATTGTAAACATTAACCGCAGCTGCCTGAAACAGCCTCTGCTTGATGCTACCTCCTGTTACCCTCACCGTTCGGGCACTTCTCTTGCTGCCAAGCTTGGTATTTACAGGTTGGCTGCCCTTATCATAAAGCCTCTTCTTCCTGGACGGCTTTTTCAAGCCGCCGCTTGACCTCCTCAAAGACCTTTCCTGGGTTATCATTGTGCAAAAGCGGCAACCGCTGCCACTTTATTAAGGTTTCGGAAAATTCTGACATTCTACCAGCACTTGCCCTGGTTCTCGCATTCTTCCTGCGTTGGAAACCTCTTGTAGTAGTCCTCACCGTACATTTTCGCCCAAGGCTTGTGGGTTTCGTTGTATGTGACAGTTATGGGGAAGTCTATCTGGTTGTTGTTCTCGCTTTTCTCCTTGATTTTTTTGTCAGCATCAACGATGAGGCTTACGTTGTTCATGCCTTCGTAGGGCGCGTAAGGCATGTATACTAAGACTGGGGCTTTTTTGCCGGCGTTTACTCTTGGAAGGTCCGTTCTCACCATCAGCCTGCCGTTGAGGTACCATGCCAGGAGGGCTGGCGGGCTGTCGCTGTCGCCCTTGTTCAGGACTTCGCCTTCGAGGTAGGGCCTCATTGTGATGGAGGCGTTGGTGGTTGCCCACAGCGAAATCTCACCGCTGCTTGTGTCGTAGAGCTTCCAGATCATCCAGCTTGTTGCGAGGTCAGGGCTTTCCGTGCAGCCGTTGTTCACAACTCCGTCACAGTCCTCGTCTTCCCATGTTCCGCAGTCGTCTTTTGGAGCCGGCTTCACTTCTCCGAGGCATTCTGTCCATTCTGTCCATTTGAAGTCTGAGCCGCATGTCCTGTTCTTCATGCCCTGCTTGCACGCTCCAACGCTTGAGCCGCACGGCTCCTTCTCAACCGTGTTGGACTGGCAGCTCTGCGTGTTCACCACAACAAGGTCCACTGTCACGTTCACAGTAATTTTACCGTCGCTCACGTTAAGCATGAACTTGTAGACGTTGTAACCGTCGCCGTATGTGTAGTTCGGGAAGAAGTAAAGGACCTTATAGGTTGAAACAAGCATCATCTTGCCCTGCTGCCACCAGTCAGCATTGCCAAGGTACCACCACTTGTAACTTAAGTCCCAATAGTCGCCGTCAGGGTCGTAAGCCTCTGCTTTTAGCATCTTGAACTCGCCTTCCTTAACGTAGTACCCTTGCTCGCCTGCCGGCTCAAGAACGATTTTCACTTCAGGAGCCCTGTTGACGTTAATTACAGTAACTTTTACGCTTTCCGAGTCATTTTGTAAGTCATCGCCGACTGTGAAGTTTATTAAGTAGCTTCCAGCTTGGGTGAAGCCTGGAGTCCATGTAAACTCGCCGCTGCTGCTCAGCGATGAGAGGAATGGCAGGTTAGGGCTGGTGAAGGTTAGCGCGTCGTTTTCAGCATCAGCAGCCGCGAGTGTGAACTGTAATGTTTCGTTTTCCTTAACGGTTTTGTTCTCAAGCGGCTGAAGCTGTGGTTTGGTGTTGCACACCCTACCTTCATCAACTTCCCCATCACAGTCATTGTCCAAGCCGTCACAGAACGCCTTGCAGCCGTTAGTGTTCGGCTTCTCAAAGTCGTAGCAGAACTTTTCAATGTAGTTTGTTTTTGCAAGGCCGGCGTAGCTGCTGCCGTAATTGGCAGGGCCGCAGCCAAGCCACTTGCCAGAATCTGCGCAGGTTTCGAAAGAGTTGGCACAGACCCCTTTCTGCAGCTGGCACAGCTTTGTCTGGCCTGTGCCGCAGTCCAGGGTGTCCTGCACCGTAAGAGTTGTGGTTGTGGTGGTTGTTGAGGCGTAGTCGCTGACTAGCAGCTCAATTTTATATTCGCCGCTGTCGTCGTATTTTGGCTTGAACTCAAGCTGCGGCTCTGTTGAAACGGTTTCACCGTTGACCTTCCACTCAACTGTTACGTCGTCGCTGTCAGGGTCCGAAACATCAGCCGAGAATGCCTTTGTCTCACCCTCTCCCATGACGAGCCCAGGCGGGTCAACCAAGAGCAGCATTATTGCCGGGGCCCTGTTGACGTTCACAACCGTAACGTTAATTTGTGCAGATGCGGAATACTGGGTGTCGTTTGTGATGAACTTCACGGCATACGTGCCTGAGTCATCAAATTTCGGCAACCATTCGAATTCCATCATGCCGCTGCTAAACTTGGCAGATGCCATTTGAGGAGGCACTTCCACCCTGAACAGCAGCGAATCCCCGTCAGGGTCTGTGGCGTTGGCAAAGAACCGCAGCGTTGAATCCTCAAGCACTGTCTGGTTTGTGACGTTTTCAAACCTCGGAGCCCTGTTAACGTTTTTAACAGCTGCTGCAAAAGCGAATTCCGCAGCTCCAGAGCCGTCAGAGGCTGTGGCAAGGACCGTGTATGTGCCTGCGCTGCTGAAGCCTGTGCTCCACTCAAAGCGCCCGGGAGAGGATTGGGAGAACCTTGAATCGTTGACTGCGTAAGTCAGTGAGTCGCCATCAGCGTCAGTGGCGCTGATAGTTGCAGTAACGGTTTCTGTTTCGTTAACTGTGAGGTTGCCGCTCACGCCGCTTATGACTGGCAGCCTGTTGACGTTGAGCACCGTGATGTTGACAGAGAATCTTACCGAATCCTGCCCGTCGCTTAACTCAAACATGGTTTCGTAGCTGTGGCTGCCTGCGTCGTCAAACGTCGGCTTCCAGCTGAACACGTTGCCTGTAAAGGCAGAACCAGCTGGTCTCTCAACCGCAACGACTTCCAGTGCTTGGTTGTCGGGGTCAGTGGCGTTCACGAAAAATTGTAGCGTAGAGTTTTCAAAAACGGTCTGGTTGGTAAGGTTTTCAAACCTTGGGGGCCTGTTGACGTTAAGCACTGTTATGTTCACGAACTCGTTGGTTGAGAGCTGGCCGTCGCTTGCGGTGAACCAGATTGTGTAGGTGCCGCTGTCGTCAAAGGTTGGCGCCCATTTGAATTCCTTTGTTGAAGAGCTGAATTGTGCGTTTGCGAGCCTTTCAGGCACGTTGACGAACAGCTGCGCCAGCGAGTCACCATCCGGATCTGTTACGCTTACTGTGAAGCTCAGCGGCGCGTTCTCCAGTGCAGTCCTGTTGCCAACTGTTTCGAACACCGGTGCCCTGTTGACATTTGCAACTGTAACGTTTATGGTTTCGTAATCATAGGCTAAGCCGTCTGAAACGTTGAACGTTACTGCGTATACGCCCGATTGTTCAAACGTGGGAGTCCAACTGAACGCTGCTGTGCTGTTGCTGAAGCTTGCGCCCTGAGGCAGCTTGGTAGCGTTGTATGTAAGGATATCGCCTTCGCTGTCAGTCGCTGCAACTGCGAATGATAACGTTCCTTTTTCAGAAACGGTCCTGTTGCCGATGCTTTGCAGTATTGGTGCTGTGTTGCACGCCCTGTTCTCATCAACTTGCCCGTTGCAGTTGTCATCAACGCCGTTGCACACTTCGACAGCAGCAGGGTTTATTGAAGGATTGTTGTCGTTGCAGTCCAAGCCACCAGAACAGCCTGTTGGAAGGTAAGTGTCCAAGTCAGCGTCGGTGCACTGCTCAAGCACTGCAGAATGCTTCAGCCCGTAAACCTGATACTGCGCTGTTTCCTTGATGTACTGGCAGAACAGGGGCTCGCACTCGTCAAGCGGCTTCGGAGGCTCATTGTTAGAGCCGCCGCACGTCCAGCCTGTCCTGCCATAAGGCGGTCCTGTGGTTGGGAAGTCGCACTGGAGCAGGGTTTCGTTATCGTTGTTGCAGCCGCTGCTGACTTCTGTCACTGCAGCCACTTCCTTGTCTTTAATGCATACAGCATTCGAGCTGTTAATGATGCGGTCAACGAACACCTGCTTCCTTTTGCCTTTGAGGTCAAGCCCCCTGACCAGCGTGAAGCCCTCCTTACTGTCGTTCTTCTGCTTTTCTATCGAAAGGTTCCTGAGCATTATGTTGCCTTTGCTGAAGTTGAAGCTGAACTCCAGCAGCGGCTTGTTGCTGTTGTTTATCCTGACGGTCTTTGTCTTCCTGCCCTTATCATCGCCTTTGTCATCCTTGTCCTCCTTTATTTCGATTTTGATATTCTTGTCTTCGCCCTTAATTTCTATGTCGTCACCTTTGCCTATCAGGTCGTCCTCTTCGTCCTTTGTTCCGTCATTGTCGTTGTCGTCATCAACGCAGTCTGCAATTTTGTCGCTGTCCATGTCGCCGAAGCCTTCGTCAGTCAAGCCGTCACAATCATTATCCAACCCGTCACAGCTGTTCTCAATTGCCTCGTATTTGCCGCTGTAGCTGAGGTATGTTGCGGCTGTGCAGCCAGGCCATTTTCCCTTGCTGTCGCATTTCTCATTGCTGCCGCTGCAAACTCCCAGCTGGAGCTGGCATGGCCGGGCATCAGCATTGGCTTGGCAATCAGGCGCCTCAATGACAGCCAGAATGAATGATACAACTGTTTCCGACTTTCCGTCATTGACGATGATAGTGACGTTATACTCACTAACTTCTTTTTCTTCAGGGGTGAAAGTGAAATTTTGGCTGGTTGAAACAACAGTTCCGTTAAAAAGCCACGTGTAGGTTAAGGCATCATCATCAGGGTCTTCAGCAGATATGCCGAAAATTCTCGATTCATTGTCGTACATAACGATTTTTGAGACTTTGCTAAGGTCAATAAGCTCATAAGTGGTGCTTGGCTCATCCAGATCCAGTACTCCAAAATTATCAAATATTCCTGTGCCGATCTCTTTTACTGATATGTTTACTGAAAAGTCGTCCAGGTAGATGCTTGCAGATTCGCCTTCCCTCGGGTCTTTCCACGTCCTGCCAGTGTTCCAGTAAAGCTCGTTGAGAAGCGGGGCATAGGTGCTGTCTGTGCCGACGAGCTTGCCGTCAAAGTAGAACCGCATAACTCCGGCTGCCCTTTCAACCTTCAGGTCGTGCCACTTCCCCTGCTCCCAGTTTGGTGGGTCGTACTTGCCATGGATTCCCTTGCCTCCATCGTCATGCATGGCGACAATGTTGAAACCACTCGTTTTGCCGTGGAACTGCCAGTAATAGCCCCTGTGGCCTGTGCTTTCACCCGGCTCTCCCTCTGCAAGGTTGCCAAGCCAGAAACCGGAATTTTTGTCGCCGGAAACATAATCGATTTTCATCCGCAGCATCAATGTGAAATTGTCGTACGCGCCTATGTTTGCCAGCGTCCTGACTTGCTGGTCGCTTGAGCTTCCTGTTTCAAAGTAAAGGTTCCCGTCAGACTCCGCCAAAGTGCCTCCGCTCCAGCCGTTTTGGACCCAAATGGAAGAATTCACGATTCCATCACCAAAATCGTCGTGAATACTAATCGCAGGGGGCAATGGCGCTTGCATTCCTGCAGCCGACACTGCGAAATCGTCTACGGAGATTTTGGCTTCTTCGCCTTCTCTCGGGTCTTTCCAGGTCCTTCCATTCAGCCAGTAAAGCTCATCCAACAAATAGGCGTATTCATCATCCATTCCAACAAGGATGCTGTCAAAATAAAACTTGGAGACTTTATCCGCCCTCTCTATTTTTATTGAATGCCACTTTCCGGCTTCCCATTTAGGGGAATCGTACTTGTCATGCAAGCCTTTGCTCTTGCCATCATACATGACACCGATGTTAAACCCGCTCGTCTTGCCGTGGAACTGCCAGTAATAGCCCCTGTGGCCAGTGCTTTCGCTCGGCTGGCCTTCAGCCAGGTTGCCAAGCCAGAATCCCTGGTTCTTATCAGGTGAAACGAAGTCAACCTTAATCCTGAAAGTTATAACGAAATCTCCATACTTGCCTAAGTCAGATTTTGTCCTGACCTGCCTATCATTTGAGGAGCCTGTTTCAAAATGCAAAGCCCCATCTGACTCCGCTAAAGTTCCTCCATCCCAGCCATTTTGAATCCAAATGGAATCATTGATGACGCCGTCATTGAAATCGTCAAAGATGCCAGTGCCTGTACCAATGACGGTGTCTTTTACTGATATGTTTATCTCAGAGGTATCGCTTACCGTGCCATCGCTGGCAGTTACAGCAACAGGGTAAACTCCGGCATCGCCTTCTGCAGTTTGCCACTTAAACACATTATTGTCATGGCTAAACTTAGGACTGCTGATTGAATAGCTTAATTCACCCTGGCCGCTGTAATCAGCCACAACATTCAGGGTTATCAAATTACCTTCATAAACAGTTAAATTTTCCACAGGGCTAATGATGGTTATCTTCGAGGGTTTCTCAGGATCTTCCGGTTCTCCAGCCTGGGCAACTATTTTAGCGGCGGAGTGCCTCGGCGAATTGCCATAATTATAGCTGGAGCCTCCGCTTTCAGAAGAGACCTTTGCAATATCGCCAAGGGCATCATATTCAAAGTCGAGCTGATTTTTGGTTTCACCAGCTCCTCTGCCCCACGAGGTAAGCCTGTTAAGCTCATCATACACCATCGCCTCAGTGACTCCTTTTGCATTTTCACTTATCCCAACAATATTGCCCAAGGCGTCATAGCTGTATGCAAGCTCCTGCTTGTTCCCTGTACTTATCTTATGAATCCTGAAGTTATCGGGGTCGTATGAATAAGACGTTATAAGACCGTTGCCGTATGACAGCACGAATGGGGCGTTTACCGGATTATAGCCCACATCAGCCAAAACCCCGGAAATGCCCTCAACAAGCCCCTGAGAATTGTAGTCGTATGATATCTCTGAACTGTCAGGCAGCCTTGTTTTTGTTACCCTATCAGCCGAGTCGTACGCCCATTCTGACACAAATTGCCTGCCATCTATGCTTGTCGTCTCCCTGGTTTTCCTAAGCTTTTTGTCATAGTCGTAGCTTACTGACACATCGCTGCTTTCAGTTTTTGTCAATGTCCCTTTAACGTCGTCATAAAAGAACTTTACAACATCATCGCCGCTTTTTTTCTCCACAACGCGATCCAAATCATCGTACTCTAAATTGACTGTTTTGCCAGAATTATCTGTTATTGCCACTATGTTGCCATTTTCATCGTATGAGTACTCCCATGCACCAAGGTCAGGGTCTTCCTGCCTCACTTTTCGCCCAAGAGTGTCATAAGCGTAACTGATTTGATTACTGTAAGCGTCTTCCACCTGGACAAGGTCGCCTGCCAAATCGTATGAGTATTCTGTAGTGTAGTAATTATTTCCAACGTACTCTGTTACCCTGCGAATGTTGTCATAGGCATCAACATTGAACGTCTTCCTGTTGCCCCTTTCGTCCAAGTATGTGACTTTCCAATGGTCAAAGCCAATTGACTTGCCGGTCTTGTCAGGGTTTTCAACCCTGACTACCCTCGAAAGCGCGTCATAAGCGTAGCTGGAATTTGACTCGTCTGTTTTCGGCAACACGTATCCCGCAGCAATAGAATCAAAATACGGGTTGCTTCTCCTGGCAAGCCTGCCAAGCGCATCATAATAAAAGTTGGTCACTGTGTGCTTAGAGTTTTCAGCTTCACTCCTGAGCTGGGCAAGCTTCCCGAACCCATCATAGAAGTAATGCGTATCAAACGTTCCAGCGCTACCGCTGTTTTCCCTCTGTGAAACCTTAACGCTTTCAGGGGCAGTGCCGTCAAAAAAGTATGTATACTCTTTTGTTGGATAACCTTCCGTATCGTAGGGCAAGATGTCTTTTTTTATCCTGCCGAAAACATCATAGGAATGGCTTTTCATGTTGCCATTGGCATCTGTTTCTGACATCAAGTTGCCAGTTCCCAAATCGTACGAATAAAGGAAAGCATGGCCTGCGGGGTTCACAGTCTTTTCAGCAAATGTGAAGGTTGGGTCGTTCATGCCAAATTCGTAGCTCGTCGTGAATCCCCTGGCGTTTTTAGCCTCGATAAGGTTGCCGTAATCATCATACTTGTATGTTACGACCGGATTTGTCCCTCCATCGAGCCACTGCTCTTCCCATGTCCTGTCGCCTTTCACCGGGGCAGAGCCGTATGGGAGGTCATCGTACCGGTAAAAGGTCTGCCTGGCTGACTTTCCCTCCGGACCACCCAGTATGGTCAGTATGTAATGCAATGGCTTGTCAACAATCCACTTATCCGAATTATAAACGAACTGCCATAACTCGTTTTTCTCATCGCCAGCAGCATCCTTCTCGCCAAAGTAATTGGTTGATAATATATTGCCATAACTGTCGTAACTATACTCTACCAGCGTTACCTTTGGAGCAATATTGGAACCGTCAAAAAGGCTTTGTTCTTCGGATGAAAGCTCAACAACATTATAGCCGTCCTTTGCCGTGCTTGTAAAGCCAGAATCTGCCTGCTTAAACGGCAGGGAAGAACTGTCAAGAACCTCTGTCCTGTACTCCATTCCCTTCAAGGCGGCATCCTGGTGGAACCAATGTGCAGTAATTGAATTTCCCGTCTGAATCTCCTGAACGCTGTTAAAGCCCCTGAACTCCCTATCATCATAATCGTAAAGCCCATCTAGATAGCTGTAATCGGTCTTGGACAAAACATTATGCGCCCCAGCAACGCCGTTGTCACCCACTGTCCTCTCAACAATCCACATGTTGAAGCCAAGGTCAGATAAGTCGTCACTACCAGTATTGTCAAACAAAGTAGATTTAGTGTAATCAATGCTTGTTTTTCCGCCAAACTCGTTCTTAATGACGTTCAGCAGGTAAGGCTTGGAAGCTTTGTTCAGCCATGTTTTTCTCTCAGAAGAAACTTTTAAGATATCAGGCAAGCCGTCGCCATTGACGTCAGCTATCCTCACTCCCTTGTTATCGCCGTCAGATTCCGTAAATTTAGCCAGCTCAGGAACATTCCAGTTTTCATCCTGAACCCATCCCGAGCCGGTGTTTATCCAAGCAGCCTTCTCGTTTCCCTTCCCTACGAGTAGGTCTGTCAAGCCATCACCATTCACGTCAGCCAGCCTAACCCCCTCATCCTGCCCGCCAGTGGTTTCAACAAAATCAATCTGCAGCGGGATAGCATAAACATCATCCTGAACCCATCCCGAGCCGGTGTTAAGCCAGGTTTTGTGGTAAAATTCAGCCCTCATCAAATCAGGAAGCCCGTCGCCGTTAACATCAGCAATCCTGACTCCTTGGTCCTCTTGGTTATCAAGCGAATCAACAAACTCCGCGTCCGGAGGTGGAGCCCAAGAGCCGTCTACTTTAGTCCAGCCGCTGCCTGTGTTCATCCACGCGCTCTGGTAACTGCCTGCGTTCCCAAGTATGTCATCGCGACCATCGCCGTTCAAGTCAACAAACCTCCTTCCCCTGTCAAAGTTGTCATCATCCTCATTAATTGGGTGCGCCCCTGTCGGAAGGTGCCATGCGGCGTCGTAGCTCCAACCCTCGCCAGTGTTAATCCACGCGTCCCTGTCGGCATCGGTCGGGCCGTCCGCCCTGACAATGTCAGTAAGCCCGTCGCCGTTAAGTTCCATGAATCGCATGCCAGTATCGTACTGGTTGCTGTCAACGATTTGATGCGGGGCGTTCCACGCGCTGTTTTCTACCCACCCGCTGCCAGTATTGAGCCATGCCTTTTCATTGTTGTATGCAATGTCAACTAAGCCGTCCCTGTTAAAATCAACAATCCTCATACCCTCATCTTTCTTCAGGCGGTAAGGTATGTCTACCGGTGTTGCCCACCCTGAGTCCTCAACCCAGCCCTTTGAAACGCTATTGTATTCAAATGTGGTTGGCGGCATACTTGAAGTGCCATCACTATCCACAAGTGTTACTGAAGAAAGAAAGCTCTTAGTGCCTATAGTTGTATAAGATAACGCATACTTCCTTACTAAATTGCCATTTGCTTTAACAACTATTTCCTTAATTCTCCTCACTTCTCTTACCTTATTGCCCTGCTCGTAAACCAGCCATTTATCAGGCCTGTCAGAGCTTTCAAGGACAAACTCAACAACCCTCGCCTTTTCATTGTTGTATTCTATCTTTAATGGGTAAACTGCCCCAATGTCATTCGGGGTTGGGTTCTCACTATAGCTGTAATAAATCTCATTGCCGTGAGTGTCAGTTACCAAGTCAAGACTCCACCTGGCAACGTAGTTATGAAGGTTCGAAACAAGCTCTGAATCCGTATTGTAGCCGAACCTGTACGCTGTCCCGTCTTTTGCCTTTACAATCCAATACTCGCCTTTGTCATTGCTGCCGCCGGAAACCTTCGTTATGTGCAGGAAAGACTCAATCTTCGTGTGATACCTGCCTTCGGAAGGCACATAAACAAGTTCGTAAGACTGGCCGTTGAGGACAAGGTTAAACTTGTCATCGCTTGCGTCAGCAAAGGAGTAGTCAACATCCCTCCAGATGTAATTCTGAGAAAGCGTCCATGCTGTTCCAACTATCCCAGGCCTTTGGCTTGTTGAATGGCTGTTGTAGGAAACGCCAAGCGACGGCTGCAAGCCGTTCCTGCCTGGAGGAACGTCAATGCCATACGAGTAAGTGGCTGCCCCAGGCCACAACGCAGTCTGGTAAGAGCCCTGCAACTTCAACCCTGGATTCTCAGGAACCTCGGGATTGTGGAGGTAGGGGCGGTACTGGTCAGTGGCGAGAGCTATCTGTGATATTATAATTGCATAAACCAGCCACAGTCCAAAAATCACCGATTTTTTCATTTTATCTCCACTCGTCTGGGTTTTTTAGGATCTGCGTAACTGATTATTTTGCCAGAAATCGGGTCTTTATTGAACACAAGTGTTGCATAATCACCGTTTACTTCGTAAACTTCTACATGAATCTCCGTTTTGTCCCATTTATAGGCCAACTTTTTCTTCCAGTCAACTTTCATTTGCTTATCTTTTGTGGCAGATACAGCATTTTCTGTTAGTTCTTTCCATATCGGACTATCCCCTTTATGCATTACTTCTCCAGCTCTTTTTATCGGATTAGAATTAAACGAGCCTTTCTTGTTGTTCAATAACCAATTAACAAATTTCTTAAATGATTTTGGAGCTTTATCGGCATTTTTGATTGACCTGGTTATTAGCCCTAAACTTGGAAGGACAGGCAGTAGACCAACACTTGACGCAACAAGATCAATTGAATTTATTAAATTAGGGTCTTTCTCATAATCGTTTAAGGCCATGAAGAAGAATGCAGGATCTGCTGTTACATCCCACGCAGTTTCTCCAGTTGGATCAGTATACCGATAAGGATTATTCCTTGCATAGCTGTACCTGTTCAGGTCCTGGGGGTTGTAGATGTCCGGGATGTTCAGGTCAGGCTGGGTGAATGCGTAAAGCTGGGCTGGATCAAGATATCTTGCTCCAAGGTAGTAGTTCCCGCTGGAGTCCAGCTCCTTGCCAGTGTAGAGGAAGCGCTCTTTTGCGTTATCTATCAACTCGCCGAATGGCTTGTAGCTCAAGTCAGCTACAACATTGGCGCTGCTGTCTGTAACGAGCCTTGTGCTGCCAAGATGGTCGGGATGGAAGAAAAGCATGCTTTTATCAGGGGTTTTCTCACCCACAAGTTTGCCATTCAGGAAGTAGTACGTCTCGTTATAAACGCCTGTGCTGTTAACGGTCTGGATAAAGTTGCCGCTGGCGTAGTAAACTGTTGTGGTTGCCCCATCGCTGTTGTAAGTTACCTTTTTCCGCCTATCGCCATTGTGGTCGTAAGTGTATTCCTCTTTAACCATTCCGGTAGCGCTATCTTTTATTGCGGTCAGCTGGTTGAATGAGTCGTATACGTATTCCAAGCCGAGGCCACCTGCAAGGTTGCCATTCTTATCGTATGAAAGGTTGTGCTCATCCCCGCCTTTTTCGTAGCATATTTTCAGATTAGCATCGTAAGTGGCTCCGCTGCTGCAATCACCCTGCGAAACGGCCGCGGTCTTGCATGACTTTGCATCCGTGCAGCCAAGATTGTAGGGGCAGGCGTATGTGGCCTGCTTCTGGCAAGCTCCTGCACTGCAAGTCCTTTGAGGCTGCAATGTTGAGCCTGAGCATGACTGCTCAACGCACGTTGCGTCATCGCACGCCTTGTCATAATCAACTTCAAAATTGTTGTCAGGGCAGCTAGAACTTGTTCCTGTGCATCGGTCTTCGTACGCTACTCCGCCGCACCCTGCAGAGTTTGCAGTGAGGCATTGCACGTTGTGAGCTGACTTACAAGTATACCCGCTGGGCCTGAAATGGCCGTCTGAAGCGCAACAGGGGTCAGCAGGGTTGCACTCTGGCCAGTATTCGCATTGTTGGTTATCGTTTTGTTTATTTACAAGCTCATACTCGTCAACATACATGTGCACAAGGTCATTGTCAAAATTAACGTAGTCTATTACTGGAGAGTCTTCTCCATCATCGTCGTTGCAAAAATCACCGAAAGAGTGCGTGTCAAAATTATTTTGTAAATCGGCATTTAAGCTCATCCGTAAGGAAGTTGGCTTTCCATAGCAGTCTGTGTCACAGTTTCCGTTTAGCGAGCCGCAGGCCTTACTGTTAGGCGCACAGTAAAGGTAGTTTGTTTGTGAAAGCGAATCAGCCGAGTCAAAATCATCGCCGTTATCATAGTCGCTGTCAATCCAAACTGCCCCTACAGAGCCTGAAGTGAATTGCGAGCTTTCACCTGAACAGTAAAAGTGCTGGTTGTCATACCACTTTGAGCTGTCCGTTTCCCAGAAAAGGGCTATTGCAGAATCAAAATCGTGAAGGTCGTCATAGTCGTCAATGTCACTGCTGCTAATAAATCCGCCAGGGGTTGTTTGTCTGAAGACGTAACACTTATCATTGGCAGTGGGTGTAAATGTGCCAAGCGGTATTACCATTTCAACAGAGTCTATGTTGTGCTGGTCAAAATCATCAAGATTGGTTTCCTTTGTGTAGACTGTTGTAGGAGTGCCGCCGCATTCTCCGGCAACGCAAATCCTCGTGCAGGTTCCATCAGCGCAGGATACGCCTCCATCCATGTAGCCTTCAGGGCATGAGTTGGGCGAGCATGAGCCAATTGGCAGGCTGGCCACTGTGGTAGTTAATAGAGCGGCGAAAAGCGCGCAGATTAACAGCAATGGCCACTTTCCAGCTAACGCTTTGTTGTTCATGTGAAGCTCACTTCTTGCCTGCCTTCTTTTTTATTGGCGATGATACGAGCAAGCCCTTTATTGCGGCAGGCCTGTTGACATCCAGCACGGTTACCAGCAGCTCAGCCCGCGCCTCTGCCTGGCCGTCGCTGACTATTACCGTGAGGTTGTAGCTGCCGCTTTCGTTGTACTTCGGCGAAAAGGCGAAATAGTATTTGTCAGACACTAGCGTCCCATTGAGGAGCCACTTGTAAGTCAGCGGGTCACCATCGGGGTCTGTCGCGACAACGCTGAAGTTCTTGGTTTGGCCTTCGTTCATTGTTACTTTTACTGCCAATGGCTCAATGTCACCAGGCGATACAATAACAGGCGGCCGGTTAACGTCATTTACGGTAACATTCATTAATCGCCTCAAAATTCGTCCCTCAAACTGCGAGATGTAATTCTCAACAAGGTCAATGCGAAAGGTATACTCGCCTGACTGGTCAAATTTGGGAGTCCAGTTGAAAACACCGCTGGTTTGATTAAACACAGCACCAAAGTATGCAGGCCCGTACCACATCGGGTCATTGCGCTGATGCATAAGAATCTCCATTTCCAGCGGGTCACCCTCGGCATCATACGGCTCAAGCTTGAATTGCACTGTCTCATTTTCATTTGTTGTCAGGTTCGCAATAGGATTGGAAAAGCCAGCCGGGGAATTCAGCAAAAGCCATTCCACTGAATTCAAAATCAGAAAATCACGTGACTCCTCGTTAACGCCATCAACAGAAAACGCAAAATAAGCAACCTTCCTGCCCTTAGAGCCAGCGGTTATTGCGGCCTTGCCATTTTGCCATTCGGCAACAACGTCACCATCAATTACCTCAACTGCATCGGGGTAAGGCGATTTCTCCTTGCTGATGCTGATGTTGGTTATGTTTGCCGTTATGGCGTGCTGCTTCAGCACCAGCGTTTCGTTTTGCGAGTCGTTCAGGAGCATGTCGCTTGAGAACGCGGCAGCCGCAATTGACTGCAGCAAGCCGCTCCCTGCGTTGTCCAGGCCAACGTCAGCCCCCTCCAACAACAACCCTCCGCTGAAGTTGCCAATGACAAGTGCGTCGCTGTTGCTTATTGTGCCGTTGAAGTAGTCGCCAGCTGTCCAGATAACAGCCTTAAAGCCGCTTAAGTCGCTGCCTCCTGGACTACCCTGCTGCTTTGCATCCCAAGTTTCAGCGCAGTAGCCGGCATTCCTCAGCACATCCAAGAACTCGTTGCTGCTGCTGGGCTCAGGGGTGGAGAAGAACGCTGCATCATTGTCGTCAACTACAAGAACTTTTTCCTTGCTGCAGATGTAAATCCTCTGCTGCAGCTGGTTGTTGGTTTCGTTGTGCTCTCCAACGTCATTGCCTGGGTCTATTACGGCATTAAGCAGGTATGCCCCCTTTCCCGAGAGCATTTCAAGCGTTAGCTGCTTTGTTTCCCCGGCTCCGAGCTCAATGCCCTGCTGAACTGCCTCTTTGCCGTCCAGGTAAACTTTTAGTGATGAACTCACAGCCGTGCCGCCGAAGTTTGAAGCACTCAGGTTGGCAATAATTGCGCTTTTTGCATCGTCATACCTGTAAGCCAGCTTGGAAAGCACGAGGTCAGGCAGCTTCTGGTAAACCGTGATGCTGAAATCCTTTACGTTGTTGACGTAATTGCTTTCCTTAACAGAAAAATTGGAATTGGCAACAGCTTTAAGCACGTGCTGACCGGCACTCAGAGCAGCTGTAAAATTATGTGAGTACGAGCCGGCTGAAGGCATATCAACTTCGGCTTGGCTCACGACCTTATCATCCACAAGTGCTACAATGCCCATCTTGACCTGCACCCATTGCGAGCCTGTTGTAGCGGAAATTCCAATGCCAATAGCCGCTGCCTGGCCATCGACAAGCACACCGTGGCTAATTGCAGCAGGCTCTATGTCCGCAGGGCTTTCTGCCAGCAGCCAACCCAACACGCTCGTTGCTAATGTTTTTGCAGCTGTTGCGTTAAGCGCTTCCATGCTGAACGGCAGCAGCAGCGACTTTACCTTTCCATCATCGGACTCGTAAGCCACAATAGCAGAGCCTTTCGCATCAAGGCCGCTCCAGGCTGCGAGCTCAACGCTGCCGTTGTATGGCTGCACAGAGTCGGGGAACGGGTCAATGGTCGCGTTAAAGAACAAGCTGCTGCCAAGCCCTGTGACCACAGGGTGGGGCCTTGTCACGTTAATGCTGAGGCTGCTCATGTCGGCAACCGAACTCACTGTAAAGCCAAGGTCTGTCTTCAACTCGCTGTGCAGAACATCGCGCATAAAGCTGTCGCTGCCGTGCCTGAACGCGACGTCGCTACCTTCCACAACAACTTTGCCTTTTTTGCCGTAATAATCAGCCAAAACTGCTGCATCGCTGCCGTCAATGTTAACCAAGTCAGTGCCCGTACTCCACACAACAGCGTCAAACTTCTCGAGGTAGCTGCTTGGAGGAGTGCCGCTGACGCTTTTGTTAAGCACGGACAAGCAAATGCCGCCATCGGCTGCTGCGGCTTCCTCAAAGACTGACGCGCTGTCATACGTTTTTGCAACCAAAACTCTTTTTCCGCTGCAGCCTGTGATGCTGAACTCGGCGTCATTCTTTGGCGCGCTGAGGCTGCCAAAGCAATTTCCAGACTCGTCGCACAGCTGAAGAGTAACAGTATAGCCCGAGCCTTCGTTAAGCGCCTCCCCTCCAATCAGGTCGCTGCCGTTGTAAATCGTGATGGCAATCGTTTTGTTGTTTCCAAATTCGCTTGTTGTCTTGGTTGTGTAGTTCGTGATTATTGGCTTTATGAGCTGCCCGTCGTGCTTGTCAAGCCTGAGGCTGGCACTTACTTCCTGGTGCTCGTAAAGCTGCAAGACTATGACCTGAGCATCGTTCACTTTGAGAGATTTTCTGTAATCTATTCCAAACACTTGCGGCGCCAAATCATCAGCCAAGGTAATATTGGTTTCGTTTACAAGGCTTCCTGCGCCGTAGTCAGTTAGTATGCGGAGCGTGTAGTTTCCCGGGCTAACCTCAAGCGCGTTATTCACAGCAGACGTTGCCTTTGAATTCGCTGCAATGGTTACCGGCTGCGGCCTTATCTCCTGCATCAGTGTGCCGTTGTCAAGAAGCTGCAGCACCGCAGAAAAAATAAGCTCAATACTGGCAGTGTTGGCAAACGTTACGGTTCCTGTGAGGTTGCTGCTCAGCTTCTGCTGCTGCCCAATGCTGATTCCCTCAACGTTGCCGAAGTCGCCGGTGAGCGAGGTAACCTTAAACGATGCTGTAAAATAAGCTGTCACGCTTGGCGTGTCTGTCGGGCTGCCAGCATCAATATTTGAGCCGCCTGCTGAGCCGCCGTAGTTAATGGCGCCTTCCACGACATAGCTGCCGAGCTTTGCCGTGTCGCTGAAGTCGTAAGAGTAAGAGTTTCCGCTGCTTGCGAAAGTGAATTCGCTCGTCTTCGCGCCGTCAGGCTTGGTTACCGTTGCCTTGACGCTCTTTACCTGCACGTCATCGTGAACAGTGACTGAAATCTTCTGCACATTGCCGCTTATGACCGGATTTTCGAGCTTGACGTCAAACACCAGTCCTTCCTTGTAAATCAGCGCCTTCGCAAGGTCAATGAGGCCGAAGCCGTAGCTCGTGTCCTTGCCAACATCGCCAAGGTCAAGGCTGGTTTTCTCCAGAACCCTTTTGGCATCATCTTGCTTCAAGCTCGGGTTTTTGCTTAGCATCAGCGCAACAGCTCCTGAGACGTGGGGGGCTGCCATGCTTGTGCCTTTCATTGACTCGTAGCCGCTGCCGGGAACAGAGGACGTCACGTCAACGCCTGGCGCTGCGAAGTCAGGCTTGATACCAACGTTCTTGACATTTTCACCGCTTGAAAAGCACGCAACCTTCTTTGCATCATCAACAGCTCCTACCGTAATGACGCTTGGCGAGTTGCCGGGCCATGTTACTCCCCTGAACGAGCCGCAGTCAAAGCTTGGACAGCCGCTTCCGCAGTTGCCGCTTGAAACAACAACCACCACGCCTTTTGCCACTGCCGCTTTTAGCTCGCTTTCAAGGCTCGCGCTCGTTTCACCCTTCCCGCCAAGGCTCATGCTTATTACCTTAGCACCGTCATCGGTTGCAGAATTGCCGTCGGGGTCAAGAGCCCAGCCTATCGCTGCAATTATGTAATCAACATACCCACCGCACTTGCCATTTGAGTCAAGGTTAAGTACCTTGGCGTTGATAAGCTGGGCTCCTGGAGCAACGCCATCGTACGTGCCCCCATTGGCCTTTGACCCTGCAACTATGCCTGCAACGTGGGTGCCATGCCCGCAGTCGTCAGCTGCGCTGCCGCTGTTCGAGAAGTCCTTCTCGGCAACAACCTTGTTCTTCAGCATCGGATGGGCCTTGTCAATGCCAGTGTCCAGAACAGCAACCCTTACCCCATTCCCTTTGTAGCCGGCATTCCAGAACGAGTCTGCCTTTATCACTGGCACGCTTGAGTCCAGGGTGGGGTAAAACTCGCCCCTTTGCGATATGCTTTCAACATCATTCCCAGCCGCGATGGCTGCAACCCTGTCAGCATCAGCTTTCACTGCGAAATACTTTGCCGTCTTGTCAACAGAGTCAACAACGTTCAATACCTCCCCGCCAGCTTTCTTAATCTCCTTCCCCGCATCCTCAGATACAGCCTTCACAAGCACTTCCACCTTTCCTTTTTCAGCAGCCTCCTTCGGGCTCTTTGCCGCTGCAGCCAGATACAGCGCCTCCTTTATTTCATCCTTCACGGCGGGCTCAAGCTTCACGTCAACGGCAGGAGGCAGATTGTTTAACTCCTGAAGCTGAATCATCAGCTTAGACTTTTCATTTACCGCCCTCTCACCGCCGCTGCCGTTGCTGCCGAACGGAAGGAACGAAACTGCAAGCAGGACGAGCAGCACTGCAAGTGAAGCAAAGCATGCACGTTTTGCAAATTTAAGTGCCCTATTCATGAAAAGTTACCCTATTAAGGCTTTTACCACCAATCCTGCGAGCAGTGTCACCAGCAAAGCCAGCCCAATAGCATAAATCAAGTCAAACCATACAAACGACAGGATGTTCGCTATCCAGATAAGTATTGAAAAAGGAAATCCTATAATTGCCACAAAATCACCCTGTGATAAATGCCTCCTGCTTTCTTTCCATAGAACTTTTGCATCATGACGGCTTGGAAAGGCATTCATGGCTATTGAAATGCCCAGCCACATGAGAAAGCCAGATACCAATTTAAAAGGACCTGAAGGGGCATCGGTCATGCCAAATCCCTTTATTGCCACTAAACTGGTAATGGCAATAATAAGAAATATTGCTGCCGCCAATATGCTATTCACCAAAAAAGGCCCAACATCGATGAAAAAAGTCTTATAAAACTTATCCGGAATGTCATGCACGACATACCCTGCGGGATTCCCAAACCTGAAATATTTCACATCGTGAACTTTAACGTTGAACCTATCACAGAAGTACTTGTGCCCAAGCTCATGCACAATAACCCCTGGAAAGGTCAATACTGAAATAACAATGCCTGGAATTATCATTTTCTTTTGCCTCCGTTGAATTTTTAATCAAATTCGCCTGCGCATTCCCTCTTATTCGTCGAACTATGAGAGCCCCGCAACCTCATCGAATTTCTTAGGCCCCCATTTTTCAATAAGTATGGCATATTTTGAAAGCGTTTCTACATCGGTCTTATAATTAAAATCATTATCATAATCAGTAAGCCCTAACCTTCCGGCTTTACTTGTCATGAGCGTGACAAGCTGATCTTCGGTAAGCTCTCCATGAGATAGAAACGCTCTGGCTCTCTTGCTCAAAGTTTCTGCCTTTATGTCACCGAGCGAGTTAAACCCTCCCGTAACATCAACACCCTTCTTATTTGCCGCAACTAGTAACTGTGCCAAAGTATCCTGATTAGCTGGTTCCCAAGTGGCTGCCATCATGCCCAAAAATTTAATTTTCTCAAGTGAAGCACTGAAATCGGTTGAATTGGCATTATTTGACAGGCGCTGCTTCATTTCCGCAACCGCTGCTTTATTCTCCGCCGATTGGCAACCACTAATAAGCAGCGCTGCAACAAGCACCAGAGAAAGCAGTGCCAACGATATCATATTCGCTGATTCCTTCACTACAAAGTTTTTCATATCAGTTCATCTTCCCCACGATGTGAGCGTCGAGATTGGCTTCATTTTACCCCAAGTTCTCTTGCATATTTCTCGGCAGAGCCTTCTTCCAAATGAATGCCTCTTCTGCGAACTTCTTGCGCAAGGAAATAGCGAAGACCAACTGCTGATTCAGTATCTCCTTTCTCATCTTTCCAAACTGTAACTCCGCCCTTATCTCCGACTGCAACTTTTTTGCAATGCGTACGCAAAAGCGTCAGTAATTCGTCTAGTGACAGAACTCTCCGTATTTCAGATATCTTACTTAGCATAGTTTCATTGTGAATGAAATCATCAGCAGGATCGTATCCATATTCTGCTTTTGGTGGCTCCAGACAGAAAAAATACGGGTTTCTGTAATGCTCAACAGCAGACCATGCTGGGCCATAATCGTAAACTGTTATACCATTATCTGCTAACCCGTATAATGGGTCTATCTTTCTGCATACGTCAAAACAGAAATCAAAAAACCTTGCAAACTGCTCTTCCTCCGATAATGTTGCAACACTGTGCAATCTAATTTGGGAATTGCCAAAGCGTGTGGTTTCCTTCTCTTGCTTTAAATCATACGTCATTGAACCCACAACTAACTCGTATGGCTGGTGAGGCTGCTTTTTAACCTTACCCTGTTCTCCAACAGCAGCTAAAATTGCTTGAAAACTTTTGTTAGCAGCTTTTTTTTCAACAACTAAGCAAAATTCTGACGGGTTTCCCACTTTTCATCACCATTGCTTATTATTTAGTTTTATTTGATATTTTCAATACCATCGTTTTGAAAGCGAGTAAAGCTCCTTAACTTCCTTCTCTGAAAGCTTTGGGGTTGTGGTGGCAAATTTTTTGACATTCTCCACTTTCGCCCTGAGCTGTTGCCATTTCTTCTTGTCCTTAAGAGCGCCAGTGCGACCAATTTTCTCCAGATAAACCACAGCTAATGGCGAGAACCATGCCGAAGGTTTTTTTTCGATCTTGAAGAACCTCTTGCACACAGACTCAACCGCTTCTTCGTTTGAAACTTCCTGTTTTTGTCTTAAGGCTAATGCAGCAATAAGGTAGGTAAGAGTTAACTCGCGAATTACTCTCTCTAGGAAGAAAGCTCCATGTGGCGTTTGCTTTTCCAAGAATTCAAAATTTTTTAAAATATGCTTTTTGAAAGCGTCTTCTACGATAGCATTTGCTTTGTTTATCGCCTTTATCCATTCTTTAGCCCATTCTCCAAAAGGAAAAGAATCGCTTCCCAAAATAAGTTTCTCCATCATCTCAGAAACAGCACTCATTTTATCTAAGATTTTTTGGTCAAATTTACGGGAAAATAAGTTAACGGCTGTTAGCTCTATTGCATTGGCAATTTTAACCCATCTCCTCCTTGAAGCTTCGGCAAAATCCAAATCGGACAGTGCTGAGTTCTTATTTTTCCGTTTCATCCGGTTCTGCATTTTCTCTACACTCCGAAAATTTTCCTCTATTTAGGCAGTCATAACCTATTGTATTGCTCCTTTAGCTGCTAAGTCCAATGTCTTATAGTAAAGCACGCTCATTCTGCCTTCCAGCACAGCTTCTGATGTCACCCCTTCAAAGTCTGCGTATTCATCATATAAATCAAACAGTTTCTTTGCGTCCCCCTTTACAGTGTCGCTATATTTCGTCTTTGACAAGGCATCGTCAATTAAGTCAACCTTGTCCTTTAAGCCCAATCTGTTTGCAAGAGACCTTACAGAAGCCACTTGCCCAAAATCTCCAGTTTTGAGCAGGTCCTGCACGTTGCTACTGGTCAGGTCACTGGTCAGCAAAGGAGTCTTCTTTATACCTTCAATGAATGCTACTTTGTTCGCCGTATGTTTCAGAGCTTTTTTGTTCGCCGATATTTCGAAGAAATCTTCCAAAACGTCGTAAACGTTTCCCTCTGGAACGCCTGCTACTTTACTTGTTAAAGCGCCAAACTCGTCAAATATTTTGGCGTGAGCCAATTCGTGTGGAAGAACAACAGCAATAAGATTGTCAGGGTTCTGATTGTCCATAAGCCTTATAACGCCGTCTACTTCGTCGAAGTGAGTCAGCGTCTGCTCCATTGTAGGTTTGACAAATTCTATCTTACTAAGCGCCTTTTTAGATATCTGAAAAGATTCGGCATTTTTGCCAAGTGCAACAACAAATTGAGCTTTCTTTTCTGCGGAAAAGATTATTGGCAGTGTTAACAAATCAAAATCGTTATTCAGGAACCGCTCTACACCGTGAATTGCGTAGCCGGAGTCTTGCGAATTTATATATTTACCAACCTGCTGGTTTATGGCGCTCATTGCTTTCTTATTGATACTTCGCGCAGATTTTTCAAAATCATCAACGCCAACAGGGAATTCGTCATAAGCTAAGTGACTGCCTTTGTTTTCCAAATATGTGCTTAATTCATCTATCTTGCCTCCAAGAGTTGGCTTTAAGAAACCCGTTGATTTACTAGCTTCTCCCTTCGGGATTAGTAACAGAACTTCCGGCGTTTGGCCTGTTAGTTCCTCAATAGGCCCCACTTTGCTATCAAAAAATTCTTTCTTCCCTAAATTCTTTGCAATATTCCCTGCATTTGCAGCTTTTGCCTCTATTATCACGGGTTTGCCGTTTATAAATGCAAGCCCATCAATTTCCCCGGCCGGTACTCCGCGACCCCCTTGGGCTGTTTTGTGAAATATGTTAATCCCTGTTCCTGTGTCGCTGTATTCAACTATGTACTTCTGTGAATTCGCGAATCGGCTTATAGTCGCCTTAGCCGTACCCTTTTCAATAGCTACCGAAGTGCCTTCCTTCTCTAAGGCCGCTTTTACAACCGCAACATACTCGTCTTTAGCCTTCTCACCTAGAACGCCTTGTATATTTCTAACACTGCCTAATTTTGGGGCTGGAATGTCGCTCGGCTTTGCATTCAACAACAAGTTATCAACTTTCTCGCTTATCTTCTTCCAAGCATCAGGATTCCTCGCTATTTTATTGACAATGAAGCCAACCGCGTTGTCAAATATTTTCAGGCTGTTATCAGCTAATTTGAAGACGTACTTTGCTCCTTTGTTTAGTTTGTCAGTTACTGTAACAAAATGCTCACTGCCTTTAACAAACCTGTAAGTCCTGTAAGCACCTTTGACCGCGTCGTCTATGAAAGGAATTATCCGGACAGCTTTCCCTATCTTTGCAGCCAGCTTTATTCCGGTCTTTGGAATGCTTTCTTGAGGTAACGCGTTTAAGGCCAGCATTGCAACTTCAAAACCGCAACCCTCTATTGTATTTTGGTTCTTACTTAGAAGTTTTGTGACACAGTCATTTAGCTGTTCTTCATCCATCTCCGTGTTGCATTTAAATTTGCTCCAATCCTCTTTGTTGGGATCCCAAGCGTTTGCCTGCCTTTCAACGCATTTCTCGTAGTCATAAGCATCCCAAGCTGTTCCAGCTACCCAAACAACCGCGATTATTATAGGAATCCATATAAGTTCAGGAGTGACATTAGTCTCGTACAGCGAAAATGCCTCATTGCCATTCTCTAGCGCCACATACGTCGTAGATGGTGAACTTCCTTTAACAAGCACGTAAACCTTCTCCTCATACTGATTGGTTAAGGTTACTGAAGTGCCGCCTATGTACCTCTTTTCTTGCCCATCCTCTAACACCATCAAATACACGTCAATCCTATGATTGCCAGTAGCCAAGCCTTCTACGTCAACTGCACCAAACTGGTTGGAAGCACCCTTCAATGAATTGTCTATAAGAACATCCACATTTGCAATAGGATAACCTTTAGGATAAGCGTTGGTTTTAGCCTTGAAGCGCGCCCTTAAATTGCTGAAGGATACTGACGATTTGCAATCGCACCTAAAGCTAACATACTCTGTCCCATCAACGCCCACACTTTTCTCACTGCAGAAAGCGTTATCAGGGCACTCAACCTTCACTGTCCTGCTGCCGTATCCTGCCTCAAAGTTTAGCTTGCCATCACTGCCTGTTGTGCTTTTCTGGATGCTGTCAAGGTAAACGTAGGCTCCGCTTATCGGCTTATTCGCATAAGCGCCGCTGCTGTAATAAACGTCAACATTGATTGTTCCCTTCGGCGCAAGGCTTCCGCAGTCGGCAGCGCAGTTCTTGTAATCCTCGCCGCTGCCGCAGTTTCCATTGCCACAGTACTCTGGAGGTGAGGCAAGGCAGGCGTCAAAGCCGTCGCTGATTGGCGAGGGGTAGTTCTGCTCGCAGTACGGCTTGCTCGCAGGGCAGTCGGAGTTGCTGAAGCACGTGCAAGACGCAGAGCTGCCATCTGGTACAGCGCACTTCTGCTGCTCCTGATTGGTATGGCAAAGCCAGTCAGAGCTCCACAGGTAAGGATAGCCTGTCGGGCAGCACCTCGAAACGCCATCACTCCTGCAGTTCCAGTATGGATTGCTTGTGCTTGGGCAGTATGTCCAGCCCTCGCCGCCGCACTTCTTCAAAGCATCACAATTATTAGAATCCTTCGCGCACGTGTCTGATTTTGGGCAGTAGTAAGGCCAGTCAGAAGGGCAACATTTCACGATGTTATCCTTATCGCAAATAGCTACTTTGCCACTTTCACACGCACTATCACTGTAACACGTATTGCCGCACTGCTTCGGCTTATCCGCAGGGCACTTCCTGCATTCGCCATTCACATAATACGGCTTATCGGTTGGGCAGCAGATGGACTTGCCATCTGGCTTGCAGTTCCAACTTGGAAAGTTTGAATCTCCGCATACTGTCCAGCCCTCGCTGCCGCACTTCTGCGCGTTATCACACTCAGTGCTGCTCTTCCAGCAGTTGCCGCCTGTCCTCTCGCAGTAAACCGGAAAGCCCGACTGGCAGCAAATTAGTTGCCCATCAGACTTGCAATTAGTATTAGGGTAATTCGAGTCAGTGCATTCGTTGCCGCTGTAACAGGTGCTCACGCACAGCTTTGGCTTGTCTGATGGACATTGCCGGCACTGGCCGTCCCAGTAGTAAGGCGTGTCAGAAAGGCAACAGTATACTTGATTGTTGACGCAACTTGGTATGGCACTTGTTGGAGTACAAGCCCACCACTGGCCGTTGCATTGTATTGCATTGTTGCACTGCGTTTGGTCAACCCAGCAGCTACTAGTCTTCCCGCAATAATTAGGATAGCTGCTCTGGCAGCAATACGGCTGGTTGTTATAGCAGCTGACAACCCAGCCGCTGCCGCATGTCCAGCACTTGCCTCCGCACTCGTAAGGGTAGTTGCTTGGGCAGCCTTGCACGCCAACCTGGCTGGTGCTAATTGTTTCTGATTCATCACTGTTACTTATAGGAGAAGGATAAGAGGGCTCGGCTGAGCCTGCTCCGATAGTGGCTCCTGCGTAATCGGCATACTGCGCAGAAACGCTCACCGGCAATAGGAGTAGCAAAACCAATACAAAAAGTGTGCTAGATAGCCCAACTAATCCTTTGCAACCTGAAGCCGTAGCTTATCACCACCAAATTTGCTGCGTATCAAGCTCATCGTCGCCCTAGCAGTTTCTTGAAAAAGCCCGATATTTTCGCAGCGACTGATGTTTTCTTGCCGGGCTGCTCTCCCGCTGCTTTTTTTGGCTTGGCCTCTGATGAGGTCTTAGCTTCTGCTCCTTGCGGCTTTGGCTCATTACTCGAAACTGTAGGTGTTTGCTGTGACGGTAAAGGTTCAGGCACAGACTTAACCTGCACAGCAGGGACTTGAGCCTGACTTGACAATGCAGAAGCTCCCTCGCTTCCTTCAGCAGATAGACCGGGAGAGCCGGATTCCGGGGCTTTGCTTGGAGCGCCTGAGGCAGCACCTGTTATTCCGACAGGGGTGCCAGTATTTCCGCTACTTTCTTCACTGCCATTAGAACCTGATGGCAAGTGGTATAAGCTTTTCACGCTCTCAGCCGGCAATGCTGCTGCTTTTCCTCCGCCAGCGCCTCCGGGACTGGTTGGGGCACCTGCGCTGCCTGATTGTGGCATCACCTGCCCACTGCCTGCTTTAGGAAGCTTATCAAGCGCCTCCTTTGACAAAGGTGTAGCAGCCACAGCCTTAGACGTTGCAGCCTGCGCATAAGCTAACGTTGCCGTAAGCAGCAAAACGACAGCCAAGACTGTAAAAGCTGCCAAGCACTTACCAATCCTACCCTTAGTTTTCATATCCCCAAATCACCCCACAATCGCAGTTATTGCTAGCTTAGGGTAGTCTGCTTCGGTTTAAATACCTTCTTTACACGTCTTATATAAAGCACGAATTATTGTATTAGTTTTCGCTCTTCTTATGCCTTGCTGCTACAAAGCCGCAAAAAATGCGGTGATTACGCAAAGCTTACTGCCTGTTCCGGATAGCTTTCAAAAATCGGCACTTTTTCCGCAAAAGCTCCGGCTAAACTGAAAATCTTATCCCCCGCTGCCTCATATTTTACGATTCTGCTGGCTAACGCGTGAAAGCATCCTGCTGAAGCCGCAAACTATTAATACTTATTGCCAAAAATATGGAAAATTATTCAAAAAATAGCAAAGTATTTAAATTTGAACAGATTTTTTTACCAAAATGGGGGTCGATGGCAGTAATCTTAGTAATTTAGAGCTTGACAGCAAGGATTTATCAATTCTGGAGCGCATTGAGCAGGACGCCAGCCTCACGACCAAAAAGCTGGCCGCGATGCTTGGCATGCCGCAAACAACCGTGCACAACAGGCTGAGAAAGCTCAAGCAGCTCGGCATCATAAAAAAGGTGGTAGCTGTCATTGACTACAGGAAGCTCAATAAGCCGCTAACGGCTTATGTGCTGATTGACATTGCTTACGAGGTGCATGACGAGGTTTCAAAGAAGCTTGCCACAATGCCCTTTATAACTGAGGTAAATGCGGTAACCGGCGCCAATGACATAATGATAAAAGTCAGGGCCAAAGACGCTGAAGAGCTTGGCAGCATCCTGCTGAGAAACCTCAAGCGGATTGGCGGAGTGGCAAGGACAGAGACTATGCTGGTTCTGGAGACTGTCAAATAACGCTGAACAATTTTTGCAAAATTTTGCCACAATCTTTATATATTAGCAACAATGCGTTGACCACCGCTTAATTTTTGATGGGGGCGATGGCATTGACTGAAGGCAATTTCGAATCAAGGCCGCTTGACGCGCTCAACAGCGCGAGGAACAAGCGCGTAATTGTTGAGCTGAAAAACAACAAGCAGTTCGTTGGCAAGCTCAAGGCGTTCGACATACACGTGAACGTAGTTCTTGATGAAGCTGAGGAAAGGGCAGACGGCGAAACCAAGAGGAAGCTCGGCACAATATTCCTCAGGGGCGACATGATAGTGATGATTTCTACGGAGTGAGCGTAACATAAATAAAAAAGAAATCGGGTTCCGAAACAGGTAGGCGAACCCGAAAGTTTCCCCACGGCCTGTGTTTCAGGTATACGAGCTAGTATTTAAACCTTTGTTCGGTTTCGGCAGAAATTTTTCGGAAAATGCCTCAAAATTCGGAAATATTCTACAACATTTGAAATATTTTTACAAACTGCCGGAATTTTTCCGTAAAAACGAGGTAAAGGCTTAATTAGAATAAAACTAGACTGATTATCGCTCTGCAGCAATGCAGGCAGCTGTGTGTAGCCGAGCTGGCGGAATAGGTAGACGCGCTCACTTCAGAGGTGAGTGGCCCCACGGCCGTCAGGGTTCAACTCCCTGGCTCGGCGCATACGGCTTTTATTTCACGGAATAGAAAGCTTTTTAACCAACCCAAAGTTTTCGCCTTCGCATGAAAGGCACTCATTCAATGGGCAAGAAAAGCGGGAAGAAGAACATGATATTCTGCCGGAGATGCGGCCAGCGCACACTGACGCTCAGGGGCAGGACGTGCGCAAGCTGCGGATTCGGCTCCTCGGCAAAGATGCGAAGATACGCTTGGCAGAAGGCAAGGAAGAAGAGCGTTATGCTTAGGTAAATTATTGCTAATCCTTTTCAAAACTCCTCATAGAACTTGCTGGCTACAGGCACTTTCTGCCCCTGGTAATGGCTGCCGCCATTAAATATTTTTCCTTACGAAGTTCAGGAACTCCCTCAGCGCAACTTCAGGTTTATCGCCAAGTTCGCTTTCTTTCACATTGCCTTCAGAGCCATCGTGGAAGTGCTTTGGAAAAGTCTTTACGCCTTCGTGCTTTTTATGCGGAGCGTTATCGTGCCGGAAGATTTTGCCGTCTTTGCGCTGCCAGTGGTAGGAATATTTTTCGTCGCTTAACCATACATCAAGGAAAGAGTCGTCAATGAAAAATATCCGGAGGCTTTTTGCAGCGTTTAAAGGCCCTCTGGCGGTGGTGGCAGAAACTACAATGTCAGGAAATTCCTGCAAGGCAATGCTTTTTAGCTTGAGATACGCAATTTCTGCATCCAATCGTTGACCACCTTAACCCTCTTTTCAAGGTTTTCCCAGTAAATGAGCTGCTCCCAGGCGGGGTGTTCTTCCAATTCGCCTTTCTCTATCCTGCCCTTTAGCTCCTTTGCGCTGGAAATGTTGAATTGGGCTTTAATCTTCAAAATCTCCGCAGACGCGTCTCTAAGCTCCTTTTCCAGAAAAACGTGTATGCTTTCGTCCAATATTCTTTTTTCTGGGATTTCCAGCTCTTTCGATAATTCACTAAGCAACGACTTCGCCATGGATAAGATTTAAGCAGGTTTAGTATAAAAATCTTTAGCTCAAAACTCCTCATAGAACTTGCTCGCAACCGGCACCTTCTGGCCCTGGTAGTGGCTGCCGAGACCTTTGGAGCCGTAAGGCCTGTCTACTGGTGTTGTCATCTGCGTGAAGGAGATTTGCCCGATTTTCATCTTGTAGTAAAGCGTGATTGGCAACGGTGAGACATTGCTGAGCTCAAGCGTGAGGTTTCCTTCAAATCCTGCATCGATGTATCCCGCTGTGCTGTGTATCAAAAGGCCAAGGCGGCCAAGGGAGCTTTTGCCCTCAATCCTTCCTGCAATGTCGTTAGGCATCTTAACAAATTCCAAGGTGCTTCCAAGCACAAATTCCCCAGGGTGAAGCATGAAAGGCTCGCCTTCCTTTACCTCAACCGCAGTCATGAGCTCATCCTGCTTCTGCTTGACATCTATAACGCCATGCTTGGCCCTGTTGAAAAGGAGGAACTTGCTGCCAAGGTGCACGTCAATGCTTGAAGGCTGCACACAGTCCTCAAAGTACGGCTTTATGACTATCTTCCCATTTGCTATGGCTTCCTTTATGCTCTTGTCACTCAGCAACATGTGAAACGCCCATCACTTTTTCGCTGCGGCAGCTGTTGCCGCAACTTTAGCTTTTATCTGCTCGAGCGTCTTCTCAATCTCCTTATAAAGCTTCTTGTAGTCAGAGTCGTTGCTTATGGCGAAATCAGCTGACTTAATGCACGCTGCGAGCTGCTGCTCCGTATTCTTCCCAGCCATCTCCCTTTTCTCCTGGACAAGGAACTCGCTGAACGATTTCGGGTCGCGCTCAGTGCCGCGCTTCTTGGCCCTCTCATACCTGATGTCAACCGGGGCGTCAACCGCAATCAGGAAAAAATCCTTCAGCTCCCTCAAGGCTGCAATCTCTCCGGCGTTGCGGATACTGTCAACAACCGAGTTGGTAACGCTCGGGCTGCCCCTCAGGCGCTTTATAACGAGCTCTGCAAGAAAGCCGGAACCGTGTTTGGCTCGTAAAGTGTTGCCGGCCTTTGTCAGGTTGTCCCTTGTCGGCATGAAGCCCTTTTCCCTCAAAAGAAGCCTCAGCTCATCAGAAAGGGAGTAAAACTGGAATCCCCTGCCGATAAGGTATTCGGCAACTGTGCCCTTCCCGGCAGCATAGGTTCCTGTCAATCCGAGTATCATTTCATTGCCTATTGTGCAGTGATTATAAATAGTTTTTTATATTGCCCTGCTTGCGTGTCCAAAAGTGGGAGCGGCATGGTTATTGCGTTGCTAACTGATTTTGACGGCTCGGACGGGCTCGGCCTGGTAAAAGGAGTAATTTACGATAACTGCCCCCATGCAAAAATAGTTGACCTTTACAACGATGTTGAGCCGTTCCAGGTGAGAAGCGGGGCATGGATTCTGCTTCAGGACTACAAATACTTCCCGAAAGGCACAATCTTCTATGCTGTTGTTGACCCTGGAGTTGGCGGCAAAAGAAGATGCGTTGCAGTAAAGACGAAAAACTATTATTTTGCCGGGCCTGACAACGGCATAATTTATTCAGCAGCGACAGAGGACGGAATCGAGATTGTTGTCGAGCTACAAGTGCCGGCAACAGCCTCGAAAACATTCCAGGGGAGAGATGTGTTTGCGCCTGCAGCTGCAAAATTGGAAAAAGGGATTGCAATAGAAAAGCTTGGCAAAAAAACTGACAAAAATTCAATGCGGCAACTGCGATTTGCAAGCGGTAATGGCGAAGGGGAAATAGTTGTTGTTGAGCATTACGGCAACATTGTCACAACGATTAAACCTTTCCTGCAGCAGCTGAAAAAGCCATATAAAGTTGAATGCGGCAACTTCAAAAATAATTTAAACTACCACGAAACTTACGAAGAGGCAAAAGATGGGGAGCTTTTTGTCATAACAGGCAGCAGGAACACACTGGAGCTTGCTGTGAGAAACGGAAGTGCTGCTGCCGTTGTTAACGCTAAAGTTGGGGATAATGTAGCGATTAAGTGATGTTCAAAAGTAGTGGCTGTTGGTGGTTGTTTTGGCTGATATGCTTACCGACTTTAACGGCTCTGACTATAGCATCTGCCCTGAAGCCGAAACGTCAATAGCATACTTTCCATCAACCAATGACAGACGCTCCGCACCGGCTGGCATATGCGCATCACTTCCCTCCTCCAGTGCGCTTTCTATAAGTGCCTCAAGCTCAGATTGTGGGTGGGCACCAACATTAAAGGCAACGCCCTGGCCGTTACGCATTACAATAGTTACTGGTATATAATCAAGCAGAGAGCCATATTCTCTCTTAAACAGTGTAAGCCTCCCTTTATCTAGTACTGCTTCACCAAAAGTTATATCAGGCCTAGCAGCCGCTGCTGCCTGCACTATGGGCCTGTAATCAGCGCAATGGTCACACCAGGAAGCTGAAGCAACCAAAACAGCAAGAGGGTTAGACTTAAAGAGGTCATAATTTGAGTCTGTTACCCGTTCAACCTCCATGCCGACAGATAGCCTGAACACCTTTAAATTGCTTTGCATTTTCTTATGCGGCAATATGATTCCGCAACAAAAACAATAAAAAGCCAGCTAAAACTGGAAACTCTGATGGCAGATTCATTCACGGATGATGAAAAGAAGATACTAGAGCCGTACTTTACCAACCTTGACAAGCCGGTGTTTGCCTTCACGGCAAAAGTGCCTGAGGAGGTTGTTGCAGTGCTGTTTTCCAAGTACAGCCGCTCAGCGCACAGCATCCGCAAGAACTTTCTTGACCTTGTAAAGGACCCTGAATCGGGGTTCAAAAGCATACTTGACACTGTCTCTGCAGGGGGCAGCAACGACGCATTTGCAAATGCACTTGTTAAAGCGCGGGACTTCTTCAGAAGAATCCTTGTGGAGTATGGCGATGACTCTGTTGGAGAGCTTGGAATTGCACATGTAGCGTGCGAAAACGTTTCGCAGATAGCAGCAAAAAGGCTTGAGGACGCCAGGCTGACTTCGCCTCTTGAAAAGTCAACAAGGTACGTTGTCTTTGAAAAAGGCAACTACTGCAAGCCCGCTGCCCTGGCTAATTCAAGATTCTCGGAGGATTATGCGGCAACGTGTAAGGGGCTATTTGACGCTTACAGCGGCCAGCTAGAGCCAATGAAAGCATTTGTAAGGGAAAAATGGCCGATTGCTGCATTTGACCTTGGTGGCAGAAAAATCAGCGAAATAACAGACGAGGCAGAGACAAAAAGGGCAAAATCAGCATATGAGTCCGCTGTGAAGGCAAGGGCGCTTGACATACTGCGGTACTATCTTCCTGCAGCCACCGTGACAAACATCGGCATAACAGCCAACGGAAGGGCTTTTGAATACCTGGCATCAAAGCTGATGAGCGACGAGCTTGAAGAAGTCAGGGAAATCGGAAGGCTGATGCTTGAAGAGCTGTCAAAAGTCATCCCGTCGCTTGTTAAAAGGGCAGCGCCAAGCAATTACCTTGTTGAGACAAGGAAAGCTATGCATTCATTCGCAGCTGCGAAATTAAGCGGCACCAAAATAAGGAAGCAGCCAACAGTAACCTTCGTCAGCTACGATAAGGAAGCAGAAGTCAAGGTCGTGGCTGCCGCGCTGTACCAGTTCTCACACCATCCTCTGTCACAGCTTCGGAAAATGGCGAGGAAAATGACTGCGGAGGAAAGAATGAAAGTGGTTGACGAGTACATGGGAAAGAGAAGCAGCAGGAGGGAGAGGCCGCTGAGGGCTGCCGAGACAGCTTATTACCAGTTTGACGTGCTCAGCGACTACGGCGCTTATCGTGATTTGCAAAGGCACAGGATAATGACGCAAATACCGCAATTGCTGACTGTTGAGCACGGCTACGATACGCCGCAGGAAATTGTTGAGGCCGGCTTTGGGAACGAGTTTCATCGCTGCATGAAAAGGGCGGCAGCAGTTTACAAAAAAATCGCGGCCGAAATGCCGATGGAGGCGCAGTACGTTGTCCCTCTTGCCTATCGCATACGCTACATTATGCAGTTCAACCTGCGCGAGGCATACCACCTTATCGAGCTAAGGAGCGTTCCGCAGGGTCACCCAAGCTACAGGCACGTCGTGCAGGAAATGTTCAGGCAGATAAAGGCAGTCCATCCTGCATTGGTTCAGTATATGCGCTATGTCAACCTCGATGAATTGGATGCGCTTGGAAGGCTGAAAAGCGAATTAAGGAAGGAAGAGAAGATAGCAGCGATGGAGAAGGGAGACACGTGAGAGTAAGGTGAATGGAGATCTCCGCTTCACTCCTCACTCACTGCCCTCCAAGGGCTTTTAAGAACTGTTGCTCTTCTTGGGGTGAAAGCTGCCTGGCGTGGATGCCCGAATTAGGAGGTACCCCATTCGCCAGTTGCACTCTATCTCCGTTACTTAAAGGACTTCTGTATAAAGAAAAAAGACTGCTGCATAAAAGACGGAGAGGATATTCGCAGAAGAGTCTTAACGTCTCACCTGCCGCCTCAGGTTTATTTGCCACTGTTTTAATCTCAGAAGCTACTCCAGGGCCCTCTACATTGACAAAGTAACTCGTGTCTAGGATGTCGGACCATGGCCCTGCCCAATACCTTATCGTCGGTTCGCCTGCCATAAGTGGTCGGGAATGAAGCTTAATTTATAAATTTGTGCCATGCCAGAGGCTTTATCGGTGTTGCAAAACATTTTTAACGCAGCAGGGCTCCTCTATTTCTAATGCTAAAGAACCGCTTCGTGATGGTTGACGGGCTTGACGGCTCTGGCAAGGGGGCAATAGTTGACGGGCTGCAGAAGTGGGCCGAAATGAAGGGAATGAGAATTCTTGACCTTAGAAGCTACTGCCGCGAAAACGGGACTTTTCCTGAGGCTGACGAAATAGCCAGCCATGACGCCATAATCTCAGCAGAGCCAACCTTCTGCTATGTTGGAAAGGCGATAAGGGAAGAGCTGATACGGGCTTCGAGCAAACAATACCCTGCAATGAGCATAGCCCACGCATTTGCGCTTGACAGGGAGATGCTTTACAAGCGGGTCATAATGCCAGCAATAAAAGCAGGCAAATACGTTTTTCAGGAAAGAGGCATATCATCTTCACTGGTATACCAGCCTGTGCAGGAGCACATACAGCTTTCAGAGCTGATGCGACTTTCCGGAAACAAAACAGCACTTCAATTCGCGCCTTCACTGTTTATTATTGCAATGGTAAAGCCTGAAACAGCCATTAAAAGGCTAGGGGCGAGGCCAAAAAAAGACAATTCGATCTTCGACAACCTGGAATTCCAGCGCAACATTGACTCAAGATTCAGGTCTGACTGGCTAAGGCAGCTGTTCGAGCAGCACGGCTCAAAAGTAGCGTATCTGGATACGGATGAGCCTAAAACAGTTGAGGAAACACAGAATAACGCCGTAAAATTAATTGAGGAATTCTTCGCCGAGAAAGGCTAAGCTTCTGCATCTTTTGCCGCAGCCTTTTCCTTAAGCTCTTTTTCACCATCGCCCGTGAGAACCTGGAGAAGGGTCTTGTTTTTGCGGATTGCGTTGTAGCTTATCATGCACACACCTCTTTATGTCTTACTAGTTGCTTATGTCTTACTAGTTGAAAAAATCTATGCCTTTTTTTATTTCACTAATATTTAAAGAATGCTGCGCACTAAGATATAGGTAGCATAGTAAGTAACTTATAATAGCAATTGCAATAATAGCTGTTGCAGATTGTTATTTGTCTTTCTGCATGACCTTTTTAGCAAAAAGGTCAATCAAAAAACTAATCTTTCTGCATGAAATCCATAACTCCAGAGATACTGTCGGCAAGCACCTTGCCTGTTTCAGCATCGATCTTAATGTTCAGAACGTTATACGAAGCAGTAATGTAGGTTATGTTCCAAACGGTTTTTATTCCTTTCATTTCTTCGCTGCCGATGTTGCTGCTGCCGCTTGCTGCCAACTCGATTGGTGCCAATGGCTGAAGTATTGCTATTGTGCGCGTTGGGCTCTCGCCCTTATACTTTCTGGAACGCACGCCCTCTGCCAGTTTGATGCAGCCCTTTATTCCTATTTTGACACCCTTAATGCCAAGCTGCGGAAGCGTCCTGCCCTTCTTGAAAGCCTGCTCTTTTGTGGCTTTCTGGCCGCTCAAGGTGCTAAAAGTTGTGAAAGTGTCATCAGCAGCATCATAGTAGCTGAGAAGCCACTCAGGAGCGCTCGCAAGCTGCTCTGCTTCAGAAGCCATGCAAAACATGCTTGAAAGGAAGGCAGTTGCATTAGACCTTCGCCATTCCGAGAACTCGCGGGTCTTTTCAACAGCCCCAACAAGAGACGATACCGTGCCCTGTAAGCCAGATGAGCGCTTTGCCGCTGCCATTGCCGAGAAACAGAGTAGCATGATTTAAAATGGTTTTGATGATGCTGCCGATGCTGTATTGAAATGCTTCGGCAGTGCAATAGAAAAAGCTTAAAAACGATATGGGCAATAGTGTAACAAGAAAGTAACCAATGCGAAAAAATTGTAAAAAAGAGGGCAAAAATGGGCGAGTTTAAGCAGCTTTTCAGCTACAAGGCAGTCCTCTCACTGGCCATAGGCTCAATCGCAGGAACAACCCTGTTCTTTGGCGCAGGCATAGGCTCAAGATACTCCGGGAACCTTGTCCTTCTTGCCTGGATTCTTGTTTCAGCCATGGCAATATACATAGCGGCATGCTTTGGCGAGCTCGTAAGCACATTCCCGAAAGCAGGCGGCTCTTACGAGTTTGCAAAACAGGCTTATGGGCGGTTCTTCTCGTTCATGCTGGGATGGACTGCGTGGCTTTTTGGAAACCTGAGCATAGTTGTAATGGTAGTCGGGGCAACGGGGTTCCTGTTCCCGCAATTAACAGATTTTCACCAGTTCCTAATAAGCGTAGCGGTAATAGTTGTGCTTAACGCAATAGCCTACACGGGTGCGCAGGCAAGCTCAATAATGCTTGTCGTTTTTGCAGTTGCCATGATAGCAGCGCCTGCAGCGCTAATAGCAAAAGGGCTTCAGGTAATAGACTGGAAAAACTTCACGCCCTTCTTCACGCACCCCGCATATACTGTGATGACAGCTGCCTTTTTCATGATAGAGAGCTATTTTGGATGGGAAAGCGCAACTTACCTTGCAGAAGAAACAATAAACCCGCGAAAAAGCATACCAAAGGCGCTTGTGCACGCCACAATAATAATAGCGGTAATAGGGCTGCTGCTGCTTCTCACCATAATGGGAATACTTGGATGGAAAACCGCCAGCACAACGCAGCTCCCGTTCATTGACGTCACAGGCATCATTTTCGACCCGAAGTTTTCAATGGCGGTTATATTTGGAACCTTCTTTGCACTAATAGGCGCTGCAGCAAGCGGCATTGTCGCCCTTCCAAGGCTGGTGCTGGCCCTGGCAAGGGACAAGCTTTTCCCTGGGCAGTTCAAGGCAATACACCCAAGATTCAACACCCCACACAATGCTGTGCTTTTCCAGACAGGCACGCTAGTTATACTGCTGCTTTTGGGATTTGCCAATTACGAAACCTTGCTTAGCATAACAATACCAATCGGCGCCATAATGTACGTGGTCATCCTGCTCACGGTACCCATAACCAGAGCGAAATACCCTCAAATCGAGAGGCCATTCAAGGTTCCTATCCCAAAAGCAGGCGTGGCAACCGTAGTTGCGCTGATAATTATGGCTGTCGCTATGTGGGCATTCAGCGCCCCAGACTCTGCCAGGCTGCTTGAGCTCAGCATCTCGCTCATAGCAATCGGCCTGCCATTGTATCTCCTGGTTGAGCTTAACTATGACCCAAAAATGATTACTGAAGTAAATGACATATTTGCATACATGACGCTTTTTTTTGAAAAATTCACATTCACGCCAAAAATGAAAAAAGAGATATTCACTTTCCTCGGAGACCTAAAAGGCAGGACAGTGCTCGAATTTGGGTGCGGAGTTGGAACCCTGACAACCGACCTTGCCAAGAAAGTAGGCCTGAAAGGGACGGTTTACTCAACGCACTTTTCAAAAAACAACCTCAAGATAACAAGCAAGCGCGTTGACAATCTCAAGTGGGGCACTGATTTTCCAGTGGGCAACGTCCAGATGCTGCATGACGGGGAGATGTTCCGGAGGGTGCACCCCAACGTGACTTATGCTGACACTATCGTGAGCGCAGGCATGCTCAGCTACATCCAGGACATGAGGAAAGTGCTTAAGGAGATGTGGGCGGTGCTTCCTGTCGGGGGAAAAGTCGTGTTTACTGACTATGTTGACTTTTTCCACATCCTGCCGAATGTTGAGTGGCTCTCAAACGAGAAGAACATCGCGCAGGTTTTCAGGAGCGCAGGGTTTGCAGTGAGGGTTGAAAAAAAGCGCGGCATCCTCTGGAACAGGATATTCCTCTATGGCGTGAAGACGAAAGAATTGGTTGCTTATATATAGCCGCTGATATTTAAAATCACAACAGTTTTTCTTCAAATCTAATCACGACTTCATTCCCCTTGACTTCAAAATTAATTACTCCTTTCCGAATCCCTAACCTATCTCTAATATCTTTCGGGATAGTAAGCCTTCCACGTGTACTCATTACCCTTTTAATTATCATAAGCATCACCCTTAAAAATTCCTACAAGTCAGAAAACGTATGAATAACATATAAATTTTTCGGATTAAGACTTGCAGATTCCTGCGCTGTCATATCTGAAGCACAGGCCTTATTGCTTCAAAAATCGCCTCTGCAACCTTCTGCTGACCCGCGTTACCAAGGTGGAGACCGTCGCCGCTGTCATACTGCTGTGCCATGCTGCCATCACTGTCTGAAACATGTGAAGCGATATCAACGTAAATTATGTCATTCTCCGCGCAATATTTCCGCAGCCTCTCATTCAGCGGCGCTCTCATGTACTGGGCTGCGAGGCTTACGAGTTCGCCATTTCTTAACGACTCAACTCTGCTGTCAATGCCGAAGCTTGTTGAGCCTCGCAAAGGAGGTATGTTCAGATAGGCTACGCGAAGCCCTGCATGCTTAAGCTGTAAGCACGCCTCTTCCAGCTCACTTACTGTGTGGAGAATGCCTAGGTGGGACTTAGTCAAATAGTCCAAGAGGTTACCGAAAGTTTCGAATCGGGGCTCCTCCGCAAACGGAAAGGGATAAACAAAACCGTCTTTTACTGTTAACATCATGGCAAACGTGCCAATGTCGTTTGCACCCCCCTGCAAAATTGCCATTTCTGGATTTATTTTCTGCCCTTTGAATCCTCTTTTTTCATTCAACTTAAGAAATTCCAACGCAATCTCCTTCACTTCGGCAGCGTATATGCCCGGCATTCCGAAGTTGTAGACTTCGGCATCAATCCCTTGTGAGCGTAACATGGCCTCCAGCACGACGGTCCATGGACGGTCATAAGTATGGTTTGTATGACTGTCGCCAAAAGCCGCAATGTTCATCGTCATTGTGTAATGAGAAGAAGCCGCATTTTAAAAATTTTTACCTGCTCGATTCTGCCTGCCTTTCGAGCTCAAGCTTCTTGCTCACTGCCTGGCTGTTTGGGCTTCGGCCAAAAGCGTTAAGGATTTCCTCAGAGAGAGCCTCCGCAAACGTTTTCTTGTTATTAAAAGACTTGGCCATGGCTCCCTGGACAAGATACTTCAGCGTGATATCAACCCTTCTCTGGGGAGAGCAGTCAACAGCCTTAGGGTAGCGGGCGCCACCGTACTCAATGCTGACAATCTCCTCCCTTGGGGCTGCGTTTTCAACAGCCTCGACAAGAACCTTGACAGGATTCTGCCTGCTCTTCTGCTCAATGAGATCAAGAACATGCTCCACAGTCCTGTAAGCCTGCATGGCCTTGCCAGTCAGGGAGTAAGAGGTTATGGTGTGCTTCTTGCCACGATGACCGGAAACCATGAGCTTGTTCATCAGCCTTTCAACAATGCTCACCTTTGACTTGTAGAACTTTTGCTGCGCATACCTTGCGCCAGTCCTGGGAACAAAAACCGGCTTAACGCTTATGTAACCAGCAAGGCCCGGGTCCTTCACAGTGATGCCATCCATGGCCCACTTTCCGAACATCCTTATTTCCGCCATAGTGAAAACACCAACGCTGCGTAAACGTTAACTCCACCAATGCTCATGCCGCTACCATTAATGTAACTAGTGAGTGCCAAATTAAAATCATTGCCGCCAGCCGATACAACTTTATGGAAGCGGCCCGGAAAGGTAAATTTTGGCTGATCACCTCCTACCTTGTAATGCGCGAGGAAACTCAGCGGATCAATTCCTCTCTTCTCACAGTACCGGTCAACCGACACTGTCGTACCATCGGGCAAGACAAGTTCAGGCTCAAATATTGGAAGAGACCCTTTTGGCACTTTTCCAAGGCAGGCGTCAATAAAACTTTTACCGGAAGCACCTTCAAGGATAACTTGCCTGCTCGTCATTGGGTTCAGTACGATACCACGGCTAATTACTTCATTTCTTTCTGTTACAGTCAAAATTTCTATTCCCATCAGTCCTTCACAACTTCGTGCAAAAAGGGGGAATTTATAAAGCTTCTCTTATTTGGCCTTACGCCAGCTCCTGCCTTGACGGCATGGCAACGCCATCAATAACCTTCAGGCCTTTCCTTGCCCTTATCTGCTGGGCCATCTTCTCCTGAAGCTCAAAAGGCAGCTTCTCAAACAGCTGGTCAATCACAGAAAAGCTTCCCCTGCCCTCAGTGGCTGAGCGCAAATCTGAGGTGAGCCCGAATGTCTCGGCAACAGGAAGCTTTGCCTTCACGCTTATCATCTCGCCTTCCTGGGTCATCTCCAAAAGCTGCCCCCTCCTGTTCTGTATGAGCTTTGAGATTGCGCCCATGTAATCCTGCGGGGCGTCAATCTGCATGACCTGAAGCGGCTCGAAAAGCACAGGCCCCGCATCCAGCATGGCCCCCCTGATGCTATCCCTGACTGCAGGCAGCACCTGCGCAGGGCCACGGTGGATGGCATCCTCATGAAGCTTCATATCAGCAAGGAAAGCCATAACATTAACGCAAGGCTCTCTCGCAATAGGGCCAAACTTCACGACATCATCAAAGGCGTCCATAACCATCTCAATAACCTCGCCGCCATAAACCTGGCCCCTTGTGATGTCAAAGAACATGTTGCCGTTACGAATCTCCTTAAGCTTCCTCGTGAGCTTGCTCTCCATGCCGGCAGCCTCAAGCTTATGCCAGATATCCTCTTCCTTCTTCTTCAAGCGCAAAGTTGATGGAATATCGCCGCGCCTTACAAGCTCGGCATAAGCCTCAGGAAGGGGCTCTACCTTGAAGTAAAACTTGTTGTGCTTGTTCGGGCTCTTGCCCTCAAACTCCTGCGACGGCTTGGAAATGGTTTCCCTGAAAACAACAATCGGCTGCGAGGTCTTGACCTCAACGCCCTTATCAGTGAGGATGCGGTTCTCAATAACCTCAAGATGAAGCTCGCCCATCCCACTGATAAGATGCTCGCCTGTTTCCTCATTAATCTCAACAACAAGGGTAGGATCTTCCTTGCTGACCTGCCTGAGAACCTCAACAAGCTTGGGAAGGTCACCAGGACGCTTAGCCTCAATGGCCTTTGTAACTACAGCCTCGAAGATATGCTTGATAGCCTCAAAAGGCTCAATGTCCGGGTCAGAGCTTGCAGTCTCGCCTGAAAAAACACCCCTCAAGCCAACAAGGCCTATGACGTTGCCCGGGGCCATCTCATCAACCTGCTCCCGCTTCGGGCCGTTGTACACGAAAACCTGCTGCGCCCTCACCTGCTTCTTCCCACCGATAAGGAAAAGGTCCTGGCCCTGCTTCACAGTTCCGGAAAACAAGCGACCTGCTGCAACCTCACCAGCATTCTTATCGATAACAATTTTTGTGCAGACAAAAACAACAGGGCCAGCCGGGTCGCAGCTGACAAGCGACTTGCCCGCCTCGCTCTCAACATCGCCGTGCCACAGCTTCGGAATCCTGTAAGCCTGAGCCTGCTTCGGATTAGGATGGTGCTTTATTGACATGTTAAGCACAACCTTGTGAAGCGGAGCCTTCTTCGCAAGCTCTTTTATCCTCTCATCCTGCCCGGGCGTGTCGGCATAAGTTTCAATCACATCCTTGAAGCTCAAGCCTGTAGCCTTCATGTAAGGAACAGAAAGCGCCCATTTATGAAACGCAGAGCCAAATGAAACAGAGCCGTCATTCACGTCAACCTGCCACTTCTCCTTGTATTCTGGCTCAGCAAGGCTGCTGATGAGTTTGTTAACGTGCGTTATAATCTTAAGGAAGCGCTCCTGCATCTTGTCAGGAGTAAGCATAAGCTCCCTCAAAAGCCTGTCAACCTTGTTAATGAAAAGGCAGGGCCTCACCCTCTCCCTAAGCGCCTGCCTTAAGACAGTTTCGGTCTGGGGCATCACGCTCTCAACAGCGTCAACCAGAAGAATCGTGCCATCAATGGCTCTCATCGCCCTCGTTACATCACCGCTGAAGTCAACGTGGCCAGGCGTGTCTATGAGGTTGATTAGATAGTCCTGCCCTTCAAGGTTGTGGACCATGGAAACGTTAGCAGCGTCAATCGTAATGCCACGGGCCTGCTCGTCAGCCTTGAAGTCAAGAACAAGCTGCCTCCCTGCAGTTTCGGAAGACATCATGCCGGCACCGGCTATCAAAGAATCGCTGAACGTAGTCTTGCCGTGGTCGATGTGGGCAGATGTGCAAATGTTCCTGATGTGAGCCGGGTCGCGGCTCAGCTTGACAATCTTTTCAACAACCTTTTCGTCCATCGCCATACACGCAGCAATTTTGAGGGCGTTTTTAAAGGTTACTGTTTAAAACTTAAGACGATGATTGCAGTAAAGCTTTATAAAGTGCGGCAGATTACCTTTTCGCAATGATTACAATAGATGAAATATTAACGGACTTGAAAGGTTCACAATTTGAACAAGTGTTACTGAAATCCGTTGCCCTCGCCCGGGACCAGCATTCAGAATTCTGGCAAAATAAGAAAGCAGGTCGATTTGCCGAACCAGGATATTACCCAGCAGCAAGGCTTCTTCAGGCATATGCACTTGCGGGAAACGGCATGTGTGAACAGGCACAAGCAGTAATAACCGAAGAAGTTGAAAGGCTGCGGCAAGGCACGCATGCGCGTATTGACTTCATCCTTTCACACCACATAGCATTAGCTGCAGTGATGGCGAGCCAAAAAGGCGTAATTGCAGATGGACTATTGCGTTACGAGGTGCTTGTTAATAAAGTTGCTGCCATGACTGCTAAACGAAAAGGTGGTGAAGAACTAGTTTATAGGGTAAGTCTCAGAGACTTAATGGCATTTGAACTCGACCTACGCAATGTACACCAGTTGGTGCAGACGCCAGTTGATGTGTTAATAGGAAAATTAAATGAGAAAAGCTATTACTTACTGACACCAGTCGCTAAATCTGATTATAATATGCCCGAGAAAATGACTAGACAGAACATGCCAGTGCACAGGGACAACGTAGGAGTGTCTGTTTAGCTCACTGATTTCTTAATCGCATCCTCGCACTGCCTCACAATCTTGTCAATCTCGGTGATGTGGAAGCTGGCATCTATTTCTGAAAGAAGCTGCTCGTTGCGGTAGTAGTCAATGAGCGGCTTGTTCTGCCCCTCGTAGACCCTGAGGCGCTCGGTAATTATGCCCGGCTTCTCGTCAGAGCGCTGAATCAATTCGCTGCCGCACTTGTCACAAGCACCCTCCTTTTTCGGAGGGGAGTATTTAATGTGGTAGGTTGCGCTGCACTTCCTGCACGTCCTCCTGCCGCTGATTCGTTCAATAATGGTTTTGGGCGGTGCCGTGAAGTTTAGGACGGCATCAATTGCTGCGAACTCCTGAAGCGCCCTTGCCTGGGCTGAAGTCCTCGGGTAACCATCAAGAATAAATCCTTTTTTGCAATCGGGCTGGGCAACGCGCTCTTTCACCGTTTTCGTCACAAGCTCATCAGGCACAAGCTTCCCTGCATCAATGAACTCCTTTGCCTTCTTGCCAAGGGCCGTGCCTTTAGCAACTGCTTCGCGCAGCATGTTGCCTGTTGAAATGTGGGGAATGTTGTGCTTATGTGACAGGATTGCTGCCACTGTGCCTTTCCCAACTCCTGGTGGGCCCAATAAAACGATATTCATGAGAATCACAGGATGTGAATGTCGTGGACGGTCTTGTACGAGTGAAGCTCCTTTGAGCTGAACCACAATTTTATTTCAGCAGCAGCATCCTGCTTGCTTGAGGAGGCGTGCACGAGGTTCTTCACAGGCGCCTTCTTTGAGTCAGCGTAGCCGTAGCTCATGTGGCTGAAATCACCCCTAATTGTGCCGGGAGCTGCTGCCTTCGGCTCGGTTGAGCCGACCATCTTCCTCACGCTCTCAATTGCGTTGACTCCTTCAACCACCATGGCAACTACAGGCCCTGTAGTCAGGAACTGGGCAATCATCTCCCTGACGTGGGCACCGGCGCGCTTGGCAAGCTCTTCAGTGTAGTGCTTAAGCGCAAACTTCTTGTCCACCCACACCATCTTCATGCCAACAACCTTAAAGCCGGCATCCTCAAGCCTGGAAAGAATCCTTCCCATAATCGCCCTCTGAACTGCGTCGGGCTTCAACAACACCAAAGTGCGCTCTATCATAGAAGCAGCTTGCGAACTACCACTATATAAGTTTTTTTATTGCAGAAAAAGAAAAGCTTAAGCCCCGCCCTTGAGCTTCTTCGCGGCAGCGCCGGAGAGCCCCATCTTGTGCTTCACGGTCTCGCCGCTTCCCTGTGCTTCCTGCTGCAGTGCTTCCTTCTGCGCTTCGGCTGAGAGCTTGCCTTTCAGCTTCTTGAACTCCTGAGTCCAGCGGACATGCTTGGGCTTCCTTCCAAGAAGAACATTACGCTCGCACTTTGAGGAGCAGTAGTGGTGAACCTTGCCTATTTTCTCAACAAAGATAAGGCCTGTTCCCCTTTCAATCTCATTGCCGCAAAAGCCGCACCTTGCCATTGTCATTACCCTTAGTTTTTAGGTCACTTCCTGCCCTGATTCAGTGGCCTTGCTTCAATTTCTGTCTCGCGAAGCATCAGCACGTCACCAAGCTGGATAGGACCCTTAACGTTCCTTCGCAAAACCTTGCCGGAATCACGGCCTTCAAGGACCTTGCACCTGACCTGGATGGCCTCGCCCCTTGTGCCTGTGCGGCCGACAATTTCCTCGACCCTTGCTGGAACTGCCAAGGTAAAGAAAACCGAGCCCTTGGCTTCCTCCTTCGGAGCAGGCGCTCCCGGCTTGGCTTCTGGCTTCTTGCCGCCAACCGGCGCAGCAGCGGCAGGGGCTGCCTCCTTCTCTTCCTTCTTTGTTGCCATCTTTTTTTCAACCATGAAAAATCACTTTGGAAAAAAATTTACTGTGACTTAAACTCCTCAGCAATCTCCTTAACGATTGCCTTTGACTCACCTTCCTGGACGATTGCAATGCTCACTGCCGGCACGCTAAGGCCGGCCGCAGCGCCAAGCTCCTCCTTGCTGGGGACTTCCACAACAGGAATGCCCTTCTCCTTCCCAAGAAGCGGCAAGTGCATGATTATTTCAGGAGGGCTAACATCCTTTGCAACAACAACCAGCTTTGCCGTGCCTCTTTCAATCGCCTTTGTAACCTCATTGGTTCCCTTCTTCAGCTTGCCAGTTGTGCGGGCAAGCTCAACAGCTTCCAAAGCTCGGTTACTCAATCCATCATCAGCCATTCAACACCACCTTCACAAATTTTAATCAATCATTTCTGGTAGCAGACAGGAAAAGCTACCTCATTCGCACGTTAACATAAGCAGCGGATAATAATTCGCCGCAGTTGCTAATGTGGTCATCAATCACTGGTAACGAAGGAGAAAAGTAGGGTGTATTTAAAGCTTTTTAAAGCAAATTTGACTCCTGCCTTCCATGCTTCAGCTGCCGCATAACCGCTGCCCTGAAGCAAGCACTGCTTAACGTCACTCGCTAAATCAAACGGATAAATATTTCCATCATTTACTTCTATGACCCTTTGCTGTTGCCTGGAAAGATGATTCCTGAAATTGCACTAACACTGGCGCCTGGAGGGATTCTAACACGGCCCACGTTTTCAGGGCTTGCCATGGCTGCCAGCAAGCGGTAAGCAGCTTCGACAGGCGTCACCAGGTAACCTTCCTCTTTAAGTTTGTCCATAATTCCAGGGCTTTTCTTATCCGCCTGCCTAATGCCAAAGAGGACAACTTTCACTTCGCGTGCGCCAGTATCGACAATAGCAAGCTCCAGTGACTTAACCCCCCAGCCCTGCCGGATGATTGCATCTTCCATCATAAACGACTCAGCAGCAGCGCCCATTGAAGCCTTTGAAGCGGCATAGAGTGACTGGTCCCTATTGCCATCAACAGCAACGGTGCTGGTGTAAGCAAGCTGTGCACCAAGGTTAAGTTTTTGGCTATTAAGCAGCGCCAAAAACAGAAAATAAGGGCCTATTGCGTTAGTATTAAACATTTGACGCACAAGCTTCGGATCCGCCCAGGTCTTAGCCGCGCTGCCGTTGCCCAGAAGCCCGGAAGCATCAAGCACATAGCCAATCCCTTCCGGCAACTTTGCCACCAGCTTCTTCGCCGCCTTATGTGTCCCAGTGGTGTACCGCAAAGCCACAGCACCTGTTTCCAGAGCCAGCTCTTCAGCTTCTTCCTTTTTCTTGTTGTAAGTCAGAACTGTGCTCCTAGCACCGAACTCGTGCGCCACCTGCACAGCTGCAGAGCCGATGCTGCCGGTACCGCCAACAATGAGCAAGGGTTTCTCAGGAAAATTAGCTTCACGCAATGCCTTTGCTTCACCAGGCAGCCTTTGCGCCAGCCTGTCAAGCTCTTCTTGCAACGCTACTTTTTCCAACAACACACTCTCCCCCCATTAGTCTCGCCACAGTGTTTTGAGCCTTAATAAAAAGGTTGCTGTTGGGAGGTGCTTTCAAGTTAAGTGGCAAAGCCGACTTTGGTGCTGCGCACTTCCTTTCCCTTCCCTACGCTTAGCGTGGGGAGAGGAAAGCAACCCAAATGCAGTTTGGGCAAAGTCGGCAACAAAAGACACTTAACTTGACATTATTCTGTTGGGAAGGCTGTGTGTAAAAAAAGTCTTAGTTAAGCTTCTTTCCACAGAACACTCGTGTTTGCCCCGCCAAAGCCGAAGGAGTTGCTAAGGGCATACCGTGGCCCATGGACCTTCCCCATCTGCTCTGTTTTTGTTGGCAAATTAATTCCGGTGGCTGCTATTTTATCGTCAACAATGTCAAGGTTAACATTTCCAGGCACAAGCCCGCGCTGCAGCGCCAAGATGCATGCTATGCTTTCAATTACGCCAGCTCCGCCAAGCATGTGCCCTGTGATGGACTTTGTTGAGCCGACAGGAACTGCCTTGGCGTATTCGCCCAGAAGATAAGCTATGGCACGCGCTTCGTTCAAGTCACCAACTGAAGTTGCGGTGGCATGCGCGTTAAGGTAAGCCAGGCCGGAAAGCCCGCCAGCCCTGTCCAGCAAGCCAGCCATGGCGAGCGCTCTGCCCATTGATAGCACAGGCCCGTGGATGTTGGGCTCTGCCAGGTTGTTGACGTTGGAGGGTGCATCGGCACTGTCGCCGAATCCTGCCAACACGGCAAGCGGCTTCACTCTCTGCTGCGCTGCCAGATAAGCTGGCGCCATGTAGAGGGCAGCTGCACCTTCTGAAATGACAAAGCCTTTTCTGCCAGAGTCCCACGGCCTGGACGCTTTTTTCAGGTCACCCTCATAGCTGCTCAGCGCGCCTCCGTTCGTGAAAGCGGCAATGAGTAATCCAATAACCAAGGCATCTCCGCCAATGACAAGGGCGCCTTCTGCTCCTTGCTTGATTTTTTCCGCAGCAGCTATTATTGCCTGTGTGCCTGAAGCGCAGGCGTTTGACGTGCCAAAATTCCCTCCAAGCAGCTGGTACATGGAAGCGAGCCTGGCGGTTGGACTGTTAATCATGGTTTCCTGCACCAGGCTTGGAAGAACTTTCGACGGGCCACGCCCCCCGAGCGTTTCTTCTCCCCTCAGCACAGTGGCAAGCCCTCCGTAGCCGCTTCCAATAATTACCGGAATGCTGTTGCATCCCTGCAAAACCGCCCTTATCCTTTCCTCCTGCGGTGCATTCGGCGCAGTGAGCATTGCAATCATATCCTCCTCACGTGCAGCCTTATGCTGCAGCCACGGAGCTGCCTGCTCAAATGCCTGGACTCCTGCAACGATTGCGTCTTTCGTGTAGTCGTCCATGCGCATCCAGCCTTTCCGCAGGCTTACAACAAGTTCCTGCGGCGCTTTTCTTCCCTCCAGGGCTTGAAGAAGGAACTCAAGGTTTTTCTTGTCATCACTTTCACCCCTCTCAAGTTGGGCAGCAAACTTTACCTTAAAGTTTGAAGTGTCAAATCTTGTTATCCACTTGATATTGCCAACTTCACCACTGAACAAGTTCTCTGCAAACTCACCTACTGAAGTGCCTGCAGGGCTTACAACACCCATTCCAACCACTACCGGTGTTTGGTCTTTTGAATCCATTTTTTAACCTTGCCAACCAGGAATTCCTGTTTTACTTAAAAATTTTCTGAATCCCGCAGCATCATCAGGTCCCTTGCGGTCAGCTTCTTGCCGCTTTTCAGCTTCTCTGTAAGAAAGGACTCTTTTTGCTCAATCTCAGCTTTCCTCCTCTCGGCAGCTGCTGCATCAATTTTTTCCCTCATCTCAGAAAGCTCATGCAGCGTCCGGCCGAGCGAAGAATTTGACGCAGCGTATTCTCCCTTGACATTGCCAAGCTGCTCAAGCAGCGATTTTTTGCGCTGGCGCAGCTCCTTGAGCTTCGGGATAAGCTTAATCATCTCTTCGTGAAACTTCTGGCTTTCAGCCGCGTGCTCCTGAAGCTCGGTGTGGTAAGAGTATGATTGCTTCCTAAGCCCGGAAAATTTTGAGAACAGCTCCCTGTGCGACTTCATGGCATCTGAAAACGCCTTCACGGCCTCAAGCTGCTTCCTTTTTTCCTTTATGACTTTCATCAGCTCCTGCTCCCTGCTGAAAGGCATAGCTTCGGTTATTATTCTCATCTCAAGCGCTTCCATCTCAGAATAAAGCTGCCCGGCTGACTTTCTACCGGCGCCCTTAGCACTTGAAAGGCTGCCAAGAGCCGCCTCCTTCGCATCGAGAGTTTTTTTCACTTCAGGACCGATCGCCCTGACAGCATCGTTAGCTTCCTGCCTCTTCGCCTTCAGCTCTTTGACAAAAGCAGTTTCCCTGTCTCGGCCAGCCCTGAGCTCCCGCAGTTTAGCAAGAACTACCCTGAATTTCGGATTAACTTCGCGCAGCTGCCTGATGAGCGACGAGCGGCTGCTGCCAAGGGCTGAAAGCTTTGACTTCAGCTCGCGCGCAAGCCGGCTGTCTTTCGCAAGGACGGATGGAAGCGATTCTGTGCTCCCTTTTTCGCTGCTGCCTGAGTCACTCATGACGCACAATTCCCTGTTTTTAGTATAAAAAGTTTGATGTTTTAAAGTTTGGCAGGCCTATGCGCCGGAGCCGGGATCCCACGTCGCTTTGGGCGCAAGTCGGCAGCAGCCGACTGCGCAATCGGGCTGTTGCCCGATTTGCGACGGGGCACAGTCGCTCCTGCGACTTGTGTGTCACCTCCCTTTTGAAAGGAGGTTTTGAACCCGGACGACCGGTGAAGGTCTCCCGCTTTTGAGGCGGGCGCGTCTACCAAGTTCCGCCACTCCGGCAATTATTGATGCAAAAAGGAGAAAATAAGGAAAAAGAAAAAAGAAATCGTTGGCGTAACTTCAACTGCTTATCCAAACAGCGCAGACAGTCCTGCAGCCGCCTCTTCTGCAGACTTCTTCTCGTCCTCCTTCTTCACTTCAGGCTTTCCCTCGTGCTTTCCGCCAGCGGCCGCGCCAGCTGCCGGGGCTGCAACTGCAACCTGCTGGACAGCTGCTTCCTTGATGGCCTTGTCAATATCAACGCCGTCAAGAGAGGCAACAACAGCCTTCGACATTGCAATATCCGCCTTGACACCAGCTGCTTCGAGAACCTTTCCCAAAGCGCCTTCCTCAACCTTGTGCCCAGCCTTGTGCAAAAGCAGAGCCGCATAAACGTATTCCATTCCCATCTTACATCCCTCCATCAGCTAATATTGTCCTGTTTTTAAACTTATTTCATTGCAACAACAATTATTCCCTCAATGTTCCTTTCTTCTTAAGCTCCCCTGCGAGCTCTTCAGCTTTGTCGTGGCTGACGCTCTCGCGCTGCTTCTTCTCAGCAGCGATCTCTTCCTTAAACTCCAGGCTTATCCTGCCTGCAGCGCCAGCGCCGTTTGCATCAGCCGTGAACTTTATCATGCCTTCAATGGCGGCTGCCTCCAAACCGGCCTTGCCAACAATTTCCTCTGCAAGCTCAGGCATAACAATGCCGAGTTCCCTGGCAATGCGCCTTGCCTGCCTTGCAGACTTTGTAATGAGCTGGGCAATTGTCTCGGCAGCAGGGAAGCCAGCTTCCATGGCAAGCGAGCGCGACTCCAACGCTGCGGTGATAAGCTCGGTAATGTAAGTGGCAGGGTCAACTGACAAGACCTTCCTGTCGTAAATGATGCCGTTTTCTAGGGCAGCAACAAGGTTAAGCCCGATCTCCATCGGCTGGATGTTGAACTTGGCCAGGACCTCGGCAACCTTTGGCTTAATCTTCTCGCCTTCCCTGACAATAGTGCAGGGCACCTTAATTGCAATCTTCCCGGCCTCAACGCCGGCTTTAATTCCGACAGAAGCAAGCTCGCTGATTATAGGGCCAGGGGCAAAGCTTGTGGGGCCAGCGGGAATGACAATGTCGTAAGGCGCAGTCTGGCCAGGCTTGGCAGGCGCTTTTGACTTGCTCCTCTGAAGCGTGCTGCCCAGCTTGAACGGGTTTTGGTTGGTGAAAAGCAGGGCAGGCATCCCAACAAGCGAAGCAGCGAGCTTGTCTATCCCGGAAAGCTTGTCCTTAACAGCGGCAATGGCAAGCTTAATGACTGTTTTCTTGCACATTATAATCTGCAAATCACTGCCAAGGGTGACCCTGAGCCTCTGAAGCTGTGCTGCAGGAAGGCTCTCTAAGTTGACAATGGCAACTACGCTGTAGCTCCTGAACAGCCTGACAAGCATATCAACCGCTTTTCTTTTCTGAACAGCGGCCTTTGTAACGTAATCAGCAGGCCTTCGCGCGTTCTTGTTTCCTAGAGTCTTTGCCTTCATTTCAACCACTTAAAATCATGATTACTTTACTTTCCACTATTTCTTCTTCGCAGCCGCAGCAGCAGACTTTGCAGCAGATGTTATCTTAACAGGCGTTCCCATTGTGAGCTTGACAAAAGCTGCCTTGACATTCTGCTCCCCTCCCGGAAGGGTGTGGGCAAGCTGGTCATAAACAGCCAAGAGATTTGATGCAAGGGCTTCATCGCTCATGGACTCATTGCCAACCTTGCACTGAATCATCGGAACCGTCTTAGCTGAAACGTGCACAATGCTCTGAAGCTTATCAACAAGGGGCTTCAGGGATGCTTTAGGAGGAACAACACAGCCCGCCTTGGGGTTCGGCATCTTCCCCTTAGGGCCCAAAACGCGGCCGAATGTTGCTGCAATCTGAGGCATAATGTTCGCCTGCCCAATAAAAAAGTCATACTGCCTTACAAGCTTCTTGGTGAGCTTCTTGTTCTTGCCGTAATTAGGGAAGTCCTCCTGCAGAACCATGCCATCACAAGCTGACTTTGCCTCGGGCTGAAGCTCAGGCCCAATCAAGGCACAAACCTTCATCTTCTTTCCCAAGCTGCTTGGCAAATCCAAAAAGAAATCAACCTGGTGATCGGGCTTCTTCAGGTCGAGCCCAGTAAGAGGGACAACCATGTCAACGCTCTGCACAAAGCCGCGCCTGCTCAACTTCTTGGCAGCGGCAACCGCAACTGCAACGTCTTCTTTCGTTATTGCCATATCAAAACACTTTCGTGGCCCTCCTGCACAAGGCAGTGAAAAAAGGAGTGATGAAATCACTCGGGCATTGGCTGAGAATAAAGGGGTTGTTTATAAACATAACGGATTTTTAGGCTGGTTACAGTAATGATTAAAAAGGACATGCTATTCCCCATCTTAACTATGACTGACCAAGTTTCTGCCCAAAGCGCCATGGCCACTGCTCATGAACTCCTTTTTCAGGCGTTCGCAGCCACACGCCCAGGCTATGACAATTGGTACTTAACCAGTCCACCTTATTCACGCTTGGATAATTCCGAGGAAGCCCCTACGAGTAATGGGCTTTATTTACGAATGGAGAAAATTGCCTTTCCCCAAAAATATTTTCCTAGTGGAACGATTGGCCTTCAACAAATTTCAAACGCAGCACTCGTAACGTATGTGCTTGCGCAAGACCTTGCGGAAAAGGAGTTAAGGGAAATAACGGCTGCACGGCAACGGACGAAGAGGAAAACCGAAGTAAAATCGCTGGAGGAACTCATCGCAGAATTACCAGCATGGGAAACTGTGGCGCTTGTGCTTGTAGGTGCTGGGCATGAGCAGCAAGGCAACGCCGAGCGCAAATGGCATGAAACATTGACCGATGCTGAACTCCATCCCTGGAAAGCCGCCGAGGCAATTTATGCAAGCGCCCAACACCAGTTTGAGCATATGCCCGCGATAAATTACCTGCCTGAAAATGTCAAATCAGAAGCGCGCGAGGTGCTCCTGAGCGGCCTTGTCAACACGAGAATACGGCTCGGCCTCGAAGCTTACCGCCAAGGAACACAGCTTTTGCAGGGTTATCAGCCAAGTTGGAGAGACCATCAATCAAAGCTCGTAACAGCAGCGGCAAGGTTCAAAGAGGCAGCAAGTCTCTACGCTTCAGCAGAAAAAGTATACCGGCAAGCGGAAGAAACGGCAAGCATAGAAATCAAGGATGGGATGGGAAGGCCTGCAAACACACCCGAAGGCATCACCAGAACGTTTGCACAACTGAGAGAACAAATTGAAACAGAGCAGGGGAACCTTGCCAAACTTATTCTACATTAAAATCAGAAAACCTGAAAGAAACTCCCGCTGACAAAGGTTTATATTGCAATGCAAGAAGTCATTGTTATGGAAAAATATTATGAGCCAGCAGAAGACAGCCAGCTCCTCGCAGCTGCCGTGGAAGAATACGCTTACGGCAGCGTACTGGACATGGGAACAGGCTCTGGAATACAGGCAATCACGGCTGCAAAAAGGAAGGAGATGAAGTCTGTTATTGCCGCGGATATTAATGATGAAGCGTTAAAATTTGCCGCAGTTGCTGCGGTGAAGGAAGGCGTTAAACAGAAAGTCCAGTTTATCAAAAGCAACCTCTTCTCAAACGTCAGAGGAAAATTTGACACGATAATCTTCAACCCGCCCTACCTGCCGCAGGACAAAGGAATAAACGATGAAGCAATATACGGGGGGAAGCACGGCTATGAGCTACTGCTGAGGTTTATCAGCAGCTGCCGAAACCACCTGAACGATTACGGAATTGTGCTAATCGTATTCAGCAGCAGGACAAACAAGCAAAAAGTGGATGAAGCGATAGAAGCAAGCTGCCTGGAGTTTGAGGAATTAGCGCAGAAGCATTTGTTCTTTGAAACTCTATACGCCTACTTAATCAGGAAATCACATTTGCTGTTGCAGCTACAGCAGCGAGGGATAGAAAACGTGAAATTGTTTGAAAAAGGAAACCGGGGAGTGCTGTACAAATGCAGCTATCACGGGAAAACTGTGGTTGTAAAAGCAAAAAGGAAAGAGAGCGCTGCAGTTGCCACGATACAAAACGAAATCAACTGGCTTGGCAAGCTCAACAAAGTAGGGATAGGGCCAAAGCTGCTGCTTTCCTCAAAGGAAAAGGACTGGCTTGCCTACGAGTTTGTAAATGGAATGTTTATTACTGAATTTATAGGCAGCTGCAACAACGTGAAAGCAATATCTGAAGTAATTGAACAATTGCTGCAACAGTGCAGAAAACTTGATGTTTTGAGAGTCAACAAGGAAGAGATGCTGCGGCCGCAAAAGCACGTTTTAATAAGCAAAAGCGGGAAAATAACCGTGCTGGATTTCGAAAGGTGCAGAAAAACGCGGAAACCGAAGAATGTTACCCAGCTGTGCCAGTTCATTGCCGGGAACCATGCGAATTCCATGCTGCGGCAGAAGGGAATAAGCGTTAACAGGGAAAAACTGCTTGCTGCGGCACAACAATACAAGCACATCCAAAATGAGGAAAATTTTAAAAGAATCAGAAAAGCTGTGCTTGAGGCTGATTGAGAATGGACCTAGCACAAAAGAAGTGCGTGCCTTGCGAAAGGGGAACGCTCCCTATGCAAAAGGAAGCTGCTGCGAGACTAATGAAGCAAGTTAGCGGATGGCAGCTTCTGCAAATCAGCGGTGTCGATGCAATTGAAAAAAAGTACAAGTTTAGGGACTTTGCAGAAGCGATGATGTTCGTAAACAAAGTCGCTGCGCTGGCTGAGGAAGAAGGGCACCACCCTGACATAAAGATAAGCTGGAACAAGGTGACCTTAACATTGTGGACGCACGCGATAAAAGGGCTTTCCGAGAACGATTTCATAATGGCTGCGAAGATTGATGCGCTATAAAGAACGGGCATGTCTTTTATCAAAGGCGTAATGAGCTTCACACAAGGATTTATACGATATTCCGGCAGCAAAAACAATGCCTGTTATAACAATTGACTCAAAAGTCTGTTTTGCTATCAATTCAGCTAACCTTGCAACCATTGCCGCAATCATCCAAATTGCGTATGCGTAAATGAATTTCATGCTTTTGCCCTAAGCTTGCCTGATTCTAAGTCATGAAGCCTCATACTTATTCCAGATATTTCATTGCGCGTTTCGTTCTTAAATTCACGCATTTCATACTTAAACTCCCTCTGCTCTTGAAAAAATCTGCCGAAAGAGAATGCTGCCAAAAATATGGGGGCCAATTCAATGATTAAGGGTGTGTTAATCCAGCCAGTAGCCTTTGCAACGCCCCACAGGAATATTCCGGCAAGTGATAGCCACGTCATTATATCCCAAATGCTACCAAAATATGTTTCTCTTATTCTTTGCAACTTAGCATACCAAGCTTTCATCTTAATTGGCTTTAATAGACGAACTCCTTAATAAGCTTTGCCCCCCCTTTTCCGCAAATTTTCCGACGGCAAATAGATAATTTTTAATACTCCCAAAATATTTGCGACATATATGAGTTTTAGCGAAAGAATCTGGCAGTTGTGCAGAAAAGTTCCGAAGGGCAAGGTAACGACTTACAAGCTCCTTGCAGAAGCAGCAGGCACAAAGGCCTATCGCGCTGTTGGCAACGCGATGAATAAGAATCCAAACGGACTTCTAAGCTGCGGCTACGGCAGGAAAATGGTTCCTTGCCACCGCGTTGTTGGCAGCAACGGTCATCTTCACGGCTTTGCTCACGGACTGAAAAAGAAGGCAGAGCTGCTGCGGAAAGAAGGAATCCGGATAAAGAATAACAGGATAGTAGATTTTGAGAAATTGCTGCACAGGGTTTGATTCTGTTCAGCCTTTCCACATTATAAGCACGCCAAGGATTACCATCCCTACCGCAATTACATCAGTCCTGCCTTCTATCGCAAAGCCGAAGCCTTTGGAAGTGACAAACAGCGCTACAAGCCCGGCTCCGAAAAGTATTCCACCGATGAATTTTATCGCTCCCTTTACCATTTTCACACCGCCACCAGCTTCTTCTTGGCCTTGCGGATTTCCTTCTCAAGCTTCAGCTGCTCCAGCAGTTCCTTGTACCTGTTTCGGATGGTGACTTCGGTAACGCCAGCAACATCAGCAACCTCTCTCTGAGTCCGTTTTTCGCCGTGGATGAGGGCGGAAACGTACAAGGCAGCAGCTGCAATGCCAGTAGGCCCCCTGCCAGATGTAAGCTCCTCTTTCTGAGCCCTTTCAAGGATTTCAATAGCCTTTGACTGAGTCTCAGCGGTAAGCTTGAGCGCAGACGCAAACCTTGGGATGTAGTCAGCGGGATTGCTCGGAAGGATGCTGATGCCAAGCTCCCTCGTAACAAAACGGTAAGTCCTGCCAATCTCCTTCTTCTCAATGCCGGATGCCTCGGAAAGCTCGTCCAAAGTCCTTGGAACCTCATGCCTCCTGCAGGCAGCGTACAACGCACCGGCAACGACAGACTCCATTGACCTGCCTCTTACAAGGCCGCGCTGGACAGCCATGGTGTAAATCCTGGCAGACTCCTCCTCAACAGACCTTGGAAGCTTCAAATACGAGGCAACCCTTTTGAGCTCGGCAAGTGCCAGCTTAAGATTGCGCTCAATAGCTGTGGAAATCCTGTACTGCCACTTTCTCAGGCGAAAGAACTTGTTCCTGCTTTTGCTGCCCAGCTTGCTCAGGTCAGCCATCTTGCCAACCTCAGTGCCCAGCCCCTGGTCGTACTGGGTGTAAGTCATGGGGGCTCCGGCTCTCCTGAGCTTCTCGCCCTCTTCAGAATCGAACTCGCGCCATTCCTGGCCGAAGTCAATCATCTTCTCTTCAATGACGAGGCCGCAATCCTTGCAAATGACCTCGCCCTTCTCCTTGTTCCAGAACAAGTTAATGCTGCCGCATTCCGGGCATTTCTTCACATATTCAGCCATTTTAGTACCACCATTGCCAATTATGAACTGCGAAAATCAAGTTGCGCTCCAACGCACGATTAAACGCTGTTGTCGCCGGCAAATAACACTTATGGCTCCACAGACTGGAACCAAATTATCTCCCCCAAAACCGTTCCAACAACCGCGTAATTGAACAGCGTCCTGCACTAATATCATAACCAAACGGATAGTTATAACAACAAACTTTTTAAACAGTTATACTAACTTATATTTAAACCTTTCGTTCTAGCTTTTGAAACTCCGCCGAGAACCACGTTATACGAATAACGAAGGGGTGTTTTGCCATTTACCAGAGTAGCAAAAAATAGATTAAGCTGAAACGATTAGCTGTGGCTTCATGAAGAACGAGAACCTTGCCAGTGAGATGGGGAAGAAGGAGTTCCTGGATAATGTACTGGAGCACAACCCGCACGCAGACCTTATGCTAATTAGCAGGGCATACGATTTTGCACAGGCAGCCCACTCTGGCCAGAAAAGGATGTCAGGAGAAGACTACTTCCAGCACGTCCTGAACGTCGCATACATCCTGTCGGGCATGCAGATAGACTCTGAAACGATAGCTGCTGCGCTGCTCCATGATGTACTGGAAGACACCAAAACAACCAAGGAGCAGCTGAAGAGGGACTTCGGCCAAGCTGTAACTACCATTGTAGCTGGAGTAACCAAAAAAATAGCACTGCGAACCACACCGGAAGACAGGGCTGAAAACATCAGGAAAGTGCTGCTGGCAACCATTAAGGACATCAGGGTGATCCTTGTCAAGCTGGCAGACAGGATGCACAACATGAGAACTCTCAAGTACCTCAGCCAGGAGCAGCAGCGCGAGATAGCACAGGAAACCCTTGAGGTTTATGTCCCAATAGCATACAAGCTCGGGATGTACAGGATAAAATCAGAGCTCGAGGACTTATGCTTAAGATTTTTAGAGCCCGGAATCTACCAGGAGCTCAAGGAAAGGATTGCAAAGAAAAAGGAAGAGAGGGAAAAAGAGGTAAAAAGGGTCGTTGCCTCTGTAAAAAGGCTGCTCGACGAAAACAGCATACCCGCTGCCGTGCTTGGAAGGGCAAAGAACTTCTACGGCATCTACAAAAAGATGCTGAGCAAAAAGATACCGTTTGAGGAAGTTCGCGACTTATCAGCGATAAGGATCATAACAACAACAGCTGACAACTGCTACAAGGCGCTCAACCTTACCCATTCAAGATGGACGCCCATACTGAACAGGTTTGACGACTACATAACAAATCCCAAGCCGAACATGTACCAGTCATTGCATACGGAAATACTTTTTGAAAACAAGCCAGTAGAGGTCCAGATAAGGACTCTGGAAATGCACCACATAGCCGAGGAGGGGATAGCGGCACACTGGCGCTACAAGGACACAGAAAGGGACAGGCAGTTCGACAGGAAAATTGCGTGGCTAAAGCAGATACTTGAATGGAGGAGCACCGAATCAGCCAAGGACCTTGTTGAAAGCCTGAAAATAGACATGTTCAAGGACGAGATTTATGTCCTCACTCCAAAAGGCGACCCCATACACCTTCCTGAAAATGCAACGCCCATTGACTTTGCTTATGCGGTGCACACAGAGATAGGAAACCACTGCAAGGCGGCCAAGGTAAACGGCAGCATCGTGCCTTTGGACCATGAGCTTAATCCTGGAGACGTTGTTGAGATAGTGACATCAAAGGACGCAAAGCCGTCAAGGCAGTGGCTCGCCGTGGCCAAAACGGGCTTTGCACGAGAGAAGATAAGGCGGGCACTGGGAATAAGCGCTGAGGACACTGGCAAAAAAGGGTGGGAAGTGCTGACACCCTCAGAGATTCTGGAAAAGATAGACGCAAAAGAAATAAAGCACTCGCTGCTGCAGACAGCAAGATGCTGCTACCTGAAAATTGATGAGAAGCCAGTCGGGTACAGGGCAAAGGACGGGCATGTCATAATACACCACAGCAAGTGCGAAAACGTAAAGACGCTGCCGGAAGGCAAGCTGATAAAGCTGTCATGGAAGGAAGAGCCAAAACAGCGCACCTCGCTCATGATAGAGCTCGTAGACCGGGTCGGGATATTCGCGGACATCCTGAACACGCTGACTGCAGCAATGGTCAAGGTCGAGTCAGTAAACTCAAAAGCAACCAGAAACAAGCTCTACGTCAACTTCGAGATTTCCGGCACAGGCAACGTAGAAGAGCTCGTGAAAAAGCTCAAGGCCGTGAAGGGCGTTGTGGGAGTGAAGGTTGCGTGAGCAAAAAAGGGAGACACAAATCGGCAGAGGCCGATTGTACACAGCATCGGCAACAGCCGATGCGTATAGGCGGCGTAACCGCCTATATTCCGCATAGCGGAATTGTACCATGTTTCTGCATTTTTTATTTTTTGAATGCTAAAATCTTACGAATCTATTAATATAAGCCCTCAATAACTATCAAACATGGAATACAAAGGCCTACACCTGGACAGGTTCCAAGAGCAGGCGATAGCTGCCATAGAAGAAAACAAGTCAGTAATCGTCTCTGCGCCAACAGGCTCTGGGAAAACGCTCATCGCAGACTATATTATCGACAGGGACCTCAGGAAAGGTCTGCAGGTAGTCTACACGGCACCGATAAAGGCGCTGTCAAACCAGAAGTACAAGGAATTCTGCAAGGACTACGGAGAAGGCAAAATCGGCCTCCTCACAGGGGATGTTGCCAAAAACTCCAGCGCACCAATCCTGATAATGACAACAGAGATTTACAGGAACATGGTGCTTGCCGACGACCCCGCCATACGGGACGTCACTTACGTGGTTTTTGACGAGATACACTACATAAACGACGTTGAAAGAGGGTATGTATGGGAGGAATCCATAATATTCTCGCCGCCCCACATAAGGATGCTCTGCCTGTCCGCAACAGTCCCTAACGCTGACGAGTTTGCCAGGTGGATTGCAAAGATAAAAGGCCACGAGGTGGTCGTGGTTCAGCACACCGAGAGGCCAGTGCCGCTCCACGCCAGCTTTTACGACTCAGAGCTGGGCATCACGACACTTGCAAAGTTCAGGGAATTTGCGGAAATACCGGAGTACGGCCACTCCATGGGAAGAAGGCGCACAAGGCCAAGATACGTCAAGCCGCCCTCACACATTGACCTCATCAGGCAGGTAAAAGACAAGCTGCCCTGCATATTCTTCACGTTCTCAAGGGCAGGCTGCCAGCAAAACGCCAAAGAACTCTCTGCCAAGAAATGGTTCGAGCCGCAGGCAGCAATCAGCAGCTACGTCAGAAAAAAGCTGGAAGGCGCGCCAGCAGGCGTCAACCAGCTCGAGTCAACCAAGCTGCTCAGGATGGTGCTTCCCTACGGCATAGGATTCCACCACGCAGGGCTGCTACCGATAATGAAGGAAATCGTTGAAGAGCTCTTCGCACAGGGACTCCTGAAGGTGCTTTACACGACAGAGACGTTTGCGGTAGGAATCAACATGCCGGCAAAGACAGTATGCATAGAATCACTCAGGAAATTCGACGGGGCAACCTTCAGGACGATGAACTCAAAAGAGTATTTCCAGATGGCCGGAAGGGCAGGCAGGAGAGGCATAGACACCGAAGGGTTTGTTTTCGTGATGATTGACAGGAAAGAATTAGATTATGCCAAAATCAAAAAGGTCGTAACAGCAGACACAGAGCCGATAAAATCCCAGTTCAGGCTCTCAATAAACACGGTGCTGAACCTGGTGAAGCGCCACAACGCCAAGGAGATTGACGAAATACTTGGCAAGAACTTTGACGCCTTCCAGAAGCACGGCAAGGACCTCGTCCAGAAAAAAACAGAAAACCACTACCACTTTGAGAAATACTGCGAAAAGCTCACAAAGCTGGGCTACATAAGCGAACGCAGGCTCACCGAAAAAGGCGAATTCGCCTCGCAAATTTATTCTGACGAAATCCTAATTGGCGAGCTGTTCGCAACCGACCTCCACAAGCAGCTCAACACATACCAGATACTGCTGCTCATTGCCGCAGTATGCTACGAAGGGCGGGAACGTACACAGTTCCACCACAGGTTCCCAACACAGGACGCGCACAGGCTGCAGCACCTTCTGCGAACGCACTATTACGCGCGGAAGGACAAGCGCTTTGAAGACGTAATAGACATAACCGCAATAGCCCAGCCGTGCTACTCCGGCCAAAACCTGTTCGACATAGTCAAAAACACCTCCCTTCAGGAAGGGGACATCATCAGGCTGCTGCGGCAGGTGCTGGACAAGCTCAGGCAGATAAGAACAGCAACAAAAGACCACAAGCTCGCTTCAACACTCCACGAGTGCCAGCAGCGCGTCATAAGCTGCCTGAAAGGCGTGGATGTTGTGTGAGAGGGAGACGCAAGTCGACAGCAGCCGACTGCGCATTCCGCATAGCGGAATTGCGCAAGGTTTCTGCATTTTTTTATTTTTTACTTCGCCTTCACGTCCATCCGCATCAGCCTAAACCCGTTGCCTGAAAAGTTTCCGTATTTTTCGAAAACTTCTTGGTAAATTTTAAATAAAACCTACAAACAGGTAGCTATAATGACTAAGCACAAGAAAATCAGGAAAATAACCAGAAAATGCCTTGTCTGTGGCAAGAAGGTACTTGTCAGAGTTTATCAGGATGGCTATTGCAGAAATGGCCAGTATTTTGGAACTATTGAAGTTCCTATTGGTAAGGGTGAATACAAAAAAATTCGTACAACAAAAATAGCGGGTCAGAAAATAGATGTTGCTGAGTGGACAGGAAAAAAGAAGGAAGTTGAGTATTGGGAGTGTAACGCATGCTTTGAAGAATCTGCACACGAATGCTGGCTTGAGCAAATCACAGAAAAGCTTTACGGAGAAAAATGCAAGGACTACGAAAAAGGGTGCGCATGCTGCCAGGCGTGGAGCGTATACGACACGATAATAGACCACAATAGAGGAAGGCTATAAGCATGAAATCTAACAGGCTGCTTGACTTTTACAAAACTTTAAATGCAAGTAAACGGGGAGAGGAGTAGAAACCCAGCATTCCCCCAGCTATCCCAGGGTCATACTGGGGACTTCATAGTAGTATTAATAATAGTAATCATATATAAACCTTTTGCACTACGGTAGGGGTAATACAAATGAGCAATGGAAAGGCAATGGTGTTTATTGATGGCAGTAATCTGTATCATAACCTTAAAGCCACATTCATACGTCCTGGCGGAATTGACTTAAAGGCGTTGAGTGACTTTGTATGCTCACATTTCGGGTATGAACGCAAGAAAACCACGTATTACAACTCATTACCTAACTTGGCGGATGGCGAGGCGGTTTACTATGGTCATATGGAGTTTTTGGATAAAGTGAAGCTCTTGCCTAACTTTGAAGTTAAGACGAGGAAGCTCCAGCACAATTCAAACGCTGAAATACTTAACACGGTGACCAAAGAACTGTCCAGCTTAGGCCTGTGTGGTGTTTGTGCTCCAATAGTCAAAGCTCACTGGAAGGATTATATAGGAAGTGTTAATGTAAAAGAGAAGGGTATTGATGTTATGATTGCGGTAGATATGATTAAACACGGCTTGATAGATGGCGATTGCGATGCTTGCATATTAATCTCAGGGGATGCCGATTTTATCCCGGCGATGGATATGATAAAAACAAGCGGGAAAGCTGTTTTTAGTGCTTGTACTGCGAAAGGGTACTCATTCGCATTAAGAAACGCCCACGGCTGGTTTATCCTTGATAAAAAACAGCTCTTGGATAATTGCTCAAAGCATTAAGGCAGCTACTCTGTTTTAGCTATTTCTTCCAGCTTGTCAACCACTTCGCAGCCTTGCCGGCTTCCAGGTGGGAAAGGGGATGGGAGGGATGGCGGCAGTGGCTGAGCACGTAATTACCAAAACATTTATAAACTACTAGTTTAAATGTATAAACTGTGAGTTTACTATGAAGGATATAACCGACAACGAGATGCATTTTGTGCTGGGCATTTTCAAAAGCCCGGAGCTTGAATATAATGCCAATAGCATTTCCAAGCTTATCAGGATAAGCTCTATGGGTGCTTTAAAGATAGCCAAGAGGCTGGAAAAGGAAAACATCCTCATTTCCAGGGAGCT
>JACPTF010000011.1 GCA_016192915.1 Candidatus Woesearchaeota archaeon | reverse complement strand
TCTCCTGAAGGTCGTCATTGGGAACGCTAACGTCAACGACACTCAGGACTTTGTGAACAACCAGAGCTACAACAGGTACATGATAGCAGTCAGTAAGTACCTTCATAATGGTGATAACAACGGCTGGGCTCCGAACGAGGTTTCGCTTTACAACACAAGCAACTTAACAAGCCCAAACAGCGCTACCGAGGCAGAGGGTGACACAGCCATAGAAGCAGGAATCAACAGCTCAATACCTACAGCCACAAAATATAAAGAGCAGCAGGCATACGTCCGCAATCTGAGCAACAACCAAACACTTGGCACGTTTGACCGGGTGGCGAGCTTTGGCAGCCAAAGATGGCTGCTAAACTACATAACAACTGGTGAAAGTTATATAAGAGCACCTAATCTGACAACTGCGGTTTACGTGCTGGAAATCACCAGCAAGACATCAACGCAGATAACTGATGAGGTAAGCAGTTTTATAAATGCTACCAAGAGCTGAAAATAAGAGATTGTAGTGAAGCAAAATGAACGTTCCGTTTCTTGACCTGAAAAGGCAGTACCGGTCAATAAAGCCTGAAATCGACAAAGCCATAGCGGATGTTGTTGAGTCACAGCTGTTCGTGATGGGGCCGAAGCTTGAAGAGCTTGAAAAGTCCTTTGCGAACTACTGCGGCACAAAGCATGCTACAGGGGCAAACTCAGGCACCTCTGCACTGCACATGGCCCTGCTCGCCCTGGGCGTAGGCGAAGGAGACGAGGTAATAACGTGCCCGAACTCATTCTTTGCGACAGCAGAAGTAATCACAGCAGTGGGGGCAAGGCCGGCATTTGCCGACATTAATCCTGAAAGCTTCTGCATGGATGCTGATGAGCTGAGAAAAAAGATAACACAAAAAACAAAGGCAGTAATTCCAGTGCATCTTTACGGGCAAACGGCTGACATGGGCCCGATCATGGAGGTTGCTGAGGAGAAAGGGCTGCACGTTATAGAGGATGCATGCCAGGCCCACGGCGCGCTTTACAATGGAAGGAAGGCAGGCTCGTTCGGCATAATCAGCTGCTTCTCGTTTTATCCGGGCAAGAACCTTGGCGCCTATGGCGACGGCGGCATCTGCGTAACAAGCGACCCTCAGCTTGACGAAAAGCTGAAGCTGCTCAGAAGCCACGGCGAAAGCCCCAAGCATACCCACAGGATTCCGGGCTTCAACTTCAGGCTGGACGAGATCCAGGCGGCAGTGCTCAACGTAAAGCTAAAGCATCTTGACAAATGGAACGATGGCAGAAGAAAAAATGCGAGGCTGTACAACGAACTGCTAAAAAACCCCGAAATCAGGCTGCCAAAGGAAATGAGCTATGGAAAGCACGTCTACCACATCTACGCAGTCAGGTCGCGAAAGAGGGACATGCTGGCAGCATACGTGAAGGAGAGAAGCGTTGCAACAGGAGTGCATTACCCGACCCCAATCCACCTTCAAAGCGCGTATTCGGGCCTGGGCTGCAAGGAAGGGTCCTTCCCGGAATCTGAAAATGCTGCAAAGGAAATCCTCTCGCTGCCCATGTTTGCCGAGCTTACAGAAGAAGAAATTGGTTATGTATCAGATGCCATCAACAGATTCAGCTGATTATTTCTTGCTCCTGAAATCCTCAAGCCACGAAAGAATCTTCTTTGCAATCTTCTCAGAGGTGTTCGGGTAACGGTCAAACGGGATGCTTCTTATGTGATCGTAATATTTGCCGTCGTAGAAGAGATTCCTGGCTGCTGCAACGATGTTGCTTTTTTCCCAGCCGACCAGCTTGTTCTTGCCGCTGTTCACATATGGCATCCAGGGCGTTTCATTGTAGGCAACCAGGCACGGGACGTTAAGGAAAACAGCTTCTTCCTGGATGCTTGCTGAATCGGTTATAATCATCTTCGCATTTCTCATGAGGCCAAGGAACTCAAGGTAGCCAATTGGCTCAATGGCTTTTGTGAGCTTTCCAAATGAAAGCCCGAAGCGCTTGGCAGCAGCCTGAGTCCTTGGATGGACGGGAAAGACAACTGGGCAGAAGGAGCTTATTTCCTCAATGGCGGCAAGGATATTGCCAAGCCGCTCCTTGCTCGCGGTATTCTGGGAGCGGTGTATGGTTGCGGCTGCAAAACTGCCTTTCCTGACACCAAACTTTCCCAGTGCGTCACCGTTGGCGTATTTGGCGTTGCGCATGCACACGTCATAGGAAGTGTTGCCTGAAAGGTAAACCCTTTGAGGTTCAAAGCCTTCCCTTTTAAGGTTTTCAACTGACTCTTTGTCTGGGGCAAATATCAGGTCGCTGAGCTGGTCAGAAACCTTCCTGTTGATTTCCTCAGGCTCGTTCTTGGCAAAGCCCCTGCATCCTCCTTCAATATGGAAAAGCGGAAGGTTGAGCTTGGAGGCAACGATTGCCCCGGCCATCGTGGTGTTGGTGTCGCCCTGGACAACAACGGCATCGGGCTTTTCATCCAGAAGAACCTTCTCAAATCCAAGCATAATGTTTGACACCTGCTGGGCGTGGGTACCTGAGCGGGCTCCCAGGTTGTAGTCAGGCTCCCTCAGGTGGAGGTCCTTAAAGAAGACTTGATCCATGTTGTAGTCATAATGCTGGTTGCTGTGCACCATAATGTGGTTAAAGTGCTTGTCTAGGATAGGGAAGACCGGGCTCATCTTGATGATGTCAGACCTTATCCCAAAAATAGTAACGACCTTAAACTTCTTCATTTTCAAGGCTCACCTTGCAAGGCCAAATAAAAGCTTTGCTACAAACAGGAAATGGCCCATTATGGTTGAGAGCAGCTTCATCTTGGAGCGGCCATACTTTCTGAGTGTAAGGGTGGCTGGAAGCTCTTTTACCCTGTAGCCCTTTTTCATGGCAAGGACCAGAAGTTCGGTGACTGCAAGGAACCCGTCAGACTTTGGATGGACATTCTCAATCACTTTCCTGCGGTAGACTCGGAAAATAGCGGTGAAAGTGTAGATGCTGCTCCTGGTCAGGATGGCATAGATTTTTGAGATTGCCTTGCTCAGAAAGAGCCTGTAAGCAGGCTTTATGTTAGACCTGCCTTCGGGATGATAGGGGGAGGCTATGGCTATGTCAGTTCCTTTGTCAAGCAGCTGCAAAAGCTTGGGAATTTCAAGCAGGGAATAAGAGCAGTCAGCATCAACAGTGGCAACAAGTCCGCCAGTGACGTGCTTAAAAGCTGTTTTCAGGGCCGCGCCAAGGTTTTTGTTCGTGGGGTGGCGGCAAATGACAACACTGGTGTATTTTTTCGGATTTGAAAACTGCCTTTTGAATTCGGAAAGCATTGAAAATGTCCTGTCGGTGCTTCCGTCATCAACAAAAACAGCCTCAACCGCATACTTGCCATGAAGCGACTTGGCAAGTTGCCGCATTTGAGAAAAGAGTTGGTGCAAGCCGGCTTCTTCATTGTAGCAGGGGACAACAATTGAAAGCTTTTCCATTTTTAAGGGCGGAAGGGTGCTTAAATATAAAGATTGCTGTTCTGTGCAGGGCTTGTGAAGGGAAAATATTTAAGTGTGTGCGATGTGCCTTACATTAGCTAAGCAATGATTTTGTTATAAAATGACACCTCCATTTAGTGCATTAGGCAGTATTGTGAAAAGTGGGCACACGCTGCCGCATCTTGCTTTGGCAGCAGCAATTGTTTTAGCAGCGGCTTTCTCTGCCCGTAGCTCGCTGTTTCCTTCCGCAAACGCAAACATAGCTGTTGTTGCATTTGCCTTTTTCGCCTTGTGGATGTTTTACTCTGCAGCCGTTGCAAAACTGGCTTCAGGGGATTTTTTTGCTTCGTTCCAGAAGGCGCTTGTGCTTGACAGCCTTTCTTATGTCCCTATGCTGTTGCCTTTGCTTGTTAAGCTGGCTCTCACAGCTTCCAGTTTCGGCCCTGAAAAATACGCCCAGTTTGGAAACCTGCCTGTTGCGGTTGCATTCGGGGCGGCAGTTGCAGCCAACACGGCCGTTAAAGTGGTTTTTTTCCCGAAAAATTTTGACCTTAAGCCGGAAGGCCCCCTTTTTACAAGAAGAATAAGGATTGCCGTTGCCGCAGCTATTTTGATTTATGCCCTTTTCTTTTCAGTTGTCTCGGTAATGAAGCACAGCAGCTTCAACTCAACCGCTTTTGACCTGGCCATATTCGGCCAGACGATGTGGGGCTATTCTCACGGCTACGGCCCGGGCTTTTTCAACACTGTTCGCGGCTTGGTGCTTCTTGGCGATCACATGCAGCCGATTCTTTTTGCTTATTCCTTGCTTTATAAGTTCCTGCCGATGCCTGAGTCATTGCTCGTGCTTCAGTCGCTTGCGCTGGCGCTTGGGGCTTTGCCAATTTACTTGCTTGCCAGGAAAAGAATTGGCCCTGCTGCCGCAGCGATGTTGGCAGCGTCCTACCTTTTTTATCCATCTCTGCAGTACATTAACCTGTTTGATTTCCATCCTGAAGCGTTTGCAACGCCGCTTTTTCTGTTTGCGCTTTATTTTGCAGATGCAAGGAAATACTGGGCTGCTGCGCTAACGCTTGCCATTGCAGGCTTAAGCAAGGAGCATTTCCCGCTTGCTTTCGTCAGCGTTGGGGCTTACATCTCCTTCTGGCAAAAGAAAAAGGTTCTTGGCGCGGCTTTTGCCGCTGCCGGTTTAGCGTGGCTTTTGGTTAACTTCAAGGTGCTGCTGCCGCAGTTCTATTCAGGGGGCGGTTATCTTTACGCCTCGTGGTTCAGCTACCTTGGCAGTTCCGTGCCTGAGATTGCAAAAAACGCCTTTCTGCACCCGCAGCTTGTTCTTTGGCACTTGTTCTCGCCTGATAAGCTTATCTATGTTGCCCTGCTGCTCTTTCCTCTCGGGCTTGCAGTTGTTGCCTTGCTTGGCCTTCCTGAACTGCTCATTGCCGCGCCTTTTCTAGCCATAAACGTGCTGAGGGGCAGTGATGTTACAGCAGCAATTCTCTATCACCGCAATGCAGAGCTTATCCCGTTCCTTTATTTTGCAGCAATTGCTGGCGCCCAGCGGCTCTCAAGCTTACTCTCGCTGCTGAAGCTTAGCAACAAAAAAATTGCTGCTGCATCGTTAGTGCTTGTTGCGGCAGTTGCCGCTTCAGCCGCTTACGGTCCTTTTGCAACGATTTATGATCTTAAGGATTTTACCTGGAATGAGCACATAAAAACAGGCCGCAGCCTGCTTTCTGAAATACCGCAAAGCGCTTCTGTTTCAGCTGATCCGTATCTGCTGCCTCACCTTTCCCACAGGAAGGAAGCGTTCATGTTCCCAAACCCTTTCATAACCTTCATGTACGGGCCATCATCGCAGCAACAGCTGCAGCAGCCAGCAGCAGAAATTTTGCCTGATTATGTCATACTGGACCTGAGCAGGGTAAGCCCGACTTACCCCTTGGGTAACTACACAACCTTTGTTGCAGATTTTGTCAATAACGGCAACTACGGCCTTGTAAAGCTGGAAGATTCCTACGCGCTGTTCAAAAAAGGCAGCAGCTATGCTGATGGCTTGTGCGTGCTGAATGGTTACTTTACAACCTCAGCAGCAACTGTGGTGAAGATAGCCCCCATGAACATATTGAATGAGGGAAACAAAAGGCATTTAAAAGGCTGCGAAGCTTTCCAGGAGCAGGAGCTAAAATGAAAATCGGAATGGTGAGCAAGTTCCCTGAGCAGGAGGATGGCATTGCCATTTACTCAGCCAGCCTGTGCGGGGAGCTTGATGAGCTTGGCATCGGTGTAGTGAAGATAGGCGATAAGCTCTCCACAGCAGCTGATTATCGGGTTGATTTTAAGTCGCTTTTCCTGAAGTCTCAATTGCGCCAGATAATCGAAAAAGAAAGCCTGGACTTATTGCATATCCAGTATGTTGCGCCTCATTTCGGGAAGTTCAGCCTTAACCTTGGGCTGCTCCTTGCCCTTTCCCAGAAGGTTCCTGTTGTTGTAACCCTCCATGAAGTGCACACAGCCGCGTCAAATTTGAAGGAAAAGGTTCTTTGCTTTCTTCAGAAGCTTATCGTGAAAAAATCCGGTGCAGTTATGGTGCACACAAGGCAGCAGAAGGAATACCTCCAGCTAAAGTACGGGAAAAAGGATGTCGTGCTTGTCCTCCACGGCCTTGTGCTGAGGCAGATGCGCAAGCTTAAGGGCAAAAGCCTGTTGTTTTTTGGCATGCTTAACTATGGCAAGGGCGTTGAATACCTCATTAGGGCTATGAATGAGCTGCCTGACTTCACCCTCATGGTAGCTGGCAAGGCAGTAACCACGGGCTATGAGCAGATATTAAGGTTAGCAGCATCTGAGAACAAGCTTGGCAATGTGAGCCTTGATATCAGGTGGGTGCCTGAGGCGGAAAAATGGCAGCTTATTGAAAACTCTGATATTATGGTTTTCCCTTACGTCTGGGCGCCTTACCAGTCCGGGGCTTTGCACAATGCCTTTTCCTGTGGCGTGCCTGTTGTTGTTACTGATGCTGGCGCCATTGCGGAAGTTGTTAAGGATTACCGTTGCGGCAGGGTTGTCGGGCAGCGCAGCCCGAAAGCCATTGCCGCCGGCATCAAGGGCGTTCTTTCGAACTATGCTCTTTACCAGCAAGGCGTCCAGGCTTACAGGGAAGCGGCAAACTGGAGCAAGGTTGCTGAGAAGCACGCAGAAGCCTATAATGAAGCCCTTCAGGGGTATTACGAAACTCCCGGCGTCATAGAGCTGGACCGTGCAAAGAAGGCAAAGCTCGCAGAGGAGCTTGCTAAAGATGAAGCTGAAACTAACGAAACTAATTCTCCTTACGGAAAATGAACAGCTTGTTCATGGCGAAATTGAACAGGGAGAGCCCGAATGTTATGACGAATGTTGCCTGTAAACTTGGAAAATGCATGTGCTCTATTGCAATAAATGACAGAACTACGTTTGTCGCCGCAATTGAAACCTGAATCGGAGCGAACTTCATTAACTTTCCCTTCCATCCTGTTTTTTGATCGAAGGTGATATACCGGTGGTAGGTGAAAGTGAACAGTACGGCTAAGGTGGAGCCAACTGCAAGGTCAATGGCGCGAGCTATCCCCAGCTTAAACAAATATTCTTGTGCGCCATAGTATAAAAGATACCCAATAAGGCCGCCAAATACAAAAACAGAATACCGAAAGCCAATGGAATAAGGCCGCTTCAGCTGGCCTGGCACGAATGGCTCGAAGAATTTTTCGACCGCATCAAAGAGCTTCTTCATTTCGACGCCTCAGCAATGGCATTGCACACATACCTGATATCATCAGCGGTGAGCTTTACAGAGGATGGCAGGTTTATGCCTTTCAGCGCCAGTTCGGAAGCAACAGGAAATTCATTGTCGCCGTGCCCCTCACTGTACATCGGAAGCTGGTGCATTGGATAGAAGAATGGCCTTGTGTCAACACCTTCCGCTTTGAGAAGTTTCATGAGCTCATCCCTGCTGCGGCCGAAGTCGTCTTCCACGAGTATTGAGTACATCCAGTAGACGTTTTTTGCCCACGGCATTTCGTGCTGCAGCGTGAGTCCCTTAACGTCCTTCAGCAGCGAATTGTAAATCTCAGCGTTCTTTCTTTTCGCCGCAATGAATTTTTCAATTTGCTCCAGCTGCGCCAGCCCTATCGCTGCTTGGACGTTTGTCATCCGGAAGTTGTAGCCTATTTCAGGATGAAAGTATCTTCTTTCTTTATCCATGGCGTGGTCTTTCAGGAAGTGCATCCTCTCGGAAAGTTTTTTGTCATTCGTAACGCACATTCCCCCTTCCCCGGTTATCAGGATTTTGTTGCCGTAAAATGAAAAGCAGCCCACATTGCCGATTGAGCCTGCTTTTTTGCCTTTGTATTCTGCGCCATGTGCTTCAGCAGCGTCCTCAATTACCAGAAGATTGCGCTCTTCTGCTATTTTCATTACTGCATCCATGTTGCATGGGTGCCCATAAAGGTGCACAGGGATTATTGCCTTTGTTTTCTTTGTTATTGCTGCCGCGATTTTTTCAGTGTCAATGTTCCATGTGTCCTGTTCGGCATCAACAAAAACCGGTTTTGCCCCTGCGTGCATAACGGCATTTGCTGTTGCCACAAACGTTAGGTCTGGCATGATAACCTCATCGCCATTTTTTATGCCGAGGGCTGCGAGGGCTAGCTGAAGGGCAACAGTTCCGTTCATCACGCTAACTCCGTATTTGGTGCCGCAGAATTTTGCAAACTTCTCCTCAAATTCGGGTATAAATTTTCCAAGGGAGCTTATCCAGCTGCTTCTTATGCATTCAAGGACGTATTTTTCCTCGTTTCCTCCAAGAAGCGGTTCAGAAACCGGAATGTGCCTGGTTATTCCCTTTTTTTCCATGGCTTAGGGATGCTCTGGCGCAGTTTATAAAGTTTTTCTGGCTGCAAGAAGCCATTCTGCCTAGCTCACAAAATCAGCAGGCTTCTCAGAGGCGTATAGTATTGCTTCTTTTATCTCATCAGTGTCAAGGCCGCTCCAGTAAACAAACCAGTCTCCTGCCTTCTGCATGCCTGAGCACAGCCGGAAGTACCAGTCGTTTATGTGATTTTCTGGCTTTGCTCGCCAAAATATTTTGCCACAGCTATTAATTACAGCTGTTATGATGTCTCTGGCTAATCCTTCGCCCTGCACCTCTGGTAAAACAGCAAGCTTGTCAATGTAATAGGTGTCGCATATTTTATTAACAACAGCAATGCCGTTGTAGTTTTCCTCAACAAAAAACATCGTCTTATTGCTACTGCCAAAATAACTGCTGCCAAGTTTTTTCCCAAAGCTCTTCTCAAGCAGCTGCACGATTTTGCTTTTATCAGCCTTGCTGCCGTTTAACTTCACCACCTTCGGCCCTTTCTTGATAAAAGTGCCGCTGCCTTTTATTGTGAACAGCTCTGTAAGCAGCCCGGTTGGCGACACTATTTCAACGTGCAGCTTCCAGTCTGCTGCTGCCAGAGCTTCTGATGCTGTTTTAAGCAGTGGGCGATATTCAGCTGCAGCTATTTCTGAAACTTTATCATACTCGTTTGGCAGGTTGATGTAGCTGAGCAGCTCGTCCTTTTCAGTTCTTACCCCTCCGAACTTGTTCAGCAGGACGAGCTTTCTCGGCTTTATTGCCTGCAGCAGCTGTTTAATGAAGTTGTCAACATTTTCAGTCTCCACTATCGGCATCGTTTTTGCCTGCATAAGTTCCTTCGCCTTTGCCGCTATGCTCCTTGCTGAGTCAGTGCCAGTGTGCAGCCCAGCCATTATAGCCTGACATTTTCCTACATTTGTCCAGATGTCAGAAACAAGCTGCTTCCCAAGCGCGCCGGTTGCGTCATGCAGGATAATTGGTGTTAGTCCAAGACTTGATAAGTAGCCCAGTGCGACAGCAACATCCTTCTCATAAACAGCAAGGGTCTTGGCGTCAATTGCAATTATCGCGAACCTGTGCGGTTCAACCTCCTTAAACAGCTTCAGGTACATGTCTGCCTCTTTCTTGGCTCCGGTGTGCTGCAAATACTCCAGAATTACCTCTGTCTTTGTCATTTTTTCTGGCCTGAAAGTTTGTTGCCAACCTTCCTGTATGCATCCCTGAACGGCACGCCTTTCTTCACAAGCTCGTAGGCCTTTTGGGTAGCGTACAGCTCGTGAGTCATGGCTGCATTGCATCTTTGCTCGTTGAACCTTAAGTTGCGCATTGCCGCAGCCATTATGCTCGCTGTTGCCAAAGTGGCTTCTACGCCTTTCATCAGGGGCTCCTTGGTCAGCTGGAAATCGCGGTTGTACCCGCTTGGCAGGTTGGCTGCCATAGTGGCAACAGCTGTTACGCATCCGCTAACCACCCCGTATTTTCCCCTTGCCAATTCAAAAACATCATAGTTGTTCTTCTGCGGCATGATGCTGCTGCCGGTAAGGAAGTTTTGCGGCAACGTTACAAATCCGAATTCGGAAGTCGAAAACAGCATCAGGTCGGTTGCAAGCTTGTTAATGTCCAGCATCAGCTGCTGCAGTGCCTGCAGCACTAGCAGCTCGAATTTGCCCCGGCTGTTCTGCACGTAAGTTGTTTCCTGAACCCTTTCAAATCCGAGCAGCTTCGCAGTCAGCTCCCTGTCAGCCTTGATTGGCAGCCCGTAGCCTGCCCCGCTGCCCAACGGGTTCTGGTTGAGTATTCCTTTGACAGCAGCGATTAATTTCAAATCATCCTCCAGCGCAGCCTCAAATCCTGCGCACCACATTGCGACAGATGAGGGCATTGCCTTCCGCATGTGGGTATAGCCAGGCAGCGGGATGTTTTTGTTCAGTTTGGCTGCAGCAGAAATTTCTTTTTTCAGTCCCGTGGCAGCAGCTGCAATTTCTCCCAATTTATCCAGCATGTACAGCCTCAGAGCAGCAGCAGCCTGGTCATTCCTGCTTCTTGCCGTGTGAATTTTCTTTCCTGCTTCCCCGGCTTTGCTGACAAGATAATTCTCTATTGCCGTGTGGCAATCCTCGTCCTCCTGCCTGATCCCGAATTTTCCTTTTTCAGCGGCAACAGTGATTTCTTTCAGGGCGGCTTTTAGTTTTGCCAATTCGCCGCTGCTTATGACTCCAATCTTGTGCAGCATCTCGGCATGGGCAATGCTCGCTGTAGCATCATATTTCAACAGATTTCTGTCTAATATGTAGTCATTGCTGACAGTGAACTTCTCTACCTCGCTGTTCAGATCTTGCCCCTTATGCCATAGCTTTGTCATTTTTTGCCTTTCACTTTCTTCTCGGCCTGTTTTGCCAGCTTCATCTGCAGGCTGTAAAGCTCTATAAAGCCTGCGCTTGCATTCTGGTTGAAGCTGTAGTCTTTCATGAACGTTGCCAGCCTGCTGTCATAAAGTGCGTAGGGCGTGTCAATCGCAACCGCTTCCGCCTTTCCCTTGAGCAGCTTCACCGTCACTGTCCCTGTGACTTTCTCGTTCACATTGTCATTGAAGGCATGTATCGCGTCCATCAGCGGCTCAAACCACAATGCTCCGTAGCACAGGTACGCCCATTTTGTGTCCATCATGCTTTTTACCTCATTAAGCATCCTCGTGCTTACATACTTTTCCAGGTTGCGGTGCGCCTCTATGATTGTGTGCGCAGCCGGCATCTCGTAAACACCCCTCACTTTCAGCCCCATTATCCTGTCCTCTATGTGCGTCACAATGCCGATGCCGTGCCTGCCTGCAATCCTGTTCAGCTGCATTATCAGCTGTGAAAGCTTCATTTTCTTTCCATTCAGCGCAACAGGGATTCCCTTTTTGAATTCCAGTTTCACATACTCAGGAGCGTCAGGAGCCTTCTCTGGCAGTGTGTACGTTGTAAGGAACTTCTCAAATTTCGGAACCTGTGAAGGGTCCTCTATCTCTCCGCTCTCCCAGGTCATGCCCCACATGTTGTCATCAACGCTGTAGGGAAAGTCCTTCTTGGCAGGAACCGGTATGCCGTGCCTGGCCGCATATTCAATTTCCTCATCTCGGCCCATGCTCCACTCCCTAACAGGCCCTATTATCTTGATGTCAGGCTTCAGCGTCAAGGCAGCTGCTTCAATCCTCACCTGGTCGTTGCCTTTGCCTGTGCATCCATGGGCAATGGCATCTGCTCCTTCCTTCTTGGCAACATCTATGGCAACCTTGGCCATCAAATAGCGGCTGATTGTGCTTATGTGGTAGTCTCCCTGGTATGACCCGTTGGCCTTTATCAGCTTTGATAGGTAGTTATCGGCGAACTCGTCCTTGACATCAATGACGTAGGCCTTCACAGCACCGAATTTCAGTGCCTTCTGCTTTATGGCTTCCAGGTCATCACCCTGCTGCCCAAGGTCCAAAGTTACCGTTACTACCTTTACCCCGTATTCCTCCTGTATCCACGTGAGCATGCAGCTGGTGTCCAGCCCTCCTGAATAAAGGAGCACGATTTTCTTCACTTTTCCCTTTTCAGCTTCGTAGCTTGCGACTTTTGTGTATTGATTGTTCTGCACCACTAAACTATCACCCCCTGCTGTTTTTCCCATTGCCTAAAAACTGGCTTGCCTTGTGGCGGTAAATGCACTCTCTTAAAAGCCTATTGCCCCACTCCAGACAAAATTAAACAAAAATGTCCTAAACAAAACATTTATAAGTGCGGTTTTCGACTGACCTTTTTATGAAAAAGGTCATGAACATAACTAAGCTGGCAGAGCATTACATCAACGAGCGCCCAAGCATTAAGGACTGCCTGAAAAAGAAGCTGGTTAATTACTCTAAGCTGTCACGGTTGGTAATCAGGGAACACAACTTAAAAAGCAGCGACTTTGATGCCGTCCTGATTGCCGCCCGAAGATTTTTTTTGAGGCTTTCGAAATCAGCAGCAGAGGAAGGGGTAAGAAACATCCTGTCAAACAGCAGGATAGATGTTAAAACCAAAATTGTTGTTGTGGTGATTGACAAGCACGTTTTCACAGATGACCTTCTTGAGCTTGAGCGAAAAATTAAGAAGAGCCGCAACGTTTTCTACATTATAGAGGGCACGAATGCCATAACAATAATAACCGCAGCAGCTTTTTTGGGTGACATCCGAAGCAGCTTCAAGTCTAGCGTCATCAAAGTGTGGGCTGAATTGGCCCTTGTTGTAATTGCCAGCCCTGAAGAGATTGAGGAAACTCCTGGCGTTTTCAGCTATCTCTCAGGCCTGCTTAGCGACAGGGGAATAAACGTGCTTGAAACTATGAGCTGCTGGTCAGAGACTCTTTTCGTCGTTGCCGAGGTGGATATTGCAAAGGTGCTTGAGGCGCTGAAGTTCTAGCAATCTTTTTAAACCGTTCCCTGTTGCTTCTTTGCTATGGCTGTTGGCGAGGCAGAGATTAGGGAAAAGCTCGAGCAAGGCTACATGAGGATTAGCACTGTCATTGAGATAGTGGGGGCTCCCCAGGCGCATGTTGAGGAAACCCTGCGTATGGTCCTTAAGCAGCTCCGCGAGGAGGCAGGCGTTCTTGTTTTGGGCGGCAAGGTTCATGAGCCGAAGGCACAGGGCCTTTTTTTTAGCACGTTTGCCGAGCTTCAGGTTCTTGTGAAGAATTTTGCAACCCTTGTCAACATCTGTTTTAACTACATGCCTTCGTCTGTTGAGATTGTTGAGCCGGCACAGTTCAAGCTTGCGCCTCTGGAGTTCTCAAACCTTTTTAACGATTTGCTTGGCAGGCTTCACGAGGTTGACATGCGCCTCAAGAATACTAATGCAGCCAATGTCTTGCTTGACAGGAACCTTTACAACCTCCTGAAAAATATTGTGCTTCTGCTCCTCGAATCGGGTTCCAAGACCCTTGGTGAGCTCTCGATCAAGGTTGGCATAGCTGAGCAGCAGCTTGAGCCCTTCCTCGCCAAGTTCGCCGAAGAGAAACTGGTTAAAAAAGACGGCCACCATTACACAAGCCTTGTCAAAAGGTAAGCTGGCTGGTTAAAAGTAAAAATTTAATAACAGCTGCCGCAATGTCATCCACTATGTCTGAGAATGTTGTTAAGCAGGATTTGAGGAAGCAGCTTGAAGCCATCTTGTTTGCTTCCGGCAGGAAAATGCCTGTTGACGAGCTTGCACGGCTGTGCCGGACAACTGCTGTTGTAGTTCAGCAGCAGCTGCAGCAGTTGAAAAGCGAGTACGAAAGCAAGGATTCATCGCTGTTGCTGATAGACGAAGCTGACGGATGGAAACTCACTGTGCGGGAGCAGTATGCCCCTGTTGTGCAGAAGATTGTTGCCGAGACTGAGCTTACAAGGACCATGATTGAGACCCTTGCTGTAATCGCTTGGAAGGCTCCTGTTCTGCAGTCTAACGTGATAAGGATAAGGACAAACAAGGCCTACGACCACCTCGCAGCCCTCGAAAAATCCGGCTTCATAACCAGGGAGAAGCACGGCAGGTCGAAGATGATTAAGCTTACCGAGCGCTTCTTCAAGTATTTCGACGTGAAAACAGAGCAGGAAGTCAGGGAAAAGTTCAAGGGCATGCCTGAAGCAGCCGCAAATTCGCCACAATTACAGCCACAGCAGCCGCAAGCCGCGCCTGCCGCGCCAGGAGGGCCGGAAAATGCTCCTTCTTGAGTGCCCCAGGTGCCATAACAGGATGAAGTACCAGCCTGCAAAAGCCGGCAGCGGCGATGGCGATGTTTTCAAAAAGGTCAAGAAGTGCGTTTACTGCAATTTCTCTTTTAACGTCAATAAGTCAGTTGTTCAGAAGCTTTGACATATTAGTATCGGTCTTGTAAAGCTTAGTTCCCATTTGAAGGTACTCTGGTAAAACTACGGTATCAGATAACTGCTTTGACTTCAGCCCTTCCCGAGCATGCTTTAGCTCCTCTTCGACAACATCTGCCAACGTCTCGCCTATTGAGGGGTTTTCCTGGATTGCCGTTTCAATTCCTCTCAGGAGCTCAAGCGCGCTGCCATAGTTTTCTCTGGCGGAATTATAATTTCCGGTTAGCTCCTCTGCCACAGCTATTGCGCCTATTGCCCTTGCCCGCTTAAGTTCACCAAATACGCTGTTTAGCTCATAAGAAAGCTGCCTCAGCATGGCTTTATCCCTGCTTCTTTGCACCTTGTGAATGTTTCTTGCTCCCAAAAAAATCCCCTTAAAAAAGCCTCTTTTAGCTGCTTTGTTTATATTTTTTGTTGCTGCACTGCTCTTTTTGCGTTTTTTAATATGTTTTTTTCCTAAACCTTTTTAAAGCCATGTTTCTTCATGTTTCTCGTCGGTAAAAATGGCAGAAAATCTCCCAGAAAAGGTACCGGAAACCGGGTTGAAATCATCCATCCTTAATCGTGAGATTGAAGAGGAAATGAAGTCTTCTTACCTGGATTATGCCATGTCTGTCCTTGTCTCCAGGGCCTTGCCTGACGTCCGCGATGGGTTAAAACCGGTTCAGAGGAGGATTCTTTTTGCCATGCTTGATTTGGGTCTGCAGCACAACAAGCCTTACAGGAAGTGCGCCAGGATTGTGGGTGACACTATGGGCAAGTACCACCCCCATGGCGACATGGCCGTTTATGATGCTCTTGTTAGGATGGCTCAGGGATTCTCCCTGCGTTACCCACTTGTTGACGGGCAAGGGAATTTCGGTAGCGTCGACGGGGATGGAGCTGCGGCCCAGAGGTATACTGAAGCTAGGCTGTCAGCGATTGCCGAGCTTCTTCTTGAGGACATTGACAAGGAAACTGTTGGCTTTGCAAAGAATTTTGACGGCAGCCTTGAGGAGCCTGTTGTACTTCCCGGGAAGTTCCCCACCCTTCTTGTCAACGGCAGCTCAGGGATAGCTGTAGGCATGGCAACTAATATTCCTCCCCATAATTTGATGGAAATCTGTGCAGCTATTGTTGCTGCCATTAACAATCCTGATTTATCCTTTGAAGAGCTTGTCCGGCTTGTTCCAGGCCCGGATTTTCCTACTGGTGGCATCATCTGCGGCACTGGCGGCATCCGCGAAGCATACCTTAACGGCAGGGGCATCATCCGCGTCAGGGCCCGTACTGCCTTTGAGCAGAGAAAAGGCCGTACCAGTATAATAGTCTCAGAGATTCCTTATCAGGTTAACAAATCATTGATGGTAGAGGAATTAGCTGGCTTGGTCAGGGATAAGGTTGTTACTGGAGTTGAGGACATCCGGGATGAAAGCAACAGGGAGGGGATTCGCGTTGTCATAGATTTGAAGAAGGACGCTAACCCTGAGATTATTCTGAACCAGCTGCTTGTCCACAGCAGGCTTGACAGCTCTTTTCCAATCGCATTGATAGCGCTTGTTGGCCGTGTTCCCAAGCAGGTCACCCTGCGCGGCATGATTGACTCTTTTATCGTGCACAGGCGTGAGGTTGTCAGGAAGAGGACAGCCTTCCTGCTGAGGACTGCCCAGGACAAGGCTCACCTTCTTGAGGGCTTGCTGGTTGCTTTGAAAAACATTGATGCCGTGATAAGCCTAATCAGGGGTAGCGATGATAAGGCATCTGCCAGGTCATCTTTAACATCGCAGTTCTCCTTGTCTGAGAAGCAGGCCGAGGCAGTCCTTGAGATGAAGCTGCAGCGCCTCGTCTCCTTGGAGCAGCAGAGCATCAGGGATGAGCACGCTGGTCTGCTTAAGGACATTGCCGATTACCACGGCATCCTGGCTTCAGAGTCCAGGGTATCTAAGATTATAATTTCAGAAATCTCCGGGATTTCACAGAAGTTTGGCGACGGCAGGAGGACAGAGATTGTTGATTCTGGCGAGGAGATTGTTGCTGAGGACACCATAAAGCCTGAGGATGTTGTTGTTACAGTAACCCATGCCGGTTACATCAAGCGCATCTCGGTTGACGCGTACAGGCAGCAGAGAAGAGGGGGGAAAGGCATAATCGCTGCAGCAACAAGGGAAGGAGACTTTGTTGAGAGCATATTTGTTGCCAACACTCACTCGTTCCTGCTGTTCTTTACAAGCATGGGCATGGTGCACTGGCTCAAGGTTCATGAGGTTCCCGAGGCGTCAAGGTACGCTTCTGGAAAGGCAATCGTTAATTTGCTGCAGCTTCGTGAGAACGAAAAAATAACAGCTTTCATCCCCGTCACTGAATTTGCAGGCAACCTGGTCATGATTACAAAGAGCGGCACTATAAAGAAGACAGGGCTGTCAGCTTATTCAAACCCCAGGAGGGGGGGCATTATTGCAATTACGCTCGAAGAAAAGGACGAGCTGATTAATGTTGTTGCCACTTCCGGAAGCCAGCAGCTGATTGTCGCAACAGGCAACGGGCTTGCTGTACGCTTTGACGAGCAGGATGTCAGGCCTGTTGGCAGGTCTGCAAAAGGGGTAAAGGCGATAAAGCTCAAGGGCAGCGACTCTGTCATAGGCATGGTTGTTGCTGACGAGTCAAAATCCCTTTTCACAATAACCGTTAATGGCTTTGGCAAGCGCAGCCCTGTGAGCGACTACAGGCTGATTTCACGAGGCGGTTCTGGGGTTATTAACATACAAACAACTGAAAGGAACGGCCCTGTCGCAGCAATTGCCTCTGTCACAGGGGATGACGACATTATAGCCATAAGCAAAAAGGGCAACATAATCAGGGTTGCAGCGCAAGGCGTTTCAGAGATTGGCCGGAACACCCAGGGGGTAAGGCTTATGAAGCTTGACGAGGGCGATTCTGTTGTCTCACTAGCCAAGGTGCCTAAAGAAAGCGCAAACGGCAGCAACGGCGCAAGCAATGGCACCGACAACCATGAAAGCTCAGCATAATGCGGCAGTCGTAACCATCCCTGGCTTTGAGGGCATCGCAGCTGCTGAGGTTAGCGAGCTTATTGGCGCAAAGGCAGCAAAAACAGCGGCTGGAATGGTTAACTTCACTGCCCAAAGCTTTTCTGATTTGTGCAAACTTTGCTACCTTTCGCAATCGGCAAATTCTGTTTTTTTTAATGGCAGGAAAATAAGCCTGTTTGACCTAGGCAGCAGGGAATACAATGTTTTTGGTGACCCCGGCGGTGTCAGCAGCTGCCTTGCTTACCTGCTTCTCAGGGCTTCCGGCTACAGCGGCAGGGAGTTCCTTTTTGACCCCTTCACAAGGTCTGGCTCGATAGCCATTGAAGCAGCCCTTTACAGCTCTGGCTTTCCTGTCAATTATTACCGCAAAGACGTCCTGGCTTCGGCTTTTTCGCATCAGCAACGCTTCTCGGGACTGAATTTGGCTGAATTCTTTGCTGCTGAAAAAGAGGCGGCTGCAGCCGCTAAAAAGCGTGTTAAAAGCTCAAAGCCCAAAATACTTTCCTCCTCTTCCTCAATGCAGAACGTCAGGTTTGCTGAGAAGAACGCCAAGATTGCTGGTGTTAACAAGCTAATTCGGTTCAGCCGTCTGGACATTAACTGGCTTGATGCCAAGCTGGATGAACACTCCATTGACTTGGTTGTTAGTTATCCGCCGCAGTTCAGGAGCGGTCAAGGTGTTTTTGCAATAGCTGAGAATGATAAGCTGGCTAAGATGTACAGAGAATTCTTTTATCAGGCTCGATATTTCCTTAAAAAGGACGGCTCTATCGTTTTTTTGCTAAAGGACAAAGATGCCGTTTCGGTTGCCGCTGCGGATTGCAAGTTCAAACCAAAGGTGCTGAAGAAATTCAAAATCGGCAGCGAGGATTTTGAGCTGGTTTCGTTTACAAACCTTTAAAAAAGCCTTGTGCGTGCTTTCTGCTCATGATTGGCGGTGTTGAGGTTTTGGTCTGGGCCATGTACCTTCTTGGCCTGTACTTCACCATTTTCTGGCTCTACGCCTTTCTTGAGAGGTATGAGCTGTTCAGGGAAGAAGCTAAGAGCTCTGCCTCAGGCAAGAGAAGGCTTAGCCGTTTTCCAAAGGTTTCTGTGATAATCCCCGCTTATAATGCTGAAGCAACTATAAGGGAGTGTGTTCTTTCCGTTGCCAACTTAGACTATCCGAAAGATATGCTTGAAATAATGGTTGTCAACGACGGCTCTGCAGACAACACAGCCGCAATTGTTTCTGAGCTAATCCGCAGCTGCAAAGGTGCCGATATAAAACTGATGAGCCAGGAAAACCTTGGCAAGGGTGCTGCCATGAACAACGGCCTGAAATCGTGTTCGGGAGAGTTTTTTGCCTGCCTTGACTCGGACTCGTTTGTTGAGCCGGAAACGTTGCACAGGATGCTTTACGTTTTCGGGCAGCACGGCCCCGAGCTTGCGATAGTTACCCCTGCGATGAAGGTCTTCAGGCCAAAAAGCTTTATCCAGAAGTTCCAGCGCCTTGAGTACATCGTCACGCTCTTCTCCAACAGGTTATTGTCGCAATTCGATGCATTGTACGTTGCGCCAGGGCCGTTCAGCCTGTACAGGAAAAGCATTGTGGTGGAGCTTGGGGGTTTTGATGAGCACAACCTTACCGAGGACCAGGAAATAGGCTACAGGATGCAGAAGCACAATTACGGGCTTAAGCACTGTTTTGATGCCTATGTTTACACGACAGCGCCTGGCAGCGTAAGGCAGCTTTACAGGCAGCGAAGCAGGTGGTGGAGGGGAAGCCTGCTGAACTTTATCATGTACAAGTCCCTGTTCCTTAATCCAAAGTACGGCCATTTCGGCGTTTTTCAGCTTCCCATGATTATGCTCGGCTACATAACCGTCTGCTTTGTGGTCTTTTTCTTCACTTATTTCACAATCCTGCCCTGGTGGCAAAGGGCTTATGAGCTTTACCTTGTAGGGTTTGACCTGCCAACCCTGTTAAGGAGCATTAATTTCTCCTTCGATGTTTTAATGTACGACTTTGGCAAGCTCTTCATAATACTTACCCTTACGGCATTCGCTATTACAACTTTCCTGCTCGCTCACAAGAGCAGCAGGGAGGCGGTTTTGAAGCACGGCATGGTCTACCTGCCGTTCTACTTCCTTTTTTACTATATTCTTCTGTCTTTCATGTATGTCCTGGCAGCGCTCCAGTTGGTTGTTTTTGGGAGGAAGGATAAATGGCTAGGCAAATCTACCTGAAAACGTACGTTGTCGTTGGATTTATCTCGCTGCTTGTCTTCAGCCTGGGCTTTCTGCTCAGTGTTCTGATTGATGACCAGCGCCTGGTGAAGGTTGAGAAGGCAACCAAGGTGCAGGAGCTCAACTACAAGAGCCTGCAGTTCCAGCAGCTTTACCTCAACACGCTTACGAACAACACTGATTCCTGCCCTGTGTTTGGGCTTAGCCTCCAGAGCAGCATCAAAAGCCTGACAGACTCGCTTGAAAGAATGGAAAGCTACAAGGTTTCCGCTAACTTCAACCAGGAGGAGTTCAACGAACTCGCCAGGGCTTACGTGCTTGACAACCTGAGGTACTGGCTTTTTGCGAAGAGAACAAAGGAGCTCTGTGACCTGGACTTTGTATCAGTCCTCTACTTTTATTCTGACGAAAAATGCAGCATATGCCCCGACCAGGGCGTAATACTGTCCTACTACAAGAAGCTCCTTGGCGACAGGCTGCTTGTTTTCCCGATAAACACAGACCTTGAAGCCGATGAGGCATCGATTGAGATGCTGAAGAAGCGCTACAACGTAACCACTTACCCAACCATAATAGTTGGGGAGGGCAAGTACGAAGGCGTCGTCTCCAAAAGCAACCTCCTGCCCATAGTCTGCGGCTCTTTCAAAACCCCTGTTGAAGAGTGCTCAGGGATTTCTTCTGCAATTTTGGAGGAAGACGATGAGGCTGCTTCAGAAAACACTACAGGATAAGCAATTGCAGCCACTTCTGCTAATCTTAGCTGTTTTTGCCGCTGCAAAGGTCGCTTTCCTACTAAGGTATCATCTTCCAATCTGGGACGAGGCAGTCTACCTTGGCATGGGCAAGTACATTTATTCTCTGGGCAGCTCTGGCCTTTGGGAGATGCTCAGGCCTCCAGGGCTGCCGCTGATTACAGGCCTGGTTTGGAAACTGCAGCTGCCGCAAATGCTCTTTTCGGAAATCGTAACTGTCGCTTTCGGAGCAGGCAGCATAATCCTGTGCTACCTTACTGGGAAAAGGCTTTTCAACAGAAACGTCGCGTTTCTTGCCTCTGCCCTCCTTGCAGCCTCACCACTTTTCTTCCTATACTCCTCCTACATCCTCACCGAAGTTCCTTCGCTTTTTTTTGTTCTGGCAACAATCTATTTCTTCGTCAATAAGCGCTACTACCTTTCCGGTGCTGCTGCAGCGTTAGCAATGCTTTTCAAGTTTCCAAACGGGCTTGTGCTGGCTGCAATAGCGGCAGCAGTTATTATTCCTGGATTAATCTCCAAGAAATCGCAGTTATGGCCGCTAATTAAAACTTCAACAGCATTCTTCATGGTTACCCTGCCTTTCCTTGTTTTCAATTACGTCTTCTACAGGCCTTTCACCAGCAACCCATACGATGCAATATTCAGGCCTTTCATATTGGGAGCGTGGCACCAGTCAAACCCTGCAAAGGCCATAACCGAGCCGCTGCTGAACTACTCTTTCTATGCGATTGAGGCGTTCAAGCAGCACTTTGTTTTTGTGCTAGCCATTGCCGCAGCATTCCTGTTCTGGAAAAGGAAATGGTTTTCCGACTCAGGCAAGCTGCTGCTGGCCTCTTACTTTGCAATTTATGCAGCATACTTCACTTACATCCAGAACAAGGACGAGCGCTTCCTGATTTTGTTCCTGCCTGCAATCTGCATTTTTGCAGCTGCAGCGTTCTTTGAGTTGTTGAAGCTTAGCCGCAGCATAAGCACAAAGCTGAAGCCTGCGCGTTCATTTGCACTCGTTGCCATGATAGCGCTTTTGCTCCTCTCCTTTGCCGTTGCTGCCTACAAAGATTACCACTTTTACAGCTGGCGCCCATCATCCGAGCCTGCTGTGGCGTCAGAGCTTTACAAGTCTGTCTCAGCACTCGGCATTAGGGGGGCTGTTCTGACATCAGAGCCTGTTTTCGCCGCTTACAGCAACAACCGCTTTTTCCCTTACTACTTCACGTCCTTCCAAGGCATTCCGCAGGAGCTTAAAGCTTTGAACGAGTGGGAGCAGAACAAGGCGTTTGAGGCAGTTATTTTTAGTTCAGAAACGCTCTTCTGCCCAGCAGGTGACTTCGAATGCGAAACCGCCAAGGCCAACATGCACAGCTACCTGCAGTCAAGCTTCAGGCAGGTGTTCAACGGCACCTACTACGACGGCCAACTAAGCTACTATGTTTTTGTCAACGAGTCGCTGTATGGAAGCAAGTGAACTCTATCTGCTTCCACCAATTAGATTAAGATTATGGCCTGCCCTTTTACCTGACTGCTGCGTAACTGCCCCGGTTACCTTTTATTTACTTCCAGTACCGGACCTTTCGGTAGACTTCCCCCGGCGCGCCCCTGACGTACTACCACGACGAATCGCGCATCATTGATGTCACATTCTGTGTTTGGCACTGGCACAATGCGATTTACCTCAAGGCCACTGTAGTGACCATGGATGGTGAGCAAACGCCAAGATGGGTTTTCGCCGTCCGCTTCTTTAAAAGAGATATCATGCTCATTTCCATATTCCGAGATTCCTGCTCTTTGTAGTGCTCTGTCGTAATCTTCTGCTGTTGTTGGGTGCCCAGCTCTCATTACGAATAGCCCGCTTTTTGGCAGCTTTCCAACAGCTACTAATCCTGATGGTGTTTCCTGAAGTGTTCGTGCTGGCGCTACTATCGCGTAGGTTCGCGGAAGCTGTTCCGGGTCTTCTTTGGACAGTGATTGTAAGGTGTAGACCTTGATTTGTTGTCCGTTTGGCAGCATTCCTGCCAGCGCTTGGCTTATTTCTTCCTGCCTCAAGGATGGCTCTCCCTGCGGTGTTCTCTTTTTGTAGGCTTCTTGCAGGCGTTTTGGGCTGCTGAGCATTATTCCCCCGCCCTGGATTGCCAAGAGAACAACTTCTCCGCTCTTCCCGAATCTTCCTTCAGCATCTAAGCCTATATCTTCCTCATAGTCAGGAGTAAGCCAACTATTCCACGAAGGGCCGTCTAACGACTCTTGAACTCTTTGTTCCAGTATTCCGTGTGCTGATGCTAGGTAGCCGTTATTTTTCTTTGCCCACTTCTGGGCATCATTATAAGCCTTCCAGCCAAATTCGTTATAGAAAAACGCGGCAGACTCTTCGCTGATTCCTCCAATTCTTCGCCCCCAAGATGTTGTTTTTTCAAGCTCAGTTTTTGTTGTCATTCAGCTTTCCCCACCATAGCAAACAACGAATTATATTTAAAGCTTTTCTATTTGTAATTACCGCTAAGTTAGTCCATTCTCTACTCCTTATGCGCTATCCCAACCATCTCCTTTATTGTTGAGTAGCCGTTCTGCTCCATAAAACATGTTATTTCTTCTTTACCTTTATCATGTCGCCAAGCGTGAGCTGGTCCTTCTTCGGCTGCGGCACTATGTCTTCCACAGCCTCAGCCTTTTCCACAAGCTTTATTCCAATGGCTCTCCCTATCCTTTTCGCTTCCTCAACGCTCGGCTTTAAAGTTCCGGTCTCCATCTTGTGAAGTACAGACTCCTTCACCCCGATCACCTTTGCAAAGTCCTCAGTCCTCATGAAGCCGTCTTCCCGCTTCCTGCCAATCTCCTCCCTCTTCTGCTTTATCAGGGTCCCGAAATCGGCAACAACTGCTTCTGTTTCATCTTCGGCAGCAACGATGGATTTTTCCTCTTTTTTCATCGCAGCACCAGCAACCGAAACCTTCCCAACAACTTTCCCGTATTTGCTGCAGCCCTCGCACAGGCTCAGCACGCTGCCTTCCACAGCTGCCTTAAGAGTGGCCTGCTCCCTTCCGCACATGTCACAATCCATTTCTATTCCTTGCCTCTTTTGAGCAGCTTAACGGCTTCGTTAACCAGCCTGTCAAATGTTTCGTTGTTAATCGTTGCAAATGGCGCTTCTATGAGGCTTTTTTCAATCTGCAGGATTTTGTCAGTTCGGATTAGGCTTTTTAGCGGGAGTACTCCCTCTGACAGGTTTTCCTGGTTGAGTGTGATGCTGTACGGTCTAGGTTCAAGTTTTGATGTTACAGCGCACACAACAACGTCCTTTCCTTGCCCATTATAGCTGTTATTGGACAGTACGACCGCAGGCCTGGTTTTGCTTCCGCCGAAATTTGAGAAAGGCAACTTTACCCACACGAGGTCTTGCTGTTTCATTTTTTTTGCGACAGGCTCTTCTCAGCAATCTTGTCCCATACCTCATCTTCCCTGCCCCATGCGTTTTGCAGAGCTTTTTTGGACAACGCTTCCCAGAAGATGCTATCAAGTGCCTCAAAAACCTCAGATTCCTTTTTCAGGACAAGCCCTTCGCTATATTCCAACAGGACGAGCGTTGAATTCCCCTTTATCCCAAAATCCCTTCTGATATCTTCAGGTATTACGAGTTGGCCGCGCTCATTCACGCTTACTGTCCTTATCCGCCTTGACGTTATAGTTTTCATACCAATCATACTGTTCGTATTACTATGAACGTGCTTAAATATTTTTCGTTTTTATGTCAACGCATGCCTTGTAGTCAGCAGTCTCCTTCCAGGCGCATTTGCCTTCAACACACCAACAGCTCGTCAGCTTCAGGCAGTCATACTCCGCCCTGTATTCGCAAGTCGTTATTACCCCAGTAGCCTCAGAGGCTGCTGTGCAGACCTGTCCAGAACACCCCCCAATGCCGCAATCAGAATTAGTGCTGCATTCTGTGCCATCAGCGCTCTCATTCCCTTGTGGCTGCTGAGGTTGCAGTGGCTGGCAAGCCGCAATAACAATTACAACAGCTGATAGAAGAGTAAGAACAAAAGCCGTGAAGCCTGCCTTCATATTCTTGTTTTGGCTTCGAATTTTTATAATTCTTTTGGTTTATTGGTTTAGCTAAACGCCTCTGAATCTTTTTTGGTTTTCACCGTTTGGTAGCCTTACCCTGTTGACTTCTTCCAAGTCTTCAAGCTTATTCATCTTTATCATCCTGTCTGATAAGGTGTACAGCACGTCATCCATGTATAGGCTTCTTTTCACATCGTATTCTGAGCGGAAGTAGTATCCGCTCTTTAGCAGTTTCTGTTCCCCTTCTTCGGTGTCAAGGTGGGTTACCCTGCCTTTAAGCTTGAATCCGTTTTCGGTGTCTAGGCTGAGCACGTAAGCGCCTTGCCATACAAAGTCGCCATAGGCGTTAGGCGGTAACTTTCCTCCCGAATAGCGGCTTTCATCAATCTCGGCAAGCTGTATAGGGATCACAAGCAGGTTTTTCTGCCTGCTGAACAGGAAAGCCTTGTGGTCCTGCAGTGCGTAAGAGTCTGTTCCCCTGTCGCCAATGTTGTACTTTGAAACCTCCCTCGGATTTTCAGGGTCTGAAACGTCAAACAAGGCAATCTTTATGCCCTGGTACCATGCAAAGTTTGCTTCTCTTCCCCCCTCTGTTTCAGCCTCTGCAGCTTCCTTTCCCAGGCCGATTATGTGGTTCTCATCATAAGGGTGCAGGTAGTCAGAATAGCCGGGTATCTTGAGTTTGCCAAGAACTTTAGGATTTGTTGGTTCGCTCAGGTCTATCACGAAGAGCGGGTCAACCTTCTTGAAAGTGACCATGTAAGCCCTGTCTCCCATAAACCTTGCAGAGTAAATCTTCTCTCCGGGAGCTAGGTCCTCAACAGACCCAACAACTTTGAGGCTTTCGTCAAGGACGTATATGTGGTTTTGCGATTTTGCCCCTCCTTCAAACCGTGAAACCTCTCCTGTTGTTGTGGCTATCCTGAAGTAGCCTTTGTGCTCGTCCATTGAGAACTGGTTCAGCACATGCCCAGGGACCAAACCTTGCCCTTTGTAGTCTATAGCCCCATCGCTTATTGCTATCTTATGCACTACAGTTTTTTCTGTTTCCTTAGCCAGCTTCTCCTCAAAGCCAATCATCCTCTGCTGAGCTTTTTTCTCAAACTCATCTCTTTCTTCCTGGCTTAGGCTGCTGGTATAACTGTTCAGCTCTTCAGAAATCTGCCGCATTTTCTCACTAACGTCCAGAGCTGATTTCCTTATCTCGCCAATTTTAGCTCCAACAGCCCCTGGCAGTATGGGAACAACCACTTGGTCAATTATACTATCTGTTGCGTAAAAATTGTTCCTCCCTGTGTAAGTCACGTAGATGTTGCCTAAGGAAACATACATGTTCTGCGTGCTTCCAGCCAAGAAGGTTTTGCTGTTGTATTCCTCTTCATCAGTTTGCGTGTTGACAGCAATGATGTTCACGTAGTTGTAGCTGTAGTCTGGAACGTCAAAATAATAGATATCTTGGGCAGCAATTTTCTTTACAGCCCCGTTTTCAGCTATTTCAGGAAATGGTGGAGGTTGCAGTTCATCATAATACACCGGCTGGTTGACAACAGCATAAACATAGTCTTCAATCATTCTGGAATCAAAGTAGTTGCCGCTCACAACTATGCTCCTTGCCAGCACAGGGCTTTCTCTGCTGCTTATGTCGTAAACGTCTATGCGCGTCAGGGTTCCGGAGTAAGGCCTTGCAATTGTCGGGCTCGCAGTACTTACGCCTTTTGTTTCTTCAAACGTCTTCTCAAGCGGCTGTGTGCTGTAGCTGTAGTCCTGTGCAAAAACAACCAGCTTGTCATTGTTAACAAAAATCTCGGTCGGGTAGCCTTTAAGCGCTGTTTCCGAAATTACCTTCGCGTTTTCAGCAGGGTAGGCATCAACAATGACCAGCTTATTGCCAGCTATCGCGTATATGTATTTGCCATCGTTCTTTACGATATCAGCCTCATCAACACCAGCCACTTGTATGTTCGTGGCTGAGTAGTCTTCAGAGCCGCTTGGAGCTGCTGACGTTGATTCTAAAGCACCTGTGGCGGTTGCAAATGTCTGGGCCTTTGTTACGATTCTTCCAAACCCAAAACCGCCATAACCGTAGCTTACCCTTTCTCTGTTAGTCTTAAGAAAGTCCTTCAGCTCATCGTACGAGCTAAACTTCTTCAGCTGGTTTGACTCAGCCAAATCACTCTCTGTAGTGGCAAAAAATAGTGCTGCGCTTACCATAGCAACAACAAATATTGCCAAAAGCGTTGCAGATACGATTTTCTTTTCCATCATAGTCACCTTTTGCAGTGGTAAGACGCCGTTTTATATATAACCAGAAGTAAGCTTCAATTCGGTTTGAAGTTATGGCAATGAAAATCTTCCTATCTGACTCCCTTAACGCCTGATGTGCAAGGTACCTCTGTTGGCGTGTTGTTAAAGCCGTTCAGGTAGGTATAGCACGTTTTGTCATCGGTAACAATGCCGTAGCACTGGACTTTTATGCCGCAGTCTAGGCAATTTGATGGTTCTATGTCGTGCTTGAAGCCTAGGCATCCGTGCTCTATTCTTTGAACAGCTGGAGACGATGGGCAGAATCCGCAAGTGCCACCTGCATCTTTCGGCCAGAATAAAGCTGCTAAAGCCACTGTTATGATTGCAGCAATTGCGATTGCCAGGGTCTTTTTAATCATGCAAATCACTTTTGCCTTCTCTCCCTGACAACATCATAAATCAGGTACACAACCAGCGCGAATAAGGCCCCAATTGCAAACCACAAGGCTATGTTTGCCGGCTGCTGAACTGTCTGCACAACCACTTCCCTAATTGCAGGCGCTGCTGTTTCATTCGCAACCTTTTCTGTGACTGCCGATGCTGCTGTTGCTGCTTGCGGAACTACAGCCTCTGCAGCTTTCTGGACTACTCCCTGCTCTAAAGTTCTCTGTGCAGAATACGATGCCGCAAAGCTTCTGCCTATCGCTCCCTGCTGCAGAGTGCTAAACAGCTGTATGGCAATCCCTGTAGCAGCAACTACCCCAACAACCGGCAGGATCTTCCTGAGCTTATTGGCTAAGCTTTCCGTAGCACTGGCTTTTGGAGCAATAATGATGTACTTATTGGCGAGGCTGTAGTGCAGCACCTCCCTGCCCTTTTCAGAGTAATGAAACTCCTCGGTTTTTACAATCCCGCTCTGAAGAAGCTGCTTGAGGTTGTAATGCACTGTCGACAAAGGCATTCCTAAGTCCTTTGCTACCTCTGTTTCTGTCGCGTGCTTCTCCTTTGCAGCCAGATAGTCAAGGATTCTCCTGCATACATCGTTGCTGACTATCTGCGCAAGCTGCTTCGCTTTGCTCTCTTCCAAAGATACTAGCAGAAAGTTTCTTGATGCCATCTTAACCTGACCGTAGCAGCCGCTGCCAGTATTTATATCCTTTCAAAACTTCAACTCCAATTGCAGTTATTAATTTATACTAGCCTGACTAACCAACGCGTATGAAGGAGATAAGGCTTTCCACGACGAGAAAGGACGAAATCATAGACATAACAGCCAAAGTGGAAGCAATAGTGGCTGATTTTGGCGTTAAAGGTGGCATCTGCCTAGTTTATGCGCCTCACGCAACCGCCGCAATTCTTATTCTGGAAGCCGATGGGGCAGTTGAAAAAGACGCAAATCGGGATGCGCCCGATTGCGCATTCCGCTCTTCGCGGAATTGCGTCTTAAACTCACTTTTCAACCTAGTGCCTAAAAGACAGGAGGCTTGGAGATGAAACCCCGCTTTGTAACCCTGATTGTCACAGGCACTCCAGGCACTGGCAAGACAACACTCGCCAAAAAGCTCTCACTTCTGCTGGATTATACGTACTTTGATGTCAATTCATTCGTGAAGAAGGCTCACCTCTATGGCAGCTACGATGCCAAAAGGCACTCTTACGTTGTAGACGAGGCTAAATTAGCCCGGAAGCTTGTAAAAGTGAGGGAAAAAGCGCTTAAGGCCTCAAAAACAGCCCAGAATGGCATCATTTTTGACTCTCACCTGTCTCACTTCCTGCCCGGGAAGTACGCTGATTTGTGCCTTGTAACCCGCTGCAGCCTAAAAACCCTTCAGCACCGCCTGCAGGAGAAGGGCTACGGTAGGGCTAAAATCCGCGAAAACCTCGATGCCGAGATTTTTGACACCTGCCTTGCCGAGGCACAGGAAAACGGCCATAGGGTTGTTACGTTCAACACCACAACAGCAAAAACAGCCGATGTCAAGGCATTTGCGGCCAAAATCAAGAAGCTGCTGATGTAGGTCCGGACTAGGTTCGGATTAAGTCCGGACTTAGTTCGTTAACGAACCTGCTCCAAACCGGCTTCAGCGAGCAAAATCACTTTTTTTGCGCCATTTTCGCCCTGCCTTATCATCTTTTTGTGCTTAAGCTCCCTCAAATAATCGTAGAATGCGGTCCTTCCGCACAAAGCTTTTTCTCCGACGACAATTTGCTCTATTTCACTTGTTGAATGCGTTTCTTTCGCTGCTAATTCAAGAATTTGCTTCAAAACATAGTCCTTTCTTCTGCTCCTAAGCGTGCTTACAACCCTGTTTTCAAACTGGGTTCGTTTTAGGTCCGCTTTAGGTTCGGATTTAGTCCGGATTAGGTTCGGAAACGAACCTGTTTGGGCAGCGGTTTTTGCCTCTTTTGCCTCCCTGAAGAATGCCTTGAGCTCTGCCATTTCCGCTTGCAGCCTTTCAATCCTTACTTTGTGCTCCCCAAGCTCCCTGTGCGTTTTGGTGTGCCTTTGCTCGTGCAGCAGGTCCTTGTGCCTGAGGTACTTGAGCCAGGAGCTTATGAGTGTTATGTCCTGCTTTACCTTGGAGAACGCAGATATTACCTTGCCTTCTATGACTGCAAAGGGCGAAAGTGAGAGCTCTGTCGAGGGTTTTTCTTCCCTCCTTTCCTTTTTAGAGCCGAATAAGCCAAAAAACCCCATTTTTGAAGCTTCTTCAATGGGAAACGTATTTAAATACTTTGCTCAACAGTGTCAGGATGGGCATTCCATACACTAAAAGTTCGTCTAAAAATGTAAAAGTGAGTGCAAAATGAGGAACCAGCTTGCTTCAATCGAGTTAAGGGCGCTGGCGAGTGAGCTGAAGCAGCTTGAAGGCTCTTGGGTTGGCCAGGTTTATGAGCTGGCAACGGCAAGTGGCAGGAAAGGCAGCAAGGAAATAGCTATCCAGCTAAGCACAAGTGAGGGCAAGTGGTTCTTGGCAGTCCTTGCACCCTCTGTGGTTTTCTCCTCGGCGGCAAAGCCCGCGACTTCAGAGAAGCCAGGCGGCTTTTGCAGCATGCTCAGGCAGCACCTTGGCAATGCAAAGCTGGTCTCGGTCAGTCAGCTTGGCTCCGAGCGCATATTGGAGCTGATTTTCTCGTCGAGAAAACAGCAGGTTAAGCTCATCATTGAATTGTTCAGCAAGGGCAACATAATCCTTGCGGATGACAAGGGCGTAATACTGGCTGCTGCAGAGCATCAGGCGTGGAAGGACCGCACCATCAGGCCCGGCTTCAATTACATGCCTCCTCCGGCAACAGCTGACTTCGCATCCATTAGCGAAGCGCAGTTCCAGAAGGCTGTTTTGTCGTCGGAAAAGGACTCTGTTGTAAAGGCCCTGGCCGTTGACCTCGGCCTTTCTGGCGCATATGCTGAGGAGCTTTGCTTGGCAGCTGCTGTTGACAAGGCGAAAAAGCCATCGCAGCTGTCGCAGCAGGAAATTCAGGGCCTTTTTTCTTCGCTTAAGCAGATGCTGTCCAGGAAGCCCTCTCCAATAGCCATTCTCGACGGCAGCGGCAGCGTGGTTGAGGTGTTTCCGTTTCCGACAGCCTCTGCCGCAGCCGCGAAAACCAAGCCTTTCCCTTCATTCAGCGAGGCTGTGGAAGCACTCTCGCTCAGGCAGCTTGAGTCCTCCTTTTCAGCGTTGAGGGAATCACCTTCCTTGCGGCGCATTAAGGAGCTTGAGATAGCTATCGCGCAGCAGGAATCAATGGTTGCAGAGATGGGGAAGGTAGCAGGTGAAAACACTCGCATCGCAGAGCTTATTTACGAGCATTACCAGGATGTCAAGGGTATCCTTGACGACTACAACACGCTCAGGAAGACATTCACGCCAGAGCAGCTTAGGGGGTACTTCAGCAGCAACAAAATCGTGAAGTCCATCGACGAGAAAACTGGCCAGATTACGCTTGAAATTCAGTAGTAGAAGTCCTTGAAAGCGGCCTCTTCTGCAGTTTCTTTTTTGCCCTTTCCGACTGTTCCCTGGGCCTTCCCGAAGAGGGAGATGAACACGTCCTTCCCTGCGTCTATTCCTGCTGCCGTGAGGGCATCAGCCAGGTTGTATCCCGAATAATCGGTCGCGGCATCGTATTCCAGCAGTTTTTTTGCGGTGTGGCCGCATAGGAATCCGTCGTGCCATCTTCAATTCCGTAGTTATCCAGCTCCCATCTAATCAAAGCAGCAGTTATCTCTTTGAAGCCGCTTTTCCCTATCCATTGCTGCAAATCCTGTTCGCTTGTAAGCTCCAGAAATGCCTGCAAAGCCTCACTTTTTGCCTTTTCAGGCCTTATTACCCTTCCGAGGTATTCTGCCACCTTCTGCCTTGGCCCTGAGCCTGTCCAGCTGTTCGCAACCAGGTAGGCATACTCTTTTCCGGAAATCCGTTTGATTCTTACAAAAACCATTCCGAAGCACCGGGAAGCATTTAGGCACTAGGTGATAGATAAAGGTTTTGGTATCCTATGCTAGTATATGAAATTCCCATGCTGCCAAATTCTTTATAAATAAAGTGGAAAACCCACATTTTATGGCACTTGAGAGGATAACGGATGCTCTTTACTCCCTGCTCACATTAAGCAAGGTTGAGAGGGTGAGCGTGATGCAGGCACGGAGTGAAATTTCCGAGCTTCCAAAAGCCCGCCTTTTTGGAAAGCTCAACGCATATGCTGTTAATGGCCTTGATGTTGATATTGGAGAAAATCCTGTGGAGGTTAATGAGGAAGGCAGTGGCCAGTTTATCTCGCTCGCTTTTTCTAAGCAGGCTGTTCCTTACGTCGACGGTAGTAACACCCTCAGATACTTCCTGGTCGTTAACATGGGCAATCACTTGAGGGTTCGCAAGGTGACCAGCAGGAAAGGTGTTGTGAGGTTTGAGCTTGAAGGCATCGTTGAGAACCCAGAGAATTACAGGGCCCGCAGGGCTTACTTTTACAGGGTTTCCGAAGTCCCTACTTAATCCTGAAGTGCTCTGCGAAGTGCTTTATGTACTCGGTTTTGTTGACTATCATGATTTTGTCTCCTAGAATAAAAAGTGTGAACAGCGACCCTGCGTTTCCGCACGACGTGCAGTACTGGCAGGAACGTGCGCCCGCTTGACTTCTGAGTTCGAAATGGGATCAGGTATTACCAGGCGGCCATGGCCGTTCACGATGTATGGAATGGGTGTTGCCTTTATAAAGTTATCTGCCTCTGCTTTTGATTGGAATAATGCCTTGACATCTGCTACCGTCACTTTTGTTCCGGGTTGCCGAAGCGTTGGTATATTGTTGGTAATAACTCGTTTATTTTCTGTTCCCGCCCTTCCTTTGTTCCAATGCCTCTTATCATTCCGATAAAGGTCTCAAGCCACAGTATTTTATCCCTTGCTTTTTCTACTGCTTCTGGCTCGTCTAGGCCTGGCTTTGTGAATCTGAACAGGCTTAGCCCAGCTTCCACATCCAGTGCAACCTCGTATGGCTGCTCGAACCGTCTGAGGAAGGCGTTTATCATGTCGCCGTGCTTAAGCCTTGCAGGGATTGCATACATTCCCTGCACATAGGCTTCTGAGACTGTTCCTTCCAGCTGCGGCTGCTGTTGCGCAGCTTGCTGTGCCGCTTGTTCTAAAGCTGCAACTTGTGGCGCTGCTGCCGTTGGCTTTTCCCTGAGCCTTGCTACGAGCCGCATTACCTCCTCCTCACTAATCTTTCCTTCACTTCGCAAAGTGATGGCGTCGTCTATTTTCTGCAGCAGCTGTGCAACCTGCTTCCTGTCTTCTTCGCTTTTGTAAAGCTCAGAGTTTTTGAACACTACGGCAGCAATTTTTCTTCTTCCTTCCCTCATATAGAAAGGCAGTCGTATTTCCTTGCCGACTAAGACGTAATCCTCTGTTGCTGCGGTAACCAGCCTTTCCAGCTCCTGCTGATTTTTCGCCTTGGCTGGGAGAACTTCGTATGGAACTATTTTCTTTTGGCTAACCCATGGCCCTGTTACGCCAATGCTCATCTCTATGGTGTGCTTCAGGCACGGCTCTGACTCTCCTCCTCTGAGCAACTCTGCTGTGTGCGGAGGTATTGCCTTGGCATCTGGCAAACTTCCTGGCGCTTCTGTCGCTGCCTCTGTTTCGTAGAAGTAGTAGGTGTGCCAATCGTTGCCCGTGTCATTGTTCGGTATACTGCAGACCTTGATTACAGCTGCAGGGTCTTTTCCCCTGAATCTGGGCTTTAACAGCGCCAGAATCCTTTCCCGCTCAACTTTCCGGTCTCCGGTGCCTCTGGTTTCCTCCTCTATCTGCCTTATCTTCTCAGCAATGCCCTGGTCGTCGGCCGAGAGCTGTGAAGCCGTCTTCTCTCCTATTGGGGCTGTTATAAAGCCTGGTGTTGGCGTTGTTAGCTGTTGTTTTTGTTGTGAGGTTGCTTCTTGTTGCTGTGGCTTGTAATCTGTGCAGTCGGCGCTTGTGAGCAGAACGCCAGCCTTTCTTAAGGCTCCCATGGCCATGTACAGCGATACGCCAGGAACTTCTGTTAAATCGCTTCTGCGTTCAACCCTGTTGTGTCTGTTGCAGATTACGTACTGGTCTAATTCTATGCTGTTGTTCGGCTTTTCTTTCCACGTCCCGAAAAGGCTCAGAATTGTGTCTCTGTCGTATGTTTTTTCCCCATTAACTAGTTCTTCAAGGTGCTTTAGGTTCTGTTGCAGCTCATCAGCCATTTTTTGCAGCCCTTTCGCTTTTTTACGTGCAGGATTCAAAAGCAACCAAGCATATAAACCTTTCTATTTTAGCAACTAAAAAGTAGTTACTATTTTATAATGGAAAAGTTTATATATAATTAGATTATATTAAGCTGTGGTGATGTGAAATGCAGGGCTTTGAGACAGTTCCGAAGAAGTGGGGGAATTCGTTGGGGGTGACTATCCCGAAGGAGATTGTTGACAGTGAGCGCCTTTCTCCTGGCAGAAGGGTTAGGGTGTTTGTTGTGGCTGACCAGTCTGGCAGGCTGCGTAAGGTATTTGGCTCGTTAAAGCTTAAAATGCCTACCCAAAAGGCAATGGAAGAGATTGATAGGGAGTACCATGACTGAGCCAGGCCAGTTTTTGGCAGATACATACGCACTTATTGAAATTATAGGGGGAAACCGAAGCTGTGCTCCTTATCTGAATTCTGTCCTGGCAACTACTAAGTTTCACCTTGCTGAGCTGTACTACCACTTGCTGAGGTTTTACTCTTTTGAGGAGGCTAATCGCTACTTTGATTTTTATTCTGGATTCTTGGTCACTGTTTCTCTTTCTTCGATAGCCGCTGCCATGCAGTTTAAGCTGCAATTCAAAGATGAGGCGCTAAGCTATGCTGACTGCATTGGTTATGCTGTTGCAGTTGAGCTTGGAATAAAGTTTCTTACTGGTGATGAGAAGTTCCGCAACAAGGCTAATGTTGAGTTTGTTAAGTGAGTTTGACCTACTTATCTATGACTTTACTATTGCTCTTGCATCCGCAGCCGTGTGCACGTGCTGCTCCTTTTCTGCAGAGGTGTGCCCAAACAGCAGGCCCTGCTCTGCCAGCTTCGGGAAAACATCGTACTCAAGGCTGCTGCCGCTGATGTTGAAAATCTCAGGCGTTGCAACAAAGATTGGCGAGAAAACGAGGTAAACGTCTGTCTTTTTCGGTTTCTGTATGAACTCGAGTATGCGGCTGCCTTCTACCTTGACTGTGCCTTTCTCGCTCGGGTTAGGAGCTGTCGTCACTATGAGCGTTGCTACGGCTGTTGCCTGCTTTATGTGCTGGTTCCAAAGCTCCTGGATGTTTACCTTATCAAAGAGTATGTGGCCATAAACGGCTAGGAAATTTGCATTGATTTTGCCTTTCAGCAGCCGCAGGCTGTCTGCGCTTCCGCCGCTTTCCTTCTCCTCAATGTAGCTGACCTTGACGTTGTGGCTGCTGCCGTCCTTGAGGATGTCAAACACCCTGGTGAGGACGTTGTGCCTTGCGACGATAAATATGTCCCTGAAGCCGTTCTCCCGCAGCCTTTTTACTGCTTTCTCAACAACAGTTGAATTGCCAATTTTGGCTGTTATCCTAAACTCCGAATCTGAAATCCTGAGCTTTTCCTCCGGCCCTCCAGCCAGCATGACTGCCTGCTTGTGCTCCCCAAGCGCTGTCTTGGCAAGGAACTCTATCGCATGAGACCTGTTCCTGATGAAGACGTTGTCTACGACCGAGTCTATCCCATTGAGGACGCTATCCTCAATTGTGATGCTTATTTTGCGTTTCATCTTCGTTACCGTTGTGGCTGCAGCGATAAATTAATTGCTGCTGACGAACAAAAGAGTATATAAACTTATCGGATAAAGTAGGATAATGGTAAGATATTTATACCTGCTGCTTTTTGTGAGTTTCTTATGAAAATAGCTGTTATTGGGTGTGGCTACGTAGGTCTCGTGACTGGTGCTGGCTTGGCGAACCTTGGCAATGACGTGATATGCGTTGACATTGATGATGAAAAAATCTCCAACCTCCGCAAGGGCATTATCCCCTTTTTTGAGCCTGGCCTTAGGGACATGGTTGAGATGAACCTTGCCCAGAAGCGGCTCATGTTCACCACAGACTCTGAGCTCGCTATAAGGAACTCTGATGTTATCTTCATCGCTGTTGGCACGCCTTCTGATGGCAATGGCAAAGCTGATTTGTCTGCTGTTTTTGCGGTTGCCGACCACATAGCCAAGTACATTGATGCTTACAAGGTTGTTGTTGTGAAGAGCACTGTGCCTGTTGGCACCTGCCACAAAATCCGTGACCACATGAGGCAGAGGATGAAGCAGCGGGTTGAGTTCGATGTGGTTTCAAATCCGGAATTCCTGAGGGAGGGCGAAGCCGTTAATGACTTCATGATTCCGGACAGGATTGTCATTGGCATTGACAACGGTAAGGCAAAGGATGTCATGCTTGCGCTTTACCGCCCTGTTGAGAGGACAGGCAGGCCAATCATGATTACTGATGTTAAGAGTTCTGAACTCATCAAGTATGCCAGCAATGCCATGCTTGCCATGCGCATTTCGTTCATGAACGAGCTTTCGCATTTGTGTGAGAAGGTTGGGGCTGACGTAAAAATCATAGCCAGGGGTGTTGGCCTTGACAGCAGGATTGGTTCAAGATTCCTGCAGGCGGGAGCCGGTTATGGCGGCAGCTGTTTTCCAAAAGATGTGAGGGCTTTGGTTCAGACGCTGGAGGAGTACGGCTGCGATTCCCGGCTTATTGCGGCTGTTGAGGGCGTTAATGAGTTACAGAAGTCCTCAATTGTTCCAAAGGTCAGGAAGCTTGTCCCTGACTTGAAAGGCAAGAAAGTTGCAATCTGGGGCTTGTCTTTCAAGCCGAAGACCGATGACATGAGGGAAGCCCCTTCGATAGTGGTTATTGAGCAGCTTCAGCAGCTTGGTGCTGAAATAAGCGCGTTTGACCCTGTTTCAGAAAGGAATGCTAGGAAGCTGCTCTCAGGCGTTCACTTTGCCGAGACGCCTCTTGGAGCCCTTGAGGGCGCCCACTGCCTTGTGGTTGTCACAGAGTGGGATTTGTTCAGGGAGCTTGACAAGGACAGGATGAAAAAGCTGATGGCTGCGCCCAACATTGTTGACGGCCGCAACATTTACGAGCCCGATGAGATGCGCAGCCTAGGCTTTAACTATGTTGGTGTAGGGAGGGGTTGATTGCGTGAAAGCCATTGTAACAGCTGCTGGCTATGCCTCGCGGCTGTGGCCTTTGACAAAGGACGTTCCTAAGCCGCTTCTTGAGGTAAGGGGCAGGCCTATTGTTGAGCACATAGTTAACAGGATTGCTGAAATTTCTGAAGTTGATGAAATTTTTATTGTAACGAATGCTAAATTTTATTCATTATTTGAGGAATGGCTGCTGGAAGCCAGGGCTGGTATTGCCTTACCTGTTAAGCTTGTAAACGATGGTACCACATCAAATGATGACCGTCTTGGCCAGGTTGGTGACATCCATTTTGTCATGGAAAAGGAAAGCGTCAACGATGACCTTCTTGTTGTTGCTGGGGATAACCTGTTCAATTTCTCGCTTTTGCCGGCGTACAATACTTTTTTGCAGCGGCAGCGAATCCTGAACCCGCTGTACGAGTCAAAATCTTACAAGGCAGCTCGCGAGTCAGGAAGCGTTGTCATTGACGAGGAAACTAACGATTTCGTTGAGTTTATGGAAAAATCTCCTATGCCGAAATCCACTTTGATCTCTTTAGGCATTTATTTTTTTCCGCAGCCAAAGCTTAATCTGATTAAAAAATACATTGCTGAAAAGAACAGCCCTGACAAGATGGGCTTTTTCCTTATGTGGCTTATGAAGCTTGAGAAGGTCCTTGGCTACGTTTACACTGAAAAGTGGTTTGACATCGGCTGGATTGAGGCGCTTGAAGCGGCGAGGAAGGAGTTTGAGCCTTAACAGAGAAAGATATTTAAAACGGTCGCCGTCAGCTTCGCCCATGAAGCTGTCTGTTGTTATGCCTGTTTACAACGAGATTAACACGATTGGGCAGATTTTATCAAGGGTTTCTTCTGTAGTGCTCCCGGGAATTAAGAAGGAGATTATAGTTGTTGATGATTTTTCCACAGATGGCACCCGCGAGTTTCTTGCCGAAGTTAAGAGCGGGAAAGTGAAGGTTGTCTTTCATGAAAAGAACATGGGCAAGGGCTGCGCCGTCCGGACAGGGTTGCGGCACGCTACCGGTGACATAATAATATTCCAGGATGCTGATGTGGAATACGACCCGAATGATTACGGCAAGCTCATTCAGCCAATAGTTGATGGCAAAGCCGATGTCGTGTTTGGCTCGCGCTTTTTGGGAAAGTCCCTTTCAGAGCTTGGTCATGGCCGGCTTGTGCTTCCCGCCCATTTCATGGGCAATAAAATCCTCACGTTTATCACGAATATTTTTTACGGCCAGAAGCTCACTGACATGGAGACTGGCTATAAGGTTTTCAGGGGCAGCGTGATAAAGGGCCTTGATTTCAGGGCGAACCGCTTTGATATGGAGCCTGAAATTACGTCAAAGCTGCTCAAGAGGCGCGTTAAGGTAGTTGAGGTTCCTATCAGATATTTTGCAAGGGACTTCAGCCAGGGCAAGAAAATCACTTGGAAGGACGGCATGAAGGCAGCGTGGTGCCTTGTTAAGTTCAGGTTTGTGGATTGAGGCAAAAATGCTTTTGCTTACAGGCGCAACAGGTTTTCTTGGAATGGAGCTGCTTAAGATGCTTAAAGGCAAAAGGCTGCGCTGCCTTGTCAGGGATGTTTCTGCTGCCTCCCGGTTGGAGAAATGCGGCTGCGGGTTGGCAATTGGGGATCTTTCAGACAAGGGAGCTGTTTCAAGGGCCGTTAAAGGCGTTGACATCATAATTCATGCTGCAGCAGTTATAAAGGCAAGGGACTCGGCGGATTACCTGAGGGTCAATGTTGATGGCACAAGAAACCTTGTTGAGGCTGCGAAATCATCAAAGGTCAAGCACTTTATTTTTCTGAGCTCCGTGCTCGCCTCGTATCAAAACACGACCCCTTATGGGAAAAGCAAGCTTGCTGCGGAGGAAATCGTTAGGAACTCGGGCGTGCCTTTTACCATCCTCCGCATATCGCTTATTTATGGCGAAAAAGACACCAGGGCAATTGGCGGGCTTGTTGGCTTTATCAAACGAAGCCCTGTTGTGCCCATCCTTGGTTCAGGTAGCAGCCCTCTCCAGCCGGTTTACGTTGGTGATGCTGTCAAGGCGGTTGTTGCAGCTTCTGAAAGCAGGCCGAAAGGCAGGATGTATTACATTGCAGGCCCTGCCATAACGTACAGGGAGCTTGTCAAAGCGATTGTTTCCGGGCTTCGCCTTAAGCGGCTTCTCATTTCCGTGCCCCCATTTGCACTGAAGATGGCATTGATGATTTTTGGCCTTCTTCCAATAAAGCTGTTTAAGTCAGCATTTGACAGGAGCCAGCTTGATTTCCTTTCTGCCAACAGGGTGTTCAGGTGTGATGATGCTGCCAGGGATTTCAGGTTCTCCCCCTTGGCTTTCAGCGAAGGGCTTAAGAAAATAATCCATAGAAAGCTTTAAAAAACACCCTTTCACCTCGCTGTGGTATGCCTGCCAAGGTTTTGATTCTTAATCCTCCAAGCCCTGATGCGTCTTACATTAATCGCGACCTGATGGGCGGGATGGGTGTGCATAACGCTCCCCCGGGAAGGGACATAAGGGCCAAGATTATCTTCAGGATAAAAAGCATCGTCATCCACATCCCCATGACGCACCTTGTTAACGCTGCTACTGTTCTGAAGCAGCGCGGCCACGAGCTCAAAATAATTGACGCGATTAACACCGGAGAAGGCATTGAGCACGTCCTTAAGGAGGCAAAGGCTTTTGGCCCGCAGTTTGTCCTTATGGGTGTGAGCAGCGGCTGCTTCAAGTTTGAGCGCGATGATGTTGCCCGAAGATTAAAAGAGGAAATTCCCGGCGTTAAGGTTATTGCTGCCGGTGACATGATTACAGAGATGCCGCAGGAGCTTCTGCCTTATTTTGACTTTGCAGTCATGGGTGAGGTTGAGCAGTCTGTGCCCTTGATTGTTGAGGGTGTGCCTTACAAAGAGATTCAGTCCATTATTTGGCAGGAGAATAATGAAGTCAGGAAAAGCGAGGGCGGCAAGCGCTTTATCCCTGTTGAGGAGCTTGAGAAGCTGCCTTTCCCTGACTGGGGCCTGTGGCCTTATAAGCACTACTCTTATTATCCTATGCTTACAAAAACCCCTGTTGTCCTGATTCAGGCATCTCGCGGCTGCCCTTACGGGTGCGGCTACTGCCCTTATCCGGCTAACCAAGGAAGGCTGTGGCGGGCAAGGAGCGCTGAGAGCGTTTTTGAGGAGATTAAGTGGGATGTTGAAAAGTTTGGCATTAAGGCGGTCTTCTTCCGTGACCCTCTTTTCACGGCAAACCAGGAGCGCGCCGAAAAGCTTTGCGACCTTATCATCCAGAGCGGCATTAAGATTCAGTTCTGCTTTGAAACCAGGCCTGAGCTTCTTAGCAAGCCCGGCCTTATCGAAAAGCTCGCGAAGGCTGGCTGCAGGACGATTAACTTTGGTGTTGAGGATATTCACCCGGAAATTCTGAAAAAGATTAACAGGCTGCCGCTTCCTCTTGACAAAATCCTTGACACAATCCACCGCTGTGAGAAGGCGGGCATTAGGACATCATGCTTTTTTATCCTTGGGTTGCCTGGCTCTACAAAGCAGACGATGGAGGAGACCATTGAATTCAGCAGGAAGCTTTTTGGCAGCCAGACTGAGTACAAGATCGCAACGCCATTCCCCGGCACAATGCTTTACAAGATGGCAAAGGAGAACAAATGGCTTACCAGCGAGGGCTTTGACAAGCTTGGCAGCTATTCTGCCTCAATGAGGATTTCTGGCGAGTTTGACGAGCACTACCTTGAACGATTGTCTGAGAAGAGCTTTGTTGATTACTATTTCAGCCCAAGGTACTTAGTCCGGTATTTCATGAGGGGGGATTTCCTGACAACCCTACAGACCATTATTAAGGCAAAGCTCAGGGGGGACTTTTAGAATAGGCTTCTGATAATGTTTGGGAATTCTGAAAGCGGCACCTTCGAAGTGACCTCTTTTAGCATTACCAGCGTCATGTTCACGGCGTTTGCGGCTATTAGCGCAGCCATGGCGGCAACGACTGCTTTCATTCCTGCTTTTTCCTTCAGCTTTTGTATGAGCTCAGCTGCTCCCAGGGTTAAGAATGCTGAAGTTCCGAGTAGGAACCTTTGCCCGTACCCGTTCATCCAACCCGTCCATGCTGATGTCACGAGTATCTCTGCAACCACAACAGCAAGGAAATACCACGCAATTCCACCTCTTCTGAATGTGAACACTGCCAGCCCTATGAGGGCAGCGAGCATGACAGGAACTTTCCACATCCCGTGCTGTGGTGAGAGAAAAAACGGCAGCAACTGCGGTATTGTCCAGTGCCAGTACTGTGCTGTGTTGGCATATGAGTAGACAATGTAGCTTCCGTAAAGCTTTTTCCACGCAAGCATTTGAGGCAGTATTGCCGTTATTGCGCCTGTGGCGAATGTGAGCCCTTCGGCTGCTGTTTTTCTTATCATGTAAAGATTGACGCCTCTTAATGACCTTTTCAGCAACTCAAGCATAGGCAGTATGCCAAGCAGTATGTCCTGCTGCCTTACCAGGTAAATAAGTCCGAGCAGCAGCCCAAGAAGCAGCCATTGCAGCTTTGTCCTTTTTCCCAGGGTGTTGTGCCAGAAATATGTAAACGCTGTTATGGCCAGCATGGAGTTTATGTGGGAAAGGCTTGGCTCTATGGCGTGGTACCAGAAAACTGCGGTTCCATACCATACGGCTATTGTTGCCAGAAGCGAAGTTTTTTTGTCAAACCATTTCGTGCAGAACTTGTAAATCAGCAGCATGGCAAAGAAGCCGTATATCAGCGTGGCAAGGCCTATTGCAATCTCGTAAGGCCAGCTGTAGCCGTCAGCCCTTACAGGCAGCCCTAGGGAGCTTAGAATCATCGCAGCAGCATGTGCTGTAAGGAAAAATGGCAGCCACATCACAGAATTGCCAATAAGGTATGTGCTTTCCGGGTAGCCTTTCGGCGTTTTTGCCTGCGGTGCGTTAATGCCCCTCGGCACAGAAGAAAATTTGCTGTATGACGTATTGTAAAAGTTCCATTCGTTGGTGAAGTTAAGGTCCCTATCGATTACAAGCGACCTGCCGTATATGTAGTAAGACATGCCATCATTGTAAATGATGAACCCTGTTATTAGGTAGTGCAGCAGGATGACAACAGCTACTGGCACAAGAAGCAGCAGAAGCAGCTTTACTTCCGGGCTTAAGTTTTTGATGAATCCTGCGGCTTTGGCCATTTTAAGAAGCTCCCGGACCGTAGGCGAATGAGTAAAGCTCAGCCCCCCCTTCAGAATGGGCTAAAGTGCCGTAATTTTTTATAAGGCTTTCGATAATGGCCGCTGTTTCATTACTGTAAAACATGTCACCTGGCTTGTGAATGGTGTTTGCCTTGTTAACAATAATATGAGTCACTCCAATTTCCCAAAGCCTTTTGGCGTAGTCCTCAGCATTAGAGATTTTTGAATAGTCGATGAAAGCCTGCTGCCTTGGGTCCCCAATAATGTAAGGCGTATCGCAATGGTATCCCCTGTCTTCGTAAAGCAGCAAAATTCTTGCACTGGCAGGGAGGTTTGAGTTGGTGAATTGGCACATGCCGTATATCTGGCCGTCTTTAAGCTTTGCAAAGAAATCTGCCTCTGACTCAAGCCCTAAAGCTACGGGCAGCTGCTTGGCATTGGCGCCGAACAGCAGCACGGTATTTGACACAAGAACAACAGCGACAACCACTGCAATAAAGCTTCTAAGCGCCTTGCTGGCTGCGGAATTTGCCAGGGAGTATATCACGAAAGCGGTTACTATCGAAAGGAAAGGAAATGTGTAAGTCAAATACCTCAGGTTCTGTGAAGTGAGGAACCATGGAATTAAGGGAAGCAGGCCTGTGGCAAGAGTGAGCACGATAATCCTGTTCCGCTTCACAAAAAGCAGCAGGGGGATAAATGCCAGAAACAGGGGTCCTATCCCGATAAGCTCAATGAACATCAGCGGATGCATGGTTATGTTCCATGGGGTGATGAGAAAGCTGCCAAGGCTTATGCCAGTGCCGTGCTGGAGCGTTGTTGAGAAAAACTCGGACACGTTAGCATTAAGGAATTTTCCGCCAAAAATATTATAGTACAGCGGGAAGAAAGGATTGCCTGAGTACACCCAGTTTTTTAGGTAAGCGGGAAAAGCCACAACCAGCGCTAATAAAATGAAGGCGGCTGTTGAAAGAACTGTTGTTTTCAATAACCGGGGCAAAGGCCCATGCTTTCCGGCAAAAATTCCATAAAAAAACATCAAAGATGCCATTATGGCAACGAAAGCAAGCCCTGTGAATTTTGAAGCTGCTACAAGGCCGGTCATAAACGCTGAAACAATGAACCAGCCCAGCACCGGGCTGCTATTGCTGCTTCTCTCTGCCCAAACAATGAAGGCGTAAAAAGCCGAAAAAGCGAAAAAAGCCTGCGGAATGTCTGCATGGGCTGAGGCCGAGTAGACCGCTATGATTGGAAGCGTGAGGAAAATGGCAGAAGCGATAACGCCTGCCTTTTTGTTAAGGAAACGGCTGCAAAAAGAGTAAATGCCCAAAGCCAACAGAACGCTGAAGGTGAAGTTTACAAGGTTTGCAAGAACGCCATTCTTAACCACGAACGCAGCCAGAAACGCCATGCCCGGTATCATGACAAAGTTGGAGTGGAAAAGCGAAGGCAGGGCAACAAAGCCATGCTCCATTGCATAAATCTTAGGGACAGCCAAGTGGTATGTTGTAGTGTCGTAGCTCCAGGGCGGGGCAAGGCTGGCAACAAGGTTGAAAACTGAAAAGAATATTATAACTGCAACGAGGACTGAAAAAGTGTTAAGCTTCGGTATTACCTTCTGAGAGGCCAGTAGTTGCGTAACCGCATGCTTCACCCTGCCAAAAGACACCGCAAGCAACGCGAGAAACAGCAGCGTAAAGACCTGCCTGTAAAGCAGGCCATAAAATCCCAGCAGGTAAGTCAGCAAGGCAACCACGCCATAGCCAATTGCAATGGAAAAGAAAAACTCCTCTGAAAAGGAATGAAAACGAAACCTGAAGATGCTAAGCAGCAGGGAGCCTGTGCCGAAAGCGGCAAGCACAAAAAAAGCCAGAAAGATGAGCTCGAGCATCTCAGCCTCCTCCAGCGTATGGCAGAAGCGTTCTTATGGTAAAAAAGAAGTAAAATGAGACAACAGCAGCAATCCAGGCTGCAGCAATAACCAAGTAAACAGTCCTCATCGTAACAGCAGTCGCAGCAAAAGAGAAACTTTATAAATTTTTGTGAATGTCCCGTGAATAGCCAAATGGGGAATAGGCGATTGGGCGATAGTTTTATTAACTAGTTATGTTGAGATTATTCACTATGGTGAAGTCATATTAAAAAGGGACTGATGAGCTTGGAGTGTGCACTGTGACAGAGATATTGTGCGTGGCACCGCCTTTCAGTTATGGAAGGCTCGGTGCCATAGGGCCAAAATGCCCGAATTTGGGCCTCGGTGTAATAGCCGCCGTAATAGAGAGGCTTGGCTACGATGTGAAGATTCTCGATTGCTTTGGCTTGGAGCTTACCGAAGCTGAGGTAGCCAGGGAGATAGAGGGGCATAACCCAAAATTAGTTCTTCTGGGTGCAGTTACTGCCAATTTCAAAATAGCAATGTCTATTTTAAAGAAAGCCAAGGAAAACAACCCGTCTGTCATTAATATTATCGGGGGCCCTCACGTTACCGTAAACCCGGGCTCTGCCTTTCAGGAAGAAGGTGTTGTTGATTACGTTGTGATCAATGAAGCAGAGGAAACTATAGTTGAGCTGCTGGACTACATTTACAAAAAGAGCAATACCCCGCTAAGTGAGATAAAGGGGCTGATGTATCTGGATTCAAATAAGAATAAGGTCAGGACCGCCGAGAGGCCTGTTGTGAAAAATTTGGACTCTTTGCCCATGCCCGCTTATCACCTTTTCCCAATGGAGAAGTATCACTCGTACGGCTGGCTGAATCTCGGCAGAAAGTTTACAACAATGGTGACCTCCCGTGGCTGCCCGTTCAAGTGCAACTTCTGCCAGAGCTCAATACAGGCCAAGTATTGGCGCCAGAGGTCGCCCGAAAAAGTATTTGAGGAGATTAAGCTCCTTTACGATAAATATGGGGTTAGGCACATTTATTTCCAGGACGACGAGTTCGCCGTTAATCATAAGAGGGTTATTGAAATATGTGATAAGATTAAGGAGGCCAAGATGGACTTGGCCTGGGAGTGCCTGGCGCGAGTCAATCACATGGATGATGAGCTGCTTAGTGCCATGGCCAGTGCTGGCTGCAGAAGCATGGTTTTTGGCGTAGAAACAGGCTACGATGAGGGCTTCAAGAAGGTAAACAAGCCTATCACGTGCGACATGGTTTTAAAAGCTGTGAGGATGGCCCAGAAGCACAAAATTATGGTCAAGGCCTCTTTTATCATGGGCTTCCCATGGGAGGGCGAAGAGGAGCTTAAGGCTACGATAAAGTTCGCCAAAAAGGTTGATGCTGACCTGACATTCTTTAACGTATTGAACCCGTACCCTGGAACTCCTGTCTACGATGAGGTCATTGCAAACAAGCTTTTCGAGCAGCCTGACAATTTTGAAGGCCATATCATTCACGGAACTGACCCACTGCTAAGGACAACTAAGCTGACTTCCAGGCAGCTGAGGTACTGGACTGGCAGGGCTGTCTTGGAGTTCTACCTGAGGCCAAGCTATATTCTTAGAAAGCTTAGCAGGGTTAGAAGCTGGAACGAGTTTAAGAGCAACTTCATGGGAGGCAATGGCCTGCTAAAGCTGGCTTTTGAGAAGGTTCTTGTGGGCAGGGCGTGACCCCCAATTCGCCTTTGGGCGACTGTTGTCGACTTGAGTGTCAATCAAAAAAACGGTGCCACAGCATGTACCAGATGCTGGCAAAGCCGACACCCATGCCTATCTTCTTGCCTTCCTTGTAGTCCCGGAATTTAAAGTGGATTGGCACCTCAACAAACACCTTGCCTTTCTTTTTCAGCTTAAGCATCATTTCAAGGTCAAAGACAAAGCCGTTGGCCTTGATGGTGACCTCTTTCAGGTCACTAAGCCGCATCAGCTTGTAGCACGGGTATATGTCTGTCAGGTTGTGGCGGTAAAGGAAATTCCACGCGCACCTTATCGCCATGTTGCCAATATAGTTGGTAAAGATGACATTCTTTTTGCTGCCAAACAAGTTCTGTTTCCTTCCCAAAAAGCGGGAGCCAATGACAATGTCTGCAAGGCCGGACTCCATCAGCGGCAGCATGTACTTGAAATCAGCAGGCTCGTATTCCATATCTGCGTCGTGGAAAACAACGTAGTAGCCGGTTGCGTGCCTTATTCCTTCCCTTAGCGCCCTGCCCTTTCCCCCGTTCTTGGGCATGAAAACTTTTTTGACTCCGTTAATCCTCTTAATCAGCTCAGTTGAGCCGTCAGTAGAGCCGTCATCAACGACAATGATTTCCCTGTTATAGTTTCCAATGTCTGCTTCCTTTGCGTGCTCAATTGCCGATGCAACAGTGTTTTTCTCATTGTAAACAGGCATTATTATTGACAAGGTCTTCTTCATGAAGTGCCAGCAAAAAAAGCGCGTTTTTAAATGTTGCGTCCAGAGCCGTCCAGAGTAACAATATTTAAAAGCTTGTCTTTGCTGCGTTTTGATTATGAAACGTACTGTTCTTGTTACCGGCGGAGCCGGTTTTATCGGCAGCCATTTGTGCAGGTTTCTCCTGGATAAGGGCTTCAGGGTTGTCTGCGTTGACAATTTTCTTACAGGCAACAGCAGCAACATATCTGAATTGAAGGGCAACAGCGATTTTATTTTCATTAGCCATGATGTTACGAAGCCCCTTGAAATTCCTGAGGCAATTCATTATGTTCTTCATTTTGCCAGCCCTGCATCGCCTTTTGATTATGCGACTTTTCCCATTCAGACACTTAAGGTTGGAGCGATGGGCACCCATAACATGCTTGGCCTGGCCAAGGTTAAGAACTCTGTTTTCCTTCTTGCTTCGACCTCAGAGGTTTATGGAGACCCTCTTGTCCATCCGCAGCCTGAAAGCTACTGGGGTAACGTCAACCCGGTTGGCCCAAGGGGAGTTTACGACGAGGCCAAGCGCTTTGCCGAAGCCATTACAATGGCTTACCACGCCTTTCACGGGATGGACACGAAGATTGCAAGAATATTCAACACGTACGGCCCTTTTATGCGCAAGAACGACGGCAGGGCTGTTCCGACATTCGTAACACAAGCTTTGGCAAACAAGCCATTGACAGTTTTCGGTGATGGCAGCCAGACAAGGAGCTTTTGTTACGTTAGCGACTTGGTTGAAGGCATTTACAAATTGATGCTGTCAAAGGTGAATGAGCCGGTCAACCTCGGAAACCCTGAGGAGTGCACAATCCTGGAATTTGCAAAAAAAGTGATTAAGCTTACAAGCAGCGGCAGCAAAATAACGTTCAAACCGCTCCCGATAGATGACCCTAAAACAAGATGTCCTGACATCACGAAGGCAAAAAAGCTGCTGAAGTGGGAGCCGAAAGTGTCTGTTGACGACGGCCTGAAGAGGGTGATTGAGTGGTTCAGGGAGAACTGAACAACATTTAAATACCTGTTCCCTGAACTCAAATCCATGGCTAAAAAGCGCGCATTGATTACCGGAGTCCTCGGCCAGGACGGCTCTTACCTTGCAGAGCTTCTGCTGAACAAAGGCTACGAAGTCTTTGGCATGGTCCGGCGCAGTTCTGTTGAGCGCTACGACCGCATTGCTCACATTAAGGACAGGATTGCCCTGCTTCAGGGCGACCTTCTTGACCAATACTCACTCACGCAAGCAGTTAAGGACTCAGACCCTGCAGAGGTTTACAACCTTGCTGCGCAGAGCTTTGTTCCAACTTCCTGGAACCAGCCTGTCCTGACTGGAGAGTTCACTGCCCTTGGCGTTACAAGGATGCTTGAAGCTATAAGGCAGGTTAGTCCTAAGATTAAATTTTACCAGGCTTCCTCGAGTGAGATGATAGGCAACGCAGAGGTATGGAATTCGTTACAAGAAAAGTTTCCGATGGTGTCGCAAAAATAAAGTTAGGCATGGCTGATGAGTTGAGGCTTGGCAACCTGGATGCAAAGAGGGATTGGGGCTTTGCCGGCGATTACGTGGAGGCTATGTGGCTTATGCTTCAGCAGCCTAAGCCTGATGACTACGTTATTGGCACAGGCAAGGCGCATTCTGTCAGGGAGTTGTGCGAAATAGCATTCAGCCATGTTGGCCTTGACTGGAAAAAGTACGTCAGGGTTGACAAGAAGTTCTTCAGGCCTGCCGAGGTTGACCACCTGATTGCTGACGCTTCAAAGGCCAAGCGCGTTCTTGGCTGGAGGCCCAGGGTTAACTTCCGTCAGCTGGTTGGTATGATGGTTGATGCTGACATTGGAAGGCTTAAGGCTAATGGCGGCAGGGGCAGCGGTGTTGGTTCGGCTTAATGCCTGATTTCTTTGTGATTCCTTTTTTTTGAGTTAACATTTTAAATAATCGTTAATGTTATTTTATGCTATGAATGCGCAGAAGGCTCTTATTACGGGTGTTAGCGGCTTTGTTGGCCCTTATCTTGTGAGGCACCTCATGGCAAGCGGCTTTGAGGTTTTTGGCTGCGACAGAAAAGGCAGCGCGGTTGATGGCTGCGTTGTTGACAAGTGCGACGTAATGGATTATGATTCTGTTTTTTCTGTTGTCAAAAGGGTAAGGCCTGATTTTGTTTTTCATCTTGCCGGGCAGAGCTCTGTTGAGCGAAGCTGGAAAGAGCCTGAACTCACAAGGACAGTTCACGTTATTGGTGCAAAAAACCTTTTGGGTGCGGTTGCCGCTGCGGGGCTTAATCCCAAAATCCTTATTGTGTCGTCTGCTGAGGTTTACGGCATTCCGGAGAAGCTTCCAATAACAGAAGACCATCCGCTGCGGCCCATAACTCCGTATGGCGAGTCAAGGGTCGAGCAGGAAAAAGTGGCCCTCAGCTATTTCCGCTCTAAAGGAGTCCGGCTTGTCATCTCGCGCAGCTTTAACCAGACAGGCCCTGGCCAGCCGTCAGCGTTTGTGTGCTCTGACTTTGCGAGGCAGGTTGTTGAGGCTGAGCATGGCATCAGGAAGGAGATTGTCGTTGGTAACCTTGATATCAGGCGTGACTTTACTGATGTGCGTGATGCTGTTGGTGCCTATCTTTTGGCTCTTCAGAAAGGGAAGCCCGGGGAAATCTATAACGTCTGCAGCGGCAGCAGCTACTCAATGAGGTATGTCCTTGATACGCTCATTTCTTTCTCTGCAAAGGCGAAATCGGCCAGGATTGTGAAGGATGTCTCAAAAACAAGGAAAACTGATATTCCTGAGCTTGTTGGTGATAATGCCAAGTTTAGGAAGGCAACCGGCTGGAAGCCATCAATCAAGTTTGAGACAACACTGTCTGAAATGCTTGACTACTGGAGGAGGAGCTTATGATGCCAATTAAACTGCTTGTTTTTGGCAGCAGCGCCTTTCCCCGCTGGAAGAATGACCCTTCTCCTGCATTTGTCTACGGCCTTTCAAAGCGCCTTTCACAAAAGGGCCTTGGTGTCTCTGTTTTGGTGCCGCACCATCCCGGCAGCAGGCTTTTTGAAACAGTTGATGGCATGCGCGTTTACAGGTTCAGGTATTTCCTTCCAAGCGGCCTTGAGCGCCTGTGTTATGGTGGTGGCATCCTTCCTAACATGAAGAAGAGCTTTCTTGCAAGGGTTCAGCTGCCTTTTTTCATTGCTGCCGAGTTTTTTTCGCTCTGGAAAGTCGCAAAGAAGGAGCGCCCGGACATTATTCATGCCCACTGGATTCTTCCGCAGGGCTTTGTTGCGGCAATAATAGGCAAATTACTAAAGATTCCCGTTGTTGTTACGGCTCATGCTGGTGATGTCTTCCCCCTTAATAATTTCGTTTTTCGCATGCTTTCAAAATTTTCCATCAATTCCGCCTCAGCCATAACCGTTAATAGCGCCTTTACAAAATCAGCTGTTGCCAAAATTTCTGGCCTGCCAGGCATCAAAGTCATTCCGATGGGTGTTGACATGAAGATGTTCTCTTCTGCGTCATCGTTTGCGGCGGCTGCGATTAGGAAAAAGTTTGGCATTACTGGCAAAAGCGGAAAAATGGTTCTGTTTGTTGGCAGGCTGGCTGAAAAGAAGGGAGTCACTTACCTGATTGCAGCCATGAAGGATGTTGTAAAAAGATTCCCTGGCTGCAAGCTTGTTGTTGTTGGAGAAGGCCCTGAGAAAGCCTTCCTTGTAAGGCAGTCGCAACAGCTTGGGTTGTCTTCGGCGGTTGCATTCGCTGGCAGCGTTCCTAATAATGAGCTGCCCGCCTTTTACAGGGCTGCTGATGTTTTTGTCCTTCCGTCAATTGTTGATAGCAAAGGGGATACTGAGGGATTGGGTGTTGTTCTCCTTGAGGCAATCGCTGCCGGGACTCCTGTTGTTGCAAGCAGGGTGGGTGGCATTCCGGACATAGTTGTCAACGGCAAGACTGGCTTGCTTGTTGAGCAGAAGAATCATGAAGAGCTGGCAGCCGCGATTAAATCCCTGTTTGCAGGTTCTGAACTGGGGAAAAAGCTTTCTGCAGAAGCAAAAAAGCACGTTGCGGGGAATTATTCGTGGCCCATGGTAGCTTCCTTGTTCTATGGCGTTTTTTCGTCTGTTGCTGTTGCCCAGTTACCTGTTCTTTCCAAACAGCGTAGCAAGGATTACTAGCCCTGCAAAAGCAAAGCTTAACGCCGCCATTATGATGTGCGAGCTAAGCACTACTGCGCTGCTTAGGCCAACCTTTCCGAAGAAAACTACGGCTGTCGCCTCCCTTACGCCCGTGCCCCCAATCGTTACTGGAATCAGTGATGTTACTGTTCCTATTGAATTTATCAATGCTGTGTTGACAAAGCCTGCCCTTTGCCCAAAGGCTGCGAAGGCAAGGATGACGAGCCAGGACGATATGGCTATCCACAAAAAGTTCAGGGCAAGGCTGTACAGCAGCAGCTTCCTCCTCCTTGAGAGGTAATTGTCGAGCTCATCAACAAACCCTGCAAACTGCCTTTCGTACCTTCTGATGAGCTTTGCAAAAATCTTTTTCATAAGCTCCCTTGACCATGCACTTGTCAGCATGAAGTAAGGGACCAGGGTCAGGGCCACGATGGCTGCGGCGATTTGCAAGCGGTGAACTGATTCCGTTACCCCAAACAGCTTGACAAGCCCGACTATTGCGAACGGGAAGAGCGTGACCGTGGACAGCACTTTGTTGAGCATGCTGACTGCAGCGCTGGTGCTTGTGTCCAGCCCTTCTTTTTTCAGCATGTAAATGGAGGAGAACTCTCCGAGCTTTCCAGGGGTGAATATCCCTGCAGCCCAGCTGATGAAGCTTATCCTTACGAGGCTTTTTAGTTTGAATGTTCTTTCCTTATTTTCGTGTGGGAGCAGGAGAACCTTGAAGTTGAGTGCCCTGATTGCAATGGAAAGCAGAAGCACGGCAATTATTGGCGGAATGTAAGCCAGTTTCATGCTGATAAGCGTGTCGTAAAGCTTGCTTGCTCCTGCAAAATTAATCAGGTAAGCAAGTATCGCAGCGCCTACTGCGGCCTTGGCAACGTTTATTGCTGTCCTGTTCATTTTTGCCTCAGCTTTCCTGATGAGAATCAGTACTGCTTTATCTTCAGTCTCTTCATACCTACCCATGCCTTGGTAGCTATTCCCCTTAAGTGCTTTTGTACAAATTCCTGTCGCCAGAGCCTGTGGCCAACTGTGCCAAGTTTCTTGCCAAAGTGCCTTTTAAGGAAGAGCTCCATTATCTTGCTTTGCCCCATTTTATACGCGAGGATCCTTTCTGTCCTGGGGAATTCGTCAGTCTCAAAGACTGGCTCCTCAGACCAGTAGTTGAAGTCGTTCAGGTATTTTTCAGAAGGGTAGAGGAACCTTCCATTTTGCTGCACCCACTCAAACATCTCAGTGCCAGGATATGGTATGAGGTTGTAGAACCTGACTTGGTCAACTCCAAGCTCGTCGGCAAACTCAAGGTCCCTCTTGAATTTTTCAAATGTTTGCCCCGGGCATCCTATGATGAAGTTTACCTGCACCTCAATTCCCAGTTTTTTTGTCATTTCTACAGCGCTTTTCAGCTTGTCTACGGAAAGGTCTTTCTTAAGCAGCTGCAGGCCTAAGATGTCTGACGTTTCGAGGCCGTATGCTATCCACACGCAGCCTGCCTGCTTCAGCTTGGCAAGGAGCTGCTCATTAACCCTGTCAGCCCTCAGGCCGTTGCCGAATATCATTTTTATCTTGAGACCCCTTTCAATGATGAGGTCGCATATTTTCTCAGCCCTCGGCAGGTTGAAGGTGAAGTTGTCATCGCTGATTTCGAAAGTGTCATAGCCCTTTTTGTGCCAGTGCTCCATTTCATCTACAACGTTCTTTGGGCTCCTGGTCCTGAACGGGTAGCCCATAACAAGCTGGATGGAACAGAAGGTGCACCTGTTCGGGCATCCTCTTGATGTTACCAGCGGGATTCTTTTTTCAAGGAACTTGTTTAGCTGGAACTTTTGATAGGCCGGGTAGGGGAAGTCGTCCAGGTCTTGTGCCAGCGGGGCAGGAGGGTTCATGACTATGCTGCCTTTTTTTCTCCAGATCAGGCCTTTGATGTTCTCGGCAGGTTCATTCCTTGCCAATTCAATGAATGTCTTCTCGCCCTCCCCGTATACTCCATAGTCTGCCTCGGTCTCTTCAAGGGCCTTTGTGTGGACTGTGGAGACGTGGGAGCCGCCAATTGCTATTGGAATCTGTGGAAAGTTTTTCTTCAGCTTGGAAACAAGCTCATAGGACATCTTGTAGCCTATGCTGGCAGTGCTCAGGCCAATTAGCTGCGGCTTGAACCTCTCGATTTGCGCGAACAGGTTCTCGTCGCTTGGGTCAATCCTCATGTCTGCTATGTCGACAGAATGGCCTTCCCTCTCCAGAAACGCTGCCAGGTAGGCGATGCCTGCATGGGGAATGGTGGCCACCACATATCTGCCAATGTTGGGAGGCAGGATGAGCAAAATGTTCATATCGAAACATGGTGTTTGAGAGCTTTATAAACTTTATTGAAGCCTGTTGACGGCCTGGTGGAATAAACTTTATAAATTATGCCGGATGCCGGGCTTTGAATGGTCGAAGAACCTGGTGATGCTGTGAATGATGTTATTGACAGCAAGCTGCAGATCTTCTCTGAGAAGTTCGGCTCTGACTTTGTTTCGTTTGAGAAAGACAGTTTTCCCAAGCTGTTGAATAATGATTCTGATTGTGTGCTTTTCTTTCTTTTAAACGCCGCTTTCAAGCTGAGAGGCGACCTTATGGGTTTTTATAGGATGATAGAGCCTTACGTTGAGTTCGATCATGCAAAGGGGGTGCTTGGCTTTGAGGATGTGAAGGCGAACGAGCTGCTTAAGGACGCTGTCCGGAAAAAGATTTTCACTGGGTTGAGCCTCTTTGAACTTGTCCCAAAAGGCGTTGCCGGGCTTGGCAGTGTTTTCAGCGGGATGGGAGGCAGCTTCGGCAGTTTTAACGTTGGAACCGCGCCTGTCGGTTTGAAAAATTATAAGGATTTCGTTAAAGGGAAGTTTGACCTGACTTTCTCAAGCTGGCTGCTTCATGATGCCTCAGGCATTGATGACGGGCTTCACTCAAATGTCCGCCGTAGCATGGAAATGTATTCCACATTCGCAAACCTGACAAAGATTAATGGTTACAGCATCCATGCTTTTGGGAGTTATGTGAGCACGTTGTATGAGACTTTCCTTGATTTTATGGGGTTCAGGGTAGTCAAGTATCTCAGGGTTTCCTCAAGCCCTTATGGTTTTTTGGTTGTTCTTAAGAAGTACAACGATAAGGAGATGAGTTACGAAGAGTTTGAGTATATTTACAAGATGCTTCAGGGCAGGAACCCTATAAGGTACAGATGAGCCAAATGAGCTCTAGTGCCTCAGCTTTACCAGCTCGGAGTTAAGCTTTCTCGCCAGTTTTTCCCACTTGTACTGCCCAGCAACATCCCTGTAATTGGGCTTTTTCTTTGCTTCTATGATGCTGATTATCTTCTGGGCAAGGTCTTGTGCGTTGCCAGGCTGGCATAGGCTTTCAGGATGGCTTTTTAGGACGTCTTTCATATCGCCAACTGATGTTGCTACGACAGGCACGTTGCAGGCCACGTACTCCATTAGCTTGTACGGGAAAGCATATTTTGTTGTTTTGTTTTCAGGCTGCGGTATTACCGCTGCATCTGAGCTGTTCACTGCTGCAACAACGTCTTTTCTGTTGGGCAATTCCTTGTAAACTACGCCTTCCTGGTTTATGTTCAGGTCCTTGTTGACTTGGCCGCTAAGTAGCAGGATGGCGTCAGGGTATTTTGCCTTCACGGTTTTGAAAGCTTCTATTAGATTGTCTGCCCCCCTTTCCCTTGAAATATTGCCTGTGTAAACTATTATTTTTGCCTTTGGCGGCAGGCTAAGCTTTCTTCGGCATATGGCCTTGTCTAGCGGCCTGAATAACTTTGCATTAACCCCGTTTTGCACTACAACTGTGGGCTTGTTCCTTCTTTTAGCTGCAATCTTTTGCAGCAGGGATTCGCTTACGCATATTGCAAGGTCGCACCTTTTTATGACGTGGTTGTTTATCAAATTGGGTATTAGCCCTTTTTTCAGCAGCGGCAAATTGGTAAAATTGTAGGTTTCGTAGTTGTCCCTTATGTCGTAAACCATTCTTTTCTTGCCTGCTGTTGCTAGGTGGGCAATGTAGCCAAGCAAGGGATGGGTTGCCCCAACCACTACATCGTTATCATCAGCCATTTTTCTTGCTGTTGCTGTGAATCTGAAAATGCTGGAGATGCCGAACGGGTGAATTTCCACTGGCATGCCGTTCAGCTTGACCGTTTTCCTTTCCCTTTTTACCTGGTCAGCGCACAGGATTGTGACATTGTGTCCAAGCCGGTTTATTTCAGAAAAAAGCCTTACCTCCCTGCCAAAATTCTCCATTATCATATCGCGATTGGTGGAGAACCTCTTCATGAGCAGCAGTATTTTCATGCCACAGAGGGGTCTGCCGTAACGGTATTTAAAGGTTTAGGAGTAGCGGTTTTCCCCGTACTTTTCTGCTGTAGAGAAGGCTTTGCTGTAATAGTATTTCATAGCCATAAGTATAATGTTGAAAGTAACGCCTGCAATGTTTGCAGTTATTATTGCAACATCCCGCTTGTTGATGCCGTATATGAGCCACATGCCCATGCCAAGGCAAAGCAGCGCATTCATCATGTACGACAGGTCCTTCAGGTGCTTTGTCTTGTAGCCCTTTAGTATCTGAGGCACAAAGCCGGAAACAGTTATTGCCCCCGCTGCCAGCCCGAAAATTTCCCAGTTCATTCCCTGCCTCCCTGTCTTGAGAAAAATTCTTCGTACCACTTTATTGTTTCCTTCAGGCCGTCATCCAGCCCGAATTGCGGCTGCCATCCCAGCACTGTTCTGGCTTTCGTCCAGTCAAGGTACTGCTTCTGGAGCTCGTTTTTTGCCTCGTTGAGTATCTGCAGCTCAACCTTCTTTCCGGCAACAGTGATTATCTTTTTTGCAAGCTCAAGCACGCTGACAGGGGTTTCAGTCCCGAAGTTGAATGCCTCGCCAGCCACTTCTTCCTTGTCAAGCTGCTCAGCAGCTGCAAGATAGGCAGCTACAACGTCCAGCACGTAAATGTAATCCCGTATTGGAGTGCCGTCGCTGCGGATTATCGGGCTTTCATTGTTCAGCACTGCCTTTATTGTGCCGGGGATTATCCTGCTCCAGTTCAAATCCCCCCCTCCATAGATGTTTCCGCACCTTGTGACTGCAACCGGTAGCCCGTAAGTTTTTGCGTATGCCCTTGCAAGCAGGTCTGCGCAGCTCTTTGACGCCTCGTATGGCGTTAAGCCGTTGAGGCAGAAGTCCTCCTTGTACGGCAGCTTTTCGTGCTCGCCGTATGCCTTGTCACTTGACGCAACCATGGTCCTTTTCACGCCGAGCTGCCTGCATGCCTCGAGCACGTTCCACGTGCCTTTTATGTTTGTCTCGAAAGTTGGCAGGGGAGTTTTATTGGCTGTTCCAACTATCGCCTGGGCTGCCAAGTGAAAGCAAACCTCCGCGCCTGTCTCCTTCATTGCCTTCTCAACGGCGTTGTAGTCCTCTATGCTTCCCTTGACCGTGTTCACCTGGTCAGCTATGCCCAGGAACTCAAGGTTTGAGCCCTTGACCGGGTCTCGTACTATGCACGTGACGTTCGCTTCTTTTTTCACCAGCTCGTTGACGAGCCAGCTTCCCACAAAGCCGTTCCCGCCTGTCACGAACACGTTTTTGTCTTTCCAGTCGAGCATTTTTACCTCCTTAATTCGGCAGTGGCGGCTGTGTCCTTTTAATGCTTTTTATCTTGTCAAAATCCTTGTCAAAGCTCATTATTTCTTTTTCATTGTTGGCTATTGCGCTCTGAAGAGTAAGGGCGTCTTCAAAGTCAAGTCCAAGCGCCAGATGGGCGATGGCCTTGAGCCTATCATCCATTGTTGGCACATAAATTCTCAACCCCTTATGTCCTAGAAGGCTTTGAAGAAATCTTTTCATGATTTCAGCATCGTGTTGGTGCCTTTCGAGCTCTATCAGGATGCTGTCAATCGTGAACGTGGAAACAACTGCACGTACTGCTCCTTCTCTGACTTTTTCCAGAAAATCCAAGCATCTCTGCGCTTCTTGCTGGTCAAGCAGGAATTCCAGAAATATGTTAGCGTCTATGAGCATGGTATCTTGCTCTCCTAACCTCTCCTATTTCATGCTGCAGCTCTACGGACGATTTCTTAACGTGCTTTAATACGCCTCTCAGCTCGCTTAGGGACTCTGTCACATCGGCTGCTTTTGACCGTGCCGCCACCCAGCCCCATACAGCTTCTTCGGCAGCCGAACTAAGCGAGCCCTTTGAGTAGCCGAACTTTTCCATTGCTGCTTTCCTGAAAGCCGCCTCCGCTTCATCGCTCAGCTTTACCTTTACTTCTCCCATAAGTACTTAAGTACTTACGAACTTTATAAAGGTTTTTGTTTTTGACGTTGTCAAAACCGTATTATTTATAAGCAATTCTTCATTTCCTTATTCACGTGTCACAACAGACTTTAGCCGTTACGCCTTTCGAAATAGTAAGGTCTCAGAGTTTCTACATTGTTCATGGTATCATGCTTCCAAGCGGTTCCTATGGTGCTGTGCAAGTCACAGAAAAGCTGTTGGATAATGGCCGGTTCAGAACCCAGGCAGGATGGCAGGCTTACAGGAATGAGACCGGGTGGGGGCCTGGCAGTGCGCCATTGCAGTTTGCGCTCCATTCAGCTGTTTATGACAACAATATAGCAATTCTCGCAGCCCTTGCTGAAGGCCGCGGGGACGCTGAAAAGTTAAGGGTGACTCTCGCGAGTGTTAAAAAGTTAAGAAGTCTTTTTGCTGGTGATTTCAGAAACAGGTGGATGATGACAGCCACTGGAGTAACTTACCGGGCTGGCGCATCTGGCATAGTGACGCACGATGCCGGGACGCCTGAGGAAAGAACGCTGGAAGCTCGTCTGGCAGGGCCAAATGGCCGTATCGATGATGGAATGAGTGGAGAAATGCAGGCGCTTCTTGGAAGTCCGGATGTAAAAAGAGTGAGCGATGTTTACAAATGGATAACTGGAAAGAAAAGCTATTTATGGAGAATAGACAAGGCTCCTGAAATTGGTACTGAGCGGGCGTTGGTGCTTGGCGTCAGCAGCCTCAACGACGTCTTCGTCATCTATGCCGACGTCGGCATCGTCGGCAGCGGCGGGTCTGCTCGTGGGGTGCGTGTCGCGCCGCAAAGTTCCACATGAAGCAGGGGTTAAGTTTTTATTGATTCTTGGAATTTACTGCTTGTTCCTGCTGAATGTCATTTTATTTTCCAATTTTACTTTCTTGCTGTTTAAGATAAAAATCTAGGACTGGTAACTGTAAAGTAAATATCTTTTCGGGCGTGTCGTCTACGAGTTTCCTTACCTCTTCAACGGTTGCCCATCTTAAATCCTTGGTTTCATCTTCTGCAGGTTTCAATTTGCCTTCCGCTACTCTCACTATGAACACAAACCCTATCCAAGGGATATTGCCTTTTAACAGCTGTTGGCAGCAGTATGGCTGAAATGCAAAACCCGCATCACTACGTCCTGAAGTGAAGATCTTCGATTTGTCATTCGGTATTATTTCTATTACATCTAGCCCTGTTTCTTCCTTTACCTCTCTTTTTATGGTTTCGTATACGTTCTCAAAAGCTCCAATTCGCCCTGCTGGAATTTCTATTGAGCCATTATACAGTCGATCATATTTAGCGATTCGGGTTTGGAGTAAGATTTCTTTTTTAGCTGCCCCTGCAGTACGCTCAACTATTGCCGAGATTACTGGTATTGCAACTTCTGATTCTTCCAGCGTGGTCATCTCCACACCTTCCACGGCGCGCCTTTCTCCCACAGCTCGTTGAATGATTGGTAGTCCTTGAACGTGTCCATGCACTGCCAGAAGCCCTCGAACTTGTATGCTGCTATCTCTTTTTTTGCGGCAAGTGTTTCAAATGGCTTCTGCTCAAGGACGTCATTGTCGCCAAGGTAATTGAAAATTTCCTTTTTAAAAACAAAGAATCCTCCGTTTATCCAGTAGTCAAGCCTTGGTTTTTCTTTGAACGATGTTACTGCGCTGCTGTTGTCGTCTATTTCAACTATGCCGAATTGCGAGTATGGCCTGAGGCAGGTGATTGTTGCAATCCCGCCTTTTTTCTTGTGGAATTCAAGCAGTTGCCGTATGTCAATGTTCGCAAGTCCGTCCCCGTATGTTGCAAAGAAGTCCTCGCCTTGAGGTATGTATTTTTCTATCCTTTTTATCCTGCCGCCTGTGTTTGTTTCCAGTCCTGTGTCGGCAAATGTGATGTTCCAGTCCTCTTCCTCCCCTGCAGCCAGGGTTTGCTTTTGCCTGTTCTTGAGGTTCATGGTAAAATCAGAAGCCCTCCATTCCTCTTCGATGAAGTATTTTTTTATCATGTCTCCCTTGTAGCCCAGGCAGAGTATGAAGTCCTTGTAGCCGTAGTGGGAATACGTTTTCATTAGGTGCCACAGTATCGGCTTCCCACCAATTACGGCAAGGGGCTTTGGAATTTCTTCAGGGTATTCCCTGAACCTGGTGCCTTTTCCTCCGCATAATATTACAACTTTCATTTTCCTATTTTTTCATCATGTCCGCCAAAAACCCGAACGTTATCACCTGCACTCCTACGCTCATTAGGAGCATGCTCAGTATAAGGCTTGGGATGTGGCCTACGATGCCTGTTGTGAAGTAAAAGTACAGCAGCCTGAGCCCAAGGGCAAATCCGGCTGCGAAGATTACCCCGCCGGTCATGCCAAAGAACCTTATCGGTTCGTAGTCCCTGTATATTCGCAGTATGTTTATCCACGCCTTTATTGCGTACTCAAATGGGTTTCTTATGAGGCGGCTTTTGCCTTTCCTTTCAGCAAAGTAAACCGGAACCTCCACCATCCTAAACTTGTTCCTTACTACCCTTATTACCTGCTCCTGCGTGTATGTGTGGCCTGATATTATTGGTATTGCCTCGGCAACCTCGCGGGTGAACGCCCTGAACCCTGACTGCGCGTCTGACACCTTTGTCCTTGTTATCTGTGAAATAACCTTTGAGAATGCCTTGTTCCCCATTTTTTTGATTAGGGGCATGCTTTCAATGTGCCCTTTGAACCTTGAGCCGAGAACGAAGTCGTTGCCGTGCTCTATTTTTTGCAGCAGTAGCGGTATTTCCTCTGCCTTGTACTGCCCGTCTGCGTCAATGTGCACCATCACGTCAGCTTCAGGCTTTAGCTTCAGGAACTGCTGTATTTCTGTCCTGAATGCCTCGGCAAGCCCATAATTCTTTGGGTGAGAGTAAACTACTGCCCCTTCATTTTTGGCCACTTCCGCAGTCCTGTCTGTTGAGCCGTCATCCACAACCAACACCCTGTACACATAGCTACGGTGCTTTCCCAGAACTCCCTTTATGTTCCTTATTACGGCAGCTATGGTTGCCTCTTCATTGTAAGCCGGTATGCTGACTACGACGTTCATTCTGTTTTTGTAGCTTTCTGCCGATTTAAATATGTTATGGAGAACTTTGAATAACCCCTTATATTTAACTTTTGTTCAAAGTTCTCCTAGACAACTTTGACAAGTAAGAATAGATAATCAAAGTTGTCTATGTTCAATAAACTTTTTATAGTGCGTTTTTTGGCTGCTTTGCCTGACGCTGAAATGAAAATTCTTGTTACTGGCGGAGCTGGCTTTATCGGCAGCCACATAGCTGAAAGATACGCTAAGGAAGGTCATGATGTTGCCGTGTTTGACAACCTTTCCCGTTCAGAATTGCTGAAAAAGCCCATCAAGCACGCTGACTACAACAAGAAATACCTTGAGCAGTTCAAAAATGTCAAATTCATCAAAGGGGATGTCAGGAACGAGAAGGAAATCGCTGCAGCTGCGAAGGATGCTGATGTTATCTTTCACGCTGCCGCCCAGACAGCCGTTACAACTTCCATCACTGACCCACGGCCTGATTTTGAGGTCAACATCCAGGGAACTTTTAACGTTTTGGAAGCAGCCAGAAAATCTGGCAAAAGCACATCTTTCATCCATTGCTCAACTAACAAGGTCTTTGGCAGTAACGTTAACAAAATCCGGATTGTTGAAAAGCAGGACCATTATGAGTTTGAGCCTTCCTTCAGGAACGGGGTTCCTTCGGACTTCTCCATTGACATGTGTGAGCACACGCCTTACGGCGTTTCCAAGCTGGCGGGCGATCTTTACGTCCAGGACTACGCGCATGTGTACGGCCTGAAGACTGGCGTTTTCAGGATGAGCTGTATTTATGGAACCAGGCAGTTTGGGGTTGAGGACCAGGGCTGGATTGCGTGGTTTGCCATCGCTACTCTTCTGGGAAAGCCCCTTACTATCTATGGTGACGGCAAGCAGGTCAGGGATGTGCTTTACGTTTCAGACCTTCTTGACATTTATGACAGGTTCCTGAAAAGCAGTCTCAAGCATGGCGTTTTTACCGCTGGCGGCGGCCAAAAGAATGCGTTATCCTTGCTGCAGCTGCTGGACTTATTGGAAAAGTTTACTGGTAAGAGGAGCAAAATAAGTTATTCTGACTGGCGCCCCAGCGACCAAAAGGTCTTCGTTGCGGACATATCTTCGGCAAAGAAGGCTCTTGGCTGGGAGCCAAAGGTCTCCCCCGCAGAAGGCGTCAAGAAGCTCGTGGAGTTTGTTTCTGAGAATAAAAAGCTGTTTGAATGATTAATTATGACCTTGCCTGTAATTTTTTTACAATTTCTGTAACTACAACTTTTTTCTTTTCGGCAGAAAGGGAAAAAAGCGATTTTTTAATCATTTTTTCAGATACGGTAAATATGTAATTGAGCTTTATCACGCTCTCTTTTATGGCGCCTTCCTTTTTTGAGAGCGGAATTCCTTTCATATCGGTGTTGCTCGTAATGCCAGCCACAACAATATTGCCGTATTCCTCAAATAAAACTACGGCAGGGCGCTGCTTTATCTCAAAAGTATCTGTGAATTGCATTTCCGCTAGTACAACTTCCCCCAGCCTACGCATGTTCCCACGCTTCGTCTTCAGGGTTGTCCCAAAGCTCTTTCATCTTTGGCTGCTGTATCTTGTGCAGAAACTCGTCATACTGGTTCCTCCTACTCGCGAACATTTTAGTCATTCTTGCTATGAGCTCGTTATAAGTCTGCCTCGGATACTCCTTGGTTTTCTTTAGCTGTTCGATTACTTCCTTTTCAAGTTGTATCGTTGAAACATCCGCCATATATAATCACCTATAGAATGGCTATGTAGCGGTTATATAAAAGCTTTTCTATCTTACAATCCTCGGCTCCGGCAGCGGCACTATGAAGCTTCCTTTGAAGCCTTTCTGCCGTATCTTTGGCATCAGCTCATCTGCTATGTGCCATGAAAGCAGCATAGCGTATTCTGGCTGGTCTTCATAGAGCTTCGCCTCGTCCAGCACTGGTATGAGTGTTCCGGGCATGTACTTTCCTGCCTTGTGCGAGCCTTTTATTTCCAGAACGCAGTCCATTATGCCGTCGTCTATTCCAACGTAGTTGACCAGGGTGCTCGCCCTTGATGGCGCCCCTATGCCGTAAACCCTTTTGCCTTTCTTTTTGATGCCAAGCAGCAGCGAGTGCAGTGCGAGCTTTGAAACTGTTACCCTCTTCTTGAATTCCAGCAAGTTTTTCTTGTCAAGCACTACAGGCTTTTCCTCAGCGAGCAGTTCCGCACCGGTTTGCTTTACAGGGTATTTTCCCTTTCGTGCAGCATATACCCTTACTGAGCCGCCGTGCGTTGGTATCTTCTTGGCGTGTATTACTTCCAGCCCGTGCATTTCAAGCAAATACTTGAGGCTGTGCAAAGAATAATATCTCAGGTGCTCATGGTAGATTGTGTCGTACTGCAGTGTTTGTACCAGCGATAGCAGGTAGTGTGATTCTGATATGAAAACGCCGTCATCTGCGAGCAATTCAAGTATCCCGTCAAGGATGCCGTGTATGTTTTCTATGTGGGCAAAGACATTTGTTGCAGTTATGATTTTTGCCTTTCCTTTTTCGGCAGCGATTTTCTTTGCCAATTCGTGGCTGAAGTAGCTGATGATTGTTGGTATTCCGCGTTCAATCGCCAATTTTCCAATCTCCTCAGGGGTTATTCCCAGGACTCGGTGGTTGTCCTTGAAGTTGCTAAGCAAATTACCGTCATTTGAGCCAATGTCCACTACGAGGTCATTCTTTGATAGCGGTATGATTGTCTTGCACTCAGAGTAAAGCTCCGCAAAGTTATCCCGTAGAATCTTTGTTGTGCTGCTTGTGTAAGGGTATTCCGGCGGAAAGAGTATTTTCGGGTCAACAATCAGCCCTAGCTGTGCCAGGCCGCATCTTGGGCAGTATAGCATCTGTGCCGGGTAGCTTGGCTGCTCTCTCGGCTTGGCTCCTATTTTGGGCATTGTGTTTACTGGCGGCAAATATCCGAGGAAGAGTATTGGCTCCAGTGGGGTGTTGTCGCATACCTGGCATTTTTCCACAACAACGCTTGAGCCTGTGTTGAATGCTAATCTAGCGTTCATATAGCCTCCCGCCTTCGCTTGAAACCTTTGGCTGCTTATCAGCGTTCTGGTCGTACCATTTGGCTGTCATTGCAAGCCCTTCCCTGAATGGCGTTTTTGTTTTGAATCCGAGCTTTTTGAGCTTTGTTGTGTCAGGGCACCTTCTTGCTGGCGAGCCTTTTGCAGCCTTTCCTGGTACGATTTCGGCAATTTTCCCAAAGTAGTTGCCTATCTCCTTTGCGACGTCTGCTATTGTCATCTCGTCCATTGTTCCTATGTGGTATATTCCCAGGTGCTCCCCTTTCTCAAGCAGGATCATCAGGCCATCTGCAAAGTCCTCGATGTAGATGAATGCCCTTGTTTCCTTTCCTGTGCCTTGTATTGGGACTTTTATCGTTTTTCCGGCAGCAGCGGCTATTCCCCTTATTTTTAGCGTGAGTTGCGGTATTACGTGCTCCCATCCCATGTCCGGGCCGTAGACATTGTGCGGCCTGAATATTAGTGCGCGGTCAAAGTGCTTTCTCCCGTAGTTTATTGCCATCATCTCGCTTATTATTTTTCCGGCAGAGTACGAGTATCTGGGGTTGAGCGGGTCTGGAATCGTAAGAGGGGCGGTTTCGTCTGTGGGGATTTTTGGCGGCATGTTGTAGACTTCTGAGCTTGATGCCACTGCAATCTCCTTCACGTTTTCCTTTATGCAGCCGTCAATTACGTTTATCATGCCCTTTACTCCTATGTCAAGCACTAGCTCGGGCTTTGTGTAGAAGAACTGGGTTCCTTGCAAATATGCGAGGTGTATCACTGAGTCAACGCCTCTGCACGCTTTCCTGACTGCTTCAGCATCGCGTATATCAGCTTGCACAAGCTCTATTTTTCTGGCCACTTCCTTTAGCCTTTCAGAAGCCCCCCTCAAATCGTTGTCGAGCACCCTGACTTCGTTTCCTGCTTTCACAAGCCTCTTTACAATGGCGCTCCCGATAAATCCGCTTCCTCCTGTGACAAGGTATTTCTTCGGTTTCACTTTTTTCTGAACCTCACATGCACCAGCCCCCACATGAACCATCTTAGGTATTCTGATGCCCATTTGTTGAGCTTGAATGTTGATGTTCCTCCGTAGAACCTGTTTATTGAGACAATGGGCACTTCTGACACTTTCAGCCCAAGCATGTGCGATTTTATTGCCATCTCAAACGCGAATGCCCATCCTACCGGTTTGCACTCAAAATTTATCCTGTTAAACACGCTGCGTTTGAACATTTTTATTCCCACTGTCGAGTCTGTTAGTGCCGAGCCTGCAAACACCCTGAAGAGCTTGTTTGCTATTCTTGACAGTAGCCTGCTAATTAACGCGCCTCCAACTACCTTGCCGCCTTTCGCATATCTTGTTGCGCTGACCATGTCGTAGCCTTTTTCTACCTCTGCAAGCATCTTGCTTATCCCAAATATTGCTCCCATGTCATCTGCTGGCAGGATGAGCACATACTCTCCTTTCGCAGCAGCAACCCCTGTTTTCACTGCGTTGATAACCCCTCTTCCTAGTGCGTTGTGCAGCAGCTTAACAGCAGGGTTTTTCTTTTGCATTTCTGCTGCAACTGGTATGCTGTCGTCTTCTGGGCTGTCATATACGACAAGTGTCTCGTAAGGCTCCTCCATCAGCGAGTTGATTATCTTGAGTATCATCTTCAGGTTAACGCCCTCATTTCTGACCGGCATTATTATAGTCAGCTTCAGCTTCTGTGATGTTTTTGCTGGCGTTGCTGTTTTCATTTCTCGGCTCCCGCTTGCTTCTGTATCTTTTTCCACAGCGAAACATTCATTGACGCGTCTTTTGACAGCTTGAAAGGGGTTTTGCCCTGTATGTCTTCGAATTTGCACGGCTTTATCGTTGGCTTGTATCTTTTGTAGGCGTCGTAGTCGGATACTTTCTGTCCGCCAACGTTTATTGTGCCTACGAATTCGCTGTCAGCCATGATGGCTATTGCCTTCACCAGTTCATCGACGGGTATTATCGATGTGTATGAGTCTGTCGCATAGGCGTCATATTTTATGTTTTTCGTGTCAAGGAATCTTGTCCTTATGATGCAGAAGTTTGCCAGCACATTTACCGATGCTTCTGCCGCGAGCTTTGCCCACCCGTACCTGTTGTATGGCATGGCTTCATCTGTTTCAGAGTAGTCTCCTTTTGTGCTCTGGTAAACGCCATCTGTTGAAATGTGGATGAACCTTGTCTTTCTGCCTGTTTCGGCCTCTTTTTTGATGGCTGCAACCACTAGGTTGCTCGTTCCTACTGCGTTTATCAGCATGGCTTTTTCAGGCTCTTTCTCGCACTCGCTAATCCTGGCAAGGGCAGCGCAGTGTATCACGGCATCAAAGTCGTTCTCTTCAAAGAATTTTTCAACAGCGGCTGCGTTTGTTATGTCCAGTTCTGCGCTGCTCGGTGCAATAATGTTCTTGAACAGCCCTGACTTGAGTATGTGCCCCCCCAGAGTGCCCGAGCCTCCGGTGAGCAGTACCTTGCCGTATTTCATGGGCGGTGTGCCTGAACTGCGATATTTAAATGATTTGGTCAGGTCGGTATTATGCCAGAATCATGCCGAAAAAATCATTCCTGCTTGACTACGTCCCAGAGGTCTACCACTTCCTTCCCCTTTGGGATGGCCAGCCCTTTGTATGCCGAATGCGGAACAGCCACTATGACGACATCGCTTTGCTTTATGAGCTCTTCTTTTGTGACAAAGTCAGGGTTCTTCGCATACTCGTCAGAATAGTACACCTTTGCGCCGTTAAACCTCAGGATTTTTCCGAGCTTGAACGACAAGGAATCGCGGACGTCATCGATGTCTGCCTTGAAAGCCATTCCAAGTATTCCAACTTTTGCCTTGGCAATGTCGTGCCTTTTCTTTATGTCTTCAACAATGAAGTGCGGCAGCCCCTCATTTACCATCATTGCGGTGTGGCCGAGAAGGAAGCTGTTCCCGCTGTAGGCAGCAAGCTGCATTGTGTCTTTCAGCAGGCATGGCCCGGCAGCAAACCCTGCTGTTGGAATGGCTTCAGCCCTTTTGTAGCCGTCCATCATTGCCTTTCTGACCTTGTTATAATCCGTTCCGAAGCTGTGCGCTATCATGTAAAATTGGTTTGTTACCGCAAATTGGATGTATCTCCAGGCATTGGCAAAAAGCTTCGCCAGTTCTGCTTCACCCATTGCAACGTGGATTATCTTTGGCGAGATTCTGCCGAAAAGGTCGCCGGCCTCTTTTATGGCTTTCTCGCTGAATCCTGCTACTAGTTGTGGCAGCTCAAGAAGCTCTTTCATGGAGTGGCCCTGCACTATCCTTTCAGGGCAGTATGCCACGTGCCATTCTTCTTTGCCGTTTTGGCTGAGCATGTTGTAAAGCTGCCTGCACGTGTTCGGGTAGACTGTGCTTCTTATGATTATGGTTTGGCTGTTGCTAATGTGCTTTTTCAGCCCGCTGATTATTTCCATGAATTGCCTTGTCTTCGGGTTCAGGTATTCGTCAACTGGAGTGCCTATCGCAATTATGATGTGTTTTGCAGCTGACAGCTCGTTTGGGTCTGTTGAGATGGTGAGCATGCCATTTGCGAGGACCTTCTTGAGGACTGGCTCTGCCCCGTACTCAATGAACGGCATTGCCCCTCTCCTTACAAGCTCAGCATGCTCCTTGCTGATGTCGTAAGCGCAAACTCTGAGGCCCTTGTCTGCAAAGGTTATCGCCAGCGGCAGCCCTACGTGCCCCAGCCCTCCAACGATTGCCGCGTCATATTTTGTGCCAGGATCAGCCATTTTTCTCAGCTCCGAAGTTCAGCCCATGCTTAAAAATTTTGCTGTTAAGCTACACACTGTTAAGCTACCCTGCAACTTTGTACACCTCTGTATTGTTGTCTTCGTAAATCTTCGTGCCAAAGCCGCCAAGGTAAGCCTGCATAAGCTGGTTGCTGCTGAAGTAGTATTCTGCAGTTTTGTCAGAGTATACTTTTTTCTTTCCGTAAAGGGGAGGTTGCCGCATCCTTTTCTCGTAAAGGACGTATGAAATGTTGATCTCCTTTAGCCTTTGTGAGAGCTGCTGTGGCGTTTTTATTTCCAAAAAGTCAACATACGCCTGGTAGAGCGGGTTGCACCACACGTAAGGGTTTTTGGCCCAGAATCCCCTGCCTTCCCCGTACCAGCACGCAGTTCCGTTTTTATCTGCGGCAGCAAGGTATTCTGTGGCAGCATAGGTTGGCACTTTCTTCATTAAGTACTCCTTTTCAGGTTGCAGTCCGGCAGCCGCAGGCAAGTCATCCAGATTCGCAGCCGCCCAAAGTGCAGCATTCATTGCCAGGCTCATTGCAACAAGCGCATAAAGCCCTGCCTGAATAAGTCTTTCTGTCCTGAATGAGTGCACTATGTAAGCCGTGATGATGCTCAGTATTCCCCATGCCAGGAACATGTATCTTGTCTGCTGGGCGGTGAAGAACTGCAGCACAACCAGCATGGCAACGAACATTAGCAGGGTAGTTATTTGCCTTGGAACTTTCTTTCGCAGCGGCCACAGCAGCGGCAGAAAACCCAGAAAAACAGGGGTTACGCCTGCAGTGTCAGCGAACAGCTGCGGATTTACGGTTATTTTGAATGGAAATGAAATAAGTGATGGCAGCGAAAATCCTATTCCGTGGCTTCTGTGAAACTCCAGCAGCGTCCTTCCCAGGTCGTTGTTCCAGTAAGTGCCCTGGAAGTATTCATACAGGAACGGGTGCATTGGGTCTCCTGTGTTCAGGTAGCTTTTAATCAGCCACGGCGCCAGCATTGCCGCGGCAACTACTCCGATTATGGCAGCCTGTGCGGCAAATCTGGCTTTTTTGTCAGCCGGTGCCCTCAGGAACATTACAGCTATTGTTATTGCAAATGCCGCCCCGGTGAGTAGGCCTGTGTTCTTGGCTGATACAGCCATTCCCATGAAAAGCCCGGTAAGTACGGCATGTTTTGTCTCATTTCGTTCCAGCCACTGCAGGAACAAGTGTGTTGCAAGCAGCGCAAAGAACGCCAGTGGTATGTCAACGTAAGGCCTTACGTTAAACACAGAGAATATTGGCATGGTCGCGAATAATGTTGCAGCCACAACAGCAGCTTGTTTGGTTGTTATCCTGGCCGTAATCATAAACACAGCAAGCGCCGCAAGGAAAGAGAGGTACCACGCAGTCATCTGCGCCAATTTTCCGTTCAGCAGCTGCAGCCCGTAGAGGTAAATCATGTTGACAGACATTGGCGCTTCTGTCATCAGCTGCAATGAGGGAATGTTTACGATGCCGTGCTCAGAAAGGTAAATCTTCGGGGCTGTCAAGTGGTGCACGAGCGCGTCAGCGCTTGTTGGCGGTGCGGCTGAGGCAATAAAATTAAGGGCGGCAAACAGAACAAAGGCAGCAAAGATGAGCTTTGATATTGGCGGTGAATCTTTAAGCCAAGATATGTCTGGTATTGCAATTGCAGCGAGATTCTTTGCCTGTACAGCAATCAGGAGCAGCAGCACAACATCAGCAGCTACTAATACTGGCGTTATGTACAGCTTTAAGGCTCCGAGGATAAAAAAAGCGGCCGAGATGATTACGAACCCCAATCCGCTGCTTACGAGGAACTCCTCCAGCCTTGATTGGGATTTATGAAAGGGCTGTCTGGCGATGTTGCCAACAGCTAATGCCCCGGCTGCAATAAATATGAGGTAAGCAAGTTCGGTTATCACTCAAGCCCCACCCGTGTATAGCTTGTAGTAGTTGAAGATGTAAAGCGCGAACAGGAAGGCTGTCCACAAGAATGCCAAGGCAGCAATTACCCTTTGTAAATCATTCATATTTCCCAGTTGCCCCAGTTAAATTTATATATCTTTGCAGCAGCCTTCCCCGTCAATGGCTGCTTCGCTTTTCGCAATCCTGCTTTTCTTCGTTTACACGTGGGGGCTTGGCTTTTCAGCAACCAGGCTGGCGAGGGAGAGTGAGCATTTCCTTGAGCGCAACCTGATGCGCTTAGGAATTGGCTTTTCAGCATTCACTGTTTTGGGCATGGCCCTTAATGCGTTTCGCATTCCACTGGACTGGCGGGTTTTCCTTTTTGCGTCGGTTGCTGTGCCTTTATATTGTCTTATCTTCAGGAAGGGTTACAGGCAGCTGAATGCCCCCTCTTTGAGGCTCAGGCTTTCGGATGTCAATGTCCTCATCCTTCTGCTGGTATTCGCCTTTACTGCTTACATGTACATTTCAGGGGCTTTCAGCTATGCTTACCTTGAGGATGATGACTCTTGGACCCATGTTCGTGGCATAGCGTATGTCTCAATCGAGAAGACGGCCTTTGCGTCCCAATTCTTCCAGAGCCAGTACATGGACCCTTATCCTCCAGGCTATGACATGTTTTTTGGCGTGCTTAACCAGGTGTCTTCATCAGTTTACTGGGTTGTGAAGTTCTTCAACGCCTTGGTCATCTCCTTGAGCATAATATTCTTTTATTTTTTTGCCAAGGAGTTCATGGGCAGCAGTAAAAAGGCCCTGTTCGCCACTTTTGTCCTGGCAAGCGTTCCTGCTTACCTGAGCCATTTTATCTGGGCTCCTGCTTTTGCCCTTGTGGCTTTCTTCCCGGCAATGTACGCATTTGAGATGATCAGGCATGGCAGGAAATGGTGGGTTGTGGCTGCCATCTGTTTTGCTTCAGTCCTGCTTATCCATCCCACGCATGCAGTAAAGCTTTCTGTTTTCGTTGCAATCTACCTTGGCATTAAGCTGCTTTCGGGCTTAATCGCTGACAATAAATCGTGGGTGCAGCAGAATGCAGGCAGCATCAAGGCTGCAATTCTGGGTGTTTTGCTCTCGCTTTTCTGGTGGGGATTCAAGTGGAGGGTTTTTGCAAGCAAGGCCGCTGGCAGTTTCAAGGACGGTCCTGAGGCTGCCACGGCCGCCATCAGGCAATCCCCAAACGTCATAGTCAAGCTTATCAGGCTGGTCACTCACGCTTTGAATCCTGACAGCGGTACTGCCACAAGGGTTTACACTTTTAGGGACTTCTTTATTGCACAGAGCCAGAACATGGTTAATAATCCTGTTGGCTTTGGGGTTTTTGCCTTCATTCTCATGGCCGCAGGTTTGGTGTCTGCAGTTCTTGGCTTTGTTAAGCTCCTGCCAAGGCCCAGGGTGGTTATTCCTGTTGCTGCTGTCGTTGTCATTATTTTGGTAATCCTGCTGACTTCAAGCACGCTTGAGTTCCAGCAGGGCTTTTACGGGCGTGATGGCCCCTTGAGGCCCCAGAATTGGGTTAATCCTCCTTCGTATGGCGGTGTTTTTGCAATTTCGCTGGTTCTTGTTTTGCTTGCTGTGGCTTTCCTGCTTTCAGTTGTTGCAGTTATTGCAGCTGCGAGGCGCAATGCTGAGCGCAGGCAGGTGATCTATCTTGCAATTCTTCTTGGCTGGCTTCTTTTTGCCTTCCTTGGCGTCAACAACCAGACCTTTGACCTTCCGGTTGGCCTTTTTGCCTTCCGTTTTTGGATGATCCTGGCAGTTCCTGCAGCTATGCTGGCTTCCGAGGGCCTTTTTGCCCTGCTGGGATTGGTGAGCCGCTTTAAGCTTGATGCTTCAGCGGTTACGGCTGTAAAGCTTGCAATCATAGCTGTCTTTGTTGTGGGAATTTTTTTCACGTCGGCAAAGCCGAAGCTTGACTTGAATACTGCTTGCTGGCCTTCCGGGGCGTTCTGGGGCGGCAACTATGTGCTTGAGCAGGGCTCAAACTGCCCTGTGCCTAGTGAGCTGCTCGTTTACGGCTGGCTCAGGACACTGCCGCCTAACACCAAGGTTTTCACTTTCTCGAATCCTGACCAGGTTATTGGCTCTGACAAGTACTCCTGCGGCTGGTGCGAGCCTGAATACAGAATGAGGCAGCGCTTCTTTAACGTCACGCCATCTGAGCTTCACAGCTTTCTTCGCGACAACAGCTACGACTACTTTATTATTGGCGGGATTGAAGTGAAGAACTTTGGCCTGAACAGGACTGTTTCCTTAATTAATGCTGTTGCCTCTTCGGGCCTTTTCACCATTGCTAACCAGGGCGAGGCGGCTTTTGTGTTTACATTGACCTAGGGTCCATCGACCTTCGGTCGATGCGCATCGGTTACTACCGATGCTGAATGCGCATCGGCTGCTGCAAATCCTGCTTTGGCAGGATTGCACAGTCGGCTACTGCCGACTTGTGCCGATGCTGAAACGGCTTAGTCCGCTTAACTTATGTCGTTTTCTAATTTTCAGCAATGTTTATATATTATTTTGAAGGTTCTTCTCTGCTATGGGGTTCATTGGCAGGCTTAAATGCGAGTTTAAGGACAATTATTTTAAGCTCGCCGTTGCCGTCATAGTGGCTGCGGCTGTGCTTCGTTTTGCCCTTGCTGCGCTGAGCCATCCTGCCGGTGATGCGTGCTGGCACCTTTCTGTCTCAAGGTTTATTGCTGAGAACGGCCGCATGCCTTTTCTGGAGCCTTTTGGCATCAGTGAGAGGGAGGTTTTCGCTGCCCCGCCGCTTTACCACGTTATCACTGCCTCCGTTTACAAAATCTTCAGCTTACTCAGCATTCCTGCTGCCGAGTTTGCTGTTAAGTTCGTTTCGCCGCTGTTTGGAACACTGTCGTTGCCTTTCATTTTCCTTCTTGGAAGAAAGCTGTTCAATTCGAGGATTGGTTTTTTTGCCACCCTGTTCGTTGCTTTCCTGCCTTTGCACATGAATGCCAGCGCCATTTCGTTTGTTGAGTCGCTTGCCCTTTTTCTTGCTGTTGTTTCCGTCTATTTGCTTTTCTGCAGGAGGATTTACCTCTCTGCTGTTTTTATGGGGCTTGGGCTGGTGTCGAAGCAGCACATGTTTTTCATGCTTCCCCTGTTTTTTGTTGCGCTGCTTGTTTATTACAGGCAGCAGCCAAGAATTTTTCTTTCCAAATCAGCTGTTTCAGGATTAATCATGGGTGTCATTGGCCTTCCTTGGTTCATTCGCAATTATGTCCTGCTTGGCAACCCGTTGTGGCCTTACCTTTATAAGATTCTTGGGGGAAAGATAGTTTCGCATGTCCCTGACTTTTCAGTCGCTTCTGCTTTTTTCCCAGTGCACGCAGCAAGGTTTTACCTTGAAAGCTTTGGCGTGCCACTGGGCAGCCTGGCGGCCCTTTCCTTTGTAAGCATTCCATTCTCAGGATTTTTCATCTCCGCATGGCTTGCCATTACTTTCGTGTTCTTTTTCCCGGTTGTTGCCGGGCTGTTCTCCGTTAAAAAGCACAGGGGCCTTGTTTTTGGCTGGCTTGCCCTTTTTCTGGTTGCGCTTGTCCTTTACGTAATGAACACGGGCGGCACTCAGGCTCGTCTTTTCCTTCCTGCCCTTCCTGCCCTTGCCATTATATGGGCTGTTGGCCTTGACAGGATTTTTGTTAAGGCTGGCGGTTTGCGGCTGCTGAATTTCAGCGCTTCTGTTATTGTTATCGCTATTGTTGTGGGAAGCGCTTTTGCTTTTTCAGCGGTCGAGGCTGCCAAGGCTGTTGTTGGCGCAAATGAATGGGCAAAGTACCAGCCTGATTTTAACTGGGTTAAGTCTAGCACGCCAGAAAATGCGTTGGTTGGCTACAGGGGCCAGTGCCTTGGCTACAACATCCATCGCCCTTCAAACTTTGATTTGGCTAAGGTTGATTACGTTTGGGTTAACCAGAATTTCAGGCTTGAGCCGGTAAGCGTTGTCGAGCCCGAGGTTCTGCGGCAGGTTGAGGCTAATTTTACAAAAGCTTATGAGAATGAGCAGACTGGGACGGTGATTTACAGGAAAAAAGGTTAATCAAAATGCGCCGGCGGTGGGAGCCACGTCGCTTACTGCGACGGGACCAATCGCATCAGCGATTTGGTTCTCACCCACATAGGAGATTTGAGCCCACACAAGGAGGGTGTGAACCTCCCGTCCTTCCGTTAGACGACGCCGGCATAAACTTTATATATTTTGAAATAACACTGATCTTTGGGTGTGAACCTCTTGTCCGCCGTTTGGCGGCGCTTTTTTTCTTTTTTACAAATTTGTAGAACTAGTTTAAATACCTTCGCTGGGCATTTGTCCAGTGTCCAGTGACCTTCTTTGGCGCGGCAAAGAATGTCAATCAAGAAATCCATCTTTCGTCGCTGAAATATTTGCGGAATGTCCAGTGTAAACTTTCAGAAAAAGCGCAAGATTTTCAAATTATTTAACGCTTCTGCTTATCTTGTCAAGCCACTCAATTATCTCGTAGCTGCTATCTATTCCGGTCAGTGGTTTCTGTCCCGTATTTATGCAGCGTATAAAATGCTCCACCTGGTTTCGCAGGGGCTCCTTGGCTGCTATCTTAGGTGCAGTTTTCTTCCCGTTTTTCCTGTCAATAAAAACAAGCTTGCCTTTTTCCTCTATGTCATCGAAGACAGCGTTTTTTTTGCTTCCTATCACCGTGAGCTTTCTCGTTTTCTTTGGCGAGAGCCATGTCACGATTATTGTTGCCGCAAGCCCATTCTCGAATTTTGCAGCAACAGCTGTGAAGTCATCAATGCCCTTGTTGCGCATGCAAACGCTTCTACCGGCAGCAGAAATTATTTTTCCAGGGCTGAACAGGTATTGCACCATTGCGAGCTGGTGCGTTCCAGCATCCCACAAGCATCCTGTGTCATCCCTTACCGGGCCGTTGTAAATGTGTTCTGCTATTGCATGGCTTATTTTTCCAAGCTCTGCTATGCTGTTATGCAAATACCGGACGTAATCGTTGTATATGTACTGGTGCCCTACCATGAATGTTGAGGGGCTTTTTTCTGCCAGGGCCCTGAGCTTTTTAGCCTCGTCCAGGCTGGCAACCATCGGCTTTTCGAGCAGCACGTGCTTTCCATTTTCCAAAGCTTCTTTTGCAAGCTTAAAGTGGGTGGCGGCGGGTGTTGCGATGACAACGCAGTCAATTTCTGGGTTTTTTATTATTTCAGAGGCATTCGTTGTCTTTATTGCCTCTTTTGGCGTTGCGCTTCTGTACTGTTCAAGCGTCTCTCGCGTTTTTGCAGCAACCGCCTCTAATCTGGCGTCTTTTACGTCCTGGAGAAGCCGGAGGTAGTTCCTGCCGAAGTAGCCAAGCCCGAGCAGTCCGAATCGCAATGGTTTCATTTCAAATCCTACCAGGACTAACTTTTCGTCGCGTTTATTAACTTGCTTACTTCATCTGTTATTTGGAGCGTCGTCTTATCGGCTATTTCCAGCACGTAAACCGCTGTTGTCAGGTTAGGCGCTCTTACGTAGCTTTCTCCTGCTGTTATGTAGTTGAGCACCCATCTTTGGCTTCCGAAAGCAGCTACCCAATCGAATGTGCCTAATGTTTGGTTGTTGCTCAGGTTACGGACGTAAACTTGTTGTTCTTTATATTTTGTGGCTGTTGGTATTGAGCTGTTGATTCCTGCTTCTATGGCGGTGTCGCCTTGTGATTCGTTAGCTGAGCTGCCACCTCCGCTCGTCAAGTTGCTGGTGTTATAAAGCGATACCTCGTTCGGAGCCCAGCCGTTGTTATCACCATTATGAAGGTACTTACTGACTGCTATCATGTACCTGTTGTAGCTCTGGTTGTTCACAAAGTCCTGAGTGTCGTTGACGTTAGCGTTCCCAATGACGACCTTCAGGAGA